>NZ_CP104382.1:600000-1200000 GCF_030582395.1 Ralstonia pickettii
TGGCGCGCCGGCGCATCTGCATCGTCAATCGAGCCGCGCACGAAACCGCCGCCATGCAGGTACAGCACGCCGGGTTGGCGCAGCGGCGCGGCGGCATCGCCGGCGTGCATTTCGGGGCGGAACACACGCAGGCGGATCCGGCTGGCGTAACCCTGTGTCCAATAGTCTTCGGACGTGACCTCGCGCGGCAACGGCACCGCGCCCGCCGTTTCCTTGCACGCAGAAGCTTGCTCAGGCAGCGTAGATGCTGCGCTGCGCAAATGGTTATTCAGTGCAACATTTGTGGTCGCGGGCGTTGTATACGGTTGCGCTGGACGAACAGCGGGCGACGCCGCATCGCTGGTCAGCGACCGATCCGAAACAACGAGACGCGGTGGAGAAGAACCCATGATGTCAGGCGGGGCTTACCTTTGCGGATCACCCGGATATCGATGGGCTGAATGATGGTGATTAGACGAACGTAGATAAATGCCTATAATCAGACATCACTATTAGTTGCAGCCGAACAATCAAAATCTACGGTTGTGCTACAAAGTGTCATTGCTCGAGGCCGATCTTGTTGCACTGCGAAAACCCGTAGTCGCAGCTTTCCTGATCGCGCCTGATGCTCAGAGTGCGTGCGTGTACCGAGCATGAGCAGACCCCTTGATTCCACACGTCCGGCGCATTGCCCCATTTTGTGCGGGCAGTGCGCCCGCCCCGTGGAGTCCGTCCCTAAGGAGCCGCAGATGGATCGCTTGCAGGCCATGCAGGTTTTCACGCGCGTCGTGGAAGCCAGCAGCTTCACCAAGGCTGCCGACAGCCTTCAGTTACCCCGCGCCACGGTGACGAACCTGGTGCAAAGCCTTGAGGCGCATCTCGGCGTGCGCCTGTTGCACCGGACCACGCGCCGCGTGAATGTCACCGCCGATGGCGCTGCGTATTACGAGCGCTGCGTGCGTCTGCTCGGCGATCTTGAAGAGACCGAGGCTGCGTTCTCGCAAAGCTCGTCGGGCGCGCGCGGCACCTTGCGCATCGACGTGCCTGCGTCGATTGGCAAACGGTTGCTTGTGCCGCGCATTCGCGATTTTCACGAGGCGTACCCCGATCTTCAGTTGGAGATCGGCATGAGCGACCGCACCGTCGACCTCGTGCAGGAAGGCGTGGATTGCGCGGTGCGTGGCGGCGAATTGCAGGACTCCAGCCTCGTTGCGCGGCGCATCGGCCAATTGTCGATGGTCAATTGCGCGTCACCGGAATACCTTGCCCGCTGCGGCACGCCCAAGACGTTGGAAGACCTGCAGGACCACACTGCGGTGAATTACTTCTCGGCGCGCAACGGCCGCCGCATGGATTGGGATTTCGTCATCGACGGGCAGAAGCAGATCCACAAGGTCCGCAGCATGGTGTCCGTCAACGATGCCGAATCGGCAGTGGCGTGCGGGCTGCATGGCCTCGGGCTGCTGCAGACTTCGCGCTTCCTGGTGTACGAGCACCTGATGTCGGGCGCGCTGGTGGAAGTGCTGCCGGACTATATTTCCGAACCCGTGCCGGTATCGGTGGTGTATCCGCACAACCGGCATCTGTCGCCCAAGGTGCGCGTGTTTGTGGACTGGGTGGCGACGCTGTTTGCCGATCATCCGTGCTTGCAGCTGAAGGAAAACCCCCGGCTGCAGATTGTTAGCGCCGCCTGAACAGTTATTTCCGCAAAGTCGCATTTATCAGACGGGAGCAACGATCTATTCTGCCTTCCAAGCGCAACAACGAGCGCAAACGAACAAGGAATCGATCATGAACTCCCGTCTCTTCTCCGCTGTTTCCCGCCGCGCGCTTCTGGCCATGGTGGCCACCGTGTCGGCTTCCGCCGCGCTGCTGTCGCAACCCGCAACGGCTTCCATCCAGCCCAATTTCGACGCTCCTGCGGCCACGCAGGCGGGGCGCTTCGACCCGTACACGCAGGGTGCCGACCGCCAGGCCGATACCTACGGCTACCTGTCGTGGAAGAACGATCGTTTTGACCCGTACAGCCAGGGCGCCGACCGCCAGGCCGACACCTACGGCTATCTGTCGTGGAAGAACGATCGCTTTGATCCCTATAGCCAAGGTGCCGATCGCCAGGCTGATACGTATGGCTACCTGTCATGGAATGGCGATGCGAGCTATCCGAACGGTGGCGCTGCATCGCGCGCATAAACGACGCAGCGACTGAACTTCTCCTCCTCCCTGTTTGCGGCGTGACTTCAGCGGTCACGCCGCATTTTTATTGTCCGCGCGCCCGCCAAAACAGCTTCAACGCGACCGTGCCAAGGCACCCATGTTGGGTTGGGAGTATCGTGGCAGGCATGCAGACCGTCGTCCTCACGTTCGATTCCGGCCTCACGCCGCTTCTTCCGCAGGCGCTGCGCGGGCATCCCGTTGCGCGCGCATGGGCAGAGGGCGCCACGCTCAAGCACGCCATCGAGGCGCTTGGTGTGCCGCATACCGAGATTGGCCAAGTGCTGGTGGATGGCAGGCCCATGGCGTTGGAGGCGCTGTTGCCGGCGCGGGGCCACGTTGCCGTTTCATCTGTGGAGCCTTTTTCGCCGGCGGCGCCGCTGCATTTTCTGTGCGATGCGCACCTGGGCGCCACAGCGCGCCTGCTGCGCATGGCCGGTTTCGACACCGCCTACGACAACAACTACGCCGACGCAGCCATCGAAGCGCTCGCCCATGAGGAAGACTGGATCGTGCTGTCGCGTGACCGTGAGCTTCTCAAGCGGCGCGGCATCCGGCGTGGCGCGTTCATCCGTGCGCGCGAGCCGCAGGCACAGATGCGCGAAATCGTCACACGCCTGCGGCTCGCTGCTGTGGCGAAGCCGTTTTCGCGCTGTCTCGAGTGCAATGTGCCGCTGCGAATGCTGAGCCAGGAAGAGGCTTCGGCCAGCGTGCCGCCCCGCGTGCGCGAGCGCCAGCGGCTCTTCAGCACCTGCGATGTCTGCCGGCGTATCTATTGGCCCGGTTCGCACTGGGCGCGCATGAATGCCGTGCTGGCCGACATGCTGTGGCCCGAGGCCGGCGCATCGGCTGACTCAGCGGAAACCGCCGAGCGCATGCCGCGCACTGGCAGCGCAGGCGCCTGACTACTGGGGCGACGCGTTGCGCAAATCGGCGACGAAGCGCTCGCGCCAGATGGTGAGATTGGCCGCACGCAGCCGATCCATCATGTGGGCGTAGCGCGCCTTGCGTTCTTCCAGCGGCATCGTCAACGCACGGTTCAGCGCCTCGGCCATGCCGCGCGTGTCATACGGGTTGACGATCAGTGCGGCATCCAGTTCGCGCGCCGCGCCGGCAAAGCGCGACAGCACGAGCACCCCCGGGTCTTCCGGATCCTGCGCGGCCACGTATTCCTTGGCAACGAGGTTCATGCCGTCGCGCAACGGCGTGACATAACCGATCTGCGAGCTGCGAAAGAGCGCCATCAGAACGCGCCGTTCGTACTGCTTGTTGATGTATCGGATGGGTGTCCAGTCCAGCTCCGAATGCTTGCCGTTGATGCGGCCTGACTCGGCTTCCAGTCGCTGCCGGATCTGCTGATAGCTCTGTACGTCCTGGCGCGAGGTCGGCGCAATCTGGATGAACGTCACATGCCTGCGGTGGTCCGGAAAATCGTCCAGCAACTGCTCGAACGCGCGGAAGCGTTCCGGCAGGCCCTTCGAATAATCGAGCCGGTCCACGCTCATGATGAGCTTGGTGGGCGGCTGGCCCTGGCCTTGCCCTTGCGGGGCAATGCGCTCGCCGCGCACACTCGCATGCCGCATGAACGGATTGCGCCGTGCCAGCGATGCCTTCGCCTGCTGCGCGATCTCGTCCGGATGCACGCCGATCGGGTAGACCTCGGCGCGCAGTGTGTGGCCATAGGCGTGCACGGGGCCGTTTTGTTCCTTCTGCTCGATGTAGCCGCGCGCTTCGCGCTCGATGTAGTCGTAGAAGGCGACACGATCGGTCTCGGTCTGGAAACCGACCAGATCGTACGCACACAGCGCGCGCATGAGGTCTTCATGCGGCGGAATCGTCGTCAGGATTTCCGGCGACGGAAACGGAATGTGCAGGAAGAACCCGATGCGGTTGGTGAGCCCCAGCGCGCGGCACTCCGCGGCAAAGGGGATCAGGTGATAGTCGTGTACCCAGAGGATGTCGTCGGGCTGCACCAGCGCCTTGAGCTGATGTGCAAACTGCGCATTGACGCGCCGGTAGCCGTGGTATTCCTGGCGCTCGTAGCGCGACAGATCCACGCGGTAGTGGAAGATCGGCCACAGCGTTGCGTTGGCAAAGCCGCGGTAATACTGGTCGTAGTCTTTGCGGTTCAGGCCGACGGTGGCATAGGTGATGTTGCCCTTGGTGACGATGTTCGGCTCGTGCGACACGGTGGTCGCGGTTTCGCCGCTCCAGCCAAACCAGATCCCGCCGGTTTCGCGCAGCGCGTCGAACACGCCAACGGCCAGGCCGCCCGCCGTCCCCTGGCCTTCGGCAACGGGCGCGACGCGGTTGGAAACCACAATGAGTCGGCTCATGCGGCACCTCGCTTGGCCGGGGGGGCCGTGAGCGTTGCAAGCCATGCACGCAATGCCGTCGCATCTGGCACGCGCCAGCGCGCCTGGCTCGGGCCTGCGCCGACCTTGATCGACCAGCCGTCCAGCGCATTGACGGCATCGAAGGCGCTTTCATCGGTGAGGTCGTCGCCGGCAAACAGCACGGTGCGGCCCATGAACGGCGGCTCGGTCATCAGCGTGTGGACCACATCGCCCTTGCTGGCGCCACGCGGTTTGAGTTCGACGACCATCTTTCCCGCCTGCAGGCGCACGTGGTCGGCATAGCGGCGCGCGAGACGGTCGGCCAACGCCAGCACGGCGTTTTCGGCTTCAGGTGCGTGCCGGTAGTGCAGGGCAAACGCAATGCCCTTGCTCTCCAGCACCACGCCCGAGAACTGTGTCGACAACTGCATGAGTTCGGCGCGCAACTCGCGCTCCAGTCTGGCAAGGGCATCGGCGTCCGTGCTCAGGCGGACGAAGCTGCCGTCTGCATAGCGGCGTTCGGCGCCGTGCACACCGGCGATGACGAGGCCAGGCAGAGACAGGCGCGACTCCAAGTCGTGCACCGTGCGCCCGCTGATGATGGCCAATGCGCCCCCGCTGGCGGCATGCAGCCCTGCGAGCGTTTCGCGCAGCGGCGCAGAGACATGCACCGCATCGGGTTGCGGCGCGATATCGACAAGCGTGCCGTCAAAGTCGAGCAGGAAGGCTGTTTGCCCCAGGTCAAGCGGAGGCAGCGGCGCCGCGTTGGCAGAAGACAGAGGAGAGACGTTCTTGGACAAACCGGTTCTGGTGAATGTGCGTGATGCGCCTTTTCACGCAAGAACCGGGCCGACCGCGCCAGCCGTTGTCATTTCGGCATTCGCGGCGGGCGGCAGAGGGTGGCGAGATTGTAAAAATGGGCACGTGATGCAAAACCTTCACATCTCACGTGCCTAAGACGTCACAGCGATGCCGCCAGACGCGTTCCCTGGTCGATCGCGCGTTTGGCGTCCAGTTCGAGCGCCTCGTCTGCACCGCCGATGACGTGCACCTTTGCGCCGCCCGCCTGCAGCGGCGCAACGAGTTCGCGCATTGGCTCTTGCCCGGCGCACAGCACGATGGAGTCAACCGGCAGCCATTCGGCGGCCTCGCGTTTTTCGCCGTAGCTCACGAGCAGGCCTTCGTCGCCGATGCGCTCGTAGTTCACGCCACCCACCATGCGCACGCCCAGGTTCTTGAGGCTGGTCCGATGAATCCAGCCCGTGGTCTTGCCGAGACCGCCGCCGAGTTTGCCGGCACGCCGCTGCAGCAGGACGATGTCGCGCGCGGGTGTTTGCGGTTCGGGGCGGATGCCATCCACGCCGCCACGCACTTCGGTCGGATCACCCACGCCCCATTCGGCACGCCACGTCTGCAGATCGAGCGTGGGCGAGTGGCCATCCAGCGCGAGGAATTCTGCTACGTCAAAGCCGATGCCGCCTGCACCGACAATCGCCACGCGCTTGCCCACCGGCTTGCGATGGCGCAGCACATCGATGTACGACAGCACGCTCGGATGGTCCTGCCCCGGAATCTTCGGGTTGCGCGGCGACACGCCAGTCGCGACGATGATCTCGTCGTACTTGGCCGCAAGAAGCTGCGGCGCATCCACGCGTGTACCGAGGCGCAGCGTCACGCCCGTCGTGGCGACGCGACGGGTGAAGTAACGCAGCATCTCGTGAAACTCTTCCTTGCCCGGGATCGTCTTTGCCATGTTCAACTGGCCGCCGAGTTCCGGTGCTGCGTCGAACAGGTCGACGGCGTGCCCACGTTCGGCCAGTGTGATGGCTGCCGACAGGCCGGCAGGCCCTGCGCCGACCACCGCAAACCGCCGCTTGGCCGGCGTGGGGCGAATGACGAGTTCGGTCTCATGACATGCGCGCGGGTTGACGAGGCAGCTCGCAATCTTGGCCTTGAAAGCGTGGTCCAGACACGCCTGGTTGCAGGCGATGCAAGTATTGATGTCCTGCGCGCGGTTCGTTGCGGCCTTGCGCACGAAGTCGGCATCGGCCAGCAGCGGGCGCGCCATCGACACCATGTCGGCGCAGCCGTCGGCCAGCACGCTCTCGGCCACCTCTGGCGTATTGATGCGATTGGACGTCACGAGCGGAATGCCGACCTCGCCCTTCATCTTTTTCGTCACCCACGCAAACGCCGCGCGCGGCACGCTGGTCGCAATCGTCGGGATGCGTGCCTCGTGCCAGCCGATGCCCGTGTTGATGATGGTGGCGCCTGCGCGCTCCACAGCCTTGGCGAGCTGCACGACTTCTTCCCACGAGCTGCCGTCCGGGATCAGGTCGATCATCGACAGGCGATAGATGATGATGAAATCCTTGCCGACCGCCTCCCGCGTGCGCTGGACGATTTCCACGGGCAGGCGCATGCGGTTGGCATAGCTGCCGCCCCAGTCGTCCGTGCGCTTGTTGGTGTGCGTGACGAGAAACTGGTTGATGAAGTAGCCCTCCGAACCCATGATCTCAACGCCGTCGTAGCCGGCTTCGCGGGCCAACTGGGCGCAACGCACGAAGGCGCGAATCTGCCGCTCGATACCGCGCGCGGATAACTCGCGCGGCGTGAACGGGCTGATGGGTGAGCGCAGCGCCGTGGGCGCAACGGCGAACGGGTGGTAGCCATAGCGGCCGGTGTGCAGGATCTGCAGGGCGATCTTGCCGCCTTCTTCATGCACGGCGTTGGTGACCGTGCGGTGGCGGCGTGCAGCGCCATGTGTGGCGAGGCGCCCGGCAAAGGGCTTGGTCCAACCCGCAATATTCGGTGCGAATCCGCCCGTGACCATCAGGCCGACATCGCCGCGAGCGCGCTCGGCAAAGTAGGCGGCCAGCCGGTCGAAGTGGTTGCCATCTTCCAGCCCAGTGTGCATCGAGCCCATCAACACGCGGTTCTTGAGCGTGGTGAAGCCAAGGTCGAGCGGTTGGAGCAGGTGGGGGTAAGGCGAGGAGGGCGTGGAGGAGGACATGTCCGGCGCAGGGCAGCGGCTCTGCGATGAGGTGGAAACGCGCCGGACGGTAGCACCCAAGCGCCCGTTGGAACAACAGGGCGGGGTTCTAGATGTGTGGGCTGCGCGTCAGGATTTTCCCGACTTATTCGTGTCGTCTTCGACCGGCTTGCCGAGCAGCGCCTTCAGCAGTTTGTTCTGGGGAATCGCCTTGCCGGTGCCCTGGCCGGGCTTGCCGGTGCGCTGGCTGTCGCGCTTGAGGTTGTTGGCGATCTTGAGGCCCTTGAGTTTTTCGAGGTCGGTTTTCTTCACGATGAGGTCCGCAATGGGATACATGAACTGCGTGTTACGCTCGGCAGGATACGCGAATTGCCCCACCCCCGGTTCGCCCACGCCTTGTCTTTCTGCATTTCCGCTGCCGCAGTGACTGCATTCACGCCGCCCGCCACGCCCGTTCCAGATCTGTTCCAGCCCAGCCTGCATGACTGGGCTGAGCAGCCTGCCCAAGCCTTCGAGCACTGGCTCGCCGCACGCGGCTATCGTGAATCTTCGGCGACGGTGTATCGCGCGATGTGGCGCAAGTGGCTGCGCTGGGCCGAGTCGCACCAGCGCGCGTTGGCCGATTGGAGTGCGGGCGATATCGCCGCCTTTCTCGACGAATCGGGCCTGACCAAGCTGCATCGTTACCGCTACGCGCGCTTGATCGAGCGCGTCTTCCATCAGATCGAACAACAACGCACGGGCACGCACAACCCTGCAAGTTCCGCGGTGCAGCAGAAGCTTGCGGAGGGCGAGAACGATCCGACCACGTTCCTTTCGCTGGCCGAACGCGCTGCAATCGAGGCGTCACTGGAGGTGGGTGCGCAGGCCGGCGAGGCTGCGGCCAACGCCAGCGCCTTCAAGCTGGCGCGCGACCGCGCACTTGTCGCCGTGTGCCATGGCGCGGGGCTGAAGGTCGCGCAGGTGCAATCGTTGCTGCTGCGCCAAGTGGATGAGTCGCTGGAGACGATCACCGTCGAGCGCTCGCGCGGGCCTTCGTACCAAGCGCCCGTGCTTGAGGCCGCGCGACCGGCGCTGGCCGCGTGGCTCGCGGTGCGCGCACACGCAGAGGTGCCGGGCGAGCGCGTGTTCGTTGCCGACGCCGGCGGACGGGTCTTGCACGCGGCCTCTATTTACCGGCGCGTTGAGGCTTGGCTCGCAGCGCTGCCCGCGTTGCTGCACCGCAGCGAAAGGCTGTCGCCACAGACGCTGCGCAACGGCTACACCGCCGCACTGTTCGACGCAGGCGCGGACCCTGCTGAGGTGGGGTACGCCCTGGGCCTGCGCGATGCCACTTCGGCATGGCGGCTGCGTGCAGCCTATGCTGAGTGGCAGGCCGCCGCTCATCCGGTCCGACAGGCGTAGGCCGATTTTTGTACAACGCAGGTTGCAAACCGCCCGCAAGCGCAGAGCAGGCTTTGCTATGATCGCGCTGTTTTACGCGCTGCGAAGCGGGTCGGCGCGGCGCAAAACGACGATGCCGAGGTCAACCCGGCACGCTAGTTCTCTCCTTCCTCGATACCTCGCACCCCATGACAGAAACGATTCTGCTGACCGGCGCTACCGGCTACATCGCCTCGCACACCTGGGTTGAACTTCTGGACGCGGGCTACCAGGTGATCGGTCTCGACAACCTCTGCAACAGCAGCTCGACCGTGCTCTCGCGCATCGAGCAGATCACGGCCAAGACGCCAAAGTTCGTGCAAGGCGACGTGCGTGACCGCCGCCTGCTCGACGACCTCTTTGCCAGCTCGCGCATCTCTGCGGTCATCCACTTTGCGGCGCTCAAGTCGGTCGGCGAATCGGTCCAGAAGCCGCTGGCCTACTACGACAACAACATGGGCGGCCTGGTGACGCTGTGTGCCGCCATGGCGCATGCGAATGTGCGCCAGCTGGTGTTCAGCTCGTCGGCAACGGTGTATGGCAATCCGCATACCGTGCCGATCACCGAATCGTTTCCGCTCTCGGCCACCAACCCGTACGGCCAGACCAAGGTGATGGGCGAGCAAGTGCTGCGCGACTTGGAGATTTCCAATGCGGCGTGGCAAATCGCTTACCTGCGTTATTTCAATCCGGTGGGAGCGCACCACAGCGGCCTGATCGGCGAAGACCCGCGCGGCATTCCCAACAACTTGATGCCGTATGTGGCACAGGTGGCGGTGGGCAAGCGCGAGAAGCTTTCGATTTACGGCGGTGACTGGCCAACGCCTGACGGCACCGGCGTGCGCGACTACATCCACGTGGTGGACCTTGCGCGCGGGCACCTGTCGGCGCTCGACACGCTGCGTCGCGATGGCCGCGGCTTTACCGTCAACCTCGGCACCGGCCGTGGGTATTCGGTTCTGGAAGTGGTGGAGGCCTACAAGCGCGCCAGCGGCAAGCCCGTCCCGTATCAGATCGTGGACCGCCGCCCCGGCGATATTGCAGCGTGCTATGCCGATCCGGCACTGGCGGCGTCGCTGCTGGGGTGGCGCGCGCAATACGGCATCGAGCGCATGTGTGAAGACTCGTGGCGTTGGCAGAGCATGAATCCGGACGGCTTTCAAACCCGTGGCTGATTCATTGAACTGCTCGAACCCACAGGAGACGCCCCGTCGTGGATGAGGTGTTGATTGCTCACCTGGTCAATACGCTGGCGCACACGTTGTTGCCTGCATTGCTGCCATTTGTCGTGGCCTGCGGTGCGGGCAGCTTGCTGCTGCGTTTGCTCGATGACTTGCGCAGCGCTACCGCGTCGCGCACCCGCGTGCCGCTGGTCATGACAGCGCTGTTTTCCGCGATCGGGTTGTGGGCCGTGCCGCTGCTGCCGCTGCTTGCACGTTGGCCGCTGCACGAAGACACCGCCGTGCTGGTGATGACGCTGGCTTCGTTCTGCTGGAGCCTGGCCGTTGCGGCACTGTGGTGCGTTCTGGGCGGCCGTGCGGGCATGGTGCGGGCGCTTTCGCTGGGTGTGCTGCTGAGCATGAGCGGTCCGGTGGCGGTGTTGCTGCTGGCCGGTGTAACGAGCTTCAGCACCACCGCACGGGAAGACGCTGGGCTGCTCGCCATCGTCATTGTCTTGTCGGCGGTGGCGTGCACTGCGGCGCTGCAGTTTGCGCTGTCGGCGCGGTCAGGCGCGACGGGCGTGGCGGTGCGTCGCCCGGGCGTGAGTCTGTTTCTGAGCGTGGTGTTCGGCACCGCGTTGACGGCGGACGCGGTGTACACGGCATCGCTCGCAGGTTCGTTTTCGACGTTCTCCGCCATGCCCGCCAATGCGCCGGCAGGGTTGCAGGTGCTGGTGGTGGTAGGGGCGGTTGCGACGGTGCTCGCGGCTTTGCTGCTGGGTTATCGGGATCGCGCCACGGGCGACACCGCGGCCGCCATCGCCGCCCGCGAAATTCGTCTGCGCAAGGAAACCGTGCAGGCGCTCAACGACCTGGAGCAGAGCTACCGCCGCCGCGAAGCCGAACTGGTTGCGCGCCATCAACTGCTGCTGGATGGTGCAGACGTCGGCCTGTGGGAGTTCGACCTGGTCACCCGCGCCGCGCAGTTCTCCACGCGCTTTGCGGCCATGCTCGGCTACACGCTCAAGGAAATCGGCCCGAGCACCAGCGAATATCTCCGACTGGTGCATCCGGACGATCTGCCCATGGTGCTCAATCGCATCCAGGCGCATGTTGATGGCAACACGCCGGCGTATGTGGCGGAATTCCGGATGCGGAACAAGGACGGCAACTATCGCCAGATGGCTGCGCACGGTGTGGCAGTGCGCGACGCCGGCGGCAATGCCGTGCGAATGGCGGGGTCGCATATCGAGATGGACGCAAAAGTTGCGGTGGCGGAGTTTGCCGTGTCAACTTCCTCAACCCCTGGCGAAGCGCCCGAAACGCTGCGTCGCCATGGTCTCTGGGAGTCGTGGTCGCCGATCGATGCGCCCGCGGCGGAGACGGTTCCCGCAGAAATCGCCTCGACCGCTGCGCCTGCGTCAGCAGGTGGCGCCACACTTCCCAGCATCAATCCCAACGCGTTGCGTTGAAGTCTCTTTCCGCCTTTCACTGGTCGGCGGTGCGTTCTTGAGTACATGCCCTACTCAAGTTTTCCTTGCACACGTTCGATAGCTCAAACAGAGCGCGTGTAAATCGCGCCAGGGGAGCGCCGCGATGCACCGATGCCTTGCGGACACAAGAAAACGCTTGGAGGGAAGGAAGATGAATCGACTCACGCTTCGCCAGAAGCTGTGGCTGCCGCTCGTCCTGAGTTGGCTTTGTCTGCTGTTGATCACGTTGTGGAGCGCCTGGGAGAGCCGCTCCCTGCGTCTGGAGGAGCGCCAGCGCGATTTGCAGAACATTACTGAATCCGTATTCAGCATCATCAAAGACTACGGACAGATGGCGCAAGACGGCAAGCTCACCGCCGATGAAGCGCGGGCCCAGGCCCTCGCACGCATCAAGGTCATCCGCTACGGTAAGGACGGCTACTTCAGCATCAACCAGACAAACTCGGTGATGGTGATGCACCCGATCAAAGCCGAAATGAACGGCAAGGACATGTCGGGTTTTACCGATCCGGCAGGGAATCATCTGTTCCAGGAAATTTCGCGCGCGGCCAAGAACGGCGGCGGTTTTGTCGATTATCTATGGCCCAAACCCGGTGCAGAGGCACCGCAGCCGAAGAAAAGCTACGTCCTGTATTACCAACCGTGGGATTGGTGCCTCGTCACCGGCACTTACATGGACGACATCGAAACCGCATTCCGCGCCTCGCTCCTCAAGGCCCTAGGGCTGCTGTTCGGCGTCGGCTTGCTGATGACGGTGGTGGTCGTGGCCGTTACGCGCAGCCTGCAGCGCCAGCTGGGCGGCGAGCCCGCCTATGCCGCAGATGTTGCAGCCCGCATTGCCAAAGGCGATCTGGCGGTGCGCGTGCAGACCCGCCCGGGCGATCGTGACAGCATGCTTTTTGCCATGTCGGAAATGCAGCAGCAACTGACCGGCACCATTAGCGACATCAAGAACTCGGCCGATTCCATTGCCAGCGCCACCAAGCAGATCGCCGCAGGCAATGCCGATTTGTCGCAGCGTACGGAGCAGCAGGCATCTTCGTTGGAAGAAACGGCGTCGAGCATGGAAGAGCTGACCAGCATCGTGAAGCAGAACGCCGACAACGCGCGTCAGGCGAGCACGTTGGCCGTCAACGCGTCGGACATTGCGGTCAAGGGCGGCGAGGTGGTCGGGCGTGTGGTCGAGACCATGTCCGGTATCAACGAGAGCAGCAAGAAGATCGCCGACATCATCGGGGTGATCGAAGGCATCGCTTTCCAGACCAACATCTTGGCGCTGAACGCCGCCGTTGAAGCTGCTCGTGCAGGCGAGCAGGGCCGCGGCTTTGCCGTGGTGGCGGGCGAGGTGCGCAGCCTGGCACAGCGCTCGGCCAGTGCGGCCAAGGAGATCAAGGAGTTGATCGGCGATTCCGTGGGCCGTGTGCAGAACGGGTCGGCGCTGGTGGAAGAGGCCGGTGTGGTGATTCAGGACGTCGTGACTGCCGTGAAGCGCGTGACGGACATCATGGGCGAGATTTCTGCGGCGTCTGAAGAGCAAAGCTCGGGCATCGAGCAGGTCAATCAGGCCGTGAACCAGATGGACGAAGTGACGCAGCAGAACGCTGCGCTCGTGGAGCAGGCAGCCGCTGCGGCGCTCTCGCTGGAAGAACAGGCTGAATTGCTGCGTACGGCAGTGGGGCGCTTCCAGGTATAACTGCCCAGAACTGGGTCAGGCAGAAATGCAAAAGGCCGGCAAATTCGCCGGCCTTTCTCTTTTGTGGTTTCCGGCGCGCCTCTTTGTGCAGGCTCGGAATGCTGTGTTGCAGGCACTGCTCAGGCGACCAGAAAATCCTCCATCTTCCGGCCCGACGACAGTTCCTTGACCAGCCAACCGGGGCGCTTGCCACGGCCCGTCCAGGTATTGCCGTTGTTGTCGCGGTAACGCACTGGGACCTTGCGACCAGCCTTCTTCGAGGCCACGGCACCCTTTGCGCCAAAACCGAGGTCTTCGGCGGTCAGGCCGTATTCCACGATCTTGTGCTTGATTTCAGCGATCACCGTCGCTTGTTCGTTTGCCCGAAGTTCATCGGCCTGGCGCTGCAGTTCAGAGATCTTCTGAACAATTTCCTTGTAAGTCGGCATTATGGATTCCTCAACTTTGCAATTGAAACATGGGCACGCTCCCCGTAGCCCAGGGCATTATAACGACTTTGCAAGTGAGAAATGAATTTCGTTAAGACCAGATGTCAATGGCGTGGATTTTCTGCACCATCAAGCTTTGCGCAAACCCGCATGGAGCCTGGGTTTACGCGTGGTTCCGAAGTCGTAAACATATGAACCATTACAAAGCCATCGGGCCGTCTTGAAATCAACGCACTGCGTAGCCAACGCAAGTCCAACACAATCTTTTTCTTATGTGACTACTTCATTACTTAGACAATCGCACCAGCGCCTCACCGAAATATTTCCAAATATGAAGGCGAAAGGTTCCTGAAAGGTCGTGTTGAATGCACGAAAAAGGCGCATTTCTCGTGCCGCCTTATTTGATATCCGCGATTCAGGCGTACTCGGCCGCAAGCAAACCCTGGAATTCCTTGGCTGGCAGCGGACGCGCCAGCAAATAGCCCTGGACCTGATCGCACTGCAGATTTACCAAAGCCTGCATTTGCGCTTCGGTTTCGACGCCCTCGGCCACGACGGTCATATCCAGCGAATGCGCCATCGCGCAGATGGCGCGAATGATGGCCGCTGCCTCGGCTGGGTTGTCGTCGAGCGCAGAGACAAATGCGCGGTCGATCTTGATCTGCTGGGCCCGGAAGCGCTGCAGATAACTAAGGCTGGAATAACCGGTGCCGAAATCGTCGATGGCCACCTCGAAGCCGAGCGACTGAATCTGCCGGATGGCGGCAATGCTCTGGCCGGCATCGCGCATGGCCGCCGTCTCGGTAATCTCAAACATCAACCGATGTGCGGCCACCTGGTAGCGATGCAGGATCTGCGACAGGCGCTGCACGAGGTCGGGCTGCTGGAACTGCCGCGGCGACAGGTTGACTGCGATGCGCTGCGGCGGCATGCCGATGGCATCCCAGTGCATGATCTGCCGGCAGACTTCTTCGACCACCCAGTCGCCCAGTTCGACGATGGTACCGGTGCGCTCGGCCAGCGGGATGAACTCCGCAGGTGACACAGGGCCAAGTTCGGGGTGGTTCCAGCGCAATAGGGCTTCGGCGCCCGTCATGGCTTGCGTGTGCGCATCGTACTTCGGCTGGTAATACACCGAGAGCTGCCCATTGAGCGCCGCGTGCGAGAGCGCACGTTGAATCTGCAGCACGCGGTGCGCGGTGGTGTTCAGGCGCGGCTCGAAGAAGCGGTAGGCATTGCCGGTGGACTGCTTGCAGTCGAACATGGCTGTGTCAGCATGTTCGAGCAGCGCGTCAGCAGTCGCGCCGTTGTGCGGATGCACGACGACGCCAATGCTGGCAGTGGCGCGCAGACGCCGGCCTTCCACTTCCACCGACTCGCGCAGGCGGAACAGCAGCTTGTCGCCGATGGTCGCGGCAGCTTCCGGCAGCGCCAGCCCTTCCACAAGGATCCCGAATTCGTCGCCGCCCAGCCGTGCCACGGTGTCTTCGCCGCGAATGGTCTGGCGCAGGCGCTCGGCAATGATCTGCAGCACCCGGTCGCCGGCGTTGCGGCCATATTGGTCGTTGATCTGGCCGAAGTTGTCGAGATCCAGATAGAAGAGGGCAAACGGACGGCCGCGCCGCGTGGACGACAGGATTGCCGCCTCCAGCGCTTCGCGCAGATGCTGGCGGTTCGGCAGGCCGGTCAGGGTGTCATGGAGTTGCGGCCGGGGCGTCTGGCTTGCGACGCGTGCCAGCGATGCTTCCAGGTGCGCCTGCGTCGAGTCGATGCGGGTTTCCAGCATCATCAGCACCGCATGCAAGCCCAGCGCAATCAGCACGCCGCCGGCGCTCAGCATGATGACTGGAACGGTATGCATCATCGACTCGTCCGCCGGCCATGCCGTAGCGGAGGGCCACAATACCAGCGACAGCACTGCAGACGTGGCCAGCACGGCCGCGGCGCGTGCGCGCAATCCGACGGCGGCGCGGCGCTGTGCCGGCGGCATATGGAACGCCATGCACACTGCAAGGCACACGCCCGCGCCGATCACCAGCGTGCCGCCGCCCCAACCGAGCAGGGCGCGGCGCAGGGAGAGGGCATCGTCATGGACCCACGGTCGTGTGAGATATAGCTCCATCGTCAGCAGTCCGATGCCGAGTGCCACCGCGCCCATGGCAATGCTGCGCCGTTGCGGAGCCTGTGGGCCGTTGGCCGGCGACGCGTTCGGCAACGCGATAGAGAAAACCGCCAGCGCTGCTGCCAGCGCTGTCACGAGCGTTGCCGCAATGGGCGCGGATATGGGCGTACCGATCTGCCGATGCAGGCCCAATTGCCCGAGCCAAAGCCCGGACCACAACCCAATGCCAAGAATGGCCGCACAGGCCGTGCGCCAGTTGCGGCGTTTTGCGATCGTCGAGCCCCCCGGCAGACGTGTCGCAGCGTCCAGTGCGGCAAACGTGGTCAGCCCCGTGCTGACCCACGCAAACAGCAGCAGCGCAATATGGAAATCGTTATGCATGCGAGCGCATCCGGCGCGGCCCCCCGATCTACGACCAGCGCCTAGTCTGTGTTTTGCGGCGAGGATAGCGCAAAAGCCTGCCGTTTCAGGCCGCGAAAAAGCGCGTTTGTTGTGCGCTATTCACAGAATGCGTCGGGATCATTCGCCGCAGCGGTCTCGCATCGAGCCAGCATGACGGCGCCACGCCTCTCTTGAGGGATCGGCAGAAATCGCCAAAACGTGACCCGGGTATACGCGAATAGTCCGACGCCAGTGGTTGGGCGTCGGACGTTAGGAGGGAGGGGGCGGAAGATGCGCCGCGAACTCAGGCGTTGAGGCGGCCGCGCCGACGCGAAGCCGGTGTGGCGGCGCCGGCACGTTCCAGATCGACGCTGGGCAACAGGTGCAGCAAGCGCACAAGTTCAGACTGGCGGTGTGTGCCGGTCTTGCGCAGGATATCCCGGATGTGCACGCGGACCGTGTGCAGGGAAAGGAATTCGCGCTCGGCAATTTCCTGCAGCGTTTCGCCCGCAGCCAGCCGTGCAGCGACGATGCACTCCTTGTTGGTCAGCCCGAAGAGCGACGCCAGAACACCTGCGTCCATGACGGAGCGCGTCTCGGAGTTGCCGACCAGCACCAGCGCCAGCGGCGAAGCCCAGGTCGAGCGCATTGCATCGGAGGGCGCAAGGGGTGTGGCAATGAACGGCACCGGACGCCCATCACGCGCCAGATACATCCACGAGCCGGCGGCGCCTTGCAGGCCCAGCGACCCGGCGGCATGTTCGATGAGGTTGCGCAGTGCTGCGTCGTGTGTGTGGTCTGCTGAATGCAACATGCCGCCATCAAGCGACAACCGGTCGTCTCCCGCTGTCATAGTGCGGGCCCAGGCGTTGGCGTATTTCACGCGCATGGTGCGCTCGATGACCATCACGCCAAAGTCGAGCGTATCCAGCCCGGCCATGCCGAGTGCGGCGAGTTCGTTCAGCTCAAGATTGCGCTGCTGCATGCGCGCAGCCCGCTGCAGGTGCGGCAGCACGCGCTGCAGACGTGACTCGCGCTCCGTGGCGCTGACTTCCGAGGCATCGTCGTCGCGGGTCCGCAGCCGCATCGTGACGCGCATCTCTGGCGTGTCGATGAGGGTCACGGCGGCCGAAGGGTTCTCGTCGGAGAGCCCGGCGCTGGTCAGTTGTGGGTCTTGGCAGAAGGTATTGCAGTGGCCCTGTTGCGGGCAGTGCTGGCACCAGCCGGACGAAACGCCGTGGCGCGGCGTATCGGTGTGCTTGTCCCAGACAAAATAGTGAGCGCTTTCGGCGCCGGCGTAGACGGAGAGCAGGGCCAGTGCGATCGGCATCTGCGCAGGCTCAAGTACCGCCTCGTAAATGGTATCGACGAGTCGATGGAACTCTGCGTCATCCGATAGACGTTGCAGCATGATGGCCCCCGGTGCGTATTTGCGACAGCTCAGAGTGCAATCCATTGCTGTCGGCGTGTCGCGGCGTGATGCCGCCGTCGCTGTGTGAATTATTGTTGTTCTGCGCGACTTCAGTGGTAATCGGCAATTCTTTGGAAAAACTTAACATCCCGCTTCTGATGCTCCCAAATTATGGTGGCGCTGTATCTCCCCCCTAAGAGGGGAGTATGGGCGACTTTCAGCGCTGAAAATATAAAAAATATAAAAAATTTATACACATGTTCACGATGCCCGGGAGGGTCAGTTGAACTGGTACGTATAGGCTGCGTTGAACCTGAGGCTGCGAGAGCTTGAGTTGATCGGCTTGTCGCCCACCGGGCGGGCGATGGCCAGGTCCAGCGTGTAGTACTTCCGATCGGAGAAGCGCACGCCCAGGGCAATCGAGCCGAGCTGGTCGTGCACGAGCGTGCCGCCGTTCGAATAGACCTTTGCGGTGTCGTACAGCACGTAGGGCTGCACGGTCTTCAGATAGTCCATCGATACCTGGAACGCGCGGTTGATTTCCACCGATGCGCCCCACCCGCGGTCACCCGCCACTTCACCGGCCGGATAGGCGAGGCCGAAGAATCGTCCGCCAAAGCTGATCTGTTCCGAAGACGGCAGCACCGCACCGCTGTACTGCGCCGCTCCCGACACCACCACGCCGAAGCCCAGGGGCAAGTCGTGGGCTTCGCTGGCGGTGACGCGCGTGCGCAGGAAGCTCAGGTCGACGTTGTTGCTGGCGTTGGCCGAGGCGCCCTTGCCGGCGCCCAGGCTGTTGATGCCTTGGTACAAGCCGAACGACGCACGTCGGGTCTCGCCCGGGTTGACTTCGGTATAGAGGACCTCGGCCCCGGCCACGCGGACTTTGGTATCGAGTTCGGCTTGGGGCAGCGTGATGTCTCGCGGGTCGTAGCGCTGCTTGTCGTCGTTGCCGTAGAAGGTGCCCGTGACCGTCAGGTTGCGCGTGTTCGACAGCAGTACCGGATAGCTCAATGACAACCCGAGCCGCTGCGTGTCGGTCAGGTAGCGCGATTGGTAACCCAGTTGTTCCAGCGGCAGATTTTCGGGCATGCCGCGGTAGTGAGACCACGTGAGCTTGGCCAATAGCCCATCGGTGCCAATCGGCTGCGCCCACGTTGCGGAGTAAAACGTTTCATGGTCCGGCCCGCGCGGCTGCAGGGTCGACACCGTGATCTGCTCGCCCAGCGGCGTCACGCTGTTAAGCGTGCCGGTGATGACCGCCCGCACACCCGGCGAGCGATATTCCACGCCCGTGCCGATGGTGTAAGGCTGGCGCTTCACGCTCAACACGAGTTCGCTGGCGCCGTCTGTGGTGGTGGGCGGCTGCACGGTCGCGGTGATCTGCACGCCGGGTTGCAGCGCCAGCACGCCGGTCACGCGCTCGAACGTCTCGCGGCGCAAAGGCTTCTCGTCCATCAGACGCTGCGAGATTTCGCGCAGGCGGCCTTCCAGCGGCCCAGGTGTCCCTTCAATTCGCATGCGTGCCACATAGCCTTCGACCACGGTGACGCGCACGACGCCGCCTTCAAACGTTTGTGCGGGCACAAAGGCAAACGAGAGCGGGAACCCGCGGTCGGCGTACAGCTTGGTGACGTCGTTCGCTGCCTGCAGGAGTTGCGCGACGGTGATGTCGTGTCCGGCCAGCGGTGCGAAATACGCCGCGACCTCTGGAAACGGCAGTGTCTTGACGCCTTCGATCTGGAACTTGGTCGGCGTGAGATGCGTGGCGAGCAGATTCTCCAATGCCGGATTCGGTCGCTGAACCTCGACCTGGATTTTCTGCTGGGGCGGACGGGAAGTATCGACCTTGGGAAGCGTGTCGATCGGGTTGCCTTGCGTTGGGCTGCTCTGTGCCCAGCTCAGTGCCGGGCCGGTCAGTGCTACGCCTGTGGCCAGGGCCAACCGCATGGTGGTGGTCCGCACGCCTGTCTCCTCCGTGGTATTCGTTTGTGGTGTCGCGATGCCGTACAGCCGCGCGTTGCATCAAACGATAACCGCGAGACATGGTGCTTTACAACAAGACACATAGAGGGAGCGTTCACGCGGCGCAACGGCCCACGTAGATACCGATGGTGCGCGGCCGCGCCCCCGCGAACCGAATGACGATGCCGCATTGCACGGCATTGGTCCGTTTGAAACGCGACAGCGGCGGGCTGGCGTGATAACCGGCCCGCCGAAGCGTTGACTGTGGATCAGTGGTGCGCGCCGCCCAGCACGCCGCCCACCGTGCCCAGCAGACCGCCCACTGCGCCAGTCACCGGCGAGAGCGGTGTTGTCGCACCTGCCGACGTCAGACCCGTACCCACCGTGGTGACCACGCTGCCAACCGGCGCCGTGATCGTGCTGACCGGCCCCAGCGGGTTGCCAGCACCACCTGCTGCACCGCCCACGCTGCCCAGCGCGCCGGTAATCGGAGCGAGCGGGTTGCCACCACCCGTCGCCCCGCCCAGCCCACCGAGTGCACCAGTAATCGGAGCGAGCGGGCTGCTGCCACCCGTGGCGCCACCGAGACCGCCCAGCAGACCGGTGATCGGAGCGAGCGGGCTGGCGCCGCCGGTGCCACCCAGACCGCCGAGTGCGCCGGTAATCGGAGCAAGCGGATTACCGCCGCCAGTCGCCCCGCCGAGCCCGCCCAGCAGACCGGTGATCGGAGCAAGCGGGCTGGTGCCGCCAGTGCCGCCAAGACCGCCCAGTGCGCCAGTAATCGGGGCGAGCGGATTGCCGCCACCCGTCGCACCGCCGAGGCCGCCCAGCAGACCCGTGATCGGCGCCAGCGGGTTGCCGCCCGATGCCGTCGGCGAATACACGACGCCACCCAGCGCGGCGACGGTATTGCCTGTGGCCGTGACCACACCACCCAGGCCGCTGACCACCGGAACATTGGCCGAAGTGAGCGTGGTGCCGCCCTTGGCTACGGCGCCGCCGATCGTACCCAGCAGCGTGTTGGCCGGCGAACCCAGGCCGGTGGCCGCGCCCAGCGTTTGCGTACCGCTGGTGACCTGCGAAGTCAGCGGCACGATCGCCGTGCTCAGCTGTTGCGTGAGTTGCTCCACGGGGCCGGTCGACAGGGCCGTGCCGAGCGTGCCGCCGCCGTTGGCCACCGCTTGGCCGACTTGCGAGACCACACCGGCCAGCGGCGTTGTCACCGGAGCTAGCGGTGCCAGCGGGCCGGTGCCCAGATTGTTGACCAGCGTGCCGGCGCTCGTGACGGTGTTACCGGCACCGGTCACCACATTACCGAGGCTGGAGACCGTGGTGCCCACCGGATTGGCATTGCGGCCGATGCTGCCCAGCCCATTCTGCACGCCAGTGCCCAGCGCAGAAACTGTCGCGCCTGCGTTTTCGACGACACCGCCCAAGCCGCTTTGGACACCGCTCAGTTGCGAGGGCAGCGGCGCCGTTGCGATCGTCTTGCCAAGACCGCTGACCGTCGAACCGGCGCTCGTGACAATGCCGCCGGCATTGTTGAGGACAGCGCCAGTCGGCGTCAGCGGCGCAGGTGCCGGAGTCGGGCTCGGGCTGGGTGAGGGCGACGGAGACGGCGAGGGGGAGGGCGAAGGCGAGGGGGAGGGCGCAGGAGAAGGCGTCGGCGTTGAACCGCCGCCATTGTTATTGGAGCCACCGCCGTTTGAACCGCCCAGCGAACCCCCGAGGTCGCCGGAGCCGGAGCTGGCGCAACCACCCAAAACCAAAAGGCTTGCCATGGTGGCGGCCAGGCACTTGATGTTCTTATTCATGATCGATCTCCCGTTTTAAAAGTCCGCTTTAGTCAGCAGGAAAAAGTCTCACTCTCGATGTGAGGTGGTCAGACTCTGCAAACGGTGTGCCATGTCGCGGTTATTACGCAATGCGTAATGAGCCTCCTGAATTTGCGACGATTACCGCCATAAAAATGGCGAAACTGTGGAAATTAACCAGATTGCGGTATTTACACGCCCTGCCAGAGCGCGGGCAAAAGGTTTGTCTGTCAGGTTATGTGGGAACGAATGTGTTCCGTGTCACGTTACGCCGTAACGTGCGAAACGCGGATTTGGACGTCGTAACACGGCGTGTTGAGATCGGGGTAATACCTGATGTACTGCCCACAAGCCCAATAAATAAGCCGCTCTCCGAAAACTGAATCATGGTTCTAATGCACCTGGCATGTCATTTGCAGAATGTGGCGCGCAGTCCGCAGTACCGAGCTCAGACATCAAGACACATCATTCCAAGAAGGGGACGGACCATGACTCACATTCGACACTCCATTCGCGTTGCGCCGTTGGCCTGCGCTGTTGCCGCACTCATGCTCGCGGCTTGTTCTTCGGGAGGCTCCGGCTCGGGCAGTTCGCCCAATCCGAGCCCGAACGACACGACGGGCGTGACGCCCATCGGCAAGGTTGCAAACGGCGGCGGCAACACCGTTGTGGCGACCGGCCAGGCAGTCAGCAGCCTTGGCTCGACGCTTCAGAACGCAAACATTCCGGGCCTGTCCGATCAAGCCAAGGCTGGGCTTGGCGGCACGGTCGACAACGCCGGCAAGGCTGTCAGCGATCTCGGTCTGGGCGTTCAGACCGGGCTTGGCAAGATGGGCCAGAACCCCAACCCGATCGGCACCACGGTGGCCAGCACGGGCAATGTCGTGACGGATCTGGGCCAAGCCACGGTGAGCGCCGGCTCGCTGGTGCAGGGCCTCGGCCAGGGCTCGGGCGCACCGCTCGCGCCGATCACCCAACCTGTGGGCGGTGGCGTTCAGCAGGTCGGCCAGGCTTTGATTGGCGGCGGCACCCTCCTGGGTAGCGCGTTGTCTTCGGGCGCGGTTCAGCAGGTGACGCAGCAACTCAGTACGGCAATCGTGCCCGTTACCACGCAGATCAGCGGCGCCACCCAGATGGTAGGTGATTCGACAGGTCTGGGCGGAGCCCTGAACAACCTGCTAGGGACCGTTGGCGGTGGCGTGGCCGGCGCCGGAAACACCATCACCGGGACGGGCGTGCCGGTGGTCTCGAACCTGGGCCCGGTAGTCACTTCGCTTGGTACCACGGTCGCGGCAGTCGGCGGCGTCGCCACGACTGGCGGTTCCGCGGGCAGCAACCCTCTGGGCGGTCTGCTCGGTGGGGTGGGCGGCAGCTCCGGCGGCTCGAACCCGCTGGCGCCGTTGACAGGCTTGCTGGGCGGCGCTGGTGGCTCCAACCCCCTGGCCCCGGTTACGGGCGCGCTGGGCGGCGCAGGCGGCGGCAGCAACCCGCTGGCGCCTGTCACCGGACTTTTGGGCGGCGTTACGAGCGCTGCCGGTGGAGCATCGGGCGGCAACCCGCTGGCTCCCATTACCAACTTGCTGGGCGGCGTTGGCAGCCTGGCGCACTGAGCAGTACCTGTCTGTGCTCTTGAAGGTGCGCGGGCGTGTTCCCGTCGCTCGCGCATCCTTTTTTTGCCTCGACAGAAATGGGGAGCGTTCCGACCAACCTGAAGGATTAATGGGAAACCCGCTCGCAATAATCAGTTCGGTCTGGGGTTTATTAGGGGATTTCCATTAGTTTTCAGTGAGTTGGCGCATCTTTAATAAATTTAAATAGAGACTTAACTCTAAATTGAGGCAAGTACCTCAGTTGAGTTATTTTGTTTGCGGCGCCGCACGCCTATAAAGCTGTTACGGGGTGTTACGTGACATACGTGACACGCCGGCAAAATAAGCGCCCATGGGGGGTGTGCGGTGATCATTCGACGTGATCGGGACATTACGTCCGATGCATTTGAATTTTGTTCCGTTAGTGGAACAGCGCGGGCTGCGAAGTTTTTCGAGGTCTGCGTCATCGCTCTAAATCCCCATGCGTTTATTCGTTATAAGCACATATGAACTGGCTAAGGTTGGAGCGCCGGAAGCTGGTCGATATCAACACATCCGCGGGCGAGTGCAAACAGGAGAGAGTCATGAAAAACGCCATTCTGAAGTTCCTTCGCGACGAACAAGGTGCCACTGCCATTGAATATGGGCTGATCGCCGGGCTTATTGCCGTAGCAATTGTGACGACAGTCGGCACGCTCGGCGGCAACATCAACGCCGCCTTCAGACAGGTCTGCCTCAGCTTCAACAAGGTCACCGGCTACGCAGCGTGCTAAGGCGTGTATAGCCAAGCAGAGCTGGCCCGCTGGGCTGCCGTAGTCGTATTTGCCATTTCCGTCATTGCCTTCGATGTTCGCTTCCGGCGCGTGCCAAATTGGCTAGTCGTCGTTGGCATCGCGTTGTCCATCGGACTCATCAAGTCTGGGGGGGCACTAGACCTGGCTTACGACTGGCAGGACGTGGGGTTGGGGGCGGTAATTGCATTTGTTTGCCTGCTCCCGTTTTACGCGCTCGGCTGGATGGGGGCAGGGGACGTCAAGCTTTTTACCGTGGCGGGCATGCTCGCCGGTTGGCACGGACTCATTGCAGTTTGGCTGGTTGCGAGCTTTCTTTCGGGCGTTCATGCGCTGGCAATTTTGCTGTTACGCCGAGTTGACGCCGCAGAACCGTCGGGCTGGTTGTTGATGAGAGCGTGCCCTGCCCTCGTGCGCTGGGACGCCAATCAAGCCGGTAAGCGCGGCATTCCATATGCAGCGTACATGGCAGTCGGACTGCTGAGCTTGCCGTGGGTACCGGCAGCTATGCGAATGCCATGGCTGCCGGGAATGTGATTCTGCAGGACGACGAGAGTCGCTAAAAGCGACCAACGTACAAGAAAAAAGGAGTCGGCCATGCCGACATTGCACAGGGAACGGGAGCGCACGCAATCCAGCGGGCGCAGGGCGACTGGTTTCAGGCGAGCTAGCCGTGGCGCAACATCCATTGAGTTTGCCATGGTCGTGCCGGTGCTCTTAGCGCTGATACTAGGCATCGTCTATTACGGCCTCATCTTCGCCATGCAGCAGGTTCTTACGCTTGCTGCTGAAGAGGGCGCGCGCGCAGCGCTGCGTTATCAGCCCACCAATACTCAACGTGTAGCTGCGGCCTACACCGCGGTGTCGTCGGTACTGCCTGCCTTCCTCAGTGGTCAGGTTCAGACCAACCAGAACGGCACGCCCTTGGTCAATTGCCAAAACCAGAACGGCATGCAGTGTCTGAGTGTGGTTCTGACCCTGCCGCTCACGTCCGGCAACAGCCCAATGCTGCCCGCGATTCCGTTGCTGCCGGTACCCGACACTTTGACGGGGTCTGCGGTTGTACAACTGATTGCCGGCTCCTAGACATAGTCGCCCCTGTTGCATCAGCTGCCTCGGGACAGTCTTCAGATGACAAGCAAATATCTCCAGATTTTCGCTGCCGGGTTATTGTTGCTCGCAGCCATTTTGGGAGCGGTGGCATGGAAGAGCGCGCACCGCTCAGCTGCTCCGATTACGGTGCAGCAAAATGGAAAGACACTCTATCCCGTCGTGGTCACTGTCAAGCCGTTGGAAGCAGGCAAGCCTATAACCGCAGACCAGGTGGGCGTTGAACCGCTGCCGATCAACCCCGCCGATGCATTTTCCGATGTGAGCAAGGTCGTCGGCCGCGAGCCAATTACACCGATCGGCGTGGGTGTACCGCTCATTGGCACCCAGCTATCTTCAGGGCTGGCGCAGCAGGTTGAAGCAGGACAGCGGGCGGTCGCGATCAATGTCGATGAAGTGATCGGCGTTGGAAATCGCGTGATGCCTGGCGACTACGTTGATGTGTTTCTGGTGCTACGCAAGGATGGGCAAGAAGTTGATGTCAGTCAGGCGCGCTTGCTTCTGCCGCACCTGCGGGTACTGGCGTTCGGAGCGCTTGCAGTCAATGACGCCACACAGAAGCAGCCCGATGCGAACGCCGCTACACGGAAGGTAGATCAGGCGAGGACAGCCGTGTTGGCTGTGCCTGTGGAATCCGTCAGCCAGCTGGCGATTGCACATCAATCCGGCCGTTTGTTGTTGGCCTTGCGCAATCCGACAGACGATTCGGAGCCCACCGTGCGCCCACAGGACGCGCGCTTGATCGCTCAAGCGAATCGCAATTCGCTCGATGCAGCCCTAACAGGGGTATCGCTCCCCAGCCTCACGGGAGGAGTGCACCGGCCTGTTGTCATGCCGCCGTTGCCACTCGCCGTCATGAGTTCGCGCAGTGCAACTGGCACTGGCGGTCTGCGAGGTGGTGTCGACATCATCCGGGCAGGAAAACGTGAGGACCAACATGACTGAAGCCGCCATGGTTCGCGGTTGGGTGAGGGCAATGGCATTGGGTTGTGCGGCGCTGGTGTCACCGGTGTATGGCGAGAACGCTGTAACGGGACAGTCGCTGCACTTGCTGGTTGGCAGTCAACGCGAGGTCCGGCTTAGCAAACCGCTTGAGCGCATTGCCATCGGAAATCCGGAGGTGGCCGATGCCTTGTTGCTCAAAGGGCGTGGCAACTCCACGAGTCTGCTGATCGTTGCGAAAAAACCGGGTGCCGGCAGCATTATGGTGTGGACGCAAGGCGGTACAGCGCTCACTTATAACGTGCAGGTCGATTCAGAAGCGCGCAGCCCGGGTAGCCCTGAGCTCGTGGTGGAGGGAAATACCGCTGTCCTTACCGGGCAAAGCAAGGACGTCTATGCCTTGGCACGGGCCCGACGGGCGGCCGCGGCTTCGACCGGGGGCGAGGCGCCCAAGGGCGGAAATGTGACCGACAACACCACGCTTGCTGCGCCGGGCACGGTCCAGGTGGATGTCCGTGTGGTGGAATTCAGCAAGACGGTCCTGAAAGAAGCCGGTTTTACATTTTCCCGTACACGCGGCGGTTTTTCGTTTGGGAGCTTCACTCCGAATGCCTCGTCCGCCGCGCCCACGCCCATCAGTACGGCGTTCAATTTGGTGTTGTCCTCGGCAAGCAAGGGGCTCAGTGCAAACTTGAGCTTGATGGAAGCAAACGGTCTTGCACGCATGCTCGCCGAGCCGAGCTTGGTGGCGCTGTCAGGCCAGAGCGCCAACTTTCTCGCTGGCGGTGAAATTCCTATTCCCGTACCGCAGGCCCTGGGCACGACCACGATCGAATACAAACCCTTTGGTATCGGGCTAACGGTATCGCCGACTGTTTTATCGGATAACCGCATCGCCCTGAAGGTGGCACCCGAGGCAAGCGACCTCGATTTCAGCCGCGGTGTCACGCTAAACGGTGCCACTGTGCCGGCCATCGTCACCCGTCGTGCCGACACCACTGTCGAATTAGGCGATGGGGAGAGCTTCGTCATTGGCGGCTTGGTCAATCGCACTACCCTGTCGAACGTCTCAAAAGTGCCGATTCTTGGCGACCTTCCCATAATTGGCGCGTTTTTCAAGCAATTGAACTACAACCAGGAAGAGCGTGAGCTTGTGATCATCGTCACGCCGCATTTGGTTCGACCGATGGCGCGCACCGCCCCCATTGACCAAATGCTTCCAGGCAAGGCGAGGGATAGTGCTGGGCAGCCAGTCTGGCAGCCGTTCGTTCTTGGGGTGGCTGATCCGGCCATGCCCGGGTTCTCTCGCTGACCAGGCTTGGGGGAAGCATGGATTACTTTCTCCTGCATGGAGGCGGACAGGGCGATGCGCAGCCGGCAACCACGCACCGCTGGCTGGCCGGGGCGATTCGCGAGCTAGGTGTGCTGGTCGCACAGACCAGCAGCCACGACGGCTTTTTGGAACAGATCGCGGCAGTGAACCCAGAGGTGGTTTTCGTGCGTTTCGCGTCGGCGCCGACGTTGACCGACGCACCGGATCAAGACCAAAAGCTGGGCGAAGGCACCGATGCCATCGTTGAGGCAACGCAACTGGTTGGTCAACTCGCCGTGCTATATCCGGGGCTGCCCCTGGTCGCCATCGGTTCGGCGGCGGATGGTCGCGCCATGCTTGCGGCGCTGCGCGCTGGGGTGAAGGACTTCATCGATATCGACGGCGCCCCAGCTGAGGCGGTGCGCGTGGTACGGCGCCTGCTTGCCGAGCGCGCGTCCGCCGAGCCGACCCGCCGTGGCCGCGTGCTGGCCGTGTTGGGCGCCCGCCCAGGCGTGGGCGCCACCACGTTGGCCACCAATCTGGCCACGCTCGTTCGCCGCACGTCGGCCAGTGATGTGATGCTGCTCGACCTGGGGCAGCCGCTGCGTGATGGCGCGCTCTACCTGAACGTGCAGGCCAATTTCCATTTCGTCGAGGCGGTGCGCAATCTGCGCCGCTTCGACCAGGTGTTCGTGCAGACCGCGCTATCGCGTCATCCGAACGGGCTAGCCGTCCTGCCGCTGCCGATCTCGCTGGCCGAGATGCGCGACATTTCGTTCTCCGAAGCGCTTGGCCTGCTCAATCGGCTGCGCACGTTCTTCGACCTGCAGGTCGTCGACCTGGGCGGTTTCGGCAACATCGACTTCATTGCGCAGATCATCAAGGCCGCCGACGACGTCATGCTGGTGACCGAGCAGAGCGTGGGTGCCATTGTCTCGGCCGCCGAGCTGATGCAGGAACTCAAGAAGCGCGAAATTGACCGCGACCACCTGCACCTGACCATTTCAAAGTTCGACACGCGTCTGTCGCTGGACGCGGCACAGATTGCCGAGCGGTTGGAAATTCCCAACGTGCTGACGGTGCCGAACCGCCGGGAAGCGCTGGTGATCGCCTCAAACCAGGGCGCGATGCTCGCGGAAACACACCCCACCGACGCCTATGTGCGCGCGCTTGCCCAGATCGCGCAGACGCTTGGCTATGCGCAGCAGAGCGAGCGTGCGTCAGGAGTCGCAAGCTGGGTGTCAGGCGTAGGTGCCCGACTGGGTGGGCGTTTTGGCGGACGTTCCAAACGCAAGTCGGCAGACGCCACTGAACTGGACATCGGGACCACCGAACGGAACGCGACATGACCCAACCCATCGAGTTCTCCAACCAGGCGGACACCGGCAACGGCGTGTTTGCCGTTTCGCAGGCCTTCCAGGACATCAAGGAGGCCGCGCACGAACATCTGCTCACGCGCATCGAAGAGCTTGGCGCGGAGTTCGGCCGCTGGTCGCGCACGGCCATCCAGCGTTTTGTCGATCTGGAAGTGGAAGGCTTCACGCGCATGCGCCGCATCCCCGTCAATGAGACGGAGGTCCGGCAGATTGCCGAGGCGCTGACCAAGGAGTTGGCCGGTTTCGGCCCGATCGAAGACCTGCTGGCGGATCCGGCGGTGGAAGACATTCTCGTCAACGGCCATCTGGACGTTTATGTGTCGCGGCACGGCATTCTGGAACGCATTCCGGTGCGTTTTGCTGATAACAACCACCTGCTGCGTATCGTGCGCCGCATCCTCGCACCGATCGGGCGCCGGCTGGATGAGTCGAACCCGATGGTCGATGCACGCCTGCCCGATGGCGGCCGCATCAACGTGGTGATTCCGCCGCTCGCCCTCGAAGGGCCGGTCGTGTCGATCCGCAAGTTCCGGAAAGACCCGCTCAAGCCGGAAGATCTGCTGGGCCTGGGCACGATGAGCGAAGAGATCGGCGCGCTGCTCGACGCCGCGGTGCAGGCGCGCTGCAATATTCTCGTCAGCGGAGGTACCAGCTCCGGCAAGACTTCTCTGCTCAATGCGCTCGCTTATCACATCCCCACAACAGAGCGTGTCATTACCATCGAAGACACAGCGGAACTTTCTCTGAATCACCCGCACGTCGTGCGCTTAGAAAGTCGGCCGGGGGGATTCGAGGGCACGGGCGCAGTCACCATCCGGGAACTGCTTCGTAACAGCTTGCGGATGCGGCCCGATCGCATCATCGTCGGTGAAGTGCGTGGCGGCGAGGTATTAGAAATGCTGCAGGCGATGAGCACCGGTCACGATGGCTCGATGGGGACCATCCATGCCAGTAGTCCGCGCGAGTGTTTATACCGGCTGGAAATGCTCGCAGGCTTTGCCGGCTTCCAGGGTAGCGAAGTCAGTCTCCGCAGACAGATCAGCAATGCGATTGACTTCGTTGTGCAAATTGGCCGGTTGTCTAACGGTAAGCGCCGCATTTTGTCGATCACGGAGATCACTGGGCTGGGCGATAACATCATTTCGACCCAAGAGTTGTACCGCTACGAGCCATATATCGGCCCGGATGGAGAAGAGATAGATCGCTGGACGTCGCTGGGTCTTCAACCGCATTCGCCGAAGCTGGCGCGCATGCGCAATAGTGGTCTCGACGGAGGTGGATTGAGGGGCGACATGGTGGGCGGCTTCGGCGGAGGGGGGCGCTTCCATGTCTGACGCGACGCTCTGGCTCGCCTGCGCAGCGCTTGTGGTGGCGGGAGGAGCGGTCATGCTTTGGGCCCAGGCACTACGGCGCAGAGAAGTCGAGGCTTCACGCAGCTTTGTTCGTGCGCAGACTGAACAGGTCCATGCGCGCTACCAACCGAGTGCTGAGCCTGCACCTGCGAGCGTGCCAGACAGCCTCAGCCGGATATGGCTGGACGTGCTCCGCCGCGCAGATATCGAACCGAGTCGCCGCTTTTACTTCCTTTTGTTCGCGGCACCGGCGGTCGTTGTTCTTACAACTTGCGTTGTATCAAGTGTGTCGTCAGCGCTCACGGCGGCATTGCTGTACGTGGTTTTGGCCGTCTTTTTTTTCTGGAACCGCACGAGGCGCGTGAACGAACGTCTTTTGCAACAGCTTCCCGGCTTCCTTGATGGTGTCGTGCGGCTCATGACCATCGGTAGCGCCGTTCCAGCCGCATTCCAGGCGGCCAGCGCGAATACTGAAACGCCGTTGCGCAACTGTCTTGCTATCACCGTGCAGCTTCAACGCGCGGGTAAGGATCTGGACGCAGCTGTACTGGCCGTGGGGCAACAGTATCGGATCAATGAACTTGTTCTTCTGTCGTCAGTGCTTCGGCTCTCGTTACGCTACGGGGGCCGTGCCGACATCGTGATGGAGCGTACAGCTGCTTTCATGCGCGATCGCCAGCAGGCTCAACAGGAACTGCTCGCCCTGTCTGCGGAGACGCGCTTGTCGGCCTGGATCCTTGGGCTTCTCCCATTGGTGGTGGGGGGCATCATCATCATGTTCAACCCAGCCTACGTAATGTCGATGTGGCATGACACATCGGGCGGCAGCCTCATGACAGCCGCTTTCGGTCTGGAGATCGTCGGCGTCGTGATGCTGGCCAGGCTTGCGAAGTCGGTCTAGGTGGCTCCATGCAAAATGTTCTAGTCACCCTCAGTCTGACTGCCGCCGCAGCGGGCCTCCTAGTGTTCGGCGGTATTTTGCTCCGCGCGGTAGTGATGCGCCATCGCAGTGTTAGAAAGCTCGATACGGCGCTGTCGAACCTGCGAACCGGCAATGCGCCGGCGGTTAGTGGACGTGCGGCAGGGGCCGTAGCGACACCGACCCCGTCGCGTTCGCACGGAATGCGGGAGGCGCAACAGATCCAGCAGCAGATCGCCAAGGTCGGCGAACGCTGGATCGACACTCATCTCGGCCAGCGTGTCGTGACGGAAGAAGACCGCAGGCTTCTCGAGGAATGCGGCTTTTATGGCGAGCACGCACGCACCTTGTATGGCGGCGTGCGTATCCTGCTGCCGTTGTTGCTGGCTGCCGCCGGAATCCTGTATGCGGCGTCGTCCAAACCCGTGCTTGCTTACGCGTTTACCGGCTTTGCACTCGGCTACATGGCGCCTAAATGGCTGCTAAGCCGACGCAAACAGCGCCGCCGTCATCGCATGGAGGAGGAGCTGCCAGTGATGGTCGACATGCTGCGGTTGCTGCAGGGTGTCGGACTGTCAATCGATCAGAGCCTACAGGTGATTGCCAACGAATTTCACAGCATGCTGCCTGTACTGGCCTGTGAATTTGGTCGCGCCAACCAGCAGTTCGCTTCTGGACGGTCGCGAGAGCAGACACTACAGCGAATCGCAAAATTGTTCGACAGCGAGGACCTGAAGGGCCTTATCACGCTGCTTACGCAGGTGGATCGCTTTGGTGGCGCGGTGCAAGAGCCCCTACGCCAATTCGCCTTGCGCTTGCAGGAAAACCGTCGAGCTCGTTTGAAGGAGCGCGTGGGCAAGCTCACCGTCAAGATGACCATGGTGATGGTGCTGACCCTGCTACCAGCGCTGCTCATCATTACGGCTGGGCCGGGATTCATGAACGTGATCCGGGCGTTGCGTCCTGCTGCTGGAGGAGGTTAACCGTGCAGAAGTTTTCCCTATCGACTCATGCTGGTGCGCTGAGCATGCTCACCGTAATTGCGCTCTTGGGCGGGTGCGGCTCGATGGCAACTTCCGAGGTGAGCCGCCGTACGGACGCCGAGATCGAGATGGCGCGGCAACGCCAGAGCGAGGAGAAGGCCGAGATCACTAATCCTGCTACCTACCTGTCGTTGATTCGCCGGATGCAAGAGCAAGGCTTGTACTACGCCTCGCTCGCACACATAGATGCCTACCAACAGCGCTTCGGCGGGTCACCTGACGTGTTGCTGCTACGCGCTGATGCACTGCGTGAGACTGACCAGTTGGTTGCCGCTGAAGCCGACTACCGCAAGGTAGTCGGGGCGACGTCGGCCGCCAGCAACGGTTCACAAGGTGCGCTGCTTTGCGCCAACGCGTGGCGGGGGTTGGGCATCACGGCTGGGCGCCAAGGTCAGTTCGCTGAAGCCGCGCGTCGACTTGAAATTGCGGCTCGAAGCAACCCGACCGACGCCACCACGGCCAGTGACCTGGGTTATGCGCTGATGCGTGCTGGCGATGTTGACGAGGCACGCGTACCGCTGATGCAAGCGGCTCAACTGGATGCTGCAAACCCGAAGATCGCCGGCAACCTAGCGATCTGGCTCACCGTCAACGACCGTAAGGAAGAGGCTTCAGCAATCGTAGCCCACGCGCAGCTGAATACATCGGCTCGCAAGGCTATCGACGAGGATGCTGGCCGCGTGAGAAATGCGTGGCGCGACCGTCGCCTTGCCAGGCATACCGTGCCGGTGGCGACCGTCGCCTTGCGGCCAGCCGCTGCGCAACCCTCGCTCGGCTTGAGTGCAAATACCACCGTTGTGGACACGCGCGGGTTGCAGCGCGGCCGTTTGCTCGACACTTTCGGAGCAGCACAATGATGCTAAGAAAAATCTCGATCGCCTGTGCGATAGCTTGCCTGTTTAGCTGTGTTGCGGCAGCGCAGGGTTTCTCAAGTGGGGACGGCCAAACCACCGGGCCGGCGAGGCCTATGCCCTCGCAAAACATCAATGACGCCACGCGCGCGTTGCTAGCGGCGCAGAGAGACGGCACCTATGCAGGCGACCTAGTCCCATTGCGCGGTGAGCAGGCAGCGCTGGCTTACCAGCGCTACCTTGAAACCTTTAGCCGTCCGATGCCAGGTTTGTCTCAAGGAATGACGGGTCAACGAGGGGGCGCGTCCGCGGGCCCCGCAGGCGCGTCACGCTGATTGCTGCTGCTCATCTCCTGCCCATGTCCGTGACACGTCGGCCCAATCGTTCCTCGCATGTGCTTCGCCTTCGGCGCAGGGTGGCGGGGGCGGTTAGCGTGCTCACCGCCATCTTTATCGTCACAGTCGGGATGGCGGTGCTGGTGAGTGTGGATATTGGCAATCTCTTCTTTTCTCAGCGAGCGCTCCAGCGGACGGCCGATATGGCTGCGATGGCGGCCGCACAGCGCTTGGACGACGCTCAAAACGCTGCGCAGCAGAGCGTGACCCAGAACGGCCTCGGCATGACGCCGACCGTGGACCTGGGTACTTGGGACGCCACGAACACAGTGAAAGCGCCGAGCTATTTTTGTCAGGCAGCGACCGATGCGAACTGCACCGGCGATGTCAATGCAGCCCGCGTCACGCTGGCACAAAACGTTCCGTACTTTTTTTCTTTCGGTACGCGAACCCTCACGGCATCTGCGATTGCCAAGAACACTCCGATGGTCGGATTCTCGGTTGGCTCTGGGCTGCTTGCGCTGAACAACGGGTTGCTGAATCAGTTGTTGGGGGCATTGCTGCACACAAGTCTGAACTTGAGCGCAGTGGCGTACCAGGGATTGGCAACGACAAGTATCCGGCTTGGCGATCTGATGACTGCCCTCAACGTGGGCACAGTGCAGGAACTCCTAGCTCTGTCTCCAAGACTAGGGGACCTTTATGCAGCCACGCTGTCCGTGGCATCCCAGAGTGCGCTGGCCGGAGCTTATTGGGGCGCGCCGGGCGCATCCAACGCACTGTCGGTCGGATCTGATCTGAACATACCCATCAGTATCGGCGATGGTGGCGCAGGGACCCCTGGCCTGCTTCAACTGCAGGCGCTGACGGGCAACGAACAGGCAGCGCTCGATACACAGTTGAACGTGTTGAGCCTGTTAACTACCGCGGCGCAGATTGCGAACGGGCAGTCTGCCATCGCCATCAATGCCTTGAACCTGAACCTGCTGGGACTCGGCGCGGTGGGCCTGTCGCTGAAGATCATCCAACCACCTGTAATTGGTATTGGGCCGCCAGGTCAGTTCATCTCAGGACCAAGCGCCGGACAATGGCGCACGCAGGCACGCACAGCGCAGGTTGCGCTGGGCTTGAACATCAATGTGGGTGTCCCTTACCTCGTCAGCGTCAACCTGCCGACGGCGGTCACGGTGGCGGGCGCGCAAGCCCATGTGAAGAGCGCCAGCTGCGCGATCCCTCGCTCGAGTTCCACCGCTACGATTTCCGTGCAACCGCAGCCGGCTTCCGTGTGCATCGCACAGAACGCATATTTGGACGTGATGCAAAGCGCCTTCAATTGCTCGAGTGAATCGCCAGCGCCTCTGTTGAACCTGATCGGTTTGGGCGCGGTTAGCATCAAAGCAAATCTCTCTCAGACACCCAGTGCCGGTTGGACGGATGTGACCATTGCAGCAAGCCAGATTAACCAGGATCCTCAGACGGACACCGGCGGCAACTCGCCCCCGCGCGGGGGAACACCGGGATTTTTCAGCTCCATCCTCAATACCAACGTGAACCAGCTGCAGTTGACTTTGCTGGGCTTGCCGCTCGGCGATGTCGGCAAAGCGTTGGTCGCACCGATCCTGATTACAGTCGGGAGCTTGCTGGATTCAATCCTCTCACCCGTACTTGAAGTCCTCGGCATCCAACTCGGCTACGCCGACATCAAACTCCTCTCCCTCGACTGCGACGCCGTCGAGTTGGTTTACTGACATGGAAGCGACGACATGAAAACCGATCGCTGGGCGTACGAAACGCTTGAGATTTTTGTCTGGGAAGGCCGTCACGATATTGCCGACCGGGTGGCGCGGTTCATGGCACCGTTTGGGGCGGAGGTGATCCGCGCGGGCGGGATCGATTTCCAGCCGGCCGAGCCTCGGCTGAAGCCGGCCGTGGCGGTGATCAGCGCATCGGTGGTCGAAAGCGGTGGCTTTACCGTGCTCGACTGGCAGGCCGCCCAAGGCATGCCGGTGATCTGGGTGGCGGCGGATACGCAGCATGATTCGAGCCGCTTTCCACCCGAATACACGTACGTGCTTGGGCCGGATTTTGGCGCGACCGAACTCCGCGCGCAGATCAGCAAGGTCTTGCCGTCGATGTCGTCTGCGCAGGCTCAGGCGCAGGACCAGAGCGACCTCGTGGCTGCATCGCCGGCCATGCACGGGTTGCTGGAGCAGGTCGATACCTTTGCCGATTGCGACAGCAACGTCATGCTTTACGGTGAAACCGGCGCCGGCAAGGAACGCATCGCGCGCCTGCTGCACGACAAGAACAGCGTCTACGGCAAGGGGCCGTTTGTGGCGGTCAACTGCGGCGCGATTCCCGACGGGCTGTTCGAATCCCAGTTCTTCGGCCATGCCAAGGGCGCGTTCACGGGCGCCATGTACGCGCACCGCGGCTACTTCGAACAGGCCAACGGCGGCACGTTGTTCCTCGATGAGCTGGGCGATCTGCCGCTGTATCAGCAGGTGAAGTTGTTACGCGTGCTGGAAGACAGCGAATGCACGCGGCTCGGCTCGACGGTGCCCGTCAAGCTGGATTTCCGCCTCGTGGCTGCCACCAACAAGAACCTGCGCGAGATGGTCGCTACGGGCAAATTCCGCGCAGACCTGTACTTCCGCCTTGCCGTAATCGAGCTGCGCATCCCCAGCCTGGAGCAGCGCGGCGCGGACGACAAGATCGCGCTGCTGCTGTCCTTCCTGCGGCACCTGTTGGGCGACAAAACCTTTGACGCCATGCCGCCGGTGCCCGAATGGGTGCGGACGTCGGTCGCTCGCGCCTACTTTGCCGGCAATGTGCGCGAGTTGCGCAACCTGGCCGAGCGCATCGGCATCACGCTGCGTCAGTTCGGCCGCTGGGACGAAGCGCGCATCCTGCCGCTGTTCGCCGGCCTGCAGCGCGACGCCTTTGAGCGGGAGGGCGGTAATGGCAGCCATGGCGGCTATGGCGAGCGCAGCAGCGGTGGAAATGGGGGGGCAGGTGGCGAAGAAGAGCGCCGCCGTATCCTCGCGGCACTAGACGCCAACAACTGGCGCCGCCAGGACACCGCCGCCACGCTCGGCATCAGCCGCAAGGTGCTGTGGGAAAAGATGCGCAAATACCAGATCGCCGACGGCGAGGCCGAGCTGCGCGAGCTTGAGTGACGCCATACAACACCCTACCGCGCGGCGGGCGCCCGGCACGCCACTCGGGCGGCGGATCGCGTATAGTTTTTGGCTGCAACACCTGCGCAGAATCCACAGGGTCGAGATGAGAACAAAACAACAATCAGGGAAAGCGTCGCACCGGGCGTTTCAGAGGGGATTGGCCATTGCGGCCGCAATCGCAGTCATGGCTGGTACGGCCGCCTGCACATCGGCCGTGGCGCAAAGTTCGGCTGCGCCGCCCACCGCCATTGCACCGATTGCTGCCGCCGCGCCTGTGCCGGCGTTGACTGCCACGGTTGGTCAACCGGCCGCCACGGCACCCGCCCCTAGCGCCGGCGCCACGCCCGTCGGCGCGGCCCGCACTGAAGGTCCGGCATCGGCCAGCGCCGTATTCGAGTTGCAACAGCGCATGCAGGCGCACGAACTGTCAGAGCTGCGCACCACCTATAACGGGGCCTACGGCGCCAGCCTGCTGTTTGCCCAGAGTGACCTGACGTACTACGTCACGCTGTTCCAGCAGAAAGACCTGTGGCGCGTTATCAAGACCACCAATGAAGCCTCTGCCGAACGCCTGTACAGCGACTTCGCCAAGCAGACCCGAACGATGGCGGATCTGGAGCTGCAGCGCATCCGCCTGGAAGCCCAGAAAGAGCGTTCCGAGCGCCAGATTGCCGCGCAGCAGGAAAGGCTCCGTGGCCTGAAGACCGACCTGGACATCCAGCGTCAGCAGCAGGCCCAGGCGCAGGAACGGCAGAAGGTCGCCCGAACGGAAGCCGAGGCATTGGATGCCGAACGCCGTGCCGCCCGCGCCCGCGTCGACGAACTGCAGCGTCAGATTCGCGAACTCGAAGCCCAAGTCAACGCGCCGTTCAATTCGCAGCCGCGCCGTCGCTGATCCAGCGCTTTGCATCGTCCCGGATTGGGCGGCCTGCGGGTCGCCCGATTCACTTTTAGGGGACCGCATTCAAACATGGCGACTTTGTTTGATGCGTAGCGGGGCGGCGCGTACATTGGCGGACAACCCATTTTCGCAGTCGACCGCGCATGCGTTCCGCCTCCGAGTTACCTGCCGATGCCTCGCCCGCTGCGGCGGAGCCTATCCCCCAGCCCAAGGGCTTGCCGTGGCTGGGCAACCTGCTGCAACTCCCGAAAGACCGCCTGGCCCAGACGCTTCTGGAAACCAGCCGTCAGTTTCCCCAAGGCCTCTACCAGCTCGACTTTGCCGGGCGGCGCGTGCCGTTCGTCTATTCCGCCGATTTGGTGGCTGAACTGTGCGACGAAACGCGCTTTCGCAAGCTGATCGGCCCGCCGCTGTCGTTCCTGCGGGCGGGCGCGGGCGACGGGCTGTTCACGGCGCATCAGGACGAGCCCAATTGGGGCAAGGCGCATCGCATTCTGCTGCCGGCCTTCAGCCAGCGTGCGATGAAGGGCTACTTCGACGTGATGCTCGAAGTGGCCAATGCGCTGGCCGAAAGATGGGCGCGCCAGGGGCCCGACGCCGATATCCCCGTGGCCGACGACATGACGCGGCTCACGCTCGACACCATCTCATTGGCGGGTTTCGGATACCGTTTCGATTCGTTCAATACGCCGGAGCTGCATCCGTTCCTGGCGGCCATGGTGGGTGTGCTGTCCGAAGCCATGGGCAAGCTCACGCGCCTGCCGCTCAAAGACCGCTTCATGCGCGAGCATCATCGGCGGTTCGAGCACGACGTGGCCGCCATGCATCAACTGGTGGACGAGGTGATCCGCGCGCGCCGTCAGGCAAAAGATGGCGCCAGCGGCGCGAGCGACTTGCTCGGGCTGATGCTCAACGCGCGCGATCCCGTGTCGGACGAGCCGCTGGATGACACCAACATCCGCTTCCAGGTCATCACCTTCCTGATTGCCGGGCATGAAACCACGAGCGGCTTGCTGACCTTTGCGCTGTACATGCTGCTGCGCCATCCGGCCGTGCTGGCGCAGGCATATGCCGAGGTTGACCGCGTGCTGCCGGGCGATACCGTGCCGCAGTATGCGCACGTCGCGCAGCTGGATGTGATCGAGCGCGTGCTGAAGGAAACGCTGCGCCTGTGGCCAACCGCCCCGAGCTTTGGCGTGGCGCCGTATGAAGACACGCGCATTGGCGGCCGCTACGCCATCCGCAAGGACCAGCGCGTGGTGACCGTACTGCTGGCGTTGCATCGCGACCCCGCGGTGTGGGATCGCCCCGAAGTCTTCGATATCGACCGTTTCCTGCCAGAGAATGAAGCCAAGCTCCACCCGCACGCCTACAAGCCCTTTGGTAACGGCGAACGCGCCTGCATCGGCCGCCAGTTTGCGCTGACCGAAGCCAAGCTGGCGCTTGCCGTGATCCTGCAGCGCTTTGCGCTGTCCGACCCATACGACTACGGCTTCCAGATCAAGGAAACGCTGACGCTCAAACCGGACGGTTTCCGCCTGCGCGCGCGGCTGCGCAATGCGCGCGAGCGGCTGTCGATTGCCGCGCCTTCGCGCGCCGAAGCCACGACGAAAGTGGACGCCGAATGCGCGCTTGCCGGCGGCGGCGAACCGATGCACGTGCTGTATGGCGGCAGCCTGGGCACTTGCCAGGACATCGCCGAACAGCTTGCCGCCACTGCCTCGCGGGCCGGCTTCGACGCCAAGGTGGCGCCGCTGGACGCCATTGCCGACGCGCTGCCGCAGCAGGGCGTGCTGATCGTGGTGGCCGCCACCTACAACGGCCGTGCGCCGGACAGCGCCCGCACCTTGGAGGCGCGGCTCGATGCCACCGCTGCACTCACCAGGCAGGCAACCGGCTTGCGCTATGCCGTCCTGGGTTGCGGCAACTCGCAATGGCCTGCGTTCCAGGCGTTTCCAAAGCGCGTGGAAGCGATGCTTGCGGCAGCCGGCGCGCAAGCTATCGTGCCGCGCGGCGAAGCTGACGGCAACGCCGGTTTCGACGCCGCCGTCGAGGCCTGGACGCGCAGCCTGTGGAGCGCCCTGGGCGCCCGTCAGGCACAAGCCGATGGCCCATCGGTCCACGTTGACTACGTCGCGCCTGATGCGCTCCGTGCCGCCACGCTGCCGCCCGCCGCTCGCGCGATGACGGTGCTCGCCAATGAAGAACTCGTCAGCGACGCCACCGGCCTGTGGGATTTCACGCGCGAGGCGCCGCGCGGCCCGACGCGTCATCTCACGGTGCAGTTGCCCGACGACGTGACCTACGCCACTGGCGACCACCTCGCCGTCTACCCACGGAATGCCGATGACCGTGTCGACGCGGCCATCGCGCGGCTTGTGTTGGAGGGCGATGCGCTCGTCACCCTGACCGCGCGCCATGTGCACGTTCGGCACTTGCCGCTCAACCAGCCGGTGTCCGTGCGCCAACTGCTGCGCGATTTCGTCGAGCTGCAGGACACGGCCACCGTGCGCGATATCACCGCGCTGCACGCGGCCACGCGATGCCCGTTCACGCGAGGCCAACTCGCCGTCTGGCTGGAAGGCGATGAAGCGGCCGAGCGCTTCGACCGTGACATTCAGGCTCCGCACGTGAGCGTGCTTGATCTGTTGATCCGCTTCCCGGCGATCGAGCTGACGCTGGAGGCATTTCTCGCGCGGCTCGGGCCGATGCGTCCGCGTTTCTATTCCATTGCGTCGTCGGCGCGGGTGTCACCGGGTGTGGCCGCGTTGACCGTGGGCACGGTGTCGGGGCCGGCTTGGTCCGGGGTGGGTACGTATCGTGGGACGGCATCGACCTACCTGATGATGCTGCGTGCAGGCGCGGAGATCGCTGCCGCCGTGCGCACGCCCAATCCGCCGTTCGCACCGGACGCAGACGCCAGTAAGCCGATGGTGCTCATCGGCGCCGGCACAGGCATCGCGCCGTTCCGTGGATTCCTGGAAGAACGCGCCGCGCAGCAGGCGGCAGGCGAGGCGGTGGCGACGTCGTTGCTCTGCTTCGGCTGTCGCCACCCCGACCACGACTTTCTGTACCGCGACACCTTGCGAGCATGGGAAGACGCGGGTGTGGTACGGGTTTTTCCCGCGTATTCCTGCGTGGCGGAGCATCCGCATCGCTTTGTGCAGCACGCGCTATGGGATGCGCGCGAAGCCGTGTGGAAAGCGTTCGATGCCGGCGCCACGTTGTATGTGTGTGGCGATGGCCGTGCGATGGCGCCAGCCGTGCGCGACACATTGATCCGCATGCACCAGGCGCGCCACGGCAGCGATCTGCCGACTGCGTCGGACTGGCTGACCGCGCAGATGCAATCCGGACGCTACCGGCAGGACGTCTTCAACTGACGCTCCCATACGGTTGCTGCTGTCGTGGTACGGCTGCATAGGCTGCCCGCCCGAGACGGGGCAGGGATGCGCCCCATGTTACGATTTGTCCCTCGGAGCACCGCGCTTTTGGCCCAGCGACGCACTGTCAAACGCGTCCGGCGCAGCGGCTCCGCGAGGAGAAATGAGAATGTGGCGCCGAATCAAAGCGTCCTGGATGGCGATCTTTCTGGTCACCCTGCTGGGTGTCGGGTACTTGTGGATGTACCGTTTTGAGCCGCTGCTTTCCGGTGAGGCCGGCAGCGATGTGTTCGTGTGGGACCGCTGGACCCACCGCGTCTGTGCGCTGACCGACAACGGCGAAGCCACGGAATGGCGTTGCGATAACGCCATGGAAACCGACGGCTCCAGCAGCAACACCAACTCGGATGTCTCGATCCGCAAGCGGATGCGCGACGCCGTGCAGCGCATCAATCTGTAAATCTTGAATCCCACGCCCGCCGTTCGTCGCGGGCGTTTTTCTTTCTTGGTCTTTCTTATCCTTTGCCGGGTTCTGCCGCGTCCACGAGTTCTGGCGACGGCACGGGCGGCAGCTTGCGCACCTGCGCAGTCTCCATGCGGCCCTGGCGCTGGAACGGCCCCAGGTTTTGCGGCTGCCCGGATTCCAGCGCGCGTTCGATGGCGGCCAGTACGCGCACGTCAGCCAAGCCTTCCTCGCCGTTGGGCTCCGGCTCCCGGTTGTTGAGGATGCAGTCCGAGAAGTACTGCAGTTCGCCGCCAAACTGGTCGGTCGCGTCAAACGCCTGTTCATGCGTCTTGCCGTCGATGGTGGCCCGGTATTTAAGCCCCACACCAAACATGAAGCCCGGCGAGACTTCCAGATCGCCCTTTGTCCCGAGGATGCGGTACTGGTCGATGCTCGCGCCGCTGTAGCTGACGACGAACTGGGCGACGCGGTGGTCGGCAAAGCGCAGCGTGACGCTGACGGTGTCGTCGAAGTTGAACGGCAGGTCGGGGTCGCGCACGCCACAGGCCGACACCTCGATGGGCTCTTCGCCAAAGAGATTACGCACCGCGTTGATGGGGTACACGCCCATGTCCGAGACGGGTCCGGCCCAATAGCCGTGATTGGCGCGGTGGTTGGACGGCGCCACCGATTGGCTGAACATGGCCGAGAACGCGCGGATGCGGCCCAGTTTGCCCGTACGTACAAGCTCAATCGCGGCCAGCGTGGCGGGCTCGAAATGCAGCCGATAGGCGATCATCAGTTTCGCGTTGCCGGCCCGGGCTGCCTCGATCATCGCTTCGCAATCGGCCTCGCTCGTGGCCATGGGCTTTTCAAGCAAAACGTGGACGCCGCGCTGCAGGGCGGGCAGGGCGTACTGCCGGTGCATGTCGTTGGGCAGCGCGAGGTAGATTGCGTCGATGTCGCCCGAGGCAAGCAACTGGTCGTAGTCGGCATAGCCGTGGACATGCTGGATGCCGTAGCGATCGGCCAGTGCGGTGGCCTTGGCCTCATCGCCCGTGACCAGCGCCGTAACGACGGAGTTGCCGCTCTGCGCGACGCCGGGCAGAAATGCAGCCTGGGAAATCCACCCAGCCCCGACCACGGCATAACGCACCGGGCTTTGAACGGCGCGGGCTGGAGCGACTTGCAGCTCACCCGCAGCCTCATGAGAAGCAGTATTCATGACAATTCCTTTGCAATCGTTGCGCACGGCAGCATGCCGAGGCCGCGGTGTAGCGTGCTCCGCCGTGCGGGTGCTGACTGATTAAGCAAAGGTGGTGCCCGGTGGGGGCAAAAGGCGTCACATCGGGCCTGCAGGGGCGCCTTGCCCTGCGCTCAGGCGTGCTCCGCTCGGCTGTCAGTCGGGGCTTCGTCGCGCTCGGTCATGCCGTAGTCGCGCACCACGTGGGCAATGCGCAGGCGGTAGTCCGCAAACGCGCGGTCGCGGCCGACGTGCTGTGCGCCGCGATGCTGCTCCAGGTTGCGCCACGCCTTGACGGCCTCTTCATCGCGAAAGAACGATAGCGAGAGCATCTTGTCGGGGTTCGTGATGCTCTGGAACCGCTCTACCGAGATAAAGCCGTCCACCTGCTCAAGCAGCGGCTTCAGCCGTGCGGCCAGGTTGAGGTAGGTGTCGCGCTGGCCCGGTGCGGGCTCGACTTCAAAGATGACGGCGATCATGGCAAGTCTCCTGTGGGGTGTCTTCGTGATGTGTTGTTTGGTGCAACTTCAAGCTTGAAAACGGGGAATGCGCGCATTGGGCGAAGGGCGGTATGCCACCTCGCCGAGCCCGGCAAGCCATCGGTCGACTTCCTGCAAGCTCAGCAGATGCTGCACCGTTTCGCGCGCGATGGTGGTTGCCAATGCATCGGCAGGGCAGCGGTGCGCGCCGCCGCCGAAGGTCCAAAGGCGCGGCGCCGTGCGGTCGATGTCGAAGCGTAGCGGGTCGGGGTTGGTTGTGCCATCCAGATTGGCAGCCGCCAGCAGCACCAGGATCTTGTCGCCCGCGCGCAGCGGGTGGCCGAGCAGCTCAACATCGTGCGCGACGAAGCGGCGTGTGTTCTGCACCGGCGCGTCGCGGCGCAGGACTTCGCGCACGAAGGGCTCGATGGCATCGGGCTGGGCGCGCAGCCGGGCAGTCAACCCGGCGTGCCGCGACAGCGCGACGATGCAGTTGCCGAGCAGCCCCGCGCAGGCGTCGTAGGTTTGCGCAAGCAGGGCGGCGAGATTGGCGATGTCGGTGTCGCTGTCATCGTCAGCGTCAGCGTCAGCGCCGGCGAACGGCGAGTCGGCAAAGCGCTGCTGCAAGCGGCCGACGGCGGCATCAGCCTGCGCGACGGCGATTGCACTGGCGCCGGGGCTCAGCGCTGCCAGGTACGCGGCAATGTCAGCCTGGCAGGCAGGCGCATCGGCACCATTGCCCAGCAGCGTGTGCGTCATCGTGGCGAGCGGCACGCGAAAGTGGGCATCGGTATCCAGCGCGGCATCCAGGCTTGCTGCCTCGGGCAGCGCAGTGCGCGCATGCCGTTGCGCGTGGCCCGCCAGCGTAGACACATCCAAGCGGCCCAACGCAGTCATCACCTTGGCTTTGCGTGCACTGTGGTCTGGGCCGTCGATCTGGCGCACGAGGCGGCCGAAGAATTCGCCCGTGGGCGTCGCGGCCACGGCTTTGGGCACGGGCTCATCGGCAGGTCGTACGCGGCAGGCGGCGTTGCTCAGCACCGCGTCTACGGCTTCAGCGCTGGCGGCGACCCACCAGCACAGGGCGGCGTCGAAGAAAAACGGGCGTTGTGCTGCAAGTTCGGCGTAATAGGGAGCGGGATCGGCATGCACGATGGCTTGCAGCACATCAGCGGGCGGGGCGGTGTTGAGGGCAATCATCAGCGTGGGGCGCGGGAGTAAGATGGCTCTCATTGTCTGCACTGGCCGCTCGCCAGTCACGCGCCAACAGTTTGGTCCCCAACGAACCATGACCGCATCTTCCTCAGCCACTGAATCGACCACGCAGCCGGACATCGGCCGCGTGGCAGCCACCATTGGCGACCCCACCCGCATCCGCATGCTGCTGCTGTTGATGGAAGGCCGCTCCCTGACTGCCAAGGAACTCGCCTACGGGGCCGGTGTGGAGCCCGCCACGGCCAGCGCGCACTTGCGCCGGCTTGAGGCCGATGCGCTCATCACCTCGTTGTCGAGCGGACGCTACAAATACTTCGGGCTGCGCTCTCCGGCGGTGGCGGAGATGATCGAGTCGCTGCTGGTGGTTGCGCCTGAAAAACCTGCTGACCCGCGGCGATCAGTCGTGCCTGAAAACCTGCGTGCTGCGCGCCTGTGCTATGACCACCTGGCCGGGCAGCTCGGCACCGAGGTGTCGGAGAAACTGCTGTCGCGCGGCTGGCTGACGCAGCTCGATGCAATCCACGGCGCCTACGACGTCACGCCCGAGGGTGAGCAGGCGCTGGCCGCCATCGGCGTCGATGTGAGTGCGTTGCGCAACGGCCGACGCCGCTTTGCATATGGCTGCATGGATTGGAGCGAGCGTCGCCCGCATCTGGCAGGCGCGCTCGGGGCCGCCGTGGCGGAGCGCTGCATCGCATTGGGATGGCTGGCGCGGCAGAAGCATTCGCGTGCACTGAACATGACCGAGGTCGGGCAGCGCGAATTGCATGCATGGTTGCGCACGACGTAGGGCCGCGCTGTTGTGCGTCAGTTGGCGCCGCCGATCGACTTGACGTAGTCGCGCTGGAACACGCACATGCGCAGCGCGTTGTGATACGCGCCATTGCTGAAGAACTCCTCGATGAGTTCACCTTCGCGCTGGAAGCCGCATTTTTCGTACACGTGGATCGCGCGTTCGTTCACTACGTCGACCACGAGATACAGCTTGTGCAGATTCAGCACCATGAATGCATAGTCGATGGCAAGTCGCGTCGCGGTTGACGCATAGCCGTGACCCTGCCAGCCGGGCGCGATAATGATCTGAAATTCGCCGCGCCGGTGGATGTAGTTCAACTCCATCAACTCGACCAGGCCGACGGCTTCGCCGGCATCGTTCTCGCAGATGAAGCGGCGCTCGCGCTGGTCGTGCACGTGGCGGTCGTAGAGCTGTGAAAGTTCGGTAAACGTTTCGTACGGCTCTTCGAACCAGTAACGCATGATCTTCGCGTCGTTGTTCAGTTCGTGTACGAAGCGCAAGTCATTGCGCTCCAGCGGGCGCAGGCAAAGGTGGCGGGATTTTTCGATCACCATGGTGTTGTCCTTGTTGTGTTGAGGCGCCCGACATCGCGTCGACGTCCCAACGCGTTCAGCAAGGACGTGTCGCTCCGGATGCGTGCTTACGCTGAGGTTGCACGCGTCGGCGCCGATCCAGATACAGCCACCACCCTGTTGCTGCAAATACCGGCAGCATCAACGCTCCGATCAACACTAGCACGACGCCGATCGGGCCGAAATAGCGTCCATTGTGAAGCGGCAACATGCCTGCCAGCAGGCGTTGCATTGGCGGCTTTGCAGCGAAGGATTCGTTGCGCAGGACGGCGCCGGTAGCAGCGTCCAGGGTCAATCGGTTGAAGGCGCGGTCGTGCGGAGCATCGGCCGGCAGCCAGTTGATATCGACCTGGCCCGTGCGGGCATCGTCGATACGGAGGGTGGCCGTTCCATAGTTCGACGCGTTGTCGAGGAAAGCGTTCCACGTGCGCTCAATTGCCGCATCTTCGAGCGGTTTTCGCGGGACTTCCACCGGTTTTGCCTTGGAGGCAACGGGCATGCCGGCCAAGCGCTGCAGGCCATCGCGGTACCAGTCATAGGCCCAATACAGCCCGCTGAACGCGGCCAGCAGATACAGCGGCAACACCAGCGTACCGATGACGGTGTGCACGTCCCACCATCGGATGCGGCCCGCACGGCTCCACCGGATGACAAGCCAGCTTCGCCAGTTCGAGACGCGACGCGGCCAGCGCAGGTACAAGCCCGACAGCGCCATCACGACGAGCCCTATCGTGCTCGCACCTACGATCTGCTTGCCGATCTCATCGGCAAGCAACGTCCGGTGCAGCAGCTTGACGGTGGCAAAGAAGCGCTGTGCGCGCGCTTCGGGCAGCAAGGTGCCGGTGGCGGCATCGATGTAGCGCAGCTCACCGCGGCTGCTCCCACCGTGTTTGCCGGGCGGCCACTCATACCAGACGCGCCACGGCTGGGTGGGGTCGGACGCAGCGGTGATGAAGGTGACGGGGCGGTCCGGCATGGCAGCGCGCGCCTGCGCCGCCACTTGCGGCAGCGTCGGCGCAGGGCCGCTGCGCGCGGGCATGGTGAGCACGCCGGGGTTGAGCGCGCGCAGCAGTTCGTCTTCGTACGCCATCAGCGCGCCGGTGGCGCCAACGACGGCCAGCACCACACTGGCCGACAACCCGATCAGCCAGTGCAAGCGGAACAGCACCCGTCGCAGCATCGCTCGTTCGCCTGTTCGATGCTTACATCTTGTAGCGCACGCCCAGCAGCGCCATGCGCGGGGCACCGGGCATGTTGTAGTTTTCGGCGGCGCCGTGAGCCGACACGTAGTACGCGCGGTTGAACAGGTTCTGCAGGTTCAGCGTGACATCAAGGTGCTTGCTGCGATAACCGGCGCCCAGGTCGACGGTCATGTAGCCGGGCAGCGTCGTCAGGTTGTACTGCGATGCGTAACGCGCAGCTTCCGCACGCACGCCGCCGGCCACGTAGAAGCCGTTCGGCAGGTCGTGCTTCAGCCATACCGAGCCGCTGTGCCGTGGCGTGAGGGACGGCTGGTTGCCGTTGACGGCCACGCCACCGCTGCGGTCGTTCGGGTTTTCCAGGCGGCCGTTCAGATAGGCATAGCTCGCCATCAGCGACCAAGTTTTCACGATCTCGCCCGTGAACGACAACTCCAGGCCGCGCGTGCGCTGGGTGCCGATGGGCACGCCCAGCAGCGTGACCGGATCCGCCGCCGTCAGGTTGGTCTGCTTCATGTCGAACAGCGCGGCCGTGACACTCGCGCCGGCAGACAGGTCGTACTTGGCGCCGATCTCGTAGTTCGTGGTCGATTGCGGAGCCAGCGCGCCGCTGTTCGGGAAGAAGGTGAAGCTATCGGCCAGCGGCTGGAACGAACGGCTGTACGACGCATACAGCGAGAGCGGCTCGATCGGGTGATACACAACGCCAAAACGCGGGCTGACCGGCTTGTCGGTGCGTGACAGATCGACATTGCGCGGGGTCAGGTCGTCGCGGCTCTGCTTGAGGATTTCATAGCGCAGGCCGGCCAGCACCGTCCATTGCGGCGAGAACTTGATCAAGTCCTGCACGTACGCCGCATACGTCTCGTTGTGCGAGAGGCCGTAGTTGGTCGGCACTGCGTTGCCCGGGACGGTCGGCAACACCTGCAGCGTCGGGTTGAAGAGGTTGTAAGTCGTAGTGCCCGGCGCGCCGGCCACGCGGTCGCTCTTGTCCTGATAGCCCAGCTCGATGCCGTACAGCAGCGTGTGCTGGATGCCCCAGGTCTCGGCCTTCTGCGTCAGCTCGTTCTGCCATAGCGTGCCGCGGTCGTTCCGGTTGCGCTGGTTGACGGATAGCGTGACGGTCGGGATCGGCCCATCGGTGACGCGGCTGACGGTCGTGTAATTGTTGCGGCCCAGCGAGTATTCGTAGTTGCGCACCACGCTGTGGAACGACCATTTATCGTTGAAGCGGTGGTCCAGCGTGCCTGTCACGCTCTTGACGGTGGACTCCACATTGCCGGCACCCGCATCGGCCGAGCCATAGCGCGTGCCGATGGGTACATCGACGGGGCGGCCGCGGTAGGACGGCACGCCCTGGTCTGCGATGCGCTTGTCGTGCAGGTAATCGAACTGCACCGTCAGCTTGGTATCGGGCGCCAGGTTGAACAGGAACGACGGCGAGATCGCCTGACGGCGCAGGAAGTAGTCGTTGCGGAAACCACCCGAATCTTCAACGGCGCCGGTAATGCGCGCGCGGATGGCGTCGTCGTTGATGGACGTGTTCAGGTCGAACTCCGCGCGCTTCTGGCGCTCCGTGCCCACCACCACACCGACTTCGGCCAGCGGCGTCGCCAGCGGTTTCTTCGTCACGCGATTGATGATGCCGCCCGATGAACCACGCCCATACAGCACGGCCGCCGGGCCCTTCAGCACTTCAACGCGGTCGATGTTGGACAGATCACGGAAGTAGAGCGAATCGTCGCGCAGGCCGTCGACGTACTGGTCGTTGATCGACGAGAAACCGCGAATGGTCACCTGATCGCGCTGCGCATCGCCCAGCGAGGCCGACACGCCCGGCACGTTGCGCAGCGTGTCGTTGATCGACAGCGCGCCTTGGTCCTGAATCACCGCACGCGGCACGACGTTCACTGACTGCGGAATCTCGCGCAGCGGCACGGGAATCTTCGTGGCGGTGTTGGCGATGGGCGTGTCGTAGCTCGTGCTGCTGCGCGTGCCCTTGACTGTGGAAGTCGGCAATGTGCCCGCATCGGCTGCGGCAACGGTGTCGGATGCAGTTGCCACGTGGGCAAACGGCAGCGTTCCAAGGACGGCCAGAGACAGGCACAAACGTTTCGGCGGCATTGCAGTTCCCGTAAAGTGAAAAGTACGACGCGACTCCCTCCCCCGAGGTGCGGCGCCTTCAGAATGTGAAGGCGCAGATAATAATGAGAACAATTCCTATTTACAAGAGAGTTAAGACCCGCTTTTGACGATGGGTAACGTTTGCCGGTCTCCGATCAGGCAATTTTTTCGGTATATCGCCGGCCAATAGGGCACTAAATTGCCCTGCCATCGTCTGAGTCGCCTGTTTTTGCCAATTTTCAACATGCCCCATTCATCACATCAAATGCCATTGAGGGCTGCGTTGGTGGGCTACGGTTACGCCGGCAAGCTCTTCCACGCCGCCTTGATCGATGCCACGCCCGGGCTGCATTTGCAGGTCATCGGTTCCAACCGGCCTGACGCGGTACATGCGGAACGGCCGGATACGACGGTCTGCACGCCCGAAGCGGCGGCAACGCATGCGGACGTCGACCTCGTCGTCATTGCCGCACCCAACAACCGCCACGCGCCGTTGGCAGAAGCGGCGTTGCGTGCGGGCAAGCATGTCGTCGTGGACAAGCCGTTCACCGTCACGCTGGCAGAAGCGCGGCATCTGGCGCGGGTGGCGCGCGACGCGGGGCGCGTGCTGTCGGTGTTTCAGAACCGCCGCTGGGACAGCGATTTCCTCGCCGTGCAAGCTGCCATTGCGGGCGGCGTCATTGGCGAGGCCATGCACGTCGAAGCGCATTTCGACCGCTATCGCCCACAGGTGCGTGCGCGCTGGCGGGAGCAGGCGGGGCAGGGCACGGGCATCTGGTTTGATCTCGGGCCGCACTTGGTCGACCAGGCGCTGCAACTGCTCGGCTTGCCCAATACGGTGAGCGCTTCGTTTGCACGGCAGCGGTCGGGCGCAGAGACGCCGGACTGGGCGCATGTCGTGTTGGATGTGGGGGAGCGTCGAGCCGTCCTTCACGCGAGCATGCTGGTGGCGGGTGGATCCCCGCGTTGGATCGTCCACGGCACACGCGGTTCGTTTGTCAAACGCCGGATGGATCAGCAGGAAGCGCAACTGCTGGCCGGCATGAAACCCGGCGCGCAAGGCTGGGGCGCCGACGACGACGCGGGCCTGGTCATCGACGGCGCAACATCCATCGAAACCCCCGTCGCAACGCCTGCTGGCGATCAGCGCGCGTACTACGCCGCTGTGCGCGACGCCATCCTCGGCGAGCGCGCGAATCCTGTCCCGCCCGTGCAGGCCGTGGCCGTCATGGCCGTGCTCGAAGCCGCCGTGGCCGCTGCCGAAACCGGCACGGCCGTTGTGCCGGACCTGACCGATGCCGAACGCGCAGACTGGCTGGCTGCGCGGGAGACCGCCTCGTGAACGGCGTCGTCATCCTGTTGCTGGTGGCGGGCGGTTTGCTCGCCGTGGTGGCGCTGGTGCAGATGCTGGCCTCGCGTCTGACGCTGCCGGAATCGACCTTGCTGGCGCTGGCGGGCATCGGCATCGGCGGCGCCTATGTGATGTTGCGGAACGGCGCACCAGCCTTTGCGACCACCTTCTTCGCCCCACTGGTGGATCCGAGCTGGCCGGCAGAGGCGTATCTGTGGCTGTTCCTGCCGCCGCTCCTGTTTCAGGCAGCACTGTCGGTGGATGTGCGAAGCATGGCGCCGGATGCCGCGCCGATCCTGATGCTGGCCATCGTGGCCGTGGTGGTTGCCACGGGCGTGATCGGGCTGGCTGCGGCGGCCGTCACGCCGTTCGGCATCGTCACGTGCCTGCTGCTCGGCGCGATGATTGCCACGACCGATCCGTCCGCTGTAATCGCGGTGTTTCGCGACGTGGGCGCGCCGGCACGGCTGATCCGGCTGGTGGAGGGCGAAGCGCTGCTCAACGACGCCGCAGCCATTGCCATCATGGGCGTGCTGCTTGCCATGCTGACCGGGCACGGCGGCGATGCCTCCATCGGCACGGGCCTGCGTGAGCTGGCCAAGGCGTTCAGTGGCGGCGTGGTGTTCGGATTGATTGCCGGACGGATCGCCGCATTCCTGCTGCCGGCGCTGCGCGGCATTGCCCAGGCCGAGGCTGCGTGGACGCTGGCGCTTCCGTATCCGCTGTATCTCGTGGCCGAAGATGTGCTGGGGGTGTCGGGCGTGGTGTCCGTGGTGTGTGCGGGGCTTGTGATTGGCGCGTTGGGCCGCACGCGCCTGACGCCGCGCAACTGGTCGCACCTGCAACTCATCTGGGAACAGATTGCAGCGCTGGCCGGCGCGGTGGTCTTCTTGCTGGCTGCGGTGCGTGTGCCGGAGTTGTTGCATGGCGTGATGTGGAAAGACGCGGTGTGGCTGGCGGTGATTGTGTTGGCAGCGCTTGCGGCGCGTCTTGCGGTGCTGTTCGGCCTGTTGCCGGCGCTTGCGTGGCTCAAGCTCTCCGCGCCGGTCAGCCATGCCTACAAGCTCGCGATTGCATGGGGCGGCTTGCGTGGCGCCGTCACGCTGGTGCTGGCGCTGGGTGTGGCCGAAAACCAGGCGGTGCACGAGGCGGATCGCCATTTCGTCACCGTCCTGGCCACAGGCTTTGTGCTGGTGAGCGTTCTGTTCAACGGCGCCACGCTGCGCTGGGTAATGCGCCAACTTGGGCTGGATCAGTTGTCGCCCCAGGAGCAGGCCCTGCAAGGTCAGGCGCTGAACATGTCGACGGAGGAGGTGGAATTGATCATGCGCCGCATTGGCGGGCATTTTCATTTCACGTCAGGTGCGACGGATCGTGCCGCGGAGGTGTATCGGCGAGAGGTCGCGGCCGGCGCGGTCGAGCTGAACCTCGAGGAAGCGCTGTCCGAACGCGAGCGCCTGACCATTGGCCTTGTGTCGCTGGCCACGCGCGAGCGCGAGTTGATTCCCGAGTACGGCAACGGTTTGATTTCGATCCGCAACCTCGACGCGATGATGCGTAACACCGCCGACATGATCGACGCGGCCCGCACGGAAGGGCGCCTAGGTTACAAGCGTGCATCGCGGCGCATCCTGGCCAAGCACGCCGGCTACCGGTTTGCGGTGTGGCTGCACCGCGTGATGCATATCGACGGCCCGCTGGCCAATGCGCTGGCCGATCGCTTTGAATTGCTCATTTGCCGTCAGACGGTGCTCGAACGCTTGCGCGCGTATAACCGTGCGTCGCTGCAGCCCGTGCTGGGCGAACGCATGGCAGACGTGCTCGATGGTGTGTTGATTGCCCGGATCGAGGCAGCAGAAGAGGGCCTCGCAGAGCTGCGAGAAAAGTTCGGCGACTACAGCGCCGCGTTGGAGAAGCGCCTGCTGGTGCTGTTCGCGCTGTACATCGGCCAGAGCAAGATCGACACAATGCTGGCCGAAACGGTGATCTCGAAAGAGGTCTACAAGCAGATCAGCGCGGTGATCCGCCGTGCCTGGACGGCCGCGCTGCCGCGGCCGCCGCTGTCGACAGCATTACGTGCGCCGGCCCTGACGCAATAGCTCTGTTCAGAGCCGCTTGTCTTCCCGCTCCACGCTCGGATGGCGGTGGATGTCGTGCGTGACGAAGCCCGTGTCGTTATCGGGCATCTCCAGCCACTCCGGGTGTGAGAGCGATTCGCGAATGTCCGCCAGGCCCGAGGCCCAGTGGTCGCGCATGGTCGACGGCCCGAACTGGATGTCCTTGCCGGGGCCTTCGTGTTCCTTGGCCGCGTAGATGAGGTGGAAGACGTTGTAGCGCTTGGTGCAGGCCATTTCCTGCGCGTGCTTGTACCACTGGGTGCGCTCGAACTCCTTGGGCGGCAGGTGGTCGAGCAGCTTGCGCATCAGCCGGCGCGTCGATTGCGAGCGCTCCATCCAGTCAGTAATGAGCCGCGTCCGGCTGGAGTACTGCAAGTCCTTCTGCCGGCTGGCCACGCCGATCATCGTATTGGGAACCGGGCCCAGCGCGCTCCACAGGTCCACCTGAAACACCAGCGTGTCGCGGCGTGGCTTTGAGCCCAGCACATACGACAGTGGCGTGTTGGAGACGACACCGCCGTCCCAGTAATACTCGCCGTCGATCAGCACGGGTGGAAAGCCTGGCGGCAGCGCGCCCGATGCCATGAAGTGCTCGGCGCGCAGACGGCGCTCGGTGTTATCAAACGCTTCCAGATTGCCCGTCCGCACGTTTACGGCGCCGACCGACACGCGGATGCCGCCGTCATTGATGCGATCGAAATCGCACAGCCGTTCCAGCGTCGCTTTGAGCGGCGTGGTGTCGTAATAGCTGGCTTCGAGCGGGTCGACTTCGTTGGCGGGCAGCGGGGCAGGAAAGCGTGGCGTAAAAAAGCCGCGCTGGCCCTCGAGCAGCGTATCGGCGGCCTGCATGGCGGTCAGCCATTTACGCAGATGCGCATTGCCGTCAAACCAGGCGTTTTCCAGGATGTCAGGCAGCGGCGGCGAAAACGTCGGCTGCGTGATGATCTGCCAGAACTCACGCAGCTTCGCTTGCCGATGCTCGGGGGCATTGCCGGCAATGATGGCCGTATTCAGCGCCCCGATGGAGATGCCCGCGATCCAGTTCGGCACGATGCCGGCTTCGTCAAGCCCTTCGAACACGCCGGCCTGGTACGAGCCAAGCGCGCCGCCGCCTTGCAACACCAGCGCGATGTTTTCGTACGCCGGCAGCACGATGCGCTGTGCCGTGGTGAGCGGCGCATCGGCGGGGCGTGACGACTCTGCCGGCGTGGGCCGCTTGGTTGCGGCCACGCGTAGTTTGGGTGCGGGCATATCTCCTCCAACCTCCTTGCGTGTGCAGAGACTTATTGCATGAACCAGCCGTGGCTCACCACGAACGATTGGCCGGTCAGCGCGGCACTCGGGAACGTGGCCAGGAAGCGCACCGTCTCGGCCACGTCTTCCACCGTGGTGAACACGCCGTCCACGGTATCACCCAGCATGACCTTTTTCACGACATCTTCTTCGCTGATGCCGAGTTCCTTCGCTTGCTCGGGAATCTGCTTTTCGACCAGCGGCGTGCGCACAAAACCGGGGCACACCACATGCGAACGCACGTTATGTGCGGCGCCTTCCTTGGCCAGCACCTTGTTCAGGCCGAGCAGTGCGTGCTTGGCGGCCACGTAGGCCGATTTGAGCGGCGAGCCCTCGTGCGAGTGCACCGAGCCCATGTAGATGACCACGCCGCCACGGTCGTCCTTGTACATGTGGCGCAGTGCGGCGCGCGTGGTCAGGAATGCGCCGTCGACGTGGATGGCCTGCATCTTCTTCCAGTCGGCAAACGAGTAGCTCACGAACGGGTTGACGATCTGGATGCCGGCGTTCGAAACGAGGATGTCGACCGAGCCGAGTTCTTCGGCCACGCGGTCGATGCCGCTGTCCACGGCTTGTTCATCGGTCACGTCCATGCGCAGGCCGATGGCCTTGCCGCCGGCATCGGTGATCTCCTTTGCGACGGCCTTGGCGCCGTCTTCGTTCAGGTCAACGATGGCGATGGCCGCACCCGAATTGGCGAGCGTGAGGGCGATCTGCTTGCCGATGCCGCTGGCGGCACCCGTGACGACAGCGACTTTGCCTTTCAAATCAGACATGTGTGTACTCCGAGGGTTGGCGGTGACGGGGATAAGAATGGCCTTGGGCAGGTGCTACTGCGCCAGGTAATCGAACACGACCTCGCCCATGCCAAGGGTCAGGTCTGCAATGATGTGTCGGGCTTCGACAATCTCCAGCACGGGCAGTTCGGCCACGGGCGCCAGCGCATGGTGCGCCAATTCCAACGATGCCGGTCCCGTCCAGGCGCCTTTCATGTCGATGTCGATCATGTAGTTGCGCGACAGCTCGCAGATGCGCGCGGTCTTGCCGTCCACGTGCGGAATGATCTTGAGCAGGAAGTTCGGGCGCTCCAGGCGGCGTTTCTGCTCGGCCAGATCCAGCTCGCGGTGCTTGTAACCCATGGTGCCGGTTGCCACGCGCACGGGGCCGTAGTCGAGCGTGCCGATCAGCGTGTCCTTGTCGGTCAAGAGCCTGGGCGAGGCGAGTTTCTTTGGGAAGCCCCACATTTCACGGCCGCCGGCCAGGGGCGGATGGTCGTCCAGGTACATCGCCAGCGTGTACGTGCCGGGCTTGCCTTCGTAGGTGACCGGAATGACCTGGCCGCTTTCGGTGTAATCGCCAAAGCCGGTGGAGTCGGCCATGCGGATGAACTCGTAGGCGACCAGCGGTTCGGGCACCTCGAGCGGTTCTGGCACCATGGCGCGCAGCTTGGCCGGGTCGGTGCGGTACGTGATGATGAAGAATTCGCGGTGGATGAAGCGGTATGGGCCCGGCGGGTAGGCGGGGCTCGTAAGCGGCATCGCGAAGGCGGTTTCGCGGACGGTCTTGATGTCCATGGCACTCCTTGTGCAGGTCGGGCTGCAAGTGGCGTTGGGAATCGGTACGGCGCAAGAGAACGGTAGGCGACAGCGCATCGTGTCGCGCATTTGTGACGCTGCAACCATCCGGTCACGCCGATTTCACGTTTGAGTGCCCACCACGTGATTGATTGCATGCAATACGTCATTGCGACGCACGCAGGATAGCCCTCAGGCACGGGAGAGGAATGCCCAGAGCGCCGGTTCGGCCGAATATGCGACGTTGAAGCGCAGCCATCCGCTGGGTTCGTCATGCGGCCTGAAATATTGCCCCGGTGCGAGCCAGATGTTGTGGTCGATGGCCCGATTGGCCAGTGCCGACGCATCTGCCTGGCCGGGCAGCCGGGCCCACAGGAATAGACCCCGTCCCGGCGTATCGAACGGTTCAGCACCATGTTGGCGCATGCGCGCTTCGACGCGCGTGTGTGCCTCTGCAAGCCGCGCAATCAGCCGCGCCACGTGTCCGGCATAACCGGGGCGGGTGACGAACGCATGCACGATGCGTTCGGTGATCTCCGACGAGGTCAGTGCCACCGCCATCTTCGTACGCGCCAGCTCGCGCGTGATGGCGGCGTCGGCCACGACATAGCCCGCGCGCAATGAGGGCGAGATCGTCTTGGAGAACCCGCTCACGTACAACGTGCGGCGCAGGCCGTCGAGCGCCGCCAGCATTGGCGCGGCGGGATCGGCCAGTTCGCGGTGCAGATCGTCTTCAACGATCCAGAGGCCGTGCTGTTCGGCCAGTTGCAGCACGCGATAAGCGTTCTGCGCGGTCATCGACGAGCCGGTGGGGTTCTGCAGCACGGAGCTGGTGAAGAGGGCGCGGGGCCGGTCGGCATCGTCCGCCCGGAGGATGGTCTCCAGTGCCGCTGTGTCGAGCCCATCCGGTGTGCGTGGCACCCCGACCACGCGCAGGCCGGCCAGCTTGAGCACCTGGAGCACGTTGCAGTATCCCGGGTCATCCACGGCGACGACGTCGCCGGCTTTGAACAAGGTGCGGACGATCAGGTCGAGCGCCTGGGTGGCGCCGCTCGTCAGCAGCACTTGCGAGCGTTCCACCGGCAGCCCCCGCAGCGCCAGCGACTGCGCCACGTAATCGCCCAGCGGGGCATAACCCCACGGGTGTCCATAGCCTGCCACCCGCAGCGCAGAAACGCGGCTGACCCCGCGCATGGCTTCCTGCACGCCGCGCTCGTCGAGCCAGTCATTCGGCAGCCAGCCGCAACCCGGCTTGACGGCGATGGAGCGATCGGCAAACACATCCGAGAGCAGCCACGCCGCGTTGAGCGTGGGCGGCTCCCAGCGTGGGGCCACGGGCGCCGGTTGGGTCGGCGTGCGCGCCGCCACCAGGTACCCGGAGCGCGGCCGCGCCACGATGGCGCCCAGTGCCGCCAGCCGTGTATAGGCCTCCGCCACCGTAAAGGTGCTCACGTCGTGGGCCTGGGCGAGCTTGCGCACCGAGGGCAGCCGCGTGCCCGGCAGCAGGGTATGGCTGTCGACGGCCGCACGAATGCCTTGGACGATCTGGTCGACCAACGTACGCTGAGGATGAGAAGGATCGAGTTCGAGTTGCATGTTGCGATGCAGCGTGGGGAGCAGTGATGGGCGCCTATACAGTTTCTTATAGAACCATCATCTGTGCATGTCCGTCTCGGATTCGACTCTGTACAGTTTGCTCCATCGGCTGGCCCGCCAGTCCCTTCCCTTTTCCGCTGTTTTCGGAGTGACCGATGAAACCCGCACCGCACCCCCTGGAAACCACCGACCTGTCGTACTTCTGGATGCCGTTTACCGCCAACCGTCAGTACAAGGCCGCGCCGCGCCTGCTGACGTCGGCCCAAGGCATGTATTACCGCGACGCCGACGGCCGAGAAGTGCTGGACGGCACGGCTGGTCTCTGGTGCGTGAACGCCGGGCACAGCCGCAAGGAAATCGTCGACGCCATCGCCACCCAGGCGGCGACGCTGGATTTCGCGCCCACCTTCCAGATGGGCCACCCGCTGGCGTTCCGCGCGGCAGAAAAGGTCGCCGAGATCATGCCGGAAGGGCTGAACCGCATCTTTTTCGCCAACTCCGGTTCCGAAGCCGTGGACACGGCGCTCAAGATTGCGCTGGCCTACCACCGTGCGCGCGGCGAAGGGCAGCGCACACGCCTGATCGGCCGTGAGCGCGGTTATCACGGTGTGGGCTTCGGCGGCATCTCGGTGGGCGGTATCTCGCCGAACCGCAAGGCGTTCTCGGGCAACCTGATTCCCGGCGTTGACCACCTGCCGCACACGCATGCGCCTGAGCACAACGCATTTTCCAAAGGTCAGCCGGCCTGGGGCGAGCATCTCGCCGACGAGTTGGAGCGCATCGTCACCCTGCACGATGCATCGACCATCGCTGCCGTCATCGTCGAGCCGCTGGCAGGTTCCACGGGCGTGCTGGTGCCGCCCAAGGGCTATCTGCAGCGACTGCGCGCGCTGTGCGACAAGCACGGCATCCTGCTGATCTTCGATGAAGTCATTACCGGTTTTGGCCGCCTCGGCGCGGCAACGGCGGCGGAATTCTTTGGCGTCACGCCCGATCTGCTGACGATGGCCAAGGGCATCAACAACGCTGCCGTGCCGATGGGCGCCGTGGCCGTGCGCCAATCGGTGCACGACGCCGTGGTCGACGCCGGCGCGCCAGGTGCCATCGAGCTGTTCCACGGTTATACGTATTCGGCGCACCCGCTGGCCGCGGCCGCGGCGGTGGCCGCACTGGATCTGTATCGCAGCGAAGGGCTGTTCGAGCGCGCCCGTGCGATGTCGCCGGCGTTTGAAGCGGCGGCGCATTCGGTCAAGGGCGCGCCGCACGTGAAGGACATCCGCAACCTGGGTCTCGTGGCCGGCATCGAACTAGAATCGCGGCCCGGCGCGGTGGGCGCGCGCGCTTATGAAGTTTTCCTGAAATGCCTGGAGCGCGGGGTGCTGGTGCGCTACACCGGCGACATCCTGGCGTTCTCGCCGCCGCTCATCATCGAAGAGGCGCAGATCGCGCGCATCTTCGACACCGTTCGTACCGTTCTACAAGAGGTAGCCTGAAATGAACCGACCGATTGATCCTGCGGTGACGGAATCCGTCGTCAGCCATTACATCGGAGGCCAACGCCATGCTGGCAGCGGCACGCGCAGCGCCGATGTATTCAACCCGGCCACGGGCGCCGTGAGCGCGCAGGTGCTGCTGGGCGGCAAATCAGAAGTGGATGCCGCCGTAGCCGCCGCCCATGCGGCTGCCCCGGACTGGGCCGAGACTTCGCCGCTCAAGCGCTCGCGCGTCTTGTTCAAGTTCAAGGAGCTGTTGGACCAGAACCACGATGCACTTGCCGCTGCCATTACACGCGAGCACGGCAAGGTGTTCTCCGACGCCAAGGGCGAAGTCACGCGCGGCATTGAAGTGGTGGAATTTGCATGCGGCATTCCGAACCTGCTCAAGACCGAATTCACGGACAACATCGGCGGCGGCATCGACAACTGGAACCTGCGCCAGCCGCTGGGCGTGGTGGCCGGCATCACGCCGTTCAACTTCCCGTTCATGGTGCCGATGTGGATGGCGCCCGTGGCGCTGGCGTGCGGCAATACGTTCATCCTCAAGCCGAGCGAACGTGATCCGACCCCCAGCCTGATGATTGCCGACCTCCTCAAGCAGGCGGGCTTGCCCGATGGCGTGTTCAACGTCGTCCAGGGCGGCAAGGATGCCGTCGATGCCCTGCTCGAGCATCCGGATGTGCAGGCCGTCTCGTTCGTTGGCAGCACGCCCATCGCCGAATACATCTACGCTGAGGGCACCAGGCGCGGCAAGCGCGTGCAAGCCTTGGGCGGCGCAAAGAACCATCTCGTCGTCATGCCGGATGCGGACCTCGACCAGGCGGTGGATGCCCTGATCGGCGCCGGCTACGGTTCGGCCGGCGAGCGCTGCATGGCGATCTCTGTGGCTGTGGCGGTGGGGGACGTCGCTGACAAGCTCGTTCCGCGCCTTGCCGAACGTGCCCGCGCGCTCAAGATCGGCAATGGCATGCAGGCGGACAGCGAAATGGGTCCGCTTGTCACCGCTGCCCACAAGGCCAAGGTGGAAGGCTATATCGCCAAGGGCGTGGAAGAGGGCGCCGAGCTTGTAGTCGACGGACGCGGCCACACGGTCGACGGCCACGCCGGGGGCTTCTTCACGGGCGGCACGCTGTTCGACCACGTCAAGCCCGAGATGACGATCTACAAGGAAGAGATCTTCGGTCCGGTGCTTTCGGTGGTGCGCGTGCACGATCTGGCCGAGGCGGTGAAGCTGATCAACGCGCATGAGTTCGGCAACGGCGTGTCGTGCTACACGAGCGATGGCGGGGTGGCGCGCGCGTTTGCGCGCCAGATCCAGGTGGGCATGGTCGGGATCAACGTGCCGATTCCGGTGCCGATGGCGTGGCACAGCTTTGGCGGCTGGAAGCGCTCGCTGTTTGGCGACCACCACGCCTATGGCGAAGAAGGCGTGCGTTTTTACACGCGTTACAAGAGCGTGATGCAACGCTGGCCGGATTCGATCGCCAAGGGCGCCGAGTTTGTCATGCCGACAGCCAAGTAAGCCGACGTATCGCACATGAGAAAGGGAGGCACTGCCTCCCTTTTTCTTTTGAGCATGCCGAGTTGAAACCGGCGTGTCATATTGGTTTGATGTTGACGGCGATCAGTTCGCCATCGGGCCCAACTTCTACATCGAAGCTGACGCGCTGGCCCTCGTGGAATGTCTGCGTGCGCGAAAACTGGATCTCCGAATCCCGAATAAAACTCGGGGCAGCATGCATTTCTGCAGCTGCCCCGGCGGGCGGATCATATTGAACGGCGTTCTCTTCAATTCGGCTGGCCATTGCATGCTCCCAAAAGGGGGTTCGTCAAACCAGGCCACCGCTTCCGGCGGCCATCCGACTGCTTGATGGCAAACACGTACTGAAACAACCTGCCTGGCGGAATATCCCGGCCAATACACGCGCGAGGAAACCTCGCGCGGCAAGCCAAAACCGGGCTACCGCGCCCGCGTGCTCCTTGTTACTGGGGCACGATGTTCGAAGCTTGCTTGCCCTTCGGGCCTTGCGTGACTTCGAACGACACCTTCTGACCTTCCTTCAGGCTTTTGAAGCCTGCGGCATTGATTGCGGAGAAATGTGCGAAAAGGTCTTCGCCGCCATCGTCCGGGGTAATGAAGCCGAAACCCTTTGCGTCGTTAAACCACTTGACGGTACCAGTAGCCATGATTTTGAGTCGTGAAGTTGAGAAATCGATCGGCCGCCGGCCAAACATACACAAAGCAGGCAGACCCGGCCGAACCGGCCAAACGATCGTTTGGTGAATATATGCTTGGCGCGTCGCCTCGTCAAAGTCTGTTTTTTTAAGATTTCCGTTTGGAGCAGCCGGGGTCGCTGTTTTCGGGCGCGCATCAGGGTTGGCGCGCTCTTGCCATCGGTGCAAACACCCGCGCAAGACCGGGCGTTTTCACCTAAGCTTTAGTGGCTTCTGCCGCACTCGGCTCATGCAGCAAAACCGGTGCCGCAGCGGTGCACGAAAATTGCGTGCGCTCCCGTCGTTCCAGCCGCAGCCTACCCATGACGACAGCCGCAGCCAGTCACACTAAGAAAAACCCCGCGTTGATGGCCACTATGGTGGGCGCAATCGGCGTGGTCTTCGGGGACATCGGCACCAGCCCCTTGTATGCGTTAAAGGAATGTTTCAACCCCGAGCATGGGGTTCCTTTTTCCGACCAGACCGTCTTCGGCATCCTCTCGATGCTGTTCTGGGCGATGACGCTGGTGGTGTCCGTCAAATACGTATTGTTCGTCATGCGGGCCGACAACAACGGCGAGGGCGGCATCCTAGCACTCACGGCGCTGGCCATGCGCGCAAGCAGCGGCAGCGCCCGGTTCACACGCACGTTGATGCTGCTCGGCCTGCTGGGCGCCGCCATGTTCTATGGCGATGCCGTGATCACACCGGCCATTTCCGTGCTCTCCGCCATTGAAGGCATGGAGATCATGGCGCCCGCGCTGCAGACATGGGTGCTCCCGCTGTCGCTGATCGTGCTGATCGCCTTGTTCCTGATTCAGAGGCAGGGCACCCATGTGGTCGGCCGCCTGTTCGGGCCGATCATGGTGATCTGGTTTGTGCTGCTGGGCCTGATCGGGCTGGCCTCGGTGGTGAAGTCGCCGCAGATTCTGGTGGCGCTGAGCCCCTTGTACGCCATCGAATTCGGATTCCGTCATACGGTGCTGGCATTTATCGTGTTCGGCTCGGTGTTTCTGGCGCTGACCGGTGCCGAGGCGCTTTATGCCGACATGGGCCACTTCGGCGCCCGCCCCATCCGGTACGCGTGGTTCTACATCGCCATGCCGTGCCTGCTGCTGAATTACTTTGGCCAGGGCGCCTTGCTGCTGCGCGAGCCGAGCGCCGTGCAAAACCCGTTCTTCCTGTTGATGCCGAGCTGGGCGGTTGGCCCGATGGTGCTGCTCGCTACGGCGGCCACCGTCATTGCGTCGCAGGCTGTCATCTCTGGCGCGTTTTCGATGACGGCGCAGGCCGTGCACCTGGGCTATGCGCCGCGCATGAAGATTCTCTACACGTCGGATGTGGAAATCGGCCAGATCTACGTGCCAGTGGTCAACTACATGCTCCTCGTGCTGGTGGTGGCCGTGGTGCTGGCGTTCGGCAAGTCCGACAACCTGGCCGCGGCCTACGGTATTGCGGTGACGACCACCATGGTGCTGACGACGGGTCTGGTCACAGTCGTCATGCACAACGCCTGGAAATGGCGCCTCTGGCTGGTGGCTTGCATCGGGGCGGTGTTCCTGGCGGTGGACCTGTCGTTCTTCGCCGCAAACCTGCTCAAGATTGCAGCCGGTGGCTGGTTCCCGCTCCTGCTGGGCGGCTTGATCTTTTTCCTGATGGTGACGTGGCACACCGGCACGCAGTTGCTGAAGGCGCGCAATGTGGAGGGCGGCATTCCGCTCGAACCGTTCATGGAAGGGCTGCTGCGCCATCCGCCGTATCGTGTGGAAGGCACGGCCGTGTATCTCACACCGAGCATCGATTTCGTGCCCTTGGCGTTGCTCCACAACCTCAAGCACAACCACGTCCTGCACAAGCGCGTGCTGTTCATCCACTTCCGCACGCTGGCCGTGCCGTATGTGGACCCCGCCAAGCGCCTCGTCATCAAGACCATTGGCGACGACATCCACACGGCGGTGGTGGATTTCGGCTTCAAGGAGACACCAGCCGTGGACGAGATCGTGCGCAGCGTGGGCGAGCGCCTGGGCATCGTTTTTGAAGATATGGAAACATCGTTCTTCATTACACGCGCCACGGTGGTGCCGTCGCCGCTGCCCGGCATGGCGATGTGGCGGGAGTCGTTGTTTGCCTGGATGCAGCACAACAGCGCCAAACCGTCGGACTTCTTCCGGATTCCTGCCAACCGGTTGGTTGAGTTGGGGAGCAAGGTGGAGATTTGAGCGCTCTTGCTACCTTCAAGCGTTAGATAAGGCGCAATACTCGCGAAAATCGGTCCCAACTTGTAGGTGCGTCCTGAATCCACCGGCGACGTATGTCGGCCATGAGGTCAGCGAGAGTGCTCTGCTTGCGGGAGGCAAATTCCCATTGGCGCAGGGCTGCGCGGAGTGGGGCAGCTTTGCCGGTTGTGGCTGCCGCGTAATATCCCTCTAGAATCTGATGCAGTCCCTGGTAGTAAGGACGCATTCTCATTGAGCGCAGGCGCTCCAGCCATGCGAGCAAGGTCTGCGTCTGCCCGTAGCGGGCGGCGTCGCACGCCAGCCACACTATCGCATCCGGGTTACGGGGTTCCTTGCCATGAGACACTTCGGATACCTGATTGGCTAGTCCATGCCGGCCATCGGTGCGCAGTGCAACGGCAAGGTTGTCGAGCGCCCACCACGGTGCGTCCGCGCGCTGCCAATCGTGCATCCAATCAACGACATCCTGAAACCGGTTGGCCTCCAGATATGCGTAGCCCACCAAGCCCCAGCATTCAGCATTTGCGCGTATCTCCCGGCTGTACTTAGCGACTAGGGCGCTGACATGCTGGAACATGCGGACCGCCGTTGCGCAGTTGATCACGGCGATCTTGAAACGCTGGTGATGATCGGCCTTCAGGTAGGGCTCGACCTTGTCCAAAAATGCCGGGTGGGCGACATCGAACTCTCTTTCCAGCCAATATCGGGCTGCCGCCTCTGACACTTCGCCGCAAAGGCTAGCCTGCTCTGTCGCCTGGAATAGCAACTCGCGCCATGAACCGCGGGGCAATGCTTCGACGGCATTGTCGAATGTCTTGTCGTTCTGCTCTGTGGCGCGCACGATTTCCGCTAGCGGAGCGGCGACGCCTTCCTTGTCGCCGGCGCGCACGGCGTACTGAACTTCCCGCAAGGCTACCGCTGCGCCGGGAACATTGGCCCGCAGAGTAGCCAGGACCGGCTTGGCGGCATTCCAATTGGACGCCAGCAGCAGGTCGGTCAGGGCAAGGCCGGCGTAGACGTAGAACGGGTCCAACTCAAATGCAGTGCGCAAGGCCTCAATCGCGGGCTCAGTTTCTCCACGCTGACGTAGCCCATGACCTAGATAGCCATAACCGACAGCTACTGTGGGGTCGATACGAATCATTTCCCGCGCTGCCGCCAAACATTCGTCGTGCCGCTTGGCTGAGAACGTCCAGTCAGCCAGTTCTCGCCACATGTCGAACGAATTGACCTCGTTCTTGAGTAGTTGCTGCAACGCGTAGATCGCCTTATCTGCGTCGCCATGCTGCCAGTGCAAGCGTGGGCCACATCGAAGAATGGCCGTTGGTGTGTGCTGGCCCCACGGTGTGTCCTGCACGGCCTCCAATGCTTCAGCAAACTGACCATGCCGGCTTAGCGCATTGATGCGTGCGATATAGGCGGCCTGGTGCAGCGGGTTGATCGCCGTTGCCTTGTCCAGGGCAGCAAGTGCGTCGTCTAAGGTGGCGGCGTGGTCGGCCTGCCGTATGAGAACGTCGATATTGTCCGGGCGTTGTCGGGCGAGTTCCGCAGTGAATTCCGCCACGTAATGCGCGCGCCCCATCTGTCGCGTGGCGTCAACAAAGAAGTCCCAGGCCTCCGTGTGCGCGGGCCAGCGGTGCAGTGCGGTTTCCACCTGCGCGAGCGCTTCATCTCGGCGATCCAGTTTCCATAGCAGCCTAGCCCGCAGCACATGACCTTCTGGGTTTTCCTCGCTGCGGGAACGTGGTGCGGCCACAAGCGCGAGCCCCGCTTCTAGTTGTCCGGGCTCGTTCATAGCCAAATGCACCGCCAGCCGCAGCGCCCATGTCCATGACGGTGAGAGTTGCAACGCGCGCTGCACGCTTGTACGGGCGCGTGGGAAGTCGCCCTGGTTGGTTGCAAGCCGAGCCAGTTCGTAATGCAGGCGCGGCATAAGCGGGAATCTGTCGATGGCGCCATCGAGCAATGTCTGTGCGGCTGCAAACTGGTTGGTATCGATCAATTGAATGGCGAGCGCGGCCCAGGTTTGCCACAGCTCGGGCCTGCGCATATGCAGCGCCCTGAGTTCACCTTCCAGTTCATCGTCGGGCAATGTGTAGCGTGCAAGCACCTGATAGGCGAAGATCGGGTCGCCCTGGGTCGATTGTTCTTGCAACTGACGCGCAATGAAGGCGAGAGCTTCTCGCCGCGCTTCATGGCTGTTGCATGTGGTGACAAGCCTGTGCACGGCGTAGCCGTGATCGATGTTGAGTAGGAGTGCCTCCCGAAACTGCTGTTGTGCCTCGTGGACATTGCCGTCCGCCAAGTGGAGCGCACCCAGCATGGCGTAAGTCGATGCATGGCGTGGGGCCAGGGCCTGTGCCTTGCGGGCCACGCTCCAGGCGTCTTCTAACTTGCGCTGGCTCGCCAAGTTGTTTGCCAGCTCGCGCAGCAAAAATGCGTAGTCGGGGTTGAGAGCCAGTGCTTGCCGGATGATGGCCTCGGAATCGGTGGGCGGTGCATCTGCCATCCATTCGAGGAGCGCTTCATACAGGGCAAGGTAGGTGGGGTGTTGGGCGCACGCGTCCTTCAGAAATTGAACGGCGGCGGCTCGCCCCAACTGTTGGGCGCGGATGTCAGCCGCCATACGGCGCAAGGGAATATGCAGCGGTTCGCGCTCGCAAGCGGCACTGATTGCAACCCAAGCATCGTGGATGCGGCCTTCATGGCGCGCAATCAGTGCTTCCACGCGAAGCTGTTCTGCGTGCCGTGCGTGCCCGGTACGTCCGGCCAACAGGACTCGGGCCTTTTCGGGTTGGGCGTAGGCAAGCGCTTTTTCCGCATAGAAGAGACGAAGTGTTTCGTCGTTCGGACGCTGCCGCAGTGCATCTTCCAGCAGAGCGAACGCTTCGTTGGTGCGGCCAAGCAAATCGAACTGTCCGAAGGCACTGATGGATGGCGCGGACGACTGGCCACCCAACTGGTCAATGCGTGCCTGAAGGAAAGTCAAGCCCTGATCAATCTTCCCGAGGCCGAAGCATGCTTGGCAGTAGGTGATAGCCAAGTCTTCGGAATGCGGATGGAGGCAAGCCGCGATGCGGTAATGCACCAACGCATCGGCCTTGTCGCCCGATAGCCACAGCGCGTCGGCCATGGCGCGCCAAGCGTCGGACTCGTTGACGTTGACACGCAGCGCGCGTGAAGCGTATTCGATCGCATCTGGTATGTGCCGGGCGTCGTCGCTCAGCAAGCGGGACAGCCGCGTTAGCAAAGGCGGATTCCACGGGTGTTTGGCGACGGCTGCTTGTGCTGCATCCAAAGCTTCGTGCCGAGTGCCGACGGTAGCCAGAAGCTGCTGCCGATGCAGGAGCAGACTGGGATGGTCGCCAAGATGCTCAATGGATTGCGCTGTCAGCGCCAATGCTCGCGTGAGGTCTCCATCGTAATGTGCGAGGGCACGCAAGCCGCGCAGGGTGAGCCAATGACCGGGCGCTCGGGACTGCTGTGCTTGTGCTGCCGCGTCCGCCGCTCCCCGGTTGTGGGCTTCCAACGCGCGAATGATGGTGTAGTAGCTGTCCCAGTCCGCTGCATCGGGCAGCGTGATTCCGTTCAGCCGGTGACGCGCTTCCGACGGGACCATCAACATGCCACGTGGTCCGCTGGCACGGTGTTCGCTAAACAGCGTAACCGCGTAGTGCTCTGCGTAGATGCGCTGCGAAGGATCGCGTATGAGCAATGTGCCCCGCAAGGCGTCATACCCGATGACGGCTTGCAAGTGCCCAGCATTGGTGAATTCGGTGGTCAACGTAAACGGCACGCCTGCGTCGATCAATGCGCGAGTAACCGTCCAGTCGACCGTGAACTCCTGCACAAAAAAGCCGTTGCGTTCAGCCCAGGCGCGCTCGCTTGAGGCCGGGGTGCCGTCGTAGCAGATTTGTTCGGCAATCCCGAGGTGCTCAGCGGCGTAGCCCCAGTAGTGGCTCAACGCACTCAGCGTGGCGGGCGCGCACGTGAGGTGGTGTTGGCGCACGAACCCAACGTCGAGTTGGACACGCTGAAGGTCGGTCCTCGATGCATGCTCGACCAGGCGGGCCCTAATGTCGGCGTAGAAGGGTTCGTTAAGTTCGCCGCAGCGATGGGCCGCCACATCGAACTGCTTACGGGCAAGCAGATTGTCGACCTCCTGGGCGTCAAGCCAGCGACGCCAGCCCTTGTCGGCCAATGGTGCGTATGTTCGGCAGCGCGTAAGTGCGGCGGCAGCCTCGTCGAACTGGCGGTGTTCCGACAGCAGGCCGAACAGTTGAGCTTCCACGTCGGCGCTTTGCATGTTTGCCGAAGCGGTCTGCAACAGACGTATGGCTTCTGCGTCATTACCGGTCAGCGTATGCAGATGGGCAAGCCCCTGGATGGCAGCACGATGGCTTGGGCAGAGTCGGAGCGCTTCAAGGCAGGCCGCAACGGCTTCGTCGTATCGATCCTGCCGCTCGAATACATGGGCGTGCAGCACGTGGATCCAAGGATCCTCCGATGCCAGCGACAGCGCCGTCGAAAACAAGCTGGCTGCCGTCTCCCAATCACGCAACGCGCCGGCCAAGGTGGCGCGCGATGCGTGCCATTCTGCGAGCACTGCCGGGGGTGCGTCGTCGGGCATGCATGCGGATTCCATCCATCGCCAGCCGCGATAGGCACCCTTGCGATCGGCCAGGATGCGCGCATAAACCACCATGGCTTCGGGGTGGTTAGGGTGCTTGCGCCATAAGCGCAGCCCCATGGCGTCCGACAACCGATTGTCGCCCAGATGCCGCACCACACGCACGGCCAAGGACTGGGCCTCGGGACGTGGATCCGCACGCAATGCATCGAGCAGAGGATATGCGGCATAGCTATTGCCAGTGTCTGCAAACGTGCTGATATGGTCGACCAGATCCAGCGGGGCTGCTTGATTCATGCGGGCGTTGAAGGTTTGCGAGCGATGATTCCGATTAGAGCACAGGGCTCGCAACGCTCAATATCCCCGCGAGAGAGGGGCGTTGTCAGGCAAACCGCGTCACGCTGTCGCCCCGGCAGAACGCCAGCAGCGCCAGCTGCCCGGCCTTGGCGTGGCGGATCGCCAGCGAAGACGGCGCGGAGATGGTGGCCAGCAGCGGCACCTGCACCTGCACGCATTTGCGCGCCAGCTCAAAGCTCGCGCGGCTTGTCATGACGATGAACCCGTCTGCGGGACGGATGCCGAGCCGGGCCAGCCGGCCGATCAGCTTGTCCAGCGCGTTGTGACGGCCGACGTCTTCCAGCACATGCAGCGGTGCGTTGCCGTCGGCAGGCACCCAGCCTGCGGCATGCAAGCCGCCCGTGAGTGCGTTGGCCGGTTGATGCGCCGTCATCGCCTGCATGGCGTCCAGCACTTGTGCGTCGGCAAGTGTCGCCAACCATGCGGGCGGCGTGAGCGGCGCGGGTGCGTCTTCAAAGGTCTGCAGGCTCTCAATGCCACACAGGCCGCAGCCCGTTGGGCCGGCCAGCGCGCGGCGGCGTTCCTTCAGTCGCACGAAGCAGTGCGAAGCGATTTCCGCATGCACTTCAAGCCCATGCGGGTGCGTTTCCACGTCGGCGCCACGCCAATCTGCGCGGCTGTCGACGATGCCTTCCGACAGCGCAAAGCCCAGCGCAAAGTCTTCCAGGTCGGCTGGCGAGGCCATCATTACTGCGTGCGTGATGCCGTTGAAGACAAGCGCGACCGGTGCTTCATCGGCGACGGCGGTGGCGGTGTCTTCGTGCACGCCGGTGCGCGTATGCTTTGTCGCGGTGGTGGACACGACCGGCAAGCCGGCGGGGTGGCGGGGTAGGAAAGTCATGCAGTGAAATCAGGCAATGCGCGGCCGGCATCGAGCAGCACGATCAGCCAGCGCGTGTCGTCCATGACGACGCGCAGCAGGCCGGCGTCAGCCAGTGGATGCAGTGCGCGCAGCACTGTGCTGGCGCGCTCGCCCACGCGCTTGGTCAGCCACGGCAGGGACACCGGCTTGCCGGCGTCGGCCTCGCGCAATGCGGCCAGCAGCGCCAGTTGCAGCGCAGACCATGCCGGCTCGGTTGGCATCAGGCTTCCGCCGTGTTGGCCGTGTTGACCGCGGGGGCGTCAGCGGGGCGTCGGACTTGGCTCGGCACCAGCATCACCGGAATCGACTTGGACGTCGGCGTGCGGGCCTGGTCGGCCACGGAGGACAGCGGCACCAGCGGATTGGTCTCCGGGTAATACGCCGCAAGACAGCCGCGCGGAATGTCATACGCCACGAGGCGGAAGCCATCGGCGCGGCGTGTCGTGCCGTCTTCGGAGAGCGTCACCATATCGACCCACTCGCCGTCTTTCATGTGGATCGTGTGCAGGTCTTCCTTGTTGATGAAGACCACGCGGCGCTGGCCGAACACGCCGCGGTAGCGGTCGTCCATGCCGTAGATCGTGGTGTTGTACTGATCGTGCGAACGCACCGTGGCGAGCGTAAAGACGGTGGCGTCGGCATGGCGCTCGCGGGCGCGGTGGACCGGCGTGTCGGTCGGTACGGCATGCGCATGGAATTCCGCCTTGCCCGACGGCGTGTTCCAGACGCGTTCGGATGCGGTGTTGCGCAGGCGGAAGCCGCCCGGCACGCGAATCTTCTCGTTGAAGCCGGCAAAGTCGTCGAACACGGCTTCAATGCGTTCGCGGATGCGGTCGTAGTCTTCGACCAGCCAGCGCCACGGGATGGTGCTCTCGGGCAGCGTCGCTTCGGCCAGGCGCGCCACGATGGCCGGCTCCGACAGCAGATGCGGCGAGGCCGGCGGGTTGATGCCCGCCGACATGTGCACCATGCTCATCGAATCTTCCACCGTCACGCCTTGCGTGCCGCCGGCCTGTTGGTCGACCTCGGTGCGGCCAAGGCACGGCAGGATCAGCGCAGCCTTGCCATGCACGATGTGGCTGCGGTTGAGCTTGGTGGTCACGTGCACGGTCAGATCGCATTGGCGCAGGCCCGCCCATGTGGCGGCGGTGTCCGGCGTGGCGGCCGCAAAGTTGCCGCCCATGGCGAAGAACACGCGCGCGGCGCCTTGCCGCATCGCTTCGATGGCGCCGACGGTGTCGTAACCATGTTCGCGTGGCACTTGAATGCCGAAGACTTGCTCCAGCCGATCCAGAAACGCAGGGGCGGGCTTCTCATAAATGCCCATCGTGCGATCGCCCTGCACATTGCTGTGGCCGCGCACGGGGCACGCACCGGCCCCCGGGCGCCCGATGTTGCCGCGCAGCAGCAGCAGGTTGACGATCATCTGGATCGTCGCGACTGAATGCTTGTGCTGCGTGATGCCCATGCCCCAGCAGGCGATGACGCTGCCGGCCTTGATATAGGTGTCACCGGCCTGGCGGATCTCGTGTTCCGGCAGGCCCGATTCGGCTTCGATCGTCGCCCACGATTCGGCACGCACGTCGGCGGCAAACGCGTCGTAGCCGCCGGTGTGCTGGGCGATGAAGGCGTGGTCGATGATGGCGGGCTCACCACGGCTGCGCGCCACATCGTCACGCTCGATCACGTGTTTGATGATGCCCTTGACCGTCGCCAGGTCGCCGCCGATGCGCACCTGGTGGTATTCGGTGCTGATGCGCGTGGAGCCGAGCGTCAGCATCTCGATCTTGCTTTGCGGATCGGCAAAGCGCTCCAGCCCGCGCTCGCGCAGCGGGTTGAACGAAACAATCTTGGCGCCGCGCTTGGACGCTTCGCGCAGCTCGCCAAGCATGCGCGGGTGGTTCGTCCCCGGGTTCTGGCCGAAGATGAAGATGGCGTCCGCCTTGGTGAAATCGTCGAGCGTGACGGTGCCCTTGCCGACGCCGATGCTGCTCCGCATGCCCGTGCCGGAAGGCTCGTGGCACATGTTCGAGCAGTCAGGGAAATTGTTCGTGCCATAGGCGCGCACGAACAACTGGTAAAGGAACGCCGCCTCATTGCTGGTGCGGCCGGAGGTGTAGAAGATCGCCTGGTTCGGATCGGGCAGCGCGCGCAGGTGCTGCGCGATCAGCGCGAAGGCGGCGTCCCATTCGATCGGCACGTACTTGTCGCTGGCCGCGTCGTAGACCATCGGGTGCGTCAGGCGGCCTTGGTCTTCGAGCGCGTAGTCCGACCACTCGGCGAGTTCGCGCACGGTGTGCTGGGCGAAGAACTCCGGCGTGGTGCGGCGGGACGTGGCTTCTGCAGCCACGGCTTTGACGCCGTTTTCGCAGAACTCGAAGGTGGATGCGTGGTCGCGGTCAGGCCAGGCGCAGCCCGGGCAGTCGAAGCCGTCAGGCTGGTTGGCTGACAGCATCGTCTTGGCGCCCTTGGCGGCGATGCCCTGCGACAGCAATTGATGCGCAACGCTTTTAAGCGCGCCCCAGCCACCGGCCGGGTGACGGTAGAACTCGATCTTCTGGTGCTTCATGAGTGGCGGGGCGGCGTTGAATGGGATGTCAGGAGAACAGAACGGCAGCTTTTTGGAGTGTAATCCAAACCCCCCAGCCCAACGGCAGGCCCACGGCGGCCCAGGCCAGCACCACGGCCACGGCCGAACCCGGATGCGCCTTCCATTCCAGCGACGTTTCCGGTGCAGCCACCGACGGCGTCGGGCTCTTGCTTGCCGCAGCGTGACGGAGCTCGTCGAGTTGCGCTTCGGTCATGAAGTGCTTCGCGTTGACCGGGCGCACCAGCAGGTTGCAGATGAAGCCGAGGATCAGCAGGCCGGCCAGGATCATCATCGTGATGTCGTACACGGCTGCGCGTTCCACGCCATGGGCGATCTGGTATTCGCGCAGGTAGTTCACCAGCACGGGGCCCAGGATGCCCGCCGTCGACCACGCCGTGAGCAGGCGGCCGTGGATGGCGCCCACCATCTGCGTGCCGAACATGTCGGCCAGATAAGCGGGCACGGTCGCAAAACCGCCGCCGTACATCGACAGGATCACGCAGAAGGCCAGTGCGAACAGCGCGATATTGCCCGTGTGCGAGGTCCACGGAATCGATGCGTACAGCACGAAGCCGAGCACGAAGAAGATCGCGTACGTCATCTTGCGGCCCAGGCGATCCGACAGCGATGCCCAGAAGAAACGGCCGCCAATGTTGAACAGGCTCAGCAGACCGGTGAAGCCCGCGGCGATGGCCGCGATCTGGCCTTTTTGCGCGGCGGTCAGGTCCATGAACGACGTCGTCACGCCCAGCAGCTTGCCGCCAAAGACTTCCTGCAGCAGCGGCGAAGCCATGCCGAGCACACCGATACCGGCCGATACGTTCAGGCACAGCACGGCCCAGATCAGCCAGAACTGCGGCGTTTTCAGGGCTTCATTGGCGTGGATGTGGCGTTGCGTGACCATCGTGTCTTTCGCCTTGGCGGGCGAGGGCGTCCAGCCGGCCGGTTTCCAGCCGGTGGGCGGCACTCGGTAGCCCAGCGCGCCGGCCATCATGAACACGAAGTAGATGCCGGCCAGGACGATAAACGTTTGCGACACCCCCACGGATTCGGGCGTTGCAAACAGCTTCATCAGGCGGTCAGCCAGCGGGGCGCCGATCATCGCGCCGCCGCCGAAGCCCATGATGGCCATGCCCGTGGCCATGCCGCGCTTGTCCGGGAACCACTTGATCAGCGTCGACACCGGCGAGATGTAGCCCAGCCCGAGGCCGATGCCGCCGATCACGCCCGAGCCCACCCACAGTAGCCACAGCTGATGCATCTGGATGCCGAGTGCGGAAATCAGCAGCCCGCCGCACCAGCACACGGCCGACACGACGCCGGCCTTGCGCGGGCCAACGCGTTCAAGCCAGCCGCCCCACATGGCGGCGGATGCGCCCAGGAACACGAAGAACAGCGTGAACATCCAGCCCAGACTGGAGACGCGCCAGTCGCAGGTGGTGGTGAACAGTTCTGCGATCAGCGAGACGTCGGCGCCGCAGGTCAGCGGCTTGGTGATGCCCAGCGCGCGGCCAAGCGGCAGCCAGAAGACGGAAAAACCATACGCCATGCCAATGCAAAGATGGATGGCGAGCGCGGCAGGCGGAACCAGCCAGCGATTGAACCCAACCGCGGCGACGGTGCGCTCGCGCGAAAAAAATGGATGCAGGACTGCTTCGGACATCGAATCCCCCCGGATGAGTTGAGCCCGTGTTGTGACGTGTACGGTGAAACGGTGCGGCCGCCTCGGTCATGGCCGGTGCGTGCCAGCCGGCTGCGATGGGACTGCGCCGACGTTGCCCGCGAAAGATAGTGGGGCAGCGTGTTCTAGATCAATAGTTGTAGTCGCCCGTTGTATTGCGAATTACGCAACTTGCAGCCGAATTGCTTAATTTATGTGACTGAAAACATAAATAAACCGGGTACGGAATCGCGGTAATTGGTGTTCCGTTTGCCAGCGCCAATACTGGATCGCAGAGATAGCGGCGCCCGCCACGTCGGCGGCAAGAAAACCTGGAGGTGGCGGATGGCAGTCGACACGCAACTTGAGGCTCAGGCGTTGGGCGTGAGCGAATCTGTCGTCATGGGCGTGGCAGGCACCGCGCCGGCGTTCAGCATTGCCGCCACCACGGTCACGCTGATCGGCGCGGTCGGGGCGCTCACGCCGGCCAGCCTCCTGTATTGCGGACTGATCATGTTTGGGGTGACGTTTGCCTATCTGCACCTGAATCGCGTCAACCCACATGCAGGTGCGGCGTATGCCTGGGTGGGCGCTATCTTCAATCGCACGTTGGGGTTCTTTGCCGGCTGGGCACTGCTGGTGGCGTCGGGCGTGTTCATGGTGTCCGGCACGATTCCAGCCGCAACGGCCACGCTCACACTCGTGGCTCCGTCGCTGGCTGCGCAGCCAGCCGTGGTGGCGCTGGTGGCGGCAGCATGGCTGCTCGTGGTGACCGCGGTCATCATCAAGGGCATCAAGCTGACAAGCTATTCGCAGATTGCCATGACCGTCACGGAGACCGTCATTCTTGTCGGCTTGATCGTGCTGGCCGTGGTGAAATTCGGCGCGCATCCGGCACATGCGCTGTCGTGGGCACTGCTGTCGCCCGCGGCCTTCACACCGCAGCTGTTTGCGACCGGTGCGCTCACGGCGCTGTTCTTCTTCTGGGGCTGGGACGTGACGGTCAACCTGACGGAAGAGACGCGCGACGCCAATCACGCGCCCGGCCGTGGCGCGTTGTGGGCCATGGTGATTGTGCTGGCGCTGTTCATGGGTTTTGCTGCCGTGATCCTGCTCGTGCTGAGCGACGCGGAAATCGACCAGTCCAGCACGAACGTCATTTTTGCCGTGGCCGACAAACTGCTGCCCCGCCCGTGGAGCTATGTGGCCGTGGTGGCCGTCATGCTGAGCACGGTCGGGACCCTGGAGACCTCCATCCTGCAATTCACGCGCACGCTGTATGCCGAGGGCCGCGACGGCATGTTGCATGCGCGCTATGCCAGGCTGCATCCGACTTGGCGCACACCATGGGTGGCCACCGTTGTGATTGCGGCGGTTGGCTTGATCCTGCTATTTGGTGCGTCTTTTTTCCCGAGCATCAACGCCATCATCAAGGATTCGGTCAACGCAATCGGGTTTCAGGTGGCGTTCTACTACGGGCTGGCGGGCTTCGCCTGCGCTTGGCACTACCGGCGCGAAGCGCTTCGCTCGGTGTTCAATGCGGTGTTTCTGGTCGGCTGGCCATTGGGCAGCGCGTTGTTCTTGTGGTTGATCGCGGGCTACAGCGTACCGACGTTCGACCTGACGACAAATCTGGTCGGCCTGGGCGGCATCGCCGTGGGCGTGGTGCCGCTGGTGGTCAACCGATGGTCTGCAGCGCGTGGAGCGCGCTTAGCCCGCAACCGATGAGGTGGGCCACGGGCAACTGCTTGCCATCTGGCGGAATTCGTCGGCCAACTTGCGCAGGCGAACAAGCGCGGATTGCATTTCCGCCGCACGCTCCAGATGCGGGCCAATGCTCTGCGCGGTGCGCTCAATGCTGCGGGCCGCATCGCCAATCGGCTGATGGCCGAGCATGCGCGCAGAGCCGACGATGCGATGGGCTGCTTCAACGATCTGCGCGTCGTCTGCGCCCCGGAGGGCTTTCTCCAGGTTGGCCAGATCGTGTTCCATCGTCTCGGAAAAGAGATCGACGATAAAGCGCCATTGCTGCACATCATTGCCAAACAGCTCGATGAGGGTGGCGATAACCTGTGGCGGGAACTGCGCGGTGATGCTGGCGGCGACGTGGGGCGTGGTGTGCATGGTAGCGTTGCAGGCGGTGAAGTCAGAGACGCACTCTGCACGCCGGGCGTACGGGCAACCATGAGATTGGTCCGATTTCTGATGCCGATTCAAAGCAAAACGGGCGCACCGCCGGTGAGGCGATGCGCCCGTTTCGCTTTTGGAGCGAGCGTGGCTTACGGCAGCATGGCGGCTGTCGGGCTGACGTCCGAATCGCGCGACGGCGGGCGGCGGTTTCGGTGCGCCCAGGTGAAGACCACCGGCAGCACCAGCAGTGTGAGGATCGTCGTCGTCACCATGCCGCCGACGATCACCAGCGCCAGCGGACGCTGCGCTTCCGAGCCGATGCTGTGCGAGAGCGCCGCCGGCAACAGGCCCAGGCCGGCCAGCATGGCGGTCATGATCACCGGGCGCAGACGCAGCGCGGCACCGTCGACAGTGGCTTCCCGCACGTTTTCGGATTGCGACAGACGGTTGACGTACGAGATCAGGATCACCCCGTCCTGGATGGCAATGCCGAACAATGACAGGAAGCCGATCCCCGCTGAAATCGACAGCGTCTCATTTGCGATATGCAGCGCCAGCAACCCGCCGATGGCGGCAAACGGCACATTCAGCACCACCATCAGTGCATCCTTGAAGTTGCCGAACGTGCTGTACAGCAGCAGGAAGATCACGAGAATCGTCAACGGCACGATCACCATCAGCTTGCCTTGGGCGACCTTCATCTCGTTGAACTGGCCATCCCACTTGACGGTATAGCCCTCGGGCAGTTTTACGCTGTTGCCCACCACACGCTGTGCCTCGTCCACGGCACCGCCCAGGTCACGGCCGCGCACGCCGAACTTGATGGCAATGTAGCGCTTGCCTTCCTCGCGGTAGATGAAGAACGGGCCGTCGGTCATTTCCACCTTGGCGATCATCGACAGCGGAATGTGCTGCCCATCGGGCGTGTCGATCAGCAGCTCACGGATAGCGTCGTACGACGCACGTGCCTGCTGGTTCAGCCGCACCGCCAGCCCGAACGATTTTTCACCCTCCAGGATTTGCGTGACCGGCGCTCCGCCGATGGCGTATTGCACGAGGTTCTGCACGTCGCTCACGTTGATGTTGAAGCGCGCAGCCGCCTGGCGGTCGATCGAAACGTTCAGTGTCGGCTGACCCAGCTCGCGGAAGATGCCCACGTCCACCAGACCCTGCACCTTCTTAAGCTGCGCCTGGATTTCGTTGGCCTTCGCTTCGAGAACGTTGAGATCGTTCCCGAACAGCTTCACCGAGTTCTCGCCCTTGACGCCGGACAGCGCCTCGTCAACGTTGTCCTGGATGTACTGCGAGAAGTTGTATTCGATACCGGGAATCTTCTCGAGGTGCTTGGACAGGCGTTCGACCAGTTGTCCCTTGGTCATGCCCTTGGCCCATTGGTCGGGCGGGGCGAAGTAGAGGCCGTACTCCTGGTTGAACACGCCGGTGGAGTCGGTGCCGTCATCCGGACGTCCGATCTGCACGGAAACCTTCTGGATTTCCGGCTGCTTGGTGAAGTACGTGCGCAAGTCGTTGGCCACCGACGCGGAGTATTCCAGGTCCACCGTGTTGGGCAGCGTAATGCGCAGCCACAGGTTGTTCTCTTCCAGCGTGGGGAGGAACTCCGTGCCGAGGAAGGTGGCGCTGTACAGCGTCAGCAAGAGCGCCGTAATGGCCGTGGCAAAGACGGTCATCGGCCGGGCAATGAGCTTGCGCAGCAGAGGCTTGTACCAGCGCAGAATCGCCGCAATGAACGCCGGCGAATGCGGATGCAGCGTCTTGCCGAAGACGAACGACGTGGCCGCCGGCACGAACGTCAGGCTGAGCACGATCGATGCCATCAACGCAAAGCCCATCGTGAACGCCATCGGCTTGAAGATGATGCCTTCCACGCCGCCGATGAAGAACAGCGGCGAATACGCCACGATGATGATGCCCGTAGAGAAGATCATCGCGCGCTGCACTTCGTTGGTCGCCTTGACGATCGCGTCCTCGAGCTTCTCGGCGCCTTCTTCGAGGTGCCGCATGATGTTTTCCATCACGATCACGGCCGCGTCGACAATCACCCCAAAGTCGATCGCACCGAGCGAGATCAGGTTGGCCGGCACATGGAAGTGCTCCATGCTGATGAACGAGACGCACAGCGCCAGCGGAATCACCGCCGCCACCACAGCCGCCGCCCGGAAGTTGCCCAGGAAGACGAACAGCACCGCGAGCACCAGCGCGATGCCCACCACCAGCGTGTGTTCGACCGTGCCCATCGTGATGTCGAGCAGCACCTGGCGATCGTAGAACGGTTTGATCTGGACGCTCTTGGGCAGGATGCCGTTGTTCAGCTCCGCCACTTTTTCGCGCACCTTGGCCAGCACTTCGGTGGCGTTGGCGTCGCGCTTGAGCAGCACGATGCCTTCCACCACGTCGGGCTGGTCGTTGTATTGCACCTGGCCCAGACGCTGCACATTCCCGACTTCCACTTCGGCTATATCACGCACGCGGACAGGCACGCCATTGTTGGCGGTCACCACCACGTTGCGGATGTCGTCGACCGTTTGCAGCAGGCCGACGCCGCGCACGACGAACTGCTGCTCGCCATCGCGCAGCAGGTTGCCGCCGGTGTTGTTGTTGGCGTTGCCGATGGCCGTGATGAGCTGTGACAGCGTGATCCCGTATGACAGCAGCTTCGCGGGCGAGGGAACGATGTGGTACTCCTTCACCTTGCCGCCGAAGGAGCTGACATCCGCCACCCCCTGTACGTGCTTGAGCCCCTTGGAGATGTCGTAGTCCTGGTAGCTCTTGAGCGTGGTGAGATCGACGCCGTCGCCTACGAGACGAAAACGCATGATTTCGCCAGTCGCATCCGAGTCCGGGCTCAGAGACGACTGCACGCCCGTCGGCAAGTTGGCACTCGCCAGGTACTGCGAAAAATTCTGACGCGCCTTGAAGCTATCCGTGCCTTCCTTGAACTTGAGCGTCACCACCGACAGCCCGAACAGCGATACCGAGCGGAACGATTGCACATCCGGCACACCAGCCAGCGCGTTTTCGATGGGGATGGTGATCTGCTGTTCGACCTCGGTCGTGCTGCGGCCCGGCCATTGCGTGATGGCCTGCACCGAGAGCGGCGCCACGCCCGGATACGCCTGCAACGGCAACTCTTTGAATGAGAGCACGCCGACCACCAGCAGAGCGATCGCCAGAAAGACGATCAGCAGCCGGCGCTTGAGAATGCCCGCGATCGGGTTGAACTGCATGCTCAAGCTCCTGCCTTCACGATCATCTCGTTGAGCAGTGCGGCGCCGCGCACCACGACCCGCGACGAGGCATCCAACCCTGCCGTGACGGCAAAATTGCCATCCGTGCCGGTGTCCTTGCCGCGCACCTCCACACGCTTGAAATGCGTGGCATCGCTTTGCACGATCACGTAGTAGCCGCCGTGGTCTTTCACCAGGGCGGACTTCGGCACCACCGTGGCCTGGCCGCTGCCCGTCCGGATGCGCGCCGTGGCGTACATCTCGGGGCGCAGCAGGCCGTCGGTGTTGGGCACGTCGCAGCGCACCGTCAGCGTGTGCGTGGCGGGGTCGATATTCGGGGCGATGAAGCTTACGCGGCCCGTGAACTCGCGATTCGGATACGCCGCCGTGCGCAGGGAGATCGGCTGGCCGATGCGCACGCTGGCAATGTCGTTCTCATACACGTTGCCGGTAAACCACAGCACACGCGTATCGACGATGCTCATGAACGAGTCGCCCACATTCAGGAAGGCGCCCGGATCCATGTTGCGCTTGACGATCGTGCCCGAGATGGGTGCGCGCAGCGTCAGGTGTTCAGCCGGTGTGCCGCGTTTGGCGATCTGTGCCACATCCGCATCGGACATGCCCAGCACGTGCAGACGGCCCGCGGCGGACTGTACGGTGGCGTCTGCATCTTCCAGCAGATCCTTCATGTTGGAGCCCTTGAGCTGGCGAGCAGTATTCAGGGCCAGCAGGTATTCCTTCTGCGCGGAGATGAAGTCGGGTGCGTAGAGCTCGGCAATGGGCTGACCCTCGCGCACCAGCGCCCCTTCAAACTGCAGGATGTGATCAAGCCGGCCGGCCACGCGCGCCGAGGCCAGTTTGGTCAGCTCGGCGTTGTACGCGAGCTTGCCCGGCGTGGACAGCTCCACCGGCACCGAAAGCTGACTGACCTGCGCGACCTTCACCTGTTGGGGGTCGAAGCCGCCGGAGGGAATTTCGATGGAGTCGGGTTTCGGCCGAGAGGCGGCAGCCGGCGCAGAGGCCGGGCCGGCAGCGGGTTTTGCAGTCTCGGCCGGCTCGGCGGCGGGCCACTTGCGTCCGACCACCACGCCTACAGCGAGGGCTGCTGCCAAGGCGATCACAGCAACGACAGGAGAGAACTTCTTCATGATGTTATTGAGCTTGAACCGGCGAGCGGCCGGTGGCCGCGAGCAGCGCGTGATAGGCCTGCAAGGCCGTGGCCTGTGCCTGGGCGACCGACAGTTCGGCGTTCTTGAGCGCGCCCTGGGCGGTGAGCAGGTCGTTGAAATCGGCGTTGTTGCTGGCGTAGTTGGTCATCGTGACGCGATAGGCCGCCAGCGCCTGCGGCAGTTGCCGCTGCTTGTTGAAATCGAGCTGCGCAAGCGTCTGACGCAGCGTGTTGTAGGCGGTATCGACGGCCAGTAACGTCTGCTGGCGCACCGACACATCGTTCGCCTCGGTGGCAATCTGGCTTTCCACCGCCTGGTTCACGCCGTACTTCTCCTTGGTCAGGAACCAGAACGGGATGATCACGTCCAGTTCGATCTGGTAGCTGTTCGGGCGCACGCCATACGGCGGGTTGTCCGTCGTGACGGTGGCAATGACCTGGAAGTCGGGCAGGTAGGCTTTGCGCGCCAGCGTCACGCTCTTGCGCGCCGCGTCCATCAGTTCGGCCGATGCCTTGATCGACGGGTGCTCGCGCAGCGCCTGGTTTTCCAGTTCGGGCAGCGGTTCATCCGGCAGGCGTACAGCCTCGTCGTCTGCGCGCAGCACGAGGGGGAAGCTCGGATCCTTCCCGATGAGCGTGTTGAGCGTCTGCAACGTGCTGTCGTACTGGCGTTGCGCGGCAAACAGGTCGTTCTGTGCGCTGCTCTGCATGACCTGCGCGTTGAGGAAATCTGCGTAGGCGGCGGCGTTGTTGGCGTAGCGCACACGCGTGATCTGCTTGACCTGCTCCAGGCGCGTGATGGTCAGCTTCTGCACGTCGATCTGCTTTTGCAGCGCAATCGCCTGATAGTACGTGGTGGAAAGCTGCGCATAGAGCTGCAGGTACAGCGCGTCATTCTGCGCGTTCAGGGACTCAGCCTGGCGATCGGCAATCTCGGCCGCCAGCGCTTTTTTACCCGGAAACGGGATCTGCTGCGTCAGGTTGTACTGGCTGCCGCCCGCGCGGTTCACCGCCAGAGGGAATCCCTTGGGGATGCTGTTCCAGATATAGCCGAGCTGCGGATTGTTGGGCGACGCAAGCTGCGGCGGTATGGACTTGGCCGACAAATAGTTATGGCGTCCCTGGATCAATTGCGGGTTGTTGCCTTTCAGCTCCTGCAGCAGTTCGACCAGGTTGAAGCCGGCGCCCGTCACGCCCGGCACGGAAGGCTTGATGGGCGGCATGGTGGCGACCGGCATGCTGGCCGCAGCCGGCGCCGATGCCGGCGTGGCTGCCCAGGCAGCGGCAAATGGCAGGCAGGTCACCGCGCACAGCACGGCCCTCGCCCGTAAATGGAATGCACCCCGATGTTTCACTGCAGCAGACTCCCCCTTGAGACGGGAGCGTTTTTACCGACGCGAACTTTCAAGCGCCTTTCACGGCTCAGCAAGCTGTCAGGATCGGGGAAAACGCAAAAACCCCGCCCAGCAGCGCCAGTCTGCGACAGTTATATGACAAGACATGATGACCGTCTCAGGCAGGTGCAAGTGGACATGCCATGCCGACGCGCGTGGCAAGTGCGTCTCGCATGGCCTGCAGGCTTGCGATGCGGGCATCGATCATGGCCAGTTTGTCGCGCAGCAACGCGGTGACGGCGGCATCGGTGTCGGGTTGCTGCCACACGTGCGACATGCCTTCTTTGATTTCCGCCAGTGTGAAACCCAGCTGCTGGGCCGTGCGCACGTATTGCACCAGTTCTACGATTTCGGGCGGATAGGCGCGGTAGCCGTTGCTCCGGCGCCGCGCTCGGATCAGGCCGCGCGCCTCGTAAAAGCGCAAGCCATCCCGCGAGACGCCGGTTGCAGCCGCCAAGTCGCCGATGGACAGGTCGCCGGCATGCGCATTGGAAATGGGAGCGGGAAGAGCGGCAGGCATGGTGGTTTGGGAGGAGGGATACGGTCGGCGGGCTTGACCTTGGAGCGTACACCAAGCTTTAGCGTGGCGACTCCTTCACTTCACTTTTGGAGTTTTGTCATGGTCTCGGTTTCCGAATCGACCTTCCTGCGTATCGTGCGGACCAGCGCTTGGTATGACCTGATCATGACCGCGCCGTTTGCGACGCCGTGGACGTTCGCGCTGTTGCATCAGGCGCTCAGCGCATTGGCGCAGGCGCTGGGCATCGGCAGCTTGCCGGCGTTTGAGCCAACGCATCTGCTGATGGCCAATCTGATGGGATCGGTGGTGTGCGTGTGGTCGGTATTGCGCATCCGACGGCCAAGTGTGGCGCTGGGCCGGTATGACGCCGTGGCGCGCGGGCTGTTTGCGGCGTGGCAGGCGTACGCCCTGGCATCGGGCGCGACGCTGCTGCTGGTGCCCTTCCTGATCGCAGAGATTGGCTTTGGGCTGCTGCAATCGCTGCCCGTGGGCCGCCTGCTTGTGCGAGCAGGCGCGCGGGCGGCGTAAGCGCTTGGCAGTTCAGCGCGCGGCCGGGGCGCTGGCCGGTGCCTCGGGCGGCAAGCCGGCCGGGATGTACGGGCCACCCCCCAGCACCTGCATGCGCGAGAGCACGCGCAGCTGATTGTCGAGCTTGGCCGGGTCAACGAAGCGTTTGACGTCTTCGCCGGCGCGGCGAGCCATTTCTGGGGTATCGACCCAGCCCGTTAGCGTGACCTTGCCGTCGGGGTTGGATCGGATGCGGATCTGGCGCGTGCTGAGTGCCGTGTCCTGGTCCAGCGCCGCCTTGACCTGGTACGAGAGCAGCGAGTCGTCGAGCATGCGCGCGCCGGAAGCGGTGGAGCTATCACCCCAGGCGCAAGCGGTCAGAAGTGTTGTGGCACCGATTGCAGCCAACACACCGGCCGAGGCTGCGAAGGACAACTGAGGGAAGCGCATCGATACTCCTGAAGAGAGGGCGACAAGCCGACATCATAAGCCCGCCGCCCCCGCAAACGGCTTAACGCCTGCGGCGCTGCCAAAGGGTCTGCGCCGCCAGCCAACCCGGTCCCACCGTTGCCACGAGCGCAATCAGCACGCCCCACACGAAATGAAATTCAATGGCCGATGCCGACAGATTGGCCCAGTACGACACCGCCGCCACCACGTTGACGAAGAACAGCCCGGCAGCTGCCAGCCTCGGTACGATGCCGGCCAGCATCAGAGAAGGGAAAACCAGTTCGCCGAACGTGCCGAGCGCTGCTGCCAGTGCGGGCGGCAACAGCGGCACTTTGTATTCTTCGGTGAAGAGCAGCACGGTTGTGTCCCAGTCGTGCAGCTTGGTCAGCCCCGACCGGAAGAACACGTAGAAGAGATACGCGCGCGCGATCAACAGGATGATCGAACAAAGCGTGCTTTGCGGACCGGCAAGCCGGTCGAACGTCGCGCGCAGCCGTGTAAGCGGCGCAAAAGTCGGGCTGAGGGTGTTCATGGCGTGTCTCCAGTAGACAAGGTTGTTGGGCAGGCAGACAGTGCGAGCAGCCCCGAGCGATAGAGGCCGGACAGGCATGCAGTCAGATCAAAATCGGGTCGCTCGGCCAGCGTGGTCTCGAGCGCGGCCTGAAGCGACGTCCCAGCTTCGCAAGCGGCCAGGAACGCGGCGGTCAGCGGATCAAGGTCGAGCACAGCAACGCGGTGCCCGCGCACGGCAATCGCGGCGGCTTCGCCCACGCCCAGGTCGATTGCATTCAGCGCGATGGTTTCCCCGGGCTGGTGCGCGCGCCAGATTGACACCACGGGCCACCGCGACGCCACCCACTGCGCTCCCTCGATCAGCCCCGCGCGGATGGTGTCTGCCGGCTGCGCGAGCAACGTGGCATCCGCCGCTTCAACGTGGGCGTCCGGGGCGTAATGCGCCCAATGCACGCACCATTCCAGGCGCGCGACATCGGCCAGATAGGGCACGCTGTGTGCCAACGGCGATTGCGCAATGACGTCTGGCAGCGCATTCCCGTAGCGATGCAGGTTCGGAGATGTGGATGCCTGCACCGCGAGCGTGTCGCGCACGAGCGCATCGAAGCAGTCGTCGCCGACCAGCGTGCGGCAGACGGGGTAGGCCCCCGCCAGCGCGTTGCGCAGGATGGCCAGTCGCGCATTGCGGTAGATGGCGATGCCGCGTGTTTCTTCGTTGGTCAAGGGGGCCGTCAGCGCGCCGACGAGCTGGGCTTCCCAGTCAGGCAGTCGCATGGCGTGGCTCCTGCATGGCGGCGGTGGCGTGGCGATCCAGCATCGCCTGGGCGCGTGCCGCTTCTTCCAGCAACACCTGCACTGGAGGCAGGTCAGCATCCCATTCGATCAACGTGGGGCGTGCGCCGTGCTTGGCAATCCACGCGTCATACAGCGCCCAGACGGGCGCATGGACGGGCGCGCTGTGCGTGTCGATCAGCATGCCGTCTTCCACGCTGAAGCCTGCCAGGTGAATCTCGCCGACCAGCGCCGGGTCGATATCGGCCAGTACCGATTCGACGGTCACGCCATGGTTGACGCTGTTCACGTACAGATTGTTCAAGTCCAACAAGATGCCGCAGCCGGTACGCCGGGCGAGGGCGGTCAGGAATGCACCTTCGGAGACGGCGTCGTCGGCGTCGACCAGCGTGCGGCAGTCGATGTACGCGGCAATGTTTTCGATCAGCAGCGGCCGCTTGAGGATGTCCTGGGCGCGCATGACGTTGGCGCAGACAACATCCAGCGATTCGCGGGAATAAGGCAGCGGCAGGAGATCGTTGACGACTTGTGCGCCGCTGCGGTTGAAGCACAGGTGCTCGGAAATGGCGGCGGGCGCAACGGCGTCGGCCAGGGCAGCGATGGCGCGGACGTGCTCGACGTCCAGCCCATCGGCATTGCCGAGCCCCATGCCGACGCCGTGCAGGCTTACCGGCTGGTGCTCGCGCGCGGCCAGCAGTGCTGCACGTGCCGGGCCGCCATACAGATAGTTCTCGCTGTGCACTTCCGCCCACGGGAAACGGGCTTGCCCGTGCAGCAGGGCGGGGAAGTGCGGGGCGCGCAGGCCTGCGCCGGCGCAGGTTGGCAGAGCAGTCTGCATGGCAGTCACCCGGCGTCGCGCGTTACTTGGACGCAGGCTGCATCGTGCCGCCCATCTGCGCGCAGGTGCCGGCCGGCACGTACTTCCACGACATCGGGTCTTTGTCGATCTTCGACTGACCCGCGCAGGCGTGGGCACTGCCGGGGCTGGCGCAATCGTTCTGACCGGCCTTGGCAACGCCGTAGCACTTTTCCTTGCCCGCAGCATCGGCGGCCTGGACAGGCGTTGACAGTGCGCCCAGCGCGAGCAGGCTACCCAGAGCGGCGGCGATCATGGCGTGTTGTTTCATTTGCGTTCTCCTTGAGTGAACAGGTGTCGTAGAACGGCTGCAGGGCGAAATCCCTCGCCGTACGGTGCACTGCGGCATTGCGCAGATGCGTTCCGTGCACCTTCGTCGGCGCATGGCTGCGTTCCTGACACGGAGAACAATTTTTTTTTTTGATTTTTTTTCGAGACGATCCAAAAAAAAGGCGGCCTCGATGGGCCGCCTTCAGATCGGACAGGAAAAATTTACTTGGCGTGGGAGGCGCGCGTGCGGGCTGCCTTCTTCGCGGCAGCCGAACGGCCTGCCGCGCCCTTGGTGGCGGCGCCTTTCTTGGCTGCTGACGAGCGCTCGCCGCTCGAACGCTTCGACGCCGCGCTGTGTGCCTGCTTGGACAACGATGATTGGGACGCCGCCGCGTGGCCTTCCTTCTTCAGCGTGCGGGTTGTGGTTTTACTGCGCTTGGCCGTGGATTCCTTGCTCGCACTGGCGTGGCTGCCGGTTTTGTTGCCCGTCTTGCTGCCGGCCTTGACATCATGTTCCGCCTTCTTGCGGGTGGAGGCCGATGCCTTGCCTTCCCCCGGCGGCTTGACGGCAACGCCAGAGCGGCGTGCCTTCGATAGACCAATCGCAATTGCCTGCTTGGTGTTTTTCGCACCGTGCTTGCCTTCGCGGATGTGATCCATCTCTTCCTTCACGAAGTTGCCCGCCTGGGTCGAGGCGGCTTTGCCGTGGCGCTTGTCGGCGCGCGCACGTTCTACGGTTTTGCGTTCCGGCATGGTGACGTCCTCCGTTGAGTTGGAGCGCCGGCCGGGAATGCTGTGAATCAACTCATGGATCAACGAACCGGCAGCGCTTGCGTCTACGGCCACGCAACCGGCGTACCTGCGCTGCCTGCGCGTCAGCCCACGCGGAAATGCTCGATGCTCTGTCCAGCGTTGACAGCGCGTTGGAGCCACTCCGGCATGTCGCCGGAGCCGTCCCAGTGCTGGCCGTCAGCGCTCATGTAGACCGGGCCGATAGGCGCCGCTGGTGGGGGCGGAGGTGGAGCGTCAAAGCAACCCTGCGCCTGCAGGTCTTCGATAGACAGGCCGTACATCTGCATCTGTTCCAGGATCCAGGCGATCGCATTTTCGCGACCCGGCTCCGGCGGGTGACCTTCCTTCATCTTGTACGCATGTTTTGGGGTTTCTGTCCGCTGGGTGCCAAAGGGAGAGAGAGGCAGGCGCAGGGCGCGCCGGGCGCCAGCGGAAAACGCACAAGAATAACAGCAGTTGGGCCGCCCATTCGTGTTGCCGGTGGGGCGGCCTATTGCGCGTATTGCGTTATTTGGAAACGGGAGATTCGGCCTGCGCCCGCAACCAGCGATACGGCGACCACCCCAGATTCATGCCCGCCGCCGCCAGCAGGATCGCGCCCGCACCCAAAAACTGCGCGAGCTGCAACCGGTGTCCGAACGCGACCATGTCCACCCCGATTGCAACGATCGGATAGATGAACGACAGCGACCCGGTCAGATGCGTCGGCAGCCGCTGGATGGCGCCATAGAGCAGGATGTACATCAACCCCGTGTGTACCACGCCCACCGTGACCAGCATCACCCACGCATGTGGCTCGGCCGGCGGATGCGACAGGTTGGCCAGTGGCGCCAGCATCAGCACGCCCACACACACCTGGATAAGCGCGATCAGATGCGGCGGCGTACCGGCCAGCTTCTTGATCAGGAGCGCGGCCACCGCATAGGCAAACGCCGCGCCCAACGCCATCGCAATGCCTGTCAGGTAATCGGTCCCCGCGCTGGCGGTTGGGCCCACTTGCACGATCGACACGACGCCGATAAAGGCGAGGGCCAGCCATGTGAGCTTGGCCGCCGTCAGTTTTTCCGACAGAAACAGCGCGCCAAGCCCCACCAGCATGAAAGGCTGCGTGTTGTAGACCGCCGTGGCAATCGAGATGGATGCGCGCGGATACGCTGCAAACAGCAGCAGCCAATTGACGACGATGGCCACGCCACCCAGCGCGGCGATGCCGGCGCGCGCCCACGTGATCGCGCCACGCAGCAGCCCCAGCCCTGCGCATACCCCCAGCAGCGTCAGCGCGCCGAACACGCAGCGCCAGAACACAACGTCGGCCACCGGCTGGCCGGAGCGGACGACAAACCAGCCGATTGTCCCGGAGATGATCATGGCGGCGGTCATTTCCACCGTGCCGCGCATCTTATCGTTCATGCGAACCACCTTGAGCGTTGGATGCAAGGAGGATCGCATGCGGATGGCCTGACTTCCATTGCTTTTCTAAGGCAAAATCCACGTTGAATCTCATAAAATAAGGCGAAACGCCCGAACGGACCACGGAAGTAAAAATGAACGCGATCGACGCCCTGGACCAACGCATTCTTGACGTCCTGTTGACAGATTCCCGCATCTCGCTCAAGCAGCTGGCCCAGCAGGTCGGGCTGTCGTCCCCCAGCGTGTCGGAGCGCCTGCGCCGGCTGGAAGAGCGCGGCGTGATCCGCAACTACACCGTCGACATCGACCCGGCGGCGCTGGGCTATACGTTGCAGGCCATCGTGCGCGTGCGGCCCATGCCGGGCAAGCTGCATATCGTGCAGCAACTGATCGAAGAGATTCCGGAGATCTGCGAATGCGACAAGGTGACGGGCGAGGATTGCTTCATTGCCCGCCTCTATGTGCGCTCGATCGATCAGCTCGATGAGATTCTCGACCGCGTGGCCTATCACGCCGAAACCAACACTGCCATCGTCAAGGCGCAAACGGTGAAGCGCCGCGCGCCGCCGTTTGCCGCCCCTGACTGACGTGCCGGCCGCTATGCGGTGACAGCGGGCTCCTGGATGGCAGCACGCGCCATGGCTTGCCGCAGATCGGCGATCAGGTCTTCTGGCGCCTCCAGCCCGACGTTGAGCCGCACCAGGCGACCTCGATAGTGATGATTCGGCCGCGCCAGATGCGGATAGGGCATCACCAGGCTGCTCGTGCCGCCCCAGCTCATGCCGATCCGGAACATGCGCAGCGCATCGATGAACGCGCTGACCTGCTCGGCCGAAACGCTTTCCTGAAACACCACTGAAAACACGCTCGTTGCGCCGGTAAAGTCGCGCTTCCAGAATTCATGGCCGGGGCATGACGGCAGCGCTGGATGCAGCACGGTGGCAACGCAATCCTGCAGATGAAGCCAGCGCGCCACCGCCAGCGTGGAGGCTTGCAGACGCTCAAGGCGCAGCGCCAGCGTTTGCAGGCCACGCAGTGCCAGGCTGCAATCGTCGGGCGAGGCGCCCATGCCCAGGTCGGCAAACGCGCTGCCCACCCGCTCGAACATTGCCTCCGAATTGACTGAGACCGAGCCGAGCAGGAGGTCGCTGTGACCGCCGACATATTTGGTCAGGGCTTGCATGCTGATGTCTACGCCGTGCGCGAAGGCGTCGAAGTACACGCCGGCCGTGTACGTGTTGTCGAGCGCTACCGGCACGCCGCGCGCATGCGCCGCGGCCACGATTGCCGGCACGTCCTGCACCTCCATCGTGACCGAGCCGGGGCTTTCAGTCCAAACAAGTGTGGTGTTCGGACGGATGAGCCCCTCGATGCCCGCGCCGATGAGCGGGTCATACGTTTCCACTTCGATGCCCATGCGTTTGAGCAGGCCGGCAGCCATGCTCCGGCTGGGCCCGTACGCGCTGAACGGCACCAGTGCGTGGCTGCCGGCGCCGCAGCACGCCAGGTAGATGAGCGCGATGGCAGCCTGCCCGCCTGGCACGATAAAGCTGTGGCGGGCGCGTTCCATTTGCGCAATCCGTGCGCCGAGTTCTACGGCGGTCGGTGTGCCGTAGAGGCCGTAGGTATAGCCGTGCTGCGCATGGCGCCAGTCGTCCACAACCTGCGTCGCGTTGTCGAACAGCACGGTTGAACCGCGGTAGACGGGTGTCACCAATGATCGGAAGCCGCCCGGGGCAAGCGTTTCCGGGCTGACGAGCTGGGATTGCCAATGCATGGGATGCGCCTCCGCGAGCGATGATGACGAAATGCTATGTCACGCGCGGGAAGCAGTTTCCGCTAATCTGGCCAGCCACACGCAAAAATTTCTCACCAAACCGGCTATGGCCCCTCCGAAATCGCTCGAACTCGACGCATTCGACATCGCCATCCTCAACGCCGTGCAGCGGTGCTACACCACGCCGCTGCGCGTGATCGGCGAGCAAGTCAATCTATCGACCGCCGCCGTGCAGCGGCGCATCAAGCGAATGGAGGAGGCCGGCGTCATCGTCGGCAACGTGGCCGTGGTGGACCCTGAGCGGGTCGGCAAACCCATCACCGTGATTGTCGAGGTGCACGCCGAGCGCACCAATACCGCGGCCGTGGCGGCGCTCAAAAAAGCACTCTCAGGCCCCGAGGTGCAGCAGTGCTACTACGTGACGGGCGAGGCGGACTTCGTCCTGATTCTGAACGTGGCCACGATGACCGAATACGAAGCCCTCGCGCGACGCCTGTTCGACGACAACGACAATATCAAGTGGTATCACACGGCCGTGGTGCTCAACCGCGTGAAGGTGGGGCTCGAAGTGCCGCTGGGCTAGCGACGCGTGCCGTTCCACCGCCTGCACAATGCGTCAATACGGGGATGAGGCTATAGTGCCGCAGCGCTGTGCCTGATAAGGTTCGCGCGCCATAACTCGTACGCTGGCACGACCGGCGTCCTTGAAGGTACCAAAGGAGCTCCTATGCAGAATCCAAGAACAGGCATGCGGTGGATCGCCGCCGCAATCGCATCGATCAGCATCACGACCGTCGCACACGCGGCGTCCGTCGCCCCCGTGGCCGCAGAGAACGGCATGGTCGTCTCGGCACAGCACCTGGCCAGCAAGGTCGGCGTGGAAGTGCTCAAGCGCGGCGGCAACGCGGTCGACGCTGCCGTGGCCGTGGGCTACGCCCTGGCCGTGGTCTATCCGGCTGCCGGCAACCTCGGCGGCGGCGGTTTCATGACCATCCAACTGGCCGATGGCCGCAAGACCTTCCTCGACTTCCGTGAAGTCGCCCCGAAGGCCGCCACCGCCAACATGTACCTGGACAAGGACGGCAACGTCATCAAGGGCGCGTCCACCAAGGGACACCTGGCTGTCGGTGTGCCCGGCACCGTGTCGGGCATGGAATACGCCCGCGAAAAATACGGCACCATGCAACGGGCTGCATTGATCGCGCCGGCCATCACGCTGGCCGACAAGGGCTTCGTCCTCGATCAGGGCGACGTCGACATGCTGCACACGTCCACCAAGGACTTCCAGGAAGACGCTGCATCGGGCGCGATCTTCCTCAACAAGGGCCAGCCGTTCCAGGTGGGCGAGAAGCTGGTTCAGCACGATCTGGCCAAGACGCTGCGCGAGATCAGCAACAAGGGCACCGACGGCTTCTACAAGGGCTGGGTCGGGCAGGCCATTGCTGCATCGAGCAAGGCCGGTGGTGGCCTGATCACGCAAGAAGACCTCGTCAGCTACAAGACGCGCGAACTGGCGCCGGTCGAGTGCGACTACCGCGGTTATCACGTGGTGTCGGCACCGCCCCCGAGCTCGGGCGGCGTGATCATCTGCGAAATGCTGAACATTCTGGAAGGCTATCCGCTGAAGGATTTGGGCTGGCATTCCGCGCAGGCCACGCACTACCAGATCGAAGCCATGCGCCACGCCTATGTGGACCGCAACAGCTACCTGGGCGATCCGGATTTCGTGAAGAACCCGCTGGACCGTCTGCTGAGCAAGGACTACGCGGCCAAGATCCGCGCCGTGATCGACCCGAAGAAGGCGGGCGTGTCGAAGGACATCAAGCCGGGCGTCGAGCCGCATGAAGGCAGCAACACGACGCACTACTCGATTGCCGACAAGTACGGCAACGCGGTGTCGGTCACGTACACGCTCAACGACTGGTTTGGCGCGAAGGTGACGGCCGCCAAGACGGGCGTGATCCTGAACGACGAGATGGACGACTTCACGGCCAAGGTCGGCGTGCCGAATCTGTACGGCCTGGTGCAGGGTGAAGCCAACTCGATCGCCCCGGGCAAGCGTCCGCTGTCGTCGATGAGCCCGACCATCGTCACCAAGGATGGCAAGCCCGTCATGGTGGTGGGCACGCCGGGCGGCAGCCGCATCATCACGGCCGTCATGCTGACCATGATCAACGCGATCGACTACGGCATGAACGTGCAGGAAGCCGTCGACATGCCGCGCTTCCACCAGCAATGGCTGCCGGACGTGACCAACGTCGAGCCGTATGCCCTGTCGGACGATACGCGCAAGATCCTGACGTCGATGGGCCACAACTTGGGCGCGCCGCAGCCGGCCAATCATCTGGCGGCGATCATCGTCGGGGCGCCGTCCCTGGGTGGCAAGCCGATTGGCAACAACCGGTTCTATGGCGCGAATGATCCGCGTCGCAACACGGGGCTGGCAGCCGGTTATTGATCGGCATTGCAGCACCCGCAGTACGAACAAAGCCCGCCAAGTTTCGGCGGGCTTTTTCTTTGCGAGGTTCCCGGGTCAGGCCGCAGCAGTCAATACCGGCAGATTGCCCTCGCCAAAGCCGTGGTGTCCGCGGCGCTGCACGATCTCGAAGAAGATCTCGCCCGGGTGGCGCTTGATGAAGGTCTGCAGGAACAGTTTGGGCACGCCGTCGACGATCTCGCCGTCGACCAGGATGCCGTATCGGCGCAGGGCTTGCAGATCCAATCCGTGACCCGGCAAGCGCGCGTCGATGGTGTCGTAATAGTGCGCGGGCGGCTCGACGAAGGTGAGGCCGTTGGCGGCGAGCGATGTGGCTGTGCGCAGGATGTCGTCGGTCGCCAGTGCAATGTGCTGTACGCCCTCGCCGGGGTGGTCGGGCAGGTAGGCGTGCATGAGGTGCGCGCGGTGCGTCCCTTCTTCATAGAGCGGAATCCGGATCATCCCGCAAGACGACACCATCACACGTGAATCCGCAGCGACGTGCCAGTTGGCGTGCAGCTCGTGAATTTCGCTGAAGCCGAGCTGGTTGCGGTAGAAGTCGATCCAGTCCTGCAAGCGCCCGGGGCCGACGGTTTGCGTGAGGTGGTCGACACGCGCCAGTCCGACGCCTGCGTGGTGCCAGTCCTCATGCGCGGTCGCAGTGTCCAGCGGCCGGAAGTCGATGTCGTAGATGGAGATGTCGCCCAGGCCACCTTTGGCACCGTGCTTGCCGCGCCAGCGGTCGACAAAGTACAGGTGCGTATCGCCCACGCCCTGGATGGCCGGGATCACCAGTTCGCTCGGGCCGATGGGCTCGGCCTCGGCCGGCCATGCCCCCAGTTCGACGGCGCGGTCGTAGGCGCGCTGGGCATCGTCGACGCGGATGCCGATGGCGCAGATGCCCACGCCGTATTCCTCGGCCCAACGGTGCGCGAACGAATCGGCTTCCGCGTTGACGAGGAAGTTCATGTCGCCTTGCCGATACAGCGTGACGTCCTTGCTCACATGCCGCGCGATGGCCTTGAAACCCAGCGATGCGAACACCTGGCCGAGCACGGCGGGCGTTTGCGTGGCGAACTCAATGAACTCCAAGCCGGCGGTCTTGAACGGCAGGTCGGCGTTGCGGCTCATGGTCAAACTCCTGTGGCTGAGGCAAAGAATGAGGACCCCGCATTGTGTACCACGCAGGTGGCGATGCGCACCCCACAGTTGCTACGCGGCAGCCCTTTGTGGATTCGGCTGATGCTGCAGCTTTGGCAGCCAGAGAAATGCGATGGTCGCCAGCACGGCGCCGGCAAGCATCATGGGCGCCACCATGGGCCAGGCGCCGAGGCTGTGCGAGGCGTCGTCAAACGCGGCTGCGGTCTGCCCCAGGCAGAAGGCCGCCAGCATCATGATGAAGCCCGACCAAGACACGGCACGCCCCGCGAGATGCGGCAGCTCGCCTACTGCGCCTGCCTGGCCGCAAGGCTGGTGAATGCCATGGCCCATGCAATAGACTGCGTGCCCGAGCAGCAGCGGCCACGCGTGTCCCGGAAGCAGCCAGCAGCCCAGCGCCTGGATGCACGCGCCGGCCACGCTGAGCGTTGCGCCTTGCTGTACTGTCCGCACAAGGCTTTGGCGACGCAGCAAGCGTCGGCATCCTGTCGTGCTGAGGATATAGACGAGCGAGCCGCCGGCCGGTATCCAGCCATAAAGCTCCGGTGATAGGCCGAGGTATGCGATGTAGACCATCGGCGAAAGCAGGAGGAAGCAGAAGATGCCGGCATAGGTGGCGGCTGCGAGCAAACCCCAGGCGCGAAAATCCGCGCTCGAAAAAATTGCCCGCACGCTGCCCACCTGCGCCGGTGTCTCGTGTCGGGTTTCGGCAAAGCCGTACCAGCACATCGCCCACAGCACGATTGCATAAAAGCTCATGCCCACCAGCACCCAACGCCAACCGGCGTGTTGTGCGACGAAGGCGCCCAGAATCGGTGCCATCAACGCCACGAAACCGAGCCCAGTGAGGCCGCGCGCCATGACGTGCGGACCATCGCGGGCCGGGTGCAGATCGCGTACGGCAGCACGTGCGCACACCAGGATCGCGGCCATCGAGAAACCCTGGAGGGCGCGCGCCGCGGTCAGCATGGAAGCACTGACCGCCAGCGCGCCGGCCAGCGCAGCCATGGCATAGCACGCGAGCCCGATCAGCAGCACCTGGCGGCGGCCAAAACGGTCGGCAAGGCTGCCCATCGGGAGTTGCCCGATGCCAAAGGCCAGCGCGAAGACCGTGAGGCTCGTGCTGGCCGATCCCAGTGTCTGGGCAATCGCTGGCAGGGCGGGGAGGTAGCTGTCGGTCGCAACCGGCTGTGCCGATAGCAACAGCGGCAGCAACAGGGCAAAGCTCAGAGGGCGACGCGTCATCGGGTCAGTAGGCGATGGCTGCACTGCGCCGCAGTTCCTCTGCTGTGGCGGTGCCGAAGCCGAAGAACTCCAGATACGCGGGAATCATCTCGAACAGCATGTCGGTGCCGACCTGGACGTCGCAGCCCTTGTCGAGCGCCGCACGCAACAGCGGCGTGTATTCGGATTTCATGACGACCTCGCCGACAAAGCAGCTCGGCGCAATGCGTGCCACGTCGAAGGGCAGCGGATCGTCTTCCTTCATGCCAACCGGCGTAGCGTTGACGACCACATCGAAGCCATCCGGATCATTCGATCCCGTGCGCACCGCGAGCGCGGGGTAGTGCTCGAGTAGACGTCGGCCGAGCGATTCGGCGGATTCTGCGCGCGTGTCGTACAGAGCCAGCTCGCTCACCCCCGCAGCCGCCAGCGACGCCGCAATTGCGCAGCCGACCCCCCCGGCCCCCGAAAGCAATACGCGCGCGCCTTCGAGCTGACGCCCCTTGCGCAGCACGCCGCGCACGAAGCCCGCACCGTCGAACTGGTCGCCGAGCAACGTTCCGTCATCGCGCTTGAGCACTGCATTGCAGGCGCCCGCGATCCGCACGGCGGGCGTGACTTCATCGACCAGCTCCACCGTGGTGACCTTGTGCGGCATGGTGATCAGCGCACCGCGCAGGTTGGTGAAACGGCATATCGATTCGAAGCTCTGCGGGTAATCCTCCGCCCTGACCCCCATCGGGACCACAACGGCATCGATGTCTTGTTGCTCGAACCAGGGGTTGTAGATCATCGGTGACTTAAACGTCTCCGTCGGGTAGCCGATGTGGGCGATGAGCGTCGTTTTTCCAGAAATCATGGTTCAGGTGTGCGTGTTTCAGGCGGCCAAGGCTCCGGCCCGCTGGCGGGCATATTCGGCCTTGTCGACGGGTTGGGCGGCTGGCTGGCCCAGCTCGTCCATGTGGATGCGGTAGGTCTCGCGTGCGCTCATGGCGGCGGCTGCGGCAACCACCGTGACGCCGAATGCAATTGCACCTACGGTCAACCAGATGTTGGCCGCGCCCGGCGGCGCGACGGCGGTGAAAACGGCGGGCAGCATGGCGGTGATGGCGGTGCCGATATTCTGCGAAATCGCCATCGCAGAGACCCGGGTGCGCGTGGGGAACAGCTCGGGATAGAAGCTCGGGAACACCGCGTTATAGCCTTGGTAGACCACGCCCCACATCAGAATCGACATGGCAAACGCGAGGGGCACGTTCTTGATGCTGATGGCGTACAGATAGGCAAACGCCAGCAGGCCGGCGAGCAGCGAACCGATGACGATGGGCGGCTTGCGGCCGATGCGGTCGGACAAGTCGCCAACATACGGAATGACCAGCACGGCAACGATGTTGCCCACCACCGGAATCCACAGGTAAATATCTTTGGCGAAGCCGATGCCGTAAGCCGGCTGCACCGCATAGGCCGCGCCAAAAATGGTGGCCACCACAGGAATCACGTTCATCAGCGCCATGCACACCACGCGCAACATGTTGGGCGTGCTGTACTTGAAGGCGTCGATGACCGGTGAGCGAGGGCGCGCCTGCTGTTCTTTTTCTGCCGTGAAGGCGGGCGTCTCATGCACTTCGCGGCGGATCACGTAGCCCGCGATGATGACCACGAAACTCAGCACGAACGGAATGCGCCAGCCCCAGGTGTTGAACTGTTCTGCGGGCATGTAGTGCGCCAGCGGCAGGAACACGGCAGCAGCCAGAATCTGGCCGGCTTGCACGCCTTGCAGCGTAAAGCTCGCATAGAATCCGCGCCGGCCAAACGGCGCGTGCTCAAGGATCATCGAGCTGGCGCCGGAAATTTCACCGGCCACGGCAAAACCCTGAATCAGCCGCATGATGACAAGAAGGGTGGGGGCCCACAGCCCTACTTGGTCGTAGGTTGGCAGCAGACCCACGGCAATGGTCGAAAAACCCATCAGGAACATGCACCACAGGAGCACGTTCTTGCGCCCGTGCGTATCGCCCAGGTGGCCCAGCACGAAAGCGCCGATCGGCCGGGCGACATAGCCCACGCCGTACGTTGCGAGCGAAGCGATGATGGCCGTCTTGGGGTCGCCCTTGGGGAAGAAAATCTGCGGAAAGATCAGCGCCGCTGCGGTGGCGTAGATAAAGAAGTCGTAGTACTCGAGCGCCGAGCCGATCCAGCCGCTGGCGGCGGCTTTCTTCGACTGGTGCTTGCCCAGGGGTTCATGGGCAGGGGCTGCGGTCATGGTGGTCTCCGGTTTTGTCTGTGCGGCCTGTTGTGCATTGGGTGCAACGGGTGCAACGAGTGCAATGAAGGGCCGTCTGTACACGCACCGCAGCGTAGTCCGCCGCCAAGGCGGGGCACAAGCGACTGTCGGGTCGAGGCGTTCGATAATCGCACAGTGTGGTGCGAATAACGTACGACTCAAGGGTTTCTCCGAGTCCGTACGCGTGGCAAAGCGCGGGCTTGGCACGCCGGAAATGCGCGGAGCACTAGAGCACCCGCATGATGGATAGTGCGGTGTCCTGCAGCACCTGCAGCACACGTTGCAAGGCGTGCTCCGTGGTTTCATCGCCGACTTGCATGTTCACGCTCAGCGCTGCGATCACGTTGCCGTGCCGGTCACGCAACGGCACGGCCACGCCACGTACGCCAATCTGCAACTGCTGTTCGACCACGGCGTAGTCCTGCCTGCCGGCTTTGCGGATTTCATCGAACAGACGGTCGCGCTGCAGGATCGTGTAGGGCGTATAGGGCGTCAGCACGCACGTTTCCAGCCATGCCTTGACCTTCTGCTCGGGTTGCGCGGCCAGCATCATCACCCCGGCCGACGCAAGCGGCGCCGGCACGCGGGCGCCCAGCACGAACCCCGTGCTCATGACGCGGCTGGTGCTGGTGCGCGAGATGAAGACGAGTTCCCAGTCGTCCAGCACGCTGAGGTACGCCACCTCCCCAACGGCGGCGGTCACCTGTTGCAGGAAAGGCTGCACCGTGCGTGGCAGCCGCGCCGAATCAAAGTAGGACCAGCCCACCTTCAGCACCCGCGGGGTCAGGCTGAACAGTGTCCCTTCGCTGGTGAGGTAGCCCAGGTGCTCGAGCGTCAGGAGGTAGCGGCGCGCAGCGGTGCGGGTCAGACCTGTCAGCTCTGCTGCCTGGGTGGGTGTCAGGCGCGGGTGCTCGTGATCGAACGCCTCCAGGATCGCGAGCCCTTTTTCCAATCCGGCGATCCAGTCGCGCCGGTTCAGCGGTTCCTTCGTCATGGCGATAACCCTAAAAACGAGCGATATGTGCGCACGATTGTACGATCATCGCACGCTGTTGCGCGAATGCCGCTTGTGAGCGTCAGGGCTCGGCACCTACGCTGCGGGCATTGACAGACGCCCGACCCACGCTTCGCCATGAATCCGCTCCGCGCAGCGCGCCATCCCAAATGCATCGCCACCGTGTGCCTGTCCGGCACGCTGCCTGAAAAGTTGGAAGCGGCAGCCGCTGCCGGCTTTGACGGCATGGAGATGTTCGAGAACGATTTGCTGAACTTCGACGGCTCGCCGGCGCGCGTGCGGCAGATGGCAGCAGACCTTGGGCTGGCGATCATGCTGTACCAGCCGTTCCGCGATTTCGAGGCCATGCCGCGTGAGTTTGTTGCCCGCAACCTCGCCCGCGCGGAGCGCAAGTTCGACGTCATGGCCGAGCTGGGCGTTGAGATGGTGCTGGTGTGCAGCAACACACAGGACATCGCCATCGACAATCCGGCGCGTGCTGCAGACGACCTGCGCCAGATGGCAGATGCTGCGGGCCGGCGCGGGCTGCGCGTCGGCTACGAGGCGCTGGCCTGGGGGCGGCACACCCGGACGTGGCGCCAGGCGTGGCAGATCGTCAAGCAGGCAGATCATTCGGCGCTGGGGCTGATTCTCGACAGCTTTCACACGCTCGCGCTGGGCGACTCGCTGGATGGCCTCATCGAGGTGCCGGCGGACAAGCTCTTCTTCGTGCAGTTTGCGGATGCCCCGAAGTTGTCGATGGACGTACTGTCCTGGAGCCGCCATCACCGCAATTTCCCAGGGCAGGGCGAGTTGGCCGTCACGGCATTTGCACGCGACCTGCTTGCCGCGGGCTACACCGGCCCGCTGTCGCTCGAAGTCTTCAATGACGAGTTTCGTGCAGCGCCTGCGCGCTTGACCGCGCTCGACGGCATGCGCTCGCTGCGCTGGCTGGAGTCCGAGGCGGGCGGTGCGCCATTGCCGGCCCCCGCTCGTTTTGGCGGCGTGGATTTCCTCGAGTTTGCCGTGGACGCCCCGGCCGGACGGGAGCTTGAAACGCGCCTGCGCGCGCTGGGTTTTACCCTTGCGGGGCACCATCGCTCCAAGGCTGTCGACCTGTATCGGCAAGGCGGCGTCAACGTGATCCTGAACATGGAGCAGGACAGCGCGGCGTCGGAGCATTTCGAGCTGCATGGTCCGTCTGTCTGCGCGATCGGCCTGCGGGTGGACGATGCCGAGCGCGCCATCGCACGCGCACGCGAACTGTGCGCTCAGGAATGGCGCGGGCCGGTGGGCCCAAGGGAGCGCAGCATTCCAGCGCTGCGCGCGCCTGACGGCACGTTGCTCTATTTGATCGACGATCGCCAGGCCGATCGCAGCATCTACGAGAGCGATTTTGTCTTGCTGCCGCAAGTGCAGGACGATGCGGGGTGGGCATCGATCGACCACGTTGCACAGGCGCTGCCGGCGCATCGGCTTGATAGCTTCGTGCTGTTCTACCGCGCCATCTTCGGCATGCAGGCTGAAGCGATGCAGGAGATTGCCGACCCGTACGGCCTTGTGAAGAGCCGCGCCATGGTGAGCCCGGATCGCAACGTGCGAATTCCGCTCAACGTATCGGAAAGCGGGCGCACGGCCACCGGTCGTTTCATTGCCGCCTACGCAGGCTCAGGCGTGCATCACATTGCCTTGCGCACCGAGCGGCTGTTCGAAACCATTGAAGCCATCGACCGCAGTGCCGCCCACCTGCAGCACGTGCCCGAGAACTATTACGACGACGTCGCTGCCCGGCTCGGGCTCGACGATGCACTGGTCACGCGCCTGCATGACGACGGACTGCTCTACGACCGCGACCCTTTCGGCGATTTCCTGCACGCCTACACCGAACCGTTTCGCGAGCGCTTCTTCTTCGAGCTTGTCCAGCGCAACGGCTACCTGGGCTACGGCGCAGCAAACGCCGGCGTGCGCATGGCTGTGCAGGCCCAGTTGAGCCGCCAAGACGCCAACCCCGGCGGCTGAACCCACTCCACCGATCCACCCATCACCCGCCCTGGGCCAGTGCAGTCGTGGGCGATTTCAACGTAGCAACGGCTGCGCGGGCGGCCATCGCACATCCACACCCGCCATATCGATACAAGGAGACAAGGGAGCCATGAACAAGACAATGATCGCCGCACTGGTACTCGGAGCCACGAGCCTGCCGGCAGCGGCCCAAAGCGCGGGCGGTGTCACGCTCTATGGGCTGATCGACACCACCATCCGCTACAGCACGCACGAAAACGCGGCAGGCAACAGCAATCTGCAGATGATGGACGGCGTGCTGACGGGCAGCCGCTGGGGCCTGCGTGGCACCGAAGATCTGGGTGGCGGCACCAAGGCCATGTTCATCCTCGAATCGGGGTTCTTTCCTGACACCGGTGGCAGCCAGCAGGGCGGGCGTCTGTTCGGACGTACCGCGGTGGTCGGCCTGGAAGGCGACTACGGCAAGCTGTACCTCGGCCGGCAATACACGCTGGCGCACGAGGTGTTGTCTTCATACGAGGCAATGGCGTTTGCCAACAACTCCATCGTCGGCTATCAGGGTGGCAACTACACCGGCCTGCGCTACGACAACACGGTCAAATACATCAAGTCGTTCGGGGGCCTGCAGCTTGCCGGCGCATGGACGTTTGGCGAGCAGGCCGGCAGCTTCAGCAAAAGTTCGGCCGGTGCTGGCTCGATCGTCTACAGCATGGGCCCGGCTGAAGTGGGCGCGGTGTATCAGGTCACGCGCGATGTGTCGTCGGCGTTCTTCGGCGCGGTGCCGGCAGCGCTGGCCAGCAAGCAGACGGTCTGGGGCTTTGGCGGCAAGCTCGATACGTCGATTGCCACGTGGTACCTCGGCTATACGAACAGCCGTCTCGACGTGGCCGACTACAAGAACCAAGCCGCCTATGTTGGCGCAAAGGTGCCGATCTCCGGCGCACTGAGCTTCATCGGCACCGTGCAGTACGACTGGATGAAACACCTCGATGCCAGCGGCAAGCGCCTGACCACCGCGGGCATGCTCGACTACGCCTTCAGCAAGCGCACCGACGTCTACGCCGAAGTTGACTACACCCGCCTGCAGGGCGCCTGGGTTGCTCTGAACAGCGCCGCCGCATTCAACAATTCGGGCAACACGTACGGCAACAACTCGCGGTTGGGCGTGATGCTGGGCGTGCGACACAAGTTCTGACTGCTTGGTTCGTTCTCGCAATGAAAAAAGCCCGCCAATGTTCCGGCGGGCTTTTTTCATGCTGCGATCAATGCAGCGGGCAATCTCGCGCGATCACGTCGCCTACCATGGCAGCGGTTGCGCCAGACAGCGTCCAGCCCAGATGCCCATGGCCCGTGTTGTAGAACACGCGCGCGTGCCGCCCACGGCCGACGCGCGGCATCATGTCCGGCATCATCGGGCGCAAGCCGGCCCAGGGCACCACACGCGACGTACCAATCGCAAAGTTGCGGCGCGTCCACGCCACCAGCGGTTCGATGCGGTCCGCGCGGATGTCGCGGTTGTAGCCGTTGAATTCCGCCGTGCCCGCCACGCGGAAGCGGCCAGTGCCCAGGCGGCTCGTCACGATCTTTGCGCTCTCATCCAGCAGGCTGACCCACGGCGCGCCTTGCACGCTGGCATCGTCGTCCAGGTGCACGGTGATCGAATAGCCCTTGACCGGATACACGTTGATGCGATCGCCCACCAGTTGTGCGATATGCCGGCTGCCCACGCCCGCGCACACGACCATCGCATCGGCGGCAAGGTCCTGTACGACATTCGCCGCGGTGGTGGAAAGGCGGTCATCGAGCGTGGTTTGCAACAGCAGGCGCACGCCGCTTTCGGAGGTTTCCACATCGCGCACATCCACGCCGTGCATGAATCGCACGCCGCGCTTCTCACACGCCTGCGCCAGGCCGCGCGTGAACTTGTGGATGTCACCGGTGGCGTCGGATGCGGTGAAATAGCCGCCGTAGTAGTTGCCGCGCAGCGTCGGCTCAATGGCGGCAATCTCCTCGGGGCTCACGGCGTGCCGCTCAAGCCCGCCGGCGACGAGCAGGGCGTTGGCCTTGCCTGCTGCCGCAAAGCTGGCCTTGTCGTGATAGACGTGCAGAATGCCGCGCTTCTGCAGGTCGAAATCGATCTGCTCCCGTTCGGCCATCGCAAACAGATGCTTGCGTGCCTCGATGGCCATGCGGGTGGTCTCGATGGTGTTGCGGCGGTAGTGCGCGATGCTGGCGACGAACTCGCCGATCCACGAGTATTTGTGCCACGAGGGCTTGGGATTGAGCAGCAGCGGGGCGTCGTTGCGCAGCATCCATTTGATGCCTTTGAGCAGCGTGCCGGTGCTGTTCCAGACTTCTGCGTTGCTGGCGGAAAGCTGCCCGCCGTTGGCGAACGAGGTTTCCATGGCCGGGTACAGGTGGCGGTCGAGCACCGTGACCTGATAGCCGAGTTGCGAGAGCGTGTAGGCAGTGGTGACGCCGGATATGCCGGCGCCGACGATGACGATGTGCGTCATGGCGGTCCCTATGGAGTGATGTGATGACCGGACGATCCGGTCGGCTCACCCCATCTGTCTTGGGACCTGAGAGCTTGGGCACGAGCAGCGCTGGCGCCTTCCCCTTCGGTGGGCGCACGCGTGTACGCCTCTCTCCAGATTCGCAGTCGACGCCACAGTCCTTTTGCCTGAGAGTTTCCGGGGTGGTTGCTCCATCGGCGCCGGGCGGTGCGCGTATGTGCGGTGAGCCCGGTCTCTCCTGCGGCGTGTTGCAGCTGTCGTTGGTGCGTCAGCCGCGCCTGCGTGCTGCCGGTGGGGGCAGCGGGAGCGAGTGTGTCACGGGTCGTGACGTTCGGCAAGTCGCGCTGTAGCGGATGCAACGGGAGGCGTGTCGTCCTTCAGGTCCACGCCGCTGCGGCCGAGCGCCAGCGCGCCATTGAGCAGGAACATCAGCCGGGTCGCTGCCTGGTCATAGGCCAGGCCGGCCGGCCGCACATTGGAAATGCAGTTGCGCTCCGCATCGGAGCGGCCAACGCGCGGCGCGTAGGTCAGGTAAATGCCCAGGCTGTCAGGCGAACTCAACCCCGGCCGCTCACCGATCAACATCACCACCTGCCGGGCGCCAAGCAACGCACCGATCTCGTCCCCCAGGGCAACGCGGGACTGCTCGGCGATGGCGACTGGGCCGATCGACCACCCGGCCGGCAGGCGCTCACGCACGCTGCACAGCAGTGGCACGGCATGGCTTTGCGCCGCCAAAGCGGAGAGGCCATCGGCAATCACGAACACCACATCGAATGGCTGCGCTGGCCGCAACGCACCAAGCCTTGCGCGGCTGGCATCGTCGAGCCGACGGCCAAGGTCGGGACGGCGCAGATACTCCGCGCGCTCAGCAGCCGCGCTATGCACGGCCACCGCCGTGAAGCCCGCCTGTTCGAGGGCGGCCGCAATTGCGGCGCGATCGAGCGGCAAGTGCACGGCATCGCGCGCCTGGGCATGCGCCACGCCAAACGCAAGTACGGCGTCGGTCGTCTGGCTGTTGCCGGCACGGCCCAGCGCGATACGGGCGTCGGTAAAGGCGCGCAGGTGCGCCCACGGATTCAGCTGAACGAGGGAGTGTTTCGGCATGAGCGGCGTCCCAACGAATTCACAGCGCGTGAGCCAGCTGCAACAGCGGTTGCCGCGCCGTGGCGTCTTGCAGGCGGCCGGCAGTATCGACGATGCCCATGCTTTGCAGCCACGTCTCGAACTCCGGTGCGGGGCGCAACCCCAGCGTGTCGCGCAGATAGAGGGCGTCATGAAACGACGTGCTCTGGTAGTTCAGCATGATGTCGTCGGCGCCCGGCACCCCCATGATGAAATGGATGCCCGCCACGCCAAACAGCGTAAGCAGCGTATCCATGTCGTCTTGGTCGGCCTCTGCGTGGTTCGTGTAGCAGACGTCGCAACCCATTGGCAGGCCCATCAGCTTGCCGCAGAAGTGGTCTTCCAGCCCGGCGCGGATGATCTGCTTGCCATCGTAGAGATACTCCGGCCCGATAAAGCCGACAACCGTGTTGACCAGCAACGGCGAGAACGCCCGCGCCACGGCATAAGCACGGGCTTCCATCGTTTGCTGATCGATGCCGTGATGCGCATTGGCCGACAACGCGCTGCCCTGGCCGGTCTCGAAATACATCACGTTGTTGCCGACCGTACCGCGCGCCAGGCCCTGCGCAGCATCGTGCGCTTCCGCCAGCAAGGCGAGGCTGATGCCGAAGCCTGCGTTGGCCTGCTCGCTGCCCGCCACCGACTGAAACACCAGGTCAACCGGCGCGCCCTGGTCAATGGCGCGCAGTGTGTTGGTCACATGGGTCAGCACGCACGACTGCGTGGGGATGGCGTAGCGATTGCGCAGTTCATCGACCAATCGCAGCAGCGAGACAATGGCACCGAGATTGTCGCCAGCGGGGTTGATGCCGATGGTCGCATCGCCGCACCCATAGAGCAGGCCGTCGATGATCGACGCTGCAATGCCTTTGGGATCGTCCGTCGGGTGATTTGGCTGCAGCCGGACTGACAGTCGGCCGGGCAACCCGATGGTGTTGCGAAAGCGCGTGACGACGCGGCACTTGCGTGCCACGGCGATCAGGTCCTGATTGCGCATCAACTTGCTGACCGCTGCAGCCATTTCCGGCGTGATGCCGGGCGCGGTGCCGGCCAGTGCCTGGCTGTCGGTCTCATGCAGGAGCAGCCAGTTGCGGAATTCGCCCACCGTGAGCGAGGCGATCGGCTGGAAGGCCTGAGCGTCGTGCCGGTCAACAATCAGGCGGGTGACCTCGTCCTGTTCATAAGGGATCAGCGCTTCGTTAAGGAACGTCGACAGCGGCACGTCTGCCAGTGCCATCCGTGCGGCCATGCGTTCGGCTTCGCTGGCTGCGCCCAGGCCTGCCAGATAATCGCCTGAGCGTGCCGGGCTGGCTTTGGCCAGCAGCGTCTTGAGATCCTTGAACACATGGCGCTGTGCGCCAATGGCCTGAGCGAAGTGCATGATGGGATACGCGAAAGCGTCCAATGACGGTGACGGCAATATCTATCCTGCCACTTTAGTTGCCTTCCAAGCCATGGCTGCAATGTTCTAATACGCGTTTCTCAAGCGTCGATATCCTGCGCCAATGACCGCATCTGCCACTCCGTCCCGCACACATCAAGCGGCGTCTGCCATGGAAGTGCTGGCGGTTTTCCTCAGGCTGGGTCTCACGAGTTTTGGCGGCCCGGTCGCGCATATCGGCTATTTCCGCCGCGAGTTCGTGGAGCGTCGGCGCTGGCTGGACGACGCCACATTCACCGATCTGGTTGCGCTGTGCCAGTTCCTGCCGGGGCCTGCGAGCAGCCAGGTCGGGTTTTCTGTCGGGCTGCTCCGGGCGGGATGGCGCGGCGGGTTGGCGGCGTGGTGCGGCTTTACGCTGCCCTCCGTCCTGTTGCTGCTGGCCTTTGCGATGCTCGCGCCGCGCCTGGGCGGCCCGGTTGGAACTGGCCTGATCCACGGTTTGAAGCTGGTTGCCGTTGCGGTGGTGGCGCAGGCCGTGTGGGACATGGCGCGCAAGCTTTGTCCTGACTGGCAGCGCGCGGGCATTGCGTTGATCAGCATCACCGTGCTCAGCGCGCTGACGACTGTTTACGCGCAACTCGTCGTCATCGTGCTCGGCGCCGGGCTTGGGCTGGCGTTATGTCGATCGTCCCAGCGAGCCAGTGGCGGAGCGGGGAAGGGGCAGGAAACCGCATTCCGGGTGCCCCACGCGGCCAGCATTGGCAGCTTGGTGCTGTTCTGTGCGCTGCTGTTCGGCCTTCCGGTGGTCGCGGAGCTTCATCCGTGGATGCCCGCCAAGGTCTTCGACGCGTTCTATCGTTCAGGCGCGTTGGTATTCGGGGGCGGGCACGTCGTGCTTCCGCTTCTGGAGCATCAGACGGTCGCCACGGGTTGGGTCACCCCGAACGATTTCCTCGCGGGCTACGGTGCTGCGCAGGCCGTGCCGGGGCCGTTGTTCACCTTTGCCGCCTTTCTCGGCTGGACGATCGGGCCGGGGCTGAACCACTGGGCCGGGGCTGCACTGGCCACGGTGGGCATTTTTCTGCCGGGCCTGCTGCTGGTCATCGCGGCATTGCCTTATTGGCAGGCGTTGCGCGCGCGTCGTTCCATGGCGGCTGTGCTGGCGGGTGTGAATGCGGCCGTGGTTGGATTGCTGGCGTTCGCCCTTTACACGCCCGTCTGGACGAGCGCAGTCCGGTCATGGAGCGATGTTTCCGTCGCGGTGATTGCGTTCTTGCTGCTGACACGATGGAAAACGCCACCGTTGATCGTGGTGGCGTTGTGTGCGGCGGCAGGGGTCGCCGCCGCCATGCTGGGCTGAAACGCCGCGCTTCCCCGCGAGCGGCAACCGGTAATTGGCAACCGGTAGCCGCGCAGAGCACCCGCGTCACTCATCCATCAACCGAACCCTGACTTTCTTGCCCTTCATCGTGCCGGCATTGAGCTTGCGCAGCGCCTCGCGCGCGATGCCGCGTTCGACCGCGACGTAGGTCGAGAATTCCGTCACGTTGATCTTGCCGATCTGGTCGCCGCGAAAGCCGGCATCCCCGGTCAGTGCGCCGAGCACATCGCCGGGGCGGATCTTCTCCTTGCGCCCACCCAGAATCTGCAGCGTTTCCATGGGCGGCAGCAGCGGCGCATCGTTGCCGGTATCAAGCTCGTCGAGTTTGTGCCATTCGACCTCACGGCCCATCGCTTCTTCGATGTTGCCGACGCGGCCCATCTCGTCCATGCTGGCGAGGCTCAACGCCCAGCCGTTGTCATCGGCTCGGCCTGTGCGGCCAATCCGGTGCACATGCACTTCGGGATCAGGCGTCACGTCAACGTTGATCACCGCTTCGAGCTGCGCGATATCGAGCCCGCGCGCGGCAACGTCTGTCGCAACCAGCACCGAGCAACTGCGGTTCGCGAACTGGATCAACACCTGGTCGCGTTCGCGCTGTTCGAGTTCGCCATGCAACGCCAGCGCGTGAATGCCCTGCGCGCGCAGCACGTCGAGCAGGTCCCGGCATTGCTGCTTCGTGTTGCAGAACGCGAGCGTGCTCACCGGCCGATAGTGCTTGAGCAGCAGCCCGACCGCATGCAGCCGCTGGCTGTCGGTCACCTCGTAGAAGCGCTGGCGAATCTTGCTGTCGTCGTGGCGCTCTTGGAGTTTTACTTCTTTCGGGTTGCGCAGAATCCGCTGGCTCAGCTTCGCAATGCCTTCCGGGTACGTTGCCGAGAACAGCAGCGTTTGCCGGTCGGCCGGGCATTGGCGCACGACCGTCGCGATGTCGTCGAAGAAGCCCATGTCGAGCATGCGGTCGGCTTCGTCGAGGACAAGCGTTTTCAGCGCGCCGAGCCCGAGGTTGCCGCGCTCGAGGTGGTCCATGATGCGTCCTGGCGTGCCGACGATGACGTGGGCGCCGTGCTCCAGGCTGGCTGCCTGGGGGCGCATGGGTGTGCCACCGCAGAGCGTCAGGACTTTCACGTTCTCTTCGGCGCGGGCCAGGCGGCGGATCTCCTGCGCAACCTGATCGGCAAGCTCGCGCGTGGGGCAGAGCACCATCGCCTGTACGTCGAAGCTGCGCGCGTCGAGCCGTGCGAGCAGGGCCAGCGCAAACGCTGCGGTTTTGCCGCTGCCGGTCTTGGCCTGCGCGATCAGGTCGTGGCCCGCAAGGGCGATCGGCAGGCTTGCGGCCTGGATCGGCGTCATGTCGGTGTAGCCAAGCTGCGTGAGGTTCGCCAGCACGGCAGGGGGGAGCGCCAGGGTGCTGAAAGGCGCGGCGGTCGGTTCGATGGTCATGTCGTTGCGTTGAATCACTTGAGCGGCTTGCCTTCGATTTGCTTGTAGATGACCCGGCCGTCTTTGGTTTCGACGCGTTTGAGATAGTTGCGAGCGCCGCATAGCGCACAGCGGAACAGCGGCCCTTGGCCCTCGTCTTTAATGGCGACCTCGGAAAGCTGCCACTGCGTGCCGCAGCTCTGGTTGATGCAAGTGAACACGGTTTTCTCTAGATGGATGTGTCGTAGCGCCCCGGAGACGAGGCATGTGGAATCGGGCCGCAAGTGCGCCGGGTTCAGTCTGAATGCAGGAAGCGAATGAAACGCTGGCGCCGGTTGTACCACGGAAACGCCCCGCCTTGGGACAAGTAGCGGTTCCCGCTCAAATTCCCCGCCTTGGCTTCCCGGCGCGCAGTCTGCTGCCATACCGAAAGCCTTCAACGCCAAGAGCTGCGACGAACATTCCGTAAAAACGAAGCTCAGACAGTAGCGATCCCAACCTCCTGAGCAAAACTTGCCAGGATCAGCGACCGCACACCCTCTGATCTGCAGGAGGTCGATTCCTGACGCAAAGCCAACGCAATCCTGGGAATGCTACTGCGCCGTCGCGCGATCCGAATGTGCATCCAACAGCCCGTTGGTCTCGTATATCGGTTGCTTCCACGTTGCGAAGCGCCACGATAGAGGTCAACGATGAAACGGTATCAACTGGCAAAGTTGTCTGGTGTTCTGCTTTCCCTCGCAATCATTTCTGGCGGCTATGCGTCCGTGTCGATGGCTGCAATGGGCGATGGCGAAGCGACCACCATGGTGGGCGGCGCTCCGATGTATCCGTCCAAGAACATTATTCAAAATGCGGTCAATTCGAAGGATCACACCACGCTTGTTGCGGCCGTGAAGGCAGGCGGCTTGGTTGAAACGCTGTCTGGGCCAGGGCCATTCACCGTGTTTGCACCGACCAACCAGGCCTTTGCGGCGCTGCCGGCCGGCACGGTCGATCAGTTGCTCAAGCCGGAAAGCAAACCCACCTTGGTCAAGGTGTTGACCTATCACGTGGTGCCCGGCCGGCTTACGGCGCAAGACCTGATGAAGGCCGTCGCAGATGGCGGCGGCAAGGCGATGCTCAAAACCGTGGAGGGCGATCCGCTCACGGTCATGCAGAAGGGCGACCGCCTGACCGTCACTGACGACAAGGGCGGTGTCGCCGTCGTGACGATCGGCAACGTGTACCAGTCGAACGGCGTGATTCACGTCGTGGACAAGGTATTGATGCCGTAACCCATCTTGTGAAGCGCAAGGGCGTATGCCCTTGCGCGCTCGAATCATGACGGGAGGAAGGCAATGTCATCTCAATTTCGCTACGCTCAAGACGTTCATTGCGGGAAGCACGCCGGTGATATACCTTTGCCGCATCCCGTCATGGGCAACCGAGGCAGGCGAAATCATATGCACGTTGTCGGAGCATCTTTGCCCGAAGCCGAGGGCACGTTATCAGCGCGCCAGGAAGCCGCCCGCGAGCGGCTTGCTGAGCTGCTCAAGCAGACGGGCGAAGGAAGCAAATCGGCGTTCGCAGAACTCTACACGCTGACTTCTCCCAAACTCTATTCGTTGGCGTACACCATCCTGCGCAGTTCAGGCGAAGCCGAAGACGTGCTGCAGGATATATTCGTCGCCATCTGGCAACGCGCCGATCAGTTCGATCCGCAGCGGGGGACCGCCATGACATGGTTGATCTCGCTCACCAGGAACAAATCGATCGATCGACTTCGGCAGTCGCGCGAGACCACTGCCGAAGAGGCGGATTGGGGCCAGATCATTGATGAGCGGGCAACGCCATCCGAAGTGGTGGACATGAGTCAGGAGCGTCGGCGTCTGGAAAGTTGCCTTCGCAAGCTGGAGGGGCGCCAGCGTGGTGTGATCGTGGAAGCGTTCTATACCGGGGTGACTTACGCTGAACTCGCCGCGCGTCTGAGCGTACCGGTCGGCACCATGAAAACGTGGGTGCGACGCAGCCTGCTTCAACTCAAAATGTGCCTGGAGCAGCAGTCATGACGCCAGATCGCGATCTGGAATGCGCCGAATACGTTCTCGGTTTGCTGGACACCGAAGAGCGTAGCGCCGTGGAGCGTGCACTGCATGAAGAGGCTGGGCTGCAAGCAGCAGTCGATGCTTGGGCGTCTCGTCTTTCACCCCTTGGTGAGACTGTGACTTCCAGGCAGCCACCGGCGCGTGTGTGGAGGCGAATCGAAGCCGACTTGGGGCTCGTCGAACGCACTGGCACGCCCCAGTCTGTTCCGGAGTCTCGCATGCAGCGTTTCTGGAACAGCATTCAGTTCTGGCGACTGGTGGCGCTCGCGACAACCTTTGCAATGGTCGCCGTCGTCGCGGTGAATCTCTTCCTTGTACCGACCTCGGAAGCCCCGTCCGGGCTGAAGTCGGCTTATGCTGCCACGGCCATCACCGGGGACGATGGCGTGCCCCATTGGACCGCGACCGTCGACAAAGCAAAGCGCGAGATCATCGTCGTGCCGGCCGTCGCATTTCAGGTTTCGGACAGTGCTTCAACAGAACTCTGGCTGATTCCAGAAAACAGCAAACCGATTTCGTTGGGCGTCTTCCCCTCCAATCGCTCGACTTCAATTGTGTTGTCGAAGGAAAACGCCGCCAAACTCAATGCCCGTTCAGCGCTGGCTGTTTCGGTAGAGCCCAAAGGCGGTTCTCCGACGGGTCAAGCGACGGGTCCTGTGGTCGGCAAGGGCGCCATGCATGAGACGTGATGCGATTGTCTATCTCTGCGTAGGTAGCTTCAATGCCGCAGTGCTGCTCAACACTGTTTGAAGCGCCGAGCAACGTCGTGGTCACGTAGCTTGTCACGCTCGTGTTGCCTTTGCGCCTAGTGACCAGTGCGTGGAGGGGCGTGCGCTCACAACCGTCGACTTCAACCTCGTAGATATGCGTGCGGGCGGCGCGGAGTGCACCGCCCTCGGCACTTAGAGCAGGCCTGCAAAACCCGAAAGCGCCAGCGACGCCACTGCTACGACGGTCAGTACGCTGCGTAGCCGAAAGTACCAGGCAGGTATTGCGCCGCGACGCGCAAACACAGCGTCCGTCAACCAGCAGACCGCCAACACAACGGCCATCCTGACAAGAGCAACGGGCACCTCGCTGCTGATTGCGACCACCCAGGCAGCGAGCGATGGAACAACGCTCCAGACGAGTTGCACGCGAGGCACGCGCGTTGCGCTTGCCGTGCGAAGGGCGAGACCCCAGTGCACTGCCCCTACAAACGACGTAATGCACGTCGCATACACCAGCAGTGAACGTTGGTACTCAACGCGGCTTGATGTATCCCCCAGAGAGAGCCCGGCCAGCACGATGAAGGGTATGAGCCCGCCAATACCGAGCAAGGCTGCGAAGCCGCGCTGGCTCGCCGTATCCGTAGTCATGACTTTGGTGGTATGACCAATCGCCCGTGACCGCCATCCACGCCGATTTGTTGGCCGGTGATCCAGGATGCTGCAGGGCTGAGCAGGAACTCCGCTAGCGCCGCGGTATCGTCTCCTTGTCCGAGCCTGCCCAGTGGATTCGCCTTTGCAAGTCGCTCCGCAACTGCTGGCGCACTGGTCAGTCGAGATGACATTGCTGACGACGTCAACCCCGGATGGATGCAGTTCACGCGGATATTCCGTTCCGCATAGGTTGCCGCAGCTGACTGCGCAAGTGCAGCGACGGCTGCCTTGGCACTGGCAATGGCCTCGTGATTCGGGAAGCCCGCAGTGGCGGCAACCGAGCCGATTAACACCGCACTTGCGGGAGCCTTGTGACTAAGGGCTTGCTGCACAAACAAGCGCAATGCATTCCACGCCGAAAAGAAATTCGCGTCGAGTGCCTGCGTAAGTTCGTGATCGGACGTGAGGTGGAGCGGCCTGATGATGATCGATCCGACGCAGTGAGCTAGACCTGTCGGGGCTCCGAATTGCGCCACCCCCGCTTCAATAGCACGCTGAGCGCTACTGCGATCTGCGACGTCGGCCGGGCACACAAGAGTCGGAGCTGCCTGAAGGCCTTCAGCGAGTTGCTCCAACTTACTCTGATCTCGCGCTGTGAGTACCAAAGGAATGCCCGAGCTGCTCAAACGTCGCGCCAGGGCGGAGCCCACGGCGCCGCTCGCTCCAGTAATCCATACAAATCCCATCTTTGCTTCCCGATAGGTTTCCAACCGAACACAGACAACGCAAGGGTCGTGGGCAGGCTCAATACCGATCGCTCAAACCGGTTCATGGTCACCGTCACGTGGCGCGCCAGAGTGAGTTAGCGCTGGGCACCCGTCAGCAACTCTTCATGGCGGACGATCTCCGCGAGCGCCGTCTCAAGTAGCTGTACAGCCCGATTTGCGACGTTACCGAGCCGGCGATGCAGCAGTGCATCCTGCGGCGAGCGGGACAGGCACGCATCGCTGTAACGTTGGAATGCACTGAGTTGACTGACGAGTTCGGCCAAGTGCCGGGGGCACTCGCACTGGATCGTTGAAGTGAGCCCGGCGAAAGCAGCGAGCGCCTTGTCGTCGAAGCGACGCGCCGCCCGCGAGCGCGGGTCGGCATTCAGGATGTCCGCCTGGCGGAGGGCCATCGCCCAGTCGACGAGTTCTGTGATGAGCGCGCCCGGCCTGGCTTCAGCATCGGATTGCTGGACCACACGCAAGCCGCCGAGGCCCGCGCGTTCAATTGCGCGGGGCGAGCCCGATGTAAAGATCACGCTGATCGCTTTCGCGTGGGCCGCTTCGGCCAGCGCCACGATGCGAAGAAGGGTGTCCTCCTGAAGCGAAGGCACGGCGACTAGCAGCGCATCCGCTCTCGACCCTGCTCGTGCGTCCCGGAACGCTTCTTCCAACGAGCCCGGATGCCCGCAAATATGCATGCTGTCCGAGGCCGAATCCGAGATAGCAAGCGACACTGGTCCCACCATCAAAAGCGAAATCGGCTCGGACTGTGCCGAATGGGCGCTTGCAGACGATCGCACCAAAGCCCTTAGAGACTCCACATTGAGACTCGCCACCGCACGGATGGCATGCCCGCCATCGACTAGTCCTCTGATCAGACGCAAGCGCTCAATGTCTTCCTCTGTGTAAAGACGCTGGCCCGAAGCACTCTTCGGCGGCGCGACGACGGCGTACTTGCGTTCCCAAATGCGCAAGGTCGATGCCGACATTCGAGCCAGTTTTGCCGCTTCGCCGCTTCGGTAATGTCTGGGGGCTAATGACTTATAGAGCCTTTTCACAAGTCCTCCTCACTGCCCGTGCAGGTTAATACGCTGGGCAGGCTGCGAACAGGGCACCGTGCTGCGGAGAGCGGTAATGCTCACCAATGAGTCAGAAATGCATCGGTATGTTGCTCGGGACGTTGCATGCCGAGAGGGATTGCGGACGCCTTGGATGGCGCGGCCGCCGTTACGCATTGGGTTTCAAGAGTCGAGAGGGAGTTTCCCCCGAGACTGGCCCGTTGACGAACGTGCCCTTAAGCCGGAACCCAACTCAAACTCGACAACGCCGACTGCGTTCGCAGCAGCTTCTGTGCGACGTCACGGTTCCGTCACATATCAAACTTAGTCTCCTGCGCCAGTATCGACTGATGGTTCCAGGGGATTCAACATGAAACACATGTACGGCTTGGCAGCCGCCTTGGCTGGCAGCATTCTTGTCGCCGCATGCGGTGGCGACTCTGTATTGAGCAGTGGCACCTCTGCAGCGCAGAGCCAACCAACGCGAACAATCGTCATGGTCTGGGACGGGCTGCGCCCGGACTCGATCAATGCCACGGATACACCGAACCTGTATGCATTGCGCCAGGCAGGTGTCAACTTCAGCGACAACCATTCAACGTACCCGACCTTCACGATGATGAACGGTTCGTCCTTTGCGACGGGCGCGTTCCCGAAGACCAGCGGGTTCTACGGCAACACGTTCTGGACGCCGCCGCAGGGCGCGACCAACAGCATTCCGGCGGGCAACCTCGGGACGCCGAACAGCGGCAAAACAGCGGCTGCATCGGCTGACTATGTCGATCCGATCTTTACCGAGGACTACCAGGTCCTGACCACCCTCAACAACTATTACGGGGGGCAGCTGCTTCTGGTAAAGAGTCTGTTTGCTTCGGCCCAGGCTGCAGGCTTGACGACTGCCACCGTAGGGAAGTCCGGCGCCGCCTTCATCCAGGATCTGGGGCAGGGTGGATATTTTCTCGACGAGAACACGGTACAGCCGCGTAGCCTGGTCACCGAACTGCAGAGCGCCGGCTACGCACTGCCGTTCAATACGCAGTACGGATACTCGGGGTCCAACGCCGTCACGTTGGCTGCGACGAACGGAGATCCGACCGCGCGCGCCGGCTATATCACCTTCAACACAACGGCCTATGACAGTGCCAGTGGCGTGACCGCCATTGCGGCCCGCGATAGCAGCGATACCACCCAGGGTGCACCCGAGGACGCAGCTAACAAGTACATGTTGTCGGTGTTCACCAACTACATCCTGCCGAAGAAGCAGCCGATGCTCTCGCTGATCTGGTTCCGCACGCCCGATAACGTGGAGCATGGCTACGGCCCTGGGTCGGCAAACGCGATCGCTGGCCTGCGCTCACAGGATCAGCGCCTTGGCGAACTGATCAACGCGCTCAAGGCGAACAATCTGTACGCAAGTACCAACCTGATCGTGGTCTCGGACCACGGCCATTCCAGCGTCTCGGGCCCGCTTTCGCTGTACCCCCTGCGCGCCATTACGCCGTCCGGTACTGCGCCTGGCGGCACGCCCGTCAATGGCGCAACCAGCGGGACGGATGCAGCTGCCATCGGTGCGGTATCTGCCACGGGCTACTCGTTCTCCGGCGACGTTCGCTCGGCCGACTTGCTCACCTATCGGGGCTTCAAGGCGTACGACGGCTCGGGTTGTACAACCTCTGCCATGTACGGTCTGCAGGCCAACGGTACGCCGACCGTGCCGGTCAAGGTGGATACGACCGGCTCTCTGTGTGGTGCGGCCAATACAAAGTACCAAGCGATCAGTGCGAGTCTGGCATCGCCTGTTGCCAGCTTCAAGGTGCCGTCTCCTGGCAATCTCCCGGCCAATAGCATCGTGGTCGCGGCCAATGGCGGCTCGGATTACTTCTATGTGCCAAGCCATGACGCGACCACGGTTCAGAACCTCGTGAAGGTCCTGCAACAACGCGAAGAGTATGGCGCGATCTTCGTGGATAGCCGCTACGGCGCGCTCCCGGGCACGCTGCCCATGTCCATGGTCAACCTGGAGAACGCGCAGCGGCAGAACAATGGTCAACCTGATGTGGTGGTCAGCTTCAACTGGGATGATCAGGTCTCGATCAAGGGCATGCCCGGCATCGAGTTCGAAAGCACCGGTGGCCAACGCGGCATGCACGGCAGCTTTGGTACGACAGACGTGCATAACACGCTGATTGCCAGCGGCCCGTCTTTCCGCACGAGTACCGTTGTGACCAATCCGACAGGCAACGTTGACGTGGCGCCGACGGTTGCGTATCTGCTGGGCTTGTCGATGCCACAGGCTGACGGCCGCATCATCAACGAGGCGCTGGTCAATCCGGCAAGCCCGACCGCGCCGAGCATCAAGGCGTCGACGGTGAGCCCCGCTGCGCCTGCCACCGGCCTGAGCTTTGAGGTGCCAACCGACCCGACGGGCGCCACCAAGGATACTGCGCTGACCCAGGGCAGCTACACCATCAACCTTGCCGTGAAGGATCTGAGCGTTGATGGCAAGACCTACCGATACTTTGACTATGCCAAGGCTGTCCGCCAGTAATGCGAGCCGTTGGGCGACAGGCGCGGTGCTGCTGTGTGCGGTGTTGGCACCGGCACCGGCAGCCGCGGCTGGGCGCCCGGCGGTGACGTTCGAATCGGTCTTCCAGTCTGGCACCGAGCCTGCAGCGCTGTTCTATCGGGCCGAGTTCACGGCCAGCGATGGCGTGCACGCGCTGCAGGTCTGGCGTGACAGACAAGTGCGCCTGCGGCGCAAGACGGATGACGCGCTTGATACGTATGTCGTTCGGAATACTGCCGATCCGCTCGAATACCAGATGACGGTGGTGGACTACCGCAAGCGGATCACCACGCGAATTGATCGCAATAACTTGATTCGCCTGGGCCACTTCAGTGACTGGTTCGATATGGCCCACGGCTTGCGGCATCCGGTCGGCGCCTATCGTCTTGCGCCGACCACTGCGCCTGCTGGGGCGCCGGCACCGGCGTCGACATGCCGTTGGTATGTGCTCTCGCAGGGCAATACCACGCATCGGATCTGCTGGAGCGCCCGGGAGCACTTGCCAATGGTGATCTGGTCAGAGGCCAACGCGTCTGCCGTCTGGCGTGTTACGCAGGTCGAGCACCAGCCGATTGGGGACGAAGTCTTCGTGACTCATGATGCCGGATTCGTCCGCAATGATGCGAACGCCGACATTGAGGGCGATTGAGCGCTGCTTCATCAGGCGACCCGTCGACTAACCGGGCCGGTGCAAGCTTGGCGACGGCGAACGGCGACCGCACCATTAGATCGCCACGAGCCGTTGCCTCAACCGTGGTACGAGAAAATCTAGAAACGCTCGCAGCTTGATTGGCAAAGGCTTTTGACCGGCGTGCATGACGTGCACAGGCAGCGGCGCAGGCTCGAAGTGCTGCAGCACGATGCGTAACGAACCCTGCGCGACCGCATCCACCACTTGATACGAAAGCACGCGCGTGAGCCCGACGCCCGCGGCTGCAGCGGCGATGGCCGCGTCCGCGGTGTTGACCACGAGCCGCGAATGGATCTCGACGTTCGTTGCTTTGTTGGAGCGAGATGGGAACGTCCACATTTGCGCAGTGTCCAGCGCATTGAACGTCACGCACGTATGCACGTTCAGCTGAGCGGGCGTGGCGGGAACGCCATGCGCTTCAAGGTACGCGGGGCTGGCACAGACAACCCGGCGGACCTCGCCGACACGCGTTGCCACCATGCTGCTATCGGGCAGAGCGCCAATGCGCACTGCCGCATCGACGTGCTCATCGAGCAAGTGGAGGCTGCGATCGACCAGCGAAAGCCGAACATCGATCTGCGGGTACGTGGCGAGAAATTCTGCAATCAGCGGCGTGACATGCAACCGGCCGAACACCACTGGCGCGGTGACTGACAGCTCGCCGCGAGGGGTCGCGTATTCGCCGGTGGCGGCGCGTTCAGCTTCATCAACCTCTCCGAGAATCTTGCGGCACGCCGCAACGTAGGCCGCGCCTGCTTCGGTCAAGGAAAGCCGCCGCGTGGTGCGGATCAGCAACCGCGTCGCCAAATGCGATTCCAGTTCGGTGATCTTGCGACTGACTGTCGTCAGCGGCATGCCGAGATGCCTGGCAGCAGCGGAAAAGCTGCCTGCGTCGGCAACCGATAACAGCACCTGCATCGCTTCGAGTCGGTCCATGGCTCTAGCTGGAGGGTTGTAGGGAACGTGAGGCCTCTGCGGTTTCAGGTGCCCCGGCAATGCTCGGAAACTCTACCACCGAGTGGAAAAATCATTCCCGATTCGAGCCCATTATCCTGTTGATCGGAAATACCTACAGTACGGGTGTCGCTGTTCAACCCGCCTGAAAGGAGACGTCGATGCCCCGTATTCCGACCCCCACCACGATCGCCGATGCACCCGCCGCATCCCGCCCGCTACTCGAAGCCGTCGAGCAACAGCTGGGCGTCGTGCCCAATCTGTTTCGCATGGTTGCGAACAGCCCCGCTGCGCTCGAAGGCTATCTAGCGCTGTCTGGTGCTCTTGCGAAGGGCAAGCTATCCGCGCAGACACGCGAACGGATTGCCCTGGCAATCGCGGAAGTCAACGGCTGCGATTACTGCCTGTCAGCGCACGCTTACCTCGCGAAAAATGTCGCGAAACTCAATGACGCCGAGATCGCTGCGAATCGGCACGGCAAGTCGAACGACCCAAAGGCCGATGCCGCCGTACGCTTTGCTGTGCTGGTTGCCCAACAGCGCGGGCGTGTCGCTGACGTGGAGTTGGCAGCCGTCAAGGCGGCGGGCTACACCGATGCCGACATCATCGAGATTGTCCAGAACGTTGCGCTGAACGTCTGGACGAACTACATCAACGTCGTCGCGCAGACGGAAATCGACTTCCCTCTGGTGAGCGCCGAAGCGGTCGCCTGAGCGAACCTCACCGGAGGCGAGGAAGCGCTGCTATACCGTCCGCGCTTCCGGCTTTGCATGGAGCGGCTGTCATGAATCAGAGGGCATATCCGAGCGACATTGCTTTCACCTCCACCGTGAAGGCGATACAGACGCGGCACGGCTCGCGTGAGCTTTACGCGAGCGTGGAGAAGGGCCGAGGCTGGCACACGACGATCACGCCGGACTGTGCCGCTTTCATCCGTCAACAGACGAGTGTCTTTCTGGCGACGGCCAATGCGGCTGGGCAGCCGTACATCCAGCATCGCGGGGGGCCACGCGGCTTCCTGCATGTGCTCGATGCAAAGACGATCGCCTTTGCAGATTTTGCGGGAAACCAGCAGTTCATTACGCTGGGCAACCTCGCGGACAATCCGAAGGCATATTTCTTCATGATCGACTATGCGCGCCGCCGAAGAATCAAATTCTGGGGAACGGCGACGGTGTCGGAAGACCTGCAATTGATCGAACAGCTCGCACGGAAGGACTACAAGGCAAAGCCGCAGCGTGTCATCGTGTTCACGGTCGAAGCCTGGGACATGAATTGCCCGCAGCACATCCCGCAGCGATTCGATGCGGACGATGTGCGCAAGGTCTTGGAAGAGAAGGACGAGCGGATCCGTTTGCTGGAGGAGCAAGTGCGTGAGCTGCAAGAGCAGGCGACGCGCGCCAGTGCTCAGGAATGATGGCGGGCACCGGCGCCAGCCACAGGCGTAACAGCGTAGGCGCGCATCAAGTTCATACAGCTCTGCGGCCGCAACGGAATTGATTTCATGGTCTCACTCGTCGCCTTTCGCCGCCCTACCATGGTTGGTTGGCGGGCCCAACGGTGAACTCATTGACGGTTGTGTCGTCGGGCAGATCGATCGCAAAGGCCACGACCTCGGCGACCCGGTCCGCGCTGATGCCGTATTGCTGGTAGATGGCATGCATGCTGTCGGCAGACTCCTTGTGGGTGATGGTGTCCAGCAACTCGGTGTTGATCGCGGCCGGGTAGATCGTCGCCGTACGGATGTTGTTTCCTTCCATCGCAGATTCCATGCGAAGGACTTCCATGAAGTCCCGCACGAACCACTTGGTGCCACCGTACACTGCGCAGCCGGGATAGGCTTTGAGGCCGGCTACGGATGACGTTGCAATGACGTGTCCCGACTTCTGCGCGATGAACGAGGGCAACACTGCGGCGACGCCGTTCAGGACACCCTTGACGTTGACGTCGATCATGCGATGCCAGTCGTCCGTCTTTAGCGCGGAGAGAGGCGAGTTCGGCATGAGCCCGGCGTTCAGGAACATGACATCGACACGCCCGAATTTCTGCTTGGCCAGGTTGACGATCTCGTCGTTGTCAGACTGCCGGGTCACGTCCATCACGGCATATGTGGCTTGGCCGCCGGCATGCTCGATTGCATCCGTGAGTTGTCGCAGTTCATTTTCGCGGCGCGCACCAAGGACCACCTTGGCACCTCGCGCAGCAAGCAGTCGTGCAGTTGCCGCACCGATGCCTGACGACGCACCCGTGATGATGATGACTTTGTCTTTGATCATGGCTTGTCTCCCAAGTACTGTTCATCGGAAACAGGTTCCAGCCACTCCACTGGCTTCCCGTCGAGTGCCTCCTGAACGGCGATATGCGTCATCGCTGTCGTCGACGTAGCGCCATGCCAATGCTTGTGATTCGGCGGACACCAGATCACGTCGCCGGCACGGATCTCCACTCTTTCTTCGCCCTCGCACTGCGTCCAACCGCATCCCGCTGTGACGATAAGCGTCTGCCCAAGCGCGTGTGTATGCCAATGGGTTCGCGCTCCCGGCTCGAACGTCACGGCGGCGCACGAGTGGCGAGCGGGCGCCGGAGGGTTGCTCAAGGGATCGATGCGAACGCTCCCCGTGAACCATTCGGCGGGCCCCTTGATGGATGGGGACCTTGTCCCATCGCCCGGTTGATTGCACACGGGCTGCGTTGGGACGTTTTCGGTCAGCCGCCAGTGACGGCGCTGCAGCCGCGGCAGCCGTTCCGAGAGCCAGGGCGCCTTGCAGGGCGCGCCGGCGAGAATTCGAGAAATCCATGGATGTTCCTTTAGATTGGTAATTCACACCACTTGCCGATTGCGATACGCCGTGATCAATGCCATCACCGCCGCAGACACCAAGAGCAGTGCGCTGAAGCCGAAAGTGGCGGCGTAGCCGTGGGCATCGAATAGCATTCCTCCCACCGTCGAGCCCAATGCAATAGCCAACTGGACCACGGCCACCATCAACCCACCGCCGGCTTCAGCGCTTTCCGGCATCGTCGTTGCTAGCCAGCTCCACCAGCCCACCGGCGCGGCGGTCGCCAGCAGCCCCCATACGGCCAGCAGTCCAAAGGTGACGGCGCTTTGCTCTCGGAATAGAACCAGCGCTATGGCCACAGAGGCCATCACGAGCGGGATGGTGGCCAGGGTGCGGTATAGGTTGCGGGAGAGGAACCAGCCGATGATGGCGGTGCCGAAAAGGCCCGCCACACCGATCGCGAGCAGTACGAGTGAGAGGGTCGAGGCGTTGGCGTTCGTCGTCGTCTCCAAGAAAGGGCGGACATAGGTGAAGAGGGAGAACTGCCCCATGAAGAAAAGGCCGACCGCAGCCATTCCCCTAAACACCAGCGGATCTGCCAGCAGGCGCACTGCGTTGCGGGATCGGCGAGCCGGAGCGGCCGTCCGCATCGATGGCAGACTCACCCACTGCCACGCGAAGGCCAGCACGGCGACCGGCACGAGACCAAAGAACGCACCGCGCCATCCGACCAGCGAGCCAACGAAGCTGCCAAGCGGGGCGGCGATGACTGTGGCAAGGGCATTGCCGCCGTTGAAGATCGCCAGCGCCCGCGGGATCTTCGCTGCGGGTACGAGACGAATAGCCGTGGCTGCCGACATTGACCAGAAGCCACCGACGGACACGCCGACGAGCACACGGCCCATCATGTACATCACAAGCCCCTGCGCCGATGCGATCAGGAGGCCGGACGCGGCCATGAAAGCGGTCATGCACAGCAGGATGGTCTTGCGATCCATCCGGCGCGCCAGTGCGGGAAGCAGGAGGCTCGTCAAGACGGCGAAGGCGCCGGACACGGCGATCGCCTGACCCGCCACGCCCTCGCTGATGCGTAGGTCTGTTGCGATCGGCGTAAGAAGACTGACCGGCATGAACTCCGATGCGATCAGTGCAAACACGCACAGCGCCATGGAAAACACGCCACTCCAGTGGCTTGGTCCGTCGACGCTGCCGGCTGCAAGACCTGATGGTGCTGGCAGCCGCTTGCTGCAGAGTTGGGTAGCGAGGTTTGATGGTGCCTTAGTCATGCCCCAAATTATGGTGACGGCGCTCGCGTGCTTCTAGATAATGAATGCTTAATGAATTTAGTAGCCTGGCTAATGAATCGGAGGGAATCGTGGCGAGGAGGAACCTGAACGAACTGTTGGGGTTCGTGACTGTTGCGCGCGAAGGCAGCTTCACGCGCGCCGCAGCGACTTTGGGGGTTACCCAGTCTGCATTGAGTCAATCCATCCGCGCTTTGGAAGAGCGGCTCCAGATCCGGCTTTTGACACGGACAACACGAAGCGTGTCGACTACGGCCGCCGGTGAGCGCTTGATGCTTGCGATAGGACACCGCTTCGACGAAATCGAAACCGAACTGGACGCTCTCACAGCGCTACGGGATAAGCCGGCAGGCACGGTCCGCATTACGTGCGGCGATCACATTCTGCAGAGCACCTTGTTGCCCAAACTAGCCCCATTGCTGCGGACCTATCCGGATATCAAGGTGGAGTTCGACATGAACTATGGGTTTCGCGACATCGTGGCCGACCGCTTCGATGCGGGGGTGCGCATGGGCAGCACGATAGATCGGGACATGATTGCCGTCCCGATCGGGCCACCATTGCGTCTGGCTGTGGTTGCATCGCCAAAATATTTTGCGGCTCATCCTGCGCCGAAGGTCCCACGGGATCTGACGGAGCATCGCTGCATCAATCAGCGCATGCCGACCTCAGGGGGCCTGTACGTCTGGGACTTCGAGCGGCGCGGCCGCAAGGTGAACGTCCGCGTGGACGGGCCCCTCATCTTCAATACCGCGCCCCCGCAGGTGGACGCTGCGCTTGCCGGTCTCGGTGTGGCGTTGCTGCCCGAAGATGAGGTGATGTCCCATGTCACCGCCGGACGGCTGGTAAGCGTGCTGGAAGACTGGTGTCCGAAATTTGCCGGGTACCACCTCTACTACCCAAGCCGGCGGCAGCCTTCTCCTGCGTTTTCGTTGGTTGTGGAAGCGTTGCGCTATCGAGGCTAGCGTCATTGGAGTTGGCTGCGATCGGCCATACGAGCGACTCGATCGGCGCGATCGATCCCACCCCCTATGCCGTCTTCCGCAGATCCGAAATCAGTGCCGACGCCCGCGCAAAGTGAGAGAGCGCCCGGGCGCGCCTCTGCTGATGGCTGCCGGCGAGATGATGACGGGCTCTTTGACGTCGTCGGCCTGCAGGATGATACGCATGCCGGCGTAACGGTCTGCTTGGTAGATGCATCTTTTGAGCAGTTGCAGCGCGGGCTGCGCGCTGTATTGAGCGTCGTCCCTAGCGTTGCCGTATCCATAGTCCGTTCGGAGTTACCCCAATTCCGCAACGGCGTTAGTGAAAACGGCTAGATGGCTTTCGAATTTGCCGGTGGCTTGCGACATACCTATCGGTCAAGGCAAGGGGGGCGCAATGTTATCCCCAACAGCTGTGGACAAGACATCTCCCGCCTTCCGCCAACCCTTGGTGCGCTTCGGTCGTGTCGACGTGCTCAAACTTTAAGCGGCGCGGAAACTGTATATACTGTTTTCGCAAACATCGGAAAAGGGGGGAGTTATGGAAATTGAAACGGCTAAGCAAGCAACCACGGATCAGTCCGCGTCTACAAACGATACGGTGAAAACGCGCCGTGCCAAAGCTGTGAGCGGCGCAGATCCGCAAGCGACGAGCGCAGACGCGGCGAAAGCCGGTTCAACTTCAGTCGCCGAGAGCGGCCCAAAGAAGGGCAGACGTGCAAATGGGGAGGCGAACCCTCCGGAGGCTTCACCCAGGCAGAAATCGAAAAAGGCGAAGGTGGTGCGGGACAGCTTTTCGATGCCGGAACAGGACTATCGCAAGCTCGCTGAACTTAAGGAGCGGTGCCTTGCCGACGGTCGAAGGGTCAAGAAAAGCGAGCTGCTCCGCGCCGGAATCATTTTGCTGGCATCGCTTCCAGCAAAACGCCTGCTGGCTGCGGTGGCACGCGTAGAGTCGATCAAAACCGGCCGTCCTCCAAAGGGGTAATGCCTTCAGCCCTTGCGGCCTGGTTTTCTGTTCTACAAGCCGCTCCGCCGGTCAGATGCCATGGCTGCGACTCGGCTCGGCCTGAAACACATCAGGCCCTGGGAGAACTGAACGCGAGCACGCAGCGCCTTTTGTCATTTGAAAAGGTTTCAAAGGTATGACAACGAGGCGCTTCGATTTGCATAACAACAGAATTCAATTTTATTAACATCAATCTATGGATCGTCACGGGCTTGGCCTGTACTCTTGCCTGTGACGATGCAATCTCGCTTTATCTCTCCACGTCTCCCGCATCGTCTTGTAGCGCAGCTTGGTTGCTGCGCTTTTCTTTTTCCGACGTTACTCCCCATCAGCTGACTTTTTTCTGACATTAAATTGTCACAGATGTGGATTAAGCGCCCCCTTGTTGATTTGTAAGACGCCCATGCACAAAATGCCTACCAGGGGATAGCGTGCGGGGAACGTCATGCAAGGTTGGTCAATTCAGCATTTCAAGGGCTGCTCTATACATGTTCTAGCCGTGCTCGGCCGTGGCTCCGAGTTCAGGTATGCATACACCGGGTTCGTCTGCGCTCCGAAGGAGGGGGGCACGGCATATCCGAAGATGCAGCGGTTCCACCATATATCCGCTGACTTTGATTCCTTTGACGCAGCGATATCCGCCGGCATGCGCGAGGGTCGAGCAATCGCGGAACGCTGGTTTTCTATGGCCGTCGAGGAGCAGAGCCGAGCCTTGTGAGGACATGCATCAGTCGTGTCTACCGCATCAAGGTCGCGCGACCCGGGGAGTCAAACCGCGTACGTCGCTGACGCAAACCACGTTTGCGTTCTTTTCATGGAAGATGGGTCGCTCTTGCGCCCAAGCCTTGTTTGACGCCTTTGCAGAGTCGTCTTATGTTATTTTACATAACACAAATTACGCGTCAAATGAACGAGCGCGTTCGTCGTCACCACCTGACCATTCAAACCCCCGCGCTCCGTATTCTCGGACTGCCCTTGCTGTGCAATCGCCCCAATACTGGCGAGCGAACCAGTTTTAAATGTCGAAGCAAATAGCAAGAAGCTCCATGGCGACTCCCACCATCGACACAATTTTGAAAACCCGGGGTATTGACGCGGCGTACAAGGCGGCCTGTCAACGCATTCGGGAGCAGCAAGCCCACATCGACGAACTGCACGGGTCTCGGTTCTTCGAGGTGCGCGTGCTCAAGGACGGAACGAGGAAGCTTTGGCCGACAACGAAAGCTGCAATCAGCCGAACGTTCGATCTGGATGATTTCGATTGCGAACCGCCCTCGGATTTTTTCTACTGCGACGAGAACGGCCAGTTGCACACGGTCAACTTGGCCAAGCACGACCTCGTCGATGCAGATGGAGACATGCCATCCGGGCGCGCTTCATACGACTTGATCGCCAATGGTCGGGTAGTTGGCCATGTGGTACCAGAAGACCGCTGATGCAGCATTAGACTGCCCTACGTCGATCGCCCATTCTTGTTGAGCAACGCCTACCTGGCGCACTGCTGCGAGTTGAAAGTGCGTTGGAAATTGTCGTGCGCTCCCGCAATGTTCTGTCCGGTTTGGGCGTTCCGCCCTGCATCCGATCTCGCATGAGTTCCGTATATCAAGGCAGCGCTGCGTAGCACTTGAGGCAGGCCACGCAGTGCGCGATCCATATCCGGACAAAGGAGATTGACGATGAAGCGAGCACTGCTATTGGTTTTGACGCTGACCACTGCGACGCTGAGTGCATGCGGAGGCGGTGACGACACACCCACGACGATGGCGTCGACGGCGGCAACCGCACAGTTTCCGCAAAACGCCGACATGTGGGCGGGGCTTGGCGGAGACGCCAGCGCACCGGCAGCCATTTCAAAAGTGGTCGACGATGCGGTGTCCGGTTTGCTTGCAGACCCCAAGGAAGCACCGTACTTCGCCAACATCGGCCAACCTGGGCACGATACGGTCGGGCGCCTGAAGGCATGCCTGAACCTGCAGTTCAAGGCGCTCTTTGGTGGCCCGTTCAGTTATCCAGGAAAAGTCTCGGCGGACGGCGGCACCGTCATGTGTGAGGACATGGCGACGGCACACTCGGACATCGGCATCCCAGGCTGCGTGTTCGACCAGTTCATCACCGATGCCGCGGCTGTCCTGAAGGCCGATGGCGTTCCGGACGGCTACATCGCTCGTGTCGCTCCCGTGCTCACCGGTCTCAAGACGTCCATCGTGTCGTCCATGCCTAAGTACCTGGGCCCTAACACTGCCCAGAACTGCCAATGAACCCGCGACGCCGACTGCAACGCTACGCCGTCACCAGTGTTGCAGTGCTTGCGGTTGCGATCGGGCTTGTCGGGGCCATGCATTTGAAGGCGGCCCGCCCCGTGCTGGCGATGCTTGGCGTCCCCTGCCCCGTCGACCAGACCACGGCTGAACAAGTCAGCGCTCTACGTTCAAGCGGGCTGGCGCACTTGCGCGCGGATCGCTCCGCGCCGGCGCGACCTGTTCCGGGCGGGTTCGTGCTGGATCGAACCACAGCCGAGGAGGCGGTCCGCTGGGCGCGTGAAAATGGCATTGCGTGCGATGAGGTCAAGCACGGCTACAGCTATCTTCGCTGCCGTGGTGTCGATGCCAATAAGCTCGGTCTGGCCGGTCCGCCCGTGAGCGAGTTGTGGCTCAGCTTCGGTCCAGGCGGCCGCCTGATCGGTATGGACGTCTACCGCCGCGGTATGAGTGCAAGCGACACAACCGCGGCCTGGAACGGCGCGGCATACGCGTTGCGCAATGTGCTCGGTATGCCAACGTCGACGGTGGGGGATGCATCACCAGAGGCGTTGAGCGAGTCGCCACTGCAGACAGCGCGCTTGCAGTATCGATTCGCCGATTACCTTGCGGTCGTGACTGCCAGCAACCTTCCGTACGCCGGGCTGGCCGTCCGGGAACAGTACATGTCGGCTCGCCTTTGATTTAAATCATTGCGCATCGACCAGGCGCCACACCTTCGGCCTGCGGGCCGAAGGTTTTTTTCATGAACATCACGGCACCGATACAGCGGCAAGCGGTGCGGCCAGCAGCGCTGCGGCAACCGGCACGTCTTCCAGACGGTTGTCGGGGCCGGCTTCGACCGTACCGATCGTCGAAGCTGTGACCGCCTGTAGCGGCAGCGCCAGCGTAAATGTGGCGCCCTTCCCTTCGCCGGCGCTTGTCGCCGTCAACGTACCGCCGTGCAGCGTGGCGAGCTTGCGCGCGATGGCGAGCCCGAGACCCAGCCCGCCATGATCACTGGGACGCGACGCGCCCAACTGTGCAAACGGCTCGAAAATAGTTTCAAGTTTCTCCGGCGGAATGCCCTTACCACTGTCGGACACTGCGACTTTCACGCGCGGCTTGTCCACGGTGACTGCAACATCGATGTGCCCGCCTGCTGGCGTGTAGCGCATTGCGTTGCTGAGCACATTGGAGATGATCTGCCGCAGACGCATTGCGTCACCCATTACGGGGCCGCCAGCCTCCAGCCTATAGCGCAGGTCGATCTGCCTGCGTTGCGCAATCGGCGTCCAGCTTTGGACCTCTGCCGAGACAATGTTCTCGATCCGCAGCGGCTCTCGTTCAATGACCAGTTTGTTGGTCGCTGCTCGATTGACATCCAGCAGGTCATCGACGAGCCGGGCCTGCGCATCGATGTTTCGATGCAACACCTCGACGCATCCCATAACGGCCTTGGGGTCGGTCGCTTTCGCAGCCAGCACCTCGGTCCACGCTTTGATTGCATTCAGCGGCGTGCGGAGCTCATGCGAAACCGTTGCGATCAATGCGTCCTTGAGCGAGCTGGCAGTTTGCGCCTCCTGCCGGCAAAGCCGCTCGTGCTCCAGGAGCCGGTCCCGCTCCTTTTCCACCAATTTCTGCTTGGTGATGTCGATCGTTATTCCGTCAAACTGAATCGGCTCGCCCGATTGGGAATACCTTGTGCGGCCCATCGCGCGCAGCCACCGTACATCGCCCGATGGTGACAGCGTCCGGTATTCAATGTCGTAAGGCATGGCGCGATACACCGCCGCCTCCACCGCCTCGCGCGTATGTGCAACGTCGTCAGGGTGCAGTCGGGCATAAAACACGCCGATATCGACCTCGGCATCGGCCGGGAGCCAGAAATGCTCTTTGCACTTGGCATTCCAGACGATCTTGTGCAGCGGCATCGGACAATAAAACGTGCCGATCTCAGCGGCTTCAACCGCCATGCGCAGCATCGCCTCGTCTTGAAAGCCGTCGTGCGCCCTGCCACTGGGTCGCTCGGCGGGCCCGGTAACGGGATGGAAACGAAGAATCGCCCGGCGTGGCGTGGCTCTCTGGTCTTCAGGAAGGATTTCCGCGCGCAAGCGGATCCCGCTGCCGCAAACGAATTCAATCGTTTGCGGCGACTCGCGCTGAATGACGTCCGAAACGGCATCGACAAGCGTCTCCACCTGCAGATCGAGCGCGAGCCCCTCGTGAAGCGGCAGCAAGAGCGTGTCACGCGCAGCCGTATTCGCGAAAACGATAGAGAGCCGCTCGTCTACGACGATATACGGTTCAGGAAGGACCTCTAATACGCCGTAGGCCAGTTGCATTGGAGCCGCCAAGTGGAAGCCGGCAGGTTGCCAGCCAAGGCATTGTAGGGCGTTGTAAACGCAGCCGCACCCTTTATTGCCGGAGCAACGTCAGAAGGGGCCTTCTCTGGCGAAGGCATTCGGCACATGCTTTACAGACCGACACGCCCACAGCGCTCATGGCAAAGCGCCTCGCACTCGCAGCAGAGCCGGGCACACTGCGCCGCCCCGCCCATACTCGCACAGGCATTCGCCAGCCCAGCGCAATGGTCCATGCAACTGCGATAGATGAAATACGAGGAGTGTTCGGCTTCAGCGCCCTGCAGGGCGGCTGCCATGTAGCAAAAATGGCTGCACTCGCGCGCCACAGCGGCGATGCGAGGTGACACGCGCTCAGACAACGCCAAGCGTTCGCATTCCTGTGCGCATTCGAGAAAACGGTCGGATGACCTGATATTGGCGGCGTTCGGCGGGCCCGATCGCTGGTCCCGGGCAAAGGGCATGTTCGGCGTGAATTTGCATGTCATGCGTGCAGAGGCGCAATTTTCCTGCCCAGGCACCGTCCACGCCCAAAAATAAAGGCAGCCCGGAGAAAGAGGGATCCCCTTCAAGCCTTGGCGAAAGCGCACTCCCACGCTATTGGACCAGTGCCGAGATCAAATGTATTTGTTTAGATACATGTTTGTGTACAAACGCGGCGCACAGGCGACGGTAAAAATGACATGGTGGCTTGGGTGAACGGGCAGAAACCTGGCCTTCTTCAGCCCGCGCCCAGTGGCGAAAGCCCCACCGCAGCATGCGTCAACGCATATGCCCACGAATACTCGAGCTCTCCCGAGGCTTGCGCGTGGATCGTGAACAGCGGCTGCCCAACGCTCACCTGATCCCGCACCCGCACGTGCATTTCCACCCCCGCGACTTGGCGCATTGGTGCACCCGCAAGCTTTGCGATGCGGGCAAGGTGGCGGTTGTCGATGTGGACGACGATGCCGTTTTGCTCGGCAACGACATCGCGACGGAAGACGGCTTCTCCGGGTATGCGCAAGCCGCCCTGCGCCTCGCAAATCGCTTCGAACTTCCGCCATGCAGCACCGCTATCCAGCAAGCCGGTCGCCATATCGAGGCCTGTTCCGGCAACAGCGGCCCCGCAAAATTCGAGTAATGCACCGGCGAGCAATACAGACCGTTCCCGCAAATCGAACGGCGCCGTCGGGGACCGCTGCAGCACAGCCAGAACATCTCTTGCTTCCAATGCGGGGCCGATACCGCGGCCAACGGGCTGTGCGCCGTCTGTGCGCACCATCAGCACCTGCATCCCAAACGCCTGGGCCACGCGCTTGAGCAGCATATCCAGGCGCTCCAGGTCTTCGATGTTGCGCACTTTGGCCGTCGGACCGACAGGCACGTCGATCAGCACGTGGGTCGACCCGGCTGCGATCTTCTTGGAGAGAATAGAGGCCACAAGCTGTGCATCGCTGTCGACATCGAGTGCTCTTTCAACGCGAATCAAAACGTCGTCTGCGGGGCTGAGGCTCAAGGCCCCGCCCCAGGCGAGCGATGCCCCGACCTGCCCCACCACGCTTCGCAGTTCCGCGGCACTCAAGTTGACGCGGGTGAGCGTTTCCATCATGTCTGCGGTGCCCGCTGGCGAGGTGATGGCGCGTGATGACGTTTTGGGTAGCAGCAGCCCCGCCGCCGCGCAGATGGCAACAACGATGGGGCTGGTGCGATTGCCCGGCAGACCCCCTACGCAGTGCTTGTCTGCCACGACTGCGCGGTCCCACTGCAGCCGCTCGCCGGAGTCGACCATCGCTTGGGTGAGGTCGATGGTCTCCTTGATGGTCATGCGGCCGGCTGCGCAAGCGCTCAGGAATGCTGCGATATGGACATCGGCATAGCGCTCGTGCGAGATGTCAGCAATGATCTCTTGAAGTTGCTTTGCGTCCAGATGCCCGCCGTAGATCTTGGCCCGCAAGGCTCGCAGCGATTCAAGCGACGGCGCATGCCTGACGCAGACTTCATCCCCGGGTCGCGCCATCAACGAAACCACCGCGCTGGCTGACAGGCTCACCTCATACTTTTCCAGCAGCCCGGATCCCACCAGGTTCAGCGTGGCAATCAGCGACCGCTGCCCGATCTGGACTTCCACACGGGCCTGCGCGGCAAAGCCTTCCGACCGGCAGATCGCGCTGTCTGGATGCATGTAGATGACATGTTCTTGCCAGGTGTCGATGCCAAGCGCCTTGAACGTGAGGCACCGCTGCGACGCAATGGGTGCGTCAACAGAAGGCCCGGAGACGGTGCTCATGACGGGCACGTCAGCCAGCAAAACGGAAGTGACCGCTGTGTAGCGTGATTTCCTTGGAGCCCGTTTGCTCGAACAGCGTGCGTGCAACGTCCTCGATATCACCGCGGTGCACTTTGAATGCACTGAGCAGATCGTCCGACCGGCAGGAACGCGCACCGAAATGGTCCTCCAGGGCCTCCGCCGTGATTGCATAGCTTGCGGAGCTGCCATCGACTGACGCGCGGCATTGCAGACGCGGCCCCGCTGCGCAGTACGTTGGGTCGTCAGGCAGGAACCTGATCTGTTTCATGATGGCCTCCAGATACGAATGCGCCCTGATCAAACAAGCATCTGCCGGCTCGAAGGCAGGGATGAATCGAACATGTGCGAAACGGCGTCGACCAGCGGCTCTGTCAGCGCGATCCGGTTTGAGGGATGCGGGATGGTGTCGCACGTGACCACCTCGGCGCTGGCCGCACAAAGCTGGCTGTACGCATCCGAGGCAAATACGGCGTGCACCCCGATGCAAACTGGCTGCGGTTGCCCATTGCGCTGCAACGCGCCCGCTGCGGTGAGCATCGTGCGCCCGGTCGAGATGATGTCGTCCACCACGACGGGCGCACACCCCGGTGGAATGTTCGGCAATTCCGCCACTTCCACATGCCACGCGCTGTGTCGCGTCTTGACCAGTGTGGCCCAAGGGGCTTCGCAGATGCCGGCGATATGCTCGACCCACTGCCTGCTTTCAACGTCGGGACCGATCAGGAACGGCGCCTGGACATGGGTCAGGATCCATGCGGCAATCGCAGGCGCGGCTTCCACAGCGATCGTCGGCATGCGATAGACATCCGACAGGTGCGCAATGCGATGCAGATGCGGGTCTACCGTGACAAGCCAGTCGAACGCGGGGTTCAGCAAGGCGGCAAAGTGTTCGGCGGCGCGAATCTCGCCCGCGTTGAAGACGACGTCCTGTCGCATATACGCCAGATACGGCGCAATCAGGCCAACACGTCGCGCCCCGCGCTTGCGCGCGGCAATCGCCAGCCAGAGCAGTGGCAACAGCTTCTCGTCGGGGTGATCGAGCGTGCAGACAAGGGCAACGTCGGCGCCGTGCACAGGCGTGTAAAGCCGCACGTAGGATTCACCATCCGGAAAATGCGTCACGGCGGCATGCCCCAGTTCTGCGCTCAGCGGGGTGGCAAGTCGCATGGTGGCGCCCTCACAACCCGGCATGGCAATCAGCACGCGCTGCGGTCCCAGACCAACGGCTGGAGCAGTCATGCGGCCTCCAGATCGTAGGACTGGCGGTACTCCGGCATGCGGACTGGCCACTGCAGTTCATGCTCGATGCGCTGCCGCAGGGCGTCGCTGGCCGCCGGCTCGCCGTGCACGATGAAGGTCTGCCGCGGCGGCCGGGTGAAGCCGCGCAGCCAGGTCATCAGTTCATTGGCATCGGCATGGGCGGACAGATTTTGAATCTGCTCAACCGACGCGCGGATGGGCACTTCACGTCCATGCACGCGTAGTGCGCGTTGACCAGCCAGCAGGGCGGCACCCCGCGTGCCGGCGGCCTGGAACCCCGACATCAGGATGGCATTGCGCTTTCCGCCACCAAAGCTTTTCAGGTGATGCAGCACCCGCCCGCCGGTTGCCATGCCGCTTGCAGCAAGAATGATCTTGGGCGCGCGATCGTTCCCGAGGTGCATCGACTGTTCCGGGCTCTGCACCGGAACGGCCAACGCACAAGCGGCCTGGCAGTCGGCAGCCCCGATATGCAGGTCGTCAACATGGCGCGCAAACACCTCGGTCGCCAGTTCGGCCATCGGGCTGTCGAGATAGATCGGCACATGGGGGATCCGATGTTCGCGAATCAACACGTAGAGGCAATACAAGAGCGATTGCGTGCGCCCCACCGCAAATGCGGGAATCAGGAGCGTGCCGCCCTGCCCGATCGTCCGCTGCACAACCTCCTGGAGCGCATCGAGCGGGTCGCCCGCAGGGTGCACGCGATCGCCATAGGTGGATTCGACCAGCAGCGTATCGGCCTGCGCGATGGGCTCGGGTGGCCGCATGACGGGATCCACCTGCCGCCCCAGATCGCCGGAAAAGACAACGCGACGGCCCTCGGCCAGCAATGTGGCTGTCGCCGCACCGATGATGTGCCCTGCACGGTGGAACTCTGCATCCACGCCCTCCGCAACGGCAAAGCGCTCGCCATAGCCGACAGGATGCAGCCGGCGTAGCGCCCTGTCGGCGTCCTTTTCATCGTAGAGAGGCAAGGCGGGATGATGGCGCGAAAACCCCTGGGCGTTGGCGTACTGCGCATCCTCCTGCGCGAGCCGGGCGCTGTCAGGCAGGAGGATGTTGCACAGTTCCGCCGTCCCTTTCGTGCAATAGACCGGGCCGTGAAACCCGTTACGCGCGAGTAGCGGCAGGTAGCCGCTGTGGTCGATATGGGCATGCGTCAGTACGACCGCATCGATGTGGTGCGCGTTGACTGCAAGCTTGTCCCAGTTCCGCAAGCGCAATGACTTGTAGCCCTGAAACAGCCCGCAGTCGACCATGACGCGGCGCGCGCCGGTCTCAAGCACGTACTTGGAGCCGGTCACCGTGTCGGTCGCGCCGAGAAATTGCAGCCGCATCCCATCGCCCCCGGCGCTCAGCGAATCGTGACGCGCTGCTGCGGTGACGCTTCCTTCTTGGGCAGCGTTACGCGCAGCAGCCCGTTCTCGTACGAGGCGTCGACCTTGCTTTCATCGACTGCGGCATCGAGCGTAAACATGCGCTGCATGGATCCGCTGTAGCGCTCACTGCGGATGATGCGTTCGCCTTCTTTCACCTCTGAATTGCGTTCGACCTTGGCCGAGATCATGACCGTGCCCCGATCGACCGTCACGTCGATGTCTTCCTTCTTCGCGCCCGGGATTTCTGCGACAACGTTGTAGGCCTTGTCGGACTCCGTCACGTCCACCTTGAACGGCAGCGCGCCGTCCATGCCGCCGCGGAACGAGCGCAGCAGCCCTTGGAAGATGTCGCCAACCGGCTCAATGGCGAACGGGTCATAACGCTTGAGTTGACTCATGACTGCCTCCTGATGATCGGCCCCGTGGATCTTGGGGCCAGCAGATTCATCGTGGCACGGTGGCACCGAAGCGCCTTGCGGTAGATCAACGGGGGCGCACAGTGGCCGCCGCGCAGGCGTCGTGCGATTCGTACCCGGCACATCGCTTCTGAGGTGCCGGCCGCCGTGTCAGGCTTTCCTGACACGGAAACCCGCGGCCCCGACAGCATTCTCAGTTCAGCCTGCATGACGCCGGCGCGCCTGCTGCCGATACTGGTGACACGCCAGCAAGCAACGCGGCGTCTTGTCGGATCGCCCCCAGAGCCCGACAACGCCCAGCCAGTACAACGGAGCGCGCCATGAGCCAGAACATTGACTGCAGCGACCAATGGAGTGGCTCGCAGGATCTTGCCGCTTTCGACACTGCGCTTCCCGTTGGCGCACACCTTGTCGCGGACCGCGATGGGTACGAACACCACGGCATCTATGTCGGCAACGGGCAGGTGATTCACTACGCCGGCTTCTCGCACCGTCAGCGCCGCGGGCCGGTCGAGCGCATCTCCATTGGCTGCTTTGCATGCGGCTTTTCGGTGACCATCCAGCGCGAGCCCCGCCCCTGCTACGACGGTGAGGAAGTTGCCCGCCGAGCCGGCTCCCGCCTGGGAGAACGCGACTATCGACTGCTGACCAACAACTGCGAGCACTTCTGTTCGTGGTGCTTGTTTGGAGAATGCCGCAGCGCACAGGTGGAGGCGTGCCTGAAGAGCCCCGCGCGGGCTGCGCGCCTGCTACTGAAGCTGATGCTGCTGGTACTTTCGTCCGAATGGCGTACCGCGCAGCCACAGGCTCAGGCTCAGGCCGTATGAAGCTGGAGAGCACCATGCCCCAAGCCGATACATCGTTGCGTGCGCTGATTGCCAAGTGGTTCGGCCTGAGCGACACACCACATCTGCGAATCACGCGCCTGCATTGTCCCGGCGTTGATTGCGGCTGCGTGCAGGCGGAATTGACGACATCCGCCGGGCCACTTGCCATCCTGTTCTTCCGCCATCGGGCGGGTTGCTGGAGGCTGTTTCCGCCATCGAACGCACGCCGTCCATAGCGGCAACGCAAGTCGTATTCCTTGACGGCCACACCGTCTTACGGGCCGATTGATCCGCATCAAGCGTCTTTCCGGCCCAAGCACGAACATCGAAGTTCGATCGGGACGTTGGTTCACGCGCGACCATGCGAAGGTGAAAAAGTGAAAGAGAGTTTGAAGCCACAACAACAGAGGTTTTCGCTTTGGTACGCCGTCATCGTCGCGTTGAGCATGCTGGCGTTCCAAGCGCTGTTCATGTCGGAGCAGGTCGACACGCTCCCCTATAGCGATTTCAAGCTCCTCCTGCATGCGGGCAAGATCAAGGACGTTGCTATTGGCGACCAAGACATCACCGGCACCTTCTCGACGGACGGCGTCGAGGCATTGCTGACGCAGCAGCAGGTCGATGCCATCCACCGCACCGGCAAGGGCGACCACCCTTTCCAGACCCTTCGCGTGAATGACCCGGCTCTTGTTCAGGAGCTGGAGGCGGCAAAGGTGCGCTTTGTCGGTCGGCCGGACAACAAATGGTTGAGCACGCTCCTGTCGTGGGTCGTGCCTGCGCTCCTGTTCTTCGCGGTTTGGAACTTCTTGATCCGGCGCATGAGTGGGGCCGCAGCCGGAGGGCTGATGGAAATCGGCAAGAGCAAGGCAAAGGTCTACATGCAGAAGGAAACCGGTGTCACCTTCGCGGACGTAGCCGGCATCGACGAAGCCAAGGAAGAGCTGTCGGAAATCGTCAGTTTTCTGAAAGAGCCGCTGCGGTACCAGCTTCTGGGCGGCAGGATCCCCAAGGGCGTGTTGCTCGTGGGTGCGCCTGGTACGGGCAAGACCCTGCTTGCCAAGGCAGTTGCCGGCGAAGCAGGCGTGCCTTTCTTCAGCATGAGCGGGTCGGAGTTTGTCGAGATGTTCGTTGGTGTCGGTGCGGCGCGCGTGCGGGATCTATTCAGCCAGGCTGAATCCATGGCGCCGTGCATCATCTTCATTGACGAACTCGACGCCTTGGGCAAAACGCGTGCGTTCAATCTCGTCGGCGGCAATGAAGAGCGCGAGCAAACGCTGAACCAGCTTCTGGTCGAGATGGACGGCTTTGACAGCAACAAGGGCGTCATCATCATGGCCGCGACCAACCGGCCCGAAATCCTGGACCCTGCCCTGCTTCGTCCCGGCCGCTTTGATCGTCATGTCGCCCTCGACCGGCCGGATCTCAAGGGACGAGAGCAGATCCTCAAGGTCCACGCCAGGAACGTCACGCTGGGGGCCGATGTCGACTTGGGCAAGATCGCCGCTCGCACGCCGGGTTTTGCCGGGGCCGACCTGGCCAACCTGATCAACGAGGCGGCGCTCCTTGCCGCACGCAAAGGTAAATCCGCTGTGGAAACCGCAGACTTTGACGAGGCGCTGGACCGCATTGTGGGTGGCCTGGAGAAAAAGAACCGCGTGATGAACGCCAGGGAAAAGGAGACGATCGCGTACCACGAAGCAGGTCATGCCATCGTGGCCGAGCACCGCCTGCTGGCCGATCGCGTTTCCAAGGTTTCCATCATTCCAAGAGGTATCGCCGCCCTGGGCTACACGCAACAGACTCCAACGGAGGACCGCTACCTCCTCAAGCACAGTGAATTGCTGGATCGGCTCGACGTGCTGCTGGGCGGTTACGTTGCCGAGCAGATCGTCTACCACGACGTATCGACCGGTGCACAGAACGACTTGCAACGCGCCACTGACATGGCCCGGCAGATGATCACCCAGTTCGGCATGAGCGAACAACTCGGCCTGGCCACCTACGAGCAGACGCCCAACCCGCTCCTCGCCGGTGCCGGCCTGATGCAGCGCGAGCGCAAGGAATATAGCGAGGACACAGCGCAGTTGATTGATGCGGAAGTGCGCAAGGTGTTGTCCGATGCCAGCGCGCGCGTCACCGCCACGCTGGAGGGTCAGCGCTCCAAACTGGAAGCGCTGTCGCGCATGCTGCTGGACAAGGAAGTGGTTGACCGTCACGACCTCGACATGATCCTGACTGGCAATGTGACCCCGATGCCGCCGCCGAAGGCAGATGCAGACTCTCCCGCTGACGCTGCGGGGCCGCTGCCCGCGCATGGGCCACGTTAGCTGCTTGAGCCCGATACACGCGACTCAATGCACGAACGTTGGCATCCGAATCCACGCTCGCCAACATCACGCCAAGAGCACTGACCCCGGATGCAAACCACTAGCTCGCGCAGCACGTGGAGCGAACGCTCATGGAAGCGCGCGGCAACCGCTCGTCATAGCCTCGAGGCGGTGTCGGCTTGCACATGTCCTATTGCATGTACAAGCCGCCGTTCACAGCCAGGTTGGCACCGGTGACGTAGGCAGCGTCCTCGCCGCACAGGAAGGCCACCAGGGCAGCCACTTCCTCGGGCCGGCCAAGTCGGCCTACCGGGATTTGCGGAAGAATGCGCTCCTGCATGATGTCGCTGGGAATATCGCGCGTCATTCGCGTAGCAAGATAGCCCGGCGAAATCGTGTTGACGGTCACGCCCTTTGCGGCGCACTCGAGGGCCAGCGCCTTGGTGAACCCGTGTATGCCGGCCTTGGCCGCTGCATAGTTCGTCTGCCCGAATGCCCCTCGGGATCCGTTGACCGACGAGATATTGATGATGCGGCCCCAACCGCGCTCGGTCATGCCTTCGTATAGCGGCTTCGTCATGTTGAACACCGAGTCGAGATCGGTGGCCAAAACGTTCCGCCAGGCATCCAGCGTCATGCGCTTGAAGGTCATATCCCGCGTGATGCCGGCGTTGTTCACCAGGATGTCAACCGGACCCACGAGCGAAAGCACCTCGGATGCACATCGCTGGCAAGCGTCGTAGTCAGCCACATCCACCGCGAACGTCTGAAACAGGCGCCCCTGGGCATGTTGTTGCGCCACCCAGGCGGTCACATGCGGATTGCCAAAGGAATGGGTGACCACAACCCGATGACCCTGCGCGTTCAGACGGATTGCAATGGCCTCGCCAAGGCCGCCCATGCCCCCGGTGATCAGTGCAATGCGTTGTGTTGTCATGGATGGCCTCATCGCGCTGTCACCGGACGCGTAGCCGCGCGAGGGCAGCCCCGCTTGCACAAAAGCCACTCGTCTGCGCCGGGTTCGGTGCGCAACCGCACTACAGCATCAACCGGCTGCGCGCCCGCGCGAATGGTCAGGGTCTGCATCGCTCCCCGATACGCGGCCGTGACCTGGTAGCGCCCCCGAGGCAATCGCATATACAGCAGCGGCCCCTCCGTGCGCACGCGCAAACGGAGCTTGCCGCGGTCATCCGCAACGGAAACCTCCACATCCGACAGCGCCTCTCCGCTTCTGGCCGACACCACGTTCAGACGTACGTTGAAACGACGTGCCATCTTCTGCATGGTGTCGCGCTCATCGCTCCCGACACCGCCTGATACATAGGCGATGTCGTTCTGGAAGCGGACTTCCGGCGCCGCCGCCGCGTCCGGCCCAATTGCGCCAGCGTAGGTGCTGGCAGCCAGAGCGAAGCCGGCGAGGAGGCTGCATTGGAGGACCAGACGACATACGAGGCTCATCTCTCACCTCATCGCACGGCGGCTGCATGGCCGACGGTCTGTGCCAGGACCGGGATCTCGTCTTCATTGAGCGACAGGGCCTCCGCCAGAAGACGCTGGTTCAGCCAGCCACGCACCACACACCCCAGCCCGGCGGAGGCACAGTACAGCGACACGTTCTGAGAGATTGCTCCCGCGGCGACGCCGGCAAAGGTTTCGCGCACGGCTTCGGGCATCTGGTCTGCACGCGCATGGTTCACCACATACACCAGATCCAGCGGCGCCTTGCCAACAAAGTCCTGATACCCGGTAAGGTTGCGCGCATCCACCGCGTGCTTGAGACGCAAACGGTGCGGCACGGGCTCGTATTCGTAAACGCCTTCCGGCAGGGCGACGTAGATGTCGATCTCGTTCAGGCCATGCGCTGAAGGCGCGGTGCGCCCGCCTGTTTCAGGGCGGTTGATGCCGTTTGCAGCCCATAGCAAGTCGCTCAGTTGCTGCAGCGATAGCGGCGTAGGCGCGAATTCCCGGACGCTTTTCCGCTTGGCCAGCGCCGCAGCCAACGTGCTACCGCCAGTCAACAGCGGCGGCGCCAGGGCAATGGTGGCCGGTGCAGGGTGGGACGTGGGCGGCGGCAATAGATGTTGCACAGGGTCATAAGACAGGAGCATGGCCTCGCTCATGGCGTTCACCTCACAAGACTGAAATCCATCGGCCGTACATCGCCGCCTAGGCGGAGATGATCACCTTGAGCGCCTGCGTCTTCGCGGCGTTGCGGAACGTGTCGTAAGCGGTGAGGATGTCATCGAGCCTGAACCGATGCGTAATGAGCTGCCCCGGCTGCAGCTTCCCTGCCCGCACCGTTTTGAGGAGCATCGGCGTACTCACAGTGTCCACCAGCCGGGTTGTGATGGCGATGTTCTGGCTCCACAAGGTTTCCAGATGCAGGTCTGCCTTCACGCCATGCACACCGATGTTCGCAATGACACCACCGGGCGCCACCAGTTGCTGGCAGAGTTCGAACGTTGCAGGCACGCCCACCGCCTCGATCGCGCAATCGACACCCACGCCATCCGTCAACCGCTTCACGGCGGCTACGGCGTCTTCACTGGAGACGTCGATGCAGGCCGTCGCGCCCAGCCGGTTCGCCACTTCCAGCCGCGCCGCGTTCGTGTCGATCATGATGATCTGCGCCGGCGAGTAGAACTGCGCCGTCAGCAACGAGGCCAGCCCGATGGGGCCCGCGCCGACAATCGCCACGCTGTTGCCCGGCTGCACGCGGCCATTGAGCACACCGCATTCGAATCCGGTCGGGAAGATGTCTGACAGCATGACGAGCGCCTCTTCATCGACGCCCGGCGGCAGCTTGTAGAGGCTGGTCTCCGCATGCGGAATGCGGACGTATTCGGCTTGCACGCCGTCGATGCGATGGCCCAGGATCCAGCCACCCGTCTCGCAGTGCGAGTACATGCCGCGCCGGCAATTCGCACACTTGCCGCAAGACGAAATGCAGGAAATCAGCACGTGGTCACCCGGCTTGAGCGACGTCACGGCCGCGCCGACGGACTCCACTACGCCTACGCCTTCATGACCAAGGGTGCGCCCCGGCTCGCATGTGGGCACGTCCCCCTTGATGATGTGCAGATCGGTGCCGCAGATCGTTGTCAGCGTCACGCGCACCACAGCGTCGCCAGGTGCCTGCAATTCAGGTTTCGGTTTGTCGGCCAGCGTGATCTTGCCGGGCCCTTGGTAGACGAGAGCTTTCATGGAAGTCACCAATGAAGACGATGACTACATGCTAGGCAACCGCCCTGTGTAGACGTTGATCTACGTCAGTGCGCATGGCGACAGCCGCGCGATAGTAGCGACCAATGTCAGGAGGCAGAACCCGCGTATGGCCGAACACGCGCCCACTCTTCCACGCACGCCCCCAACGGAAGCCTTGGTCACTGGCATGCTTGAGGCGGCAGCGTATCCGCACCCCGCTGCAGATCTTCAGATGATCGAAACCCATCTGTCGTGGGTCTTCCTTGCCGGAGAATATGCGTACAAGGTGCGCAAGCCGATCAAGCTGGACTTCGTCGATTTTTCAACGCTCCAGGCGCGGCGGATCGACTGCGAAGAGGAGTGCCGCCTCAACCGCCGCCTTGCGCCTGCGCTATACCTTGGCGTGGTGCCCATTTCGCAAGACACGGCCACGGGCGCCGTCCGCGTCAACGGGCAAGGTTCGCCTTGCGAGTACGCGGTCCGCATGCGCCGGTTTGCTCAACGAGATGTACTGAGCGCAATGGCGCATGAGGGGCGACTTGGTGCGGATGAGATCGACGCGCTGGCCGACCGGATCGCGGCGTTCCACGCAGCCACACCCGTCCGCACCCCCAGCTCGGACGATGGAACCTACGCGAGCATTCGGCGCACGCTTGCCGAATGCGCAGCGGGCACCACTGCCCTCAGTCCTGAGCCACATCTTGCGGCGGCCACGACATTGCTGCTTTGTCAGCACGCCGATCGCCTTGAAGCGACATTCGCGTCACGCCGGCGCAGCCGCCATATCCGCGAGTGCCACGGTGATCTGCACCTGGGCAACATCGTGCTGATGAATGGTCTGCCGACGCCGTTCGACTGTCTCGAATTCTCGCCGTCGCTTCGGTGGATCGACACCATGTACGACACCGCCTTCCTGTTCATGGATCTGCACGCCGCGGGGCTCCATGGGCTGGCATATCGGCTGCTCAACCGCTATCTTGAACGCTATGGTGACTATGCGGGGCTGGCGGTACTGCCGTTCTACGCATCGATGCGCGCACTTGTACGCGCCCGGGTGCATCTGGAACGCGCCCATCAGTTGGGCGAAGCCCCCGAGCTCGCTGCCAAGCTGCGCGGCGAGGCCCACCGCATGCTGGAGCTGTCCCAGGAATTGCTCCGCCGAAACGACGCTTGCCTTCTTCTGATGCATGGCCTGTCCGGTAGCGGAAAATCCACCCGTGCATGCCAGCTTGCAGAAGCAGAAGGAATGATCCGCGTGCGCTCCGATGTCGAGCGCCAGCGCGTCAGTCATGCCCCGGTTGACCGCTACTTGCCGCGTGCAATCGAACGAACCTATCGGCGTATGGCCGCCATCTGCAAGCTGGGTGCGACAGCAGGTTTTCCGATGATCGCCGATGCCACTTTCCTGTCCGAGCGGCAGCGCGACCGTTTCTTCGCACTGGGCCGGCGACTGGGCGTGGCGGTCGCCATCGCGGACTGCGTTGCCGACGTCGACACGTTGCGTATGCGTATCCGCCGGCGCATGCGGCGCGGGATCGACGCATCCGAGGCTGACTTGCACGTGCTGGAGGGCCAGATCGCCACACAACAGCCGCTCAACTCGGAAGAGCAGGCACATGTCGTCCCGAGCGAATTGCTGGATGTGGTGCGTTACATCAGAAGCAGAAAGCAATGATTTCGCCGTGGCCGGCCTAGGCAAGAAATTGTCGGAAAGCGGGCCACGGGAGCACTGAAGTTTCATGCGCGGCCACCAGTTTGCGCCATATCAACGCGCACAACGGCAGAGTGCCTACGCTGCTTATGGATACCCCATTCGGCGGCCCCGCCCCTCATACCCGCCAAGACCCCACCGGAGATCACCATGCAACAACCTGCTGATATGGCATGCAACCTGGCGTGCGCCGTCACGCGAGACATGAGCCGCACAGCCAGCTTCATGCTCGAGGCGCAAATCGACCTGGCCCATTTCCGCCTCAAGCTGGCCGAGGCTGCGCTGGAAGATGTGCGTGAACTCGAACATGAACTGAGTGGCACGCATGATTGGACATCGCTGGCCACTGCGCAAAGCCTGTTCATGAAGATGGAATCAAGCCACAGTGCGACCGCGCTCAAGACGTGGGCCGAGTTCACGAACAAGCTGCAGGCCGCCTATTTGCGTCGATTGACTGAGTGGACCCACCAGATGCAGCAACCGGAAGGGCTGACTTCTTCCTCTCAGTTGTTTGCGGCGTCCTCGGATTCACTCAAGGCGTTTTTCGACAGTTTCAACCTCATGGCCTTGCCAGACTCCGAGGCGAAGCAGAACGTACCGGCACGGCACGCAAGAACAAAGGCTGAACAGGCCGCCTGATCCATGCGCAAAGGAGCCAATCATGCGAGTTCAGGACGTCTATTCGCACCATGCAGTCCATATTCCGCTCTCGTGCACGCTGCAGGAAGCTGCGCAGCAGATGCGCAAGAAGCATGTCGGTGCGCTGGTGGTAACGGAAAACACCGCGTCGGGGCCCCGCGCTATTGGCGTCGTCACGGATCGCGACATGGTGCTTGACGCAGTCGCCGTTGGTGTGAATCCTTCCCAGACCTGTGTGGCCGATGTGATGAGCCGAGGCATCTTGAGCGTCCCGCTCGATGCAAGCTTGAGCGACGCGCTGCAGGACATGCTCGCGTCTGGCGTCCGGCGCGTCGGTGTGACATCGGACGGCGCGCTTGTGGGCGTGCTGTCTCTCGACGATGTGCTGGGTGCAATGGCAACCGAATGGAGCCTGATCGCCCGCCTCGTCCACAACGAACGGGAGCGCGAGACGACGGGCAGCGTGCAGCCCCCGCTGAGCGTGTGAGCCGGCTGCCACGCCACTTCGGAAGACTTCTCCCATGAATGCCGAGCCGCTCACTCTCAGCATGGACATCGTGGTCGACGAAGCCGTGCTGGAAGGCACGCTAACCTGCCCCGGCAACGCCACCGGTCTGGTGATCTTTGCGCATGGCAGCGGAAGTTCGCGCCTCAGCCCGCGCAACCGGTATGTTGCCGATCAGCTGCACGCGGCAGGCCTCGGCACGCTGCTATTTGATCTATTGAGCGCCGAAGAAGCGTCACACGCATCGTGCCGGTTCGACATCGGGCTTTTGGCGCAGCGGCTGCATGCCGCCACACACGCGGCAGGCAGCACCGCGCGTGAACGCGGGTTGCGGCTCGGCTACTTCGGTGCGAGCACAGGAGCCGCGGCTGCGATCCTGGCGGCCGCCGAACCGAACGAAGCCCACCCCATCGAAGCAGTCGTCAGCCGCGGCGGTCGCCCGGATCTTGCCGGCCAATCTGCGCTGATCAACCTCGCTTGCCCGACCCTGCTCATCGTCGGCGCTGCCGATCTAAACGTGCTCGAACTCAACCGGAAAGCGCTGAGCCTGATGCATTGCGAGAAGGCACTGGAGACGGTGCCTCGCGCAACGCACCTTTTTGAAGAGGCCGGTGCGCTGGAACATGTTGCCGAGCTGGCGCGCGCGTGGTTTGCCCGCCATCTGGGTGCCACCGCCCAACTCCACCGACATGCGAGGTAGCGCCGTGCGATTCAAAGATCGATTCGAAGCAGCGCGCATGCTGGCGCAGGCGCTGGAAACGTATCGGGGCAGGCACCCCTTGGTGTTGGCCATCCCGCGTGGCGCGGTTCCCATGGGCGCGCTCATCGCTAACGCACTCGGCGGTCAGCTCGATGTGGTGCTGGTGCGCAAGCTGGGTGCGCCGTTCAACCCCGAGCTGGCGGTCGGCTCTGTGGAAGAAGGCGGCTGGACGTACTTCGCACCCTACGCGGGGCGCATCGGCGCAGACGCAACATACCTTGAACAGGAAAGCGCCGAGCAGATGAACGTCATCCGCCGGCGCCGTGCGCTTTACACCCCAAACCGCGGCCCCTATGACGTAGAAGGACGCGTCGTGATCGTCGTTGACGATGGGCTGGCGACTGGGGCTTCCATGAAGGCGGCACTCCACGCCATTCGGCAGCGCCATCCACAGCGTCTCGTCTGCGCGGTGCCTGTGGCGGCACCGGACAGCCTGGACGAAATTCGCCCGCTGGCCGATGAAGTCGTCTGCCTCTATGCGCCCCAGGGGTTCCATGCCGTCGGCATGTACTACGCCGACTTTCCTCAGGTGGAGGATGCCGAGGTTCGTGCCGCGTTGGACGCTGCGCCCCACAGCGAACGCCAGGCTGGCTGACACTGCTGCAGCTGCGCCACGCTCGTGCTCAATCCAGACCGTACCTGCGCACGTACCACGCCTTCATCACGTAGGCGGACAGCCCATAGGCCAACACGATCGCGACCAGGCAGGGCCAGTAGGCTGCCGGCAGCGGTACAAAGCCGAACAGTGCTCCGGCCGGTGTCAATGGCATGGCAACGCCCACGCAGGCAATGGCGATGCTCGTCAGCACCAGCGCGTTGCTCGCCCGGCTTTGCACAAACGGCACCTTGGCCGTGCGGATGATATGGATGATGAGTGTCTGCGTAAGCAGTGATTCAACAAACCACCCCGACTGGAAGAGCGCAGGATTGGCCCACGTGTGGAACACGCCCAGCAGCAGCGCATACGTCGCGAAGTCAAACAACGAACTGACGGGCCCCATGTACAGCATGAACTTCAGGATGCTGCCAATTTCCCACCGTCGTGGCTTGACGAGGTAATCGTCGTCCACGTTGTCGGTCGGAATGGCGGTTTGCGAGAAGTCGTAGAGCAGATTGTTGAGCAGCACCTGCACAGGTGCCATCGGCAGAAAAGGCAAGAACAGGCTGGCGCCCAGCACGCTGAACATGTTGCCGAAGTTCGAGCTGGCGCCCATCTTGATGTACTTGACGATGTTGCCAAACACCTTGCGCCCTTCCGTCACGCCCTCGCCCAGCACGGCCAGGCTTTTCTCCAGCAGGATGATGTCGGCCGATTCCTTGGCAATATCGACCGCGCTGTCCACGGAGATGCCGACATCCGCGGCCTTGAGCGCCGGCCCATCGTTGATGCCGTCTCCCATGAAGCCGACAACGTGGCCCCTGCGGTGCAGCGCCTCGATAATCGCCGCCTTCTGCGCCGGGGACACCTTGGCAAAGATTGACGCACGCTCGGCCATGTCGGCCATCTCGTCGGGCGTCATCGTGGCCAATTCAGTGCCAAGCGCCACCGGCTCGGTAGCGAGGCCGACTTCGCGACAGATCTTGCGCGCAACGATGGCGTTGTCCCCGGTCAGGATCTTGACCGCCACGCCGCTGGCCTTCAATGCGGCAATGGCAGGTGCAGCCGTATCACGCGGTGGGTCGAGAAAGGCAATAAACCCCAGCAACGTCAACCCGGACTCGTCCGCTACGGCGTACTGGCTTTGCTCGCACGGCATCTCCTTGTAGGCGACAGCGACGGCCCGAAAGCCGTCGGCGTTCAGGCCTTCAGCCAGTTGCCGCGTATCTTGCAGTTGGGTTGCGCCGAGCAAGCCCGTGTTGTCACCGCTGACGTAACGTGTACTGACTGCCAGCACTTCTTCCACAGCGCCCTTGCAGATCAGCACGTGCGTTCCGTCGTCCCGCGCCAGCACCACCGACATGCGGCGCCGCTCGAAGTCAAACGGCAGCTCATCGATCTTCTGGAAACGGGCATGCACGTCCAGCCGCTGCTCCAGCTCCACGTGCTTGAGCACGGCCACGTCCAGCAGATTCTTCAGGCCCGACTGATAGAAACTGTTCAGAAACGCATACTCCAACACCTGGTCAGACTCTTCCCCACGCAAATCCAGGTGGTGCTTGAGGATGATGCGGTCTTGCGTCAGCGTGCCGGTCTTGTCGGTGCACAGCACATCCATCGCACCGAAATTCTGGATCGCGTTGAGCCGCTTGACGATGACCTTCTTGCGCGACATGGCAATCGCGCCCTTGGCCAGGTTGACCGTCACGATCATCGGCAGCATCTCGGGCGTCAGGCCAACGGCCACGGCCACCGCAAACAACAGCGCCTCGAACCAGTTGCCCTTGGTCAGGCCGTTGATGACGAAAACGGTGGGCGCCATTACCAGGATCAGCGTGAGCATCAGCCAGGTGAACCGCGTGATGCCGCGATCAAAGCTGGTCTGCACCCGTTGTGCGGCAATCAGGTTGGCCACATGGCCGAACGCCGTCCGGCGTCCGGTGGTCAGGACCACGCCCGTCGCGTAGCCGCTCACCACGGCGCTGCCCATGAAGCACATGTTCGACCGATCGAAATCTGCCGCAGCGTGGATGTTGGAGGCCTCCGCATGCTTCTCCTGCGGCATGGCCTCGCCGGTCAGGGCCGACTGGTTGACGAACACATCCTTGGCGCCGAGCAGTCTTAAGTCCGCCGGCACCATGTCGCCGGCGGACAGCTGGACGATATCGCCCGGCACCAGTTGCTCGATGGGGACTTCCTCGCTTGTCTCGGTGCCGTCTGGGGCGATGCGTCTGACTGTCGCCGTCGTATGCACCATGCGGCGCAGTGCCTCCGCCGCGCGGTTGGAGCGATGTTCCTGAAGGAAGCCCAGCACAACGCTCAATACCACCATGACGGCGATCAGCACAGCGGCCCGCACATCGCCCAGTATTGAAGAGATGCCCGCCAGTGAAATGAGCAGCAGATTCAGCGGATTGATCGAACGCCGAAACAGTTCGGCCAGCACACCTTCATGATGACCGTTGGCCACGCGGTTGAGCCCGTGTTCACGCAGGCGCTGCGCAGCATCCTCTTGAGTCAGCCCGCTCGTTCGGGTTCCAAGCCGCTCGAGCACATCGTCGGAGGCAAGCGTTGACCAGATCGAGAGATCGTCGACCGGCAACTGCGGTGACAACCCGGTGGGCAGCGTGTGCCAGCTTGGCTTGCCACGCATCGCTAGCCTCCTTGCGTGCAGGCGAGCGCATGGCGAGCCGCTACCCACTCTTCGTTAGTGGGTTCGACTGCAACCAGCACGCGACTCTGCGGGGCGGACACCACGGGCGCGTGTTCCGCGTTGGCCGCGGTGTCCGCCACTACGCCCAGATATGTCAGGGCCGCCATCACGCGTTCGCGAACGACCGCGTTGTGCTCGCCAATCCCTGCTGTGAACACCAGCATGTCCAACCCGCCCAGCACGGCAACAAGCGCACCGATCTCCCGAACGATGCGTCGGACATACAGCGCCAGTGCAAGACGGCACCGCTCATTCTGGTCTTCCAGCGGCAACAGCGCTCGCGGGTCGGCCGATACGCCCGACACGCCAAGCAACCCCGAGGCGTGATACAGGAGATGGCCAACCTGGTCGAGCGACAGCTTGTCCACCTCCATCAAATGCAAGACGACGCCAGGATCGACGGCGCCGCAGCGCGTACCCATCATCAACCCGTCCAGCGCGGAGAAGCCCATCGTCGTGGCCACGCTGGCCAGATCCTGCATCGCACAGAGGCTCGCGCCGCTGCCAAGATGGGCAACGATCGTGCGCCCCTTCGCCATGCAACCATGCCGAATCGGCAGCGCATGCGCCATGTATTCGTATGACAGGCCATGAAAGCCATAGCGCCGCAGTCCGCGTTCGCTCAACGCGTACGGCAGCGGCAGCATTCTTTCGACCTGTGGGATCGTGTGATGGAACGCCGTATCGAAGCACGCGACTTGCGGCACGTCGGGGTGCTCTTCGAGAAACGTGCCGATCGCCTCGAGGGCGAATGGCTGATGCAGCGGTGCAAGCGGTATGTAGCCCTGCAGCTCGGCAAGCACGGGCAGCGTCACGCGTGTGGGCGCAACGTATTTGCTCCCGCCGTGAACAACACGATGCGCGACCGCGGCCAGATGCCGTCCATCGATCCATTCGCGCGCACGCGTCCGAATCTCCAGCAACGCTGCGTGGTAGGGCTGCGCGGCATCCAGCGCCACGGCGGTAGGCACGCCCGCCTGCTCGCGGACGGTGGCGTGTCCGCTGCCGATCGCTAGGATCTCGCCTCGCCAGATCGCGGCATGGTGTGTGTCCAGCGTGTCTGCATCGAACAGGGCGAACTTGATGCTCGATGAACCGCAGTTGAGAACGAGGATGCATGCACTCATGGCGGCACCATCCGATAGCGGTGTGCCAGCAAGACCGCTACCGCACACGAGGCAAGCCGGGAGGCCCGCAGATCGGCTCGGCTCGTGAGCACAATTGGCACACGGGCACCCAGCACGATCCCGGCACTGATGGCGCCGCCCAGGTATTCGAGCTGCTTGGCCAGCATGTTGCCGCTCTCAAGGTCCGGCACCACAAGAATATCCGCTTGCCCTGCCACGGGCGAAACGATGCCCTTGATACGTGCGGCAGCGGCCGACACGGCATTGTCGAAAGCCAACGGACCATCCAGCACGGCACCGGTGATCTGCCCCCGGTCGGCCATCTTGCACAGCGCCGCGGCGTCCAGCGTGGCTGCCATACGCGGATTGACGGTCTCCACAGCCGCCAGGATCGCAACATGCGGGCACGTCACCCCGATGGTGTGTGCCAAGTCGATCGCATTGCGCAGGATATCTGCCTTGTCGTCCAAACTCGGGGCAATGTTGACGGCAGCGTCGGTCAGGATGAACGGGCGTGGATACGCAGGCGTTTGCATCAGAAAGCAATGGCTGACCCGGCGCTTGGTTCGCAACCCAGCATCTGTCCGCAGTACTGCCGACATCAACTCGTCCGTATGCAGGCTGCCTTTCATCAGCGCTTCAACTTCACCTTGCGCGGCCAACGCGACCGCGCGCGCTGCAGCAGCGTGACTGTGGGGCACGTCGTCAATCTCCACGTCGTTCAGCGTCAGGCCTGCCTCGGCTGCGACTGCCTCCAGCCGGCTGCGCGGCGCTACCAGCCGCGGCACGATCAGCCCGTCCGCACGTGCATCGAGCGCCGCCGACAAGCTGAGTGCATCGCACGGATGCACGACGGCTGTCCGTATCGGCCCCAGACTGCGCGCATAGGCAAGTAGCCGTTGAAGACCCGCTTCTCCGTCACCATCGCGCATGTCCGGCAGCGCATTGCGGGAAACTTCGACGCGCTCGGTGGGCACGATGACATCGGCCTCTCCGCTGATCGCGATGGCGCCATCGGTGTTGACGCATCTGCACGCGAGCTTTACACGATGCTGATTCACGTCTCGGCTCACCACGGACACGGATACCGCCAGCAAGTCGCCGACACGCACGGGGGCCAGGAACTGCAGCGTCTGGCCGACATGTTTGGCGCCTGGCCCCGGCAACTTGTTACCCAGCAACGCGCCAATCAACGCACTGCCGAGCATGTTGGGGACAACGGTATGCGCTACCGCGGCGCCCTCTGCCGGTACATCACGGGGTGGCGATTCCGTCTGCCCAGTCAGCATGGCAAAGAGCTGAACGTCTTCGGCCGTCAGCGTGCGTTCCATGCATGCCGCGTCGCCCACGGCAATCTCGTCGAAGGTGCGATTCCGGATGACGCCGAGCACGTCAGCCGCCGGCAGTGGCGTGTTCGCGATGCTCATGGTTGCCCCTTGCACGATGAGGTAAGACCGATGCAGCGGCGGGGAGTCCACTTTCTACCTCCCGCTGCGGCGCCGAGCCGAGCACTGCCAGCGCGTTCTGCCAGAAGCCGTGGATCGGTATCGTGGTGCCTGCAATGTGTGCCGCCTGCACAATGGCCTGCTGCCATTGCCGCATGGCCCGCTGTGTTTCGACAGTCACCGCCGTCTGACTGGTCAGCGCGGTACGGACACATCCCTCCAGTACCGTGACCCCATGCTGGTTGATGCGCCACCATGCGTTTGGCCACATGGCGGCAGCCGCCTGCCAGGTCGGCGCTTCAGACAGCTCTGCGCATGCGGCACGGACTTCATCGATATCGTCACCCAGCAGTTCCGTCCCCAAGGCGAGCCATCGCTGCCGTGCAGAAAGCACCGACTCCCACGACCGCCCCACCAATGTGAGCTGCGCCTTGTACAACGCAAGGGGCAGATCGAATTGTTCGTCCACGTAACCTCCTTCGGATTCACCGCTCCAGGACATAGGTACCGGGTGCATCGGCTAGCGCGGGATGCGCAAGCGTGCCAAGCGAGGGCGGCTTCGCGGCTTGGTCCCCCGCGCCATGTGCCACCAGCCATGCATGCCATGCTGGCCACCACGAACCGGGCTCATCTGTCGCGGTGCTCAACCAGACGTCCGGGGCGAGACTGCTGGCGCCGGCGTGGCGCGTTTTCATGTGGAAGTGACGGCGCGGATGCCCTGGCGGGCTCACGATGCCGGCGTTGTGCCCGCCACTGGTCAGCACGAATGTCAGTTCTGCGGGGCACAGGTGATGGAGCTTGTAGACCGAGCGCCAGGGCGCAACATGGTCGGTTTCTGTCCCGACCACAAACACGGGCAGCGTGATGTCCGCGAGCGAGACAGGCTTGCCCCTTACCGGATAACGTCCCTCGCTCAGATCATTGTTCAGAAACAGGCGACGCAAATATTCGCCGTGCATCCGGGCGGGCATGCGCGTGGTATCGGCGTTCCACGCCATCAAATCGTTCAGCGGTGCGCGGTCGCCCATCAGGTAGTCACCCACCATGCGGGACCACAGCAGGTCATACGAACGCAGCATCTGGAAGGCACCGGCCATCTGTCCCGCCGTCAGATAGCCGGTCTCGGTCATCTGCGCATCCAGCAGGCTGATCTGCGCCTCGTCAATGAAAAGGCCGAGTTCCCCCGGGTCGGCAAAATCCGTGTGCGCGGCAAACAGCGTCATCGATGCCAGCCGGTCGTCGTTATCGCGTGCCATCGCCGCTGCGGCCATTGAGAGGAGCGTCCCGCCCAGGCAATACCCGGTCGCGTGAACGCGCTGCCCGGGCACGGTGGCATTCACGACATCGAGGGCGGCCATGATGCCGAGTTCCAGGTAGTCATTCATCGCGAGGTCGCGGTCGGCTTCTCCTGGGTTCTTCCACGATATGCAGAACACCGTGTGACCGTGCTCGACCAGGTAGCGGATCAACGAATTGGCCGGCGATAAATCGAGGATGTAGTACTTCATGATCCAGGCCGGCACGATCAGGATGGGCTGCGCGTAGACCGCGGGCGTGGCGGGCGCATACTGAATCAACTCGATCAGCCGGTTGCGCAGGACAACCTTGCCAGGGGTGACGGCAACATCGCGACCCGGCACGAAGTCATTCGCTCCCGGTGGCGGTGCGTTGCTCAGATAGCGCTCGAAGTCCGCCAATGCGTGGAGGGCTCCGCGCACGAGATTGGCGCCATGCTGTTCGGCGGTCCGCTGCAGCACCACAGGATTGGTCATGAGCTGGTTGCCGGGAGATGCAATATCCAGCCACTGCCGGGCAGCAAACGCGACCAAGTCTTCATGATGGCGCGAAACACCCCACACGCCGCGGGTGGCCGCATCCCACCAGCGCTCCGTCAGCAGGAAGGACTGATGCAGCACGTTGAACGGCCACAGTTGCCATGCCTCCGCCGTGAAGCGTCGATCCTGTGTTGGGGGCTGTACGCAGCACTTCGCATGAATCGGCCCGCTGATGGCGCAGTCTTGCCCATAGTGGAAAAGCGCTTCGGCCTGCCAGAGAGCAAGCCGCACCAGCTCCAGGCGTTTGCCGGGTGAAATTGCAAGATGCAGCGCCCAGTCAAGCCATGCCAGCAGCATGGACACATGCGAGAGCGACATCGAAGCGCGAGCCATGGCAGCGTGCAGCGGGATGTCGATCTTGTCAGCAGCAGACGGAGACGGCACTGGCATGGTGCGCATAAGCGATCGCAAGGCGCGTGGATGTGCAAACCATTAGAGCGCAGTGCGCGCGGCCGGGGTTGATGCAACTCAACGGTCATCGTCATTCGTTGGACGGTCGAGCCTTTCGTTCCGCCGTAGCGGCAATGCGTCCGCCACGCGAGCCTCCGACCAACGGCTGATGAACTCTTCCCTGGACGGGGCGCCGCGCCTTTGATGTGTCGCAAGACCGCGCTGAGCGGTGCGGAGGAACGGCTACAACGTATCGTCGTCGGAAAACAGGCGATGACGTATCGCGTAGCGCACAAGGGCGGCTTCGCTGGAGAGCTGGAGTTTGTCCATCAACCGCATCTTGTAAGTGCTGATGGTCTTGGCGCTCACGCACAGGCTGGTGGCGATTTCAGTCAAAGGTTCGCCCCGCACCAGCCGGCGGTAGACCTCCATCTCGCGGTCGGACAGGCGCGTGTGCGCCGCCTCCTCACTGGGCTCGCCCAGGCTGTGCGCGAGCTTCTCTGCCATGGGTGGGCTGATGTACGTGCCGCCGGTCGCCACCTTCTGCAGCGCGGTCACCAGTTCGGTGGCGGCACTTTCCTTTGTCAGGTAACCGGCTGCGCCGGCACGAAAGGCGCGCGCCACGTACTGTTCTTCCGCGTGCATGGTCAGCACCAGCACGCGCACCCTCGGGTGATCATCATGCAGCTGGCGGAGCAGTTCCAGGCCGCTACGGCCCGGCATCGAAATATCCAGCACGACCACCTGCGGTTGATGGTCGCGCACGAGTTGCGCGACCTGCGTACCGTCGGAGGCTTCGCAGGCAACTTCGAAATTTCCCGCACGCTCCAGAATATGGCGCACGCCGTCGCGCATCACGGCATGATCGTCGGCGATCATCACGCGAATCATGTCCGGGCCTCCTCGGTAGCGTCGTGAACGGCGGGAAAGCGGACGCTCAAACGGAAGCCGCCGCCGGGTGCGTGCGTGGTCATTGCCTGGCCGCCCAGCAACCGGGCTCGCTCACGGATGCCCAGCAAGCCGAGCGGCTTGCGTTCGCCTGCCGCAGGCGGCGCCCCACTCCAGCCATGCCCGTTGTCTTGGATGGACAGCTCCAGCACGCCGTCCTGCTGCGAAAATTCGATCTCTACGCGCGTGGCATCGGCATGGCGCACGACATTGTTGAGTGCCTCCTGCACGATCCGGAAGACCGAGATGGCGGCGCGCTCATTCATTGCCACCTCTTGCGCATGCACGTTGACGACCAAACCGAAGCGTTGGCGAAAATTCTTGGCCATCCATTCGATAGACGGCACGAGCCCCAACTCGTCGAGCAACGGCGGTCGAAGATCTGCGGAAATCTGGCGTACGGCCGCGATCGTCTCGTCGATCACCCGTTGCATCGCCTGGGTCTGGTCGATCAGGTTCTGATCGCTGCGCGCGGCCCGCAAATCTGCTGCAAGCAGCGAAATGTCCATCTTGAGCGCGCTCAGGCGTTGACCCAGATCGTCGTGGAGTTCACGGGCGATGCGGTGCCGCTCCTCTTCCCGCGTCGCCAGCACGCTATCCGACAGATGCTGCAGTTCTTCCTGTGAGCGCCGCAGCGCGGCCTCGGCACGGACACGCTCTGTGGTGTCCCGCAGCATCACCGTGAAGAGCTTGCCGCCGTTCACCTCGATCTGTGAAATCGACGCTTCGATCGGGAATTCGCGCCCATCGGTATGCAGGGCAAACAGCGGGCGCTGCTTACCCATCTGGCGCTCCGATACGCCCGTCACGCCAAAGCGCCGCACATGGGCCTCGTGCGCGCCGCGAAACCGCTCGGGAATAAAGTCCGACAGCGGGCGGCCGATGGCATGGCGCGCGGGGCACCCGAACAGTGTTTCGGCCATGGGATTGAACAGCACGATGCGCTGGGCGTCATCCACCGAAATGATCGCTTCCATGGACGAGCGGATGATCCCGGCCAGCCGGGCTTCGCTTTTTTCGAGATAGGAGAGATCCCTGGCAACGGCGGCTCGCAACTTCCGCAGCCGCAACCAATAGAACGACAGTGCGACAACCGTACAAATGGTTGCCGAGGCCAGCAAGATAAAGGGGCCATCTTCGGCACGGATGGCAAACGCCAGGCGCACAACCGACGCGGTCAACAGCAAAACGGCAAGCACGCCCACCACCAGTTCGGCTGAGCTGGATTGCAACTGCAGCAGGCGCCTGTGCGTCGCCTTAGAGGATTGCGTGTCGTGCTCCGCCACCGAACACCACGAGAAGGTCGGTATGCATTCAACATAGCCGATTCCCAAGGCGGCAGATACTAGCCGTGTGAAGGAGGCTCCCCCCGAAAACCCTGCTGCCGCTGTCAGGGAACCCTGACAAGGGCATGGCGCATCCCGACGGCCATCTCAGCGCAGCCTGATTTCGCGCAAACGCCGCGCTTCCGATACTTGACCGTACGGGCACCGGGCCTCGATGGAAACCAGTGACCGGATACCCACCTCCTCATCGAGGATGTGTGGCTCAGAGACCACAGACGCCTTCCCGGAGCCGCCCCATGATTCCGCGCACGATAGAGTCCCCTGCCCCCGTCGAACACCGACATCCCGCTGCGCTTCCACAGCTCCGGCTCGTTCGCGATGCAACCCCGATCCGCCACACCACGCCACTGGTCCCGAGCAGCCAGTGCGCCAACTGCATGATGCACTGGGCGTGCATCGCCAGCGCTGTGCCGTCCCCACAACGCGGACAGCTGGACCAGATGGTGCACACCTGGCGCAAGATGGCCAGGGGCGATGCACTCTTCCGTGCGGGTGACAGCTTTCACGCGATCTATGCCATCCGGTCTGGATCGTTCAAGACCGTGGTGTCGCATCCGAATGGCGCCAGCCACGTCACCGGCTTCCAGCTGGCCGGCGAGACGCTGGGCCTGGACGGCATTGCCGCCGATCGCCACACCTGCGACGCGATCGCCCTAGAAGACAGCACGGTCTGCGCCCTGCCATTCCATTGCGTCGAAGACTTGTGCCAGGACATCCGCCCGCTCCAACATCGCCTTCACCAATTGATGGCAGAAGAGATCGTGCGCGAGTCGGGCCTCATGCTGCTGCTCGCCGGACTCAGTGCGGAAGCGCGTGTTGCCACCTTCCTGCTGGACCTGTCCGTGCGGATGCACGACCGCGGGTACTCCGCCTCAAGCTTCACGTTGCGCATGACGCGCGAGGAAATCGGCAGCTACCTTGGCATGCAGTTGGAGACAGTCAGCCGTGCCCTGTCGAAGTTCCAGCGCGAAGGCTGGATCGTCGTGAGCGGCAAGAACATCGAACTGACCGACAAGGCTGCACTGACGGCGCTTTGATCGCTCCGCTCGCCACATAAAGAGCATAAAAAAGCGCCGCCCCCTTTTCGGGTGGGGCGGCGCACCTACTTCCCCGCTTGAATCCCCCGCCTTATTTCCGCTCCCACTAAGGTGCGATCTGTAGATGATCGATGACCTGCGTCACGCCCGGTGCCGACCATGCCGCGCCCTTGGCCGCGCGCCGCTCCGATGCGGAACCAACGTGACCGCTGAGCGTGACCGTACCGCCATCAACAGAGACGCGGATGTGCTCGGCTTCACGCGCGGCATGCCGCTTGAGTGCGGCGCCGATCTGCTCGGCCACATTGACGGGCTGCACGCGTGCCTTGATCCGCAGCCGGTTGATCAGGCCCGCCACACCCCGCAACGCGCCCACGGCATGCGCTGCCTGTTCGCTCTGGTAGGGCCAGTCCACCTCGCCTGAGAGCGTCACCCAGCCGTTCTCGACCAGCACCTCGATGCGATTGGAGGGCAGCGTCACCTGCCATTCGAGCGCGTCGCGGGCCGCCTGCGCAACGTCTGCGTCTGTGTGGGTGCCCGGCAATCGGACTTCGATTTTCTGCACGACGCCACGCACACCGGCCACGCGCTCGGCGGCATGTTCGGCGGCAAGTTTTTCCATGTAGCTGCGGACGTGGCCGGTCAGCGTCACGACACCGTTGTCCACTTCCACACCAATCGCTGCGGCATCCACCGCAGGTTCCCAGAGCAGTTCGTCGTTCACGTCCTGCTTGATACCCAGATCGCTTTTCATACCTCGCTCCTGCTGGATAGAGTCGCCGCGCTATGCCCAGCGACGCTCACGCGCTGTTTGACAAGCCAAGCAGCGCGCCGCGGTCGGCTGGGCTTGCAGGCGTAAAAATGGAATCGCTTCGCCGCAATCGATGCAGATGCCGTAGCTGTGCTGCTGGATACGCTCGCGCGCGGCACTCAGTTGCTCAAGCTCGCTTCGGTAACGGGCGAGCATGACGTCGTTCGTCTGGTCCACCGCCTCTTCATCGGCAAGACCCGCGTTTTCCAGCGGCGCCTCACGCGGCATCGGCACGGCTGAAGCACCAAGCGCAGACAGTTGGCGCCGCACGCGCGCTTCCTGTTCGTCGAGCAGGCTTCTCAGCCGGATCCATTGCGCTTCGGTAAAGCCGGTCATGCCCCGTCTCCTTCAATCAGTGCAACGTCGAACCGCGTGTTCGGTATCACGCTTCCGTTGGCGAGAGCCAGGCGGGCCGCTGCCTGGATTGCTCCCACCGGCCGGCGGTCTTCACCTGGTCGATAAAGCCCGCAATCTCCTCCTGCGACAACCCGCTCTGTACGTCGTGCTGGAACAGCGCCAGCACCGGCGCCGGAATGGTGGCGGTGATCCGCATGATTTCCTCTACAGCACGGAATGCCCCGCGCGCCGCCATGACGCAAATCACGGACAGGTGCGTGGACGCCGGCAATTGGTCAGCCAGAAAGTCGCGCATGGGCGAAGCCAGGCGGCCCATCCAGACGGGAGCGATCACGACGACGTGTTCGACTTCATCAAGCGGCGGCCCTTCATAGCGATACTTGGCACGCGCATGAAAGACCGTTTCGATCACACAGCGCGCGTCCCCCAGAAAGCCGGCGCGCGGATGCTCGTCCGTCACCTCGGCAAGCTGCCATCCGCTCTGGGCGGCCATCTGCTCCGCCACCTGACGCGCCGTACCGGTGCGCGAGTAGTACACGATCAGCTTCTTTTCCATCTCGTACTCCAGGATCTGGTAAGCAGTGCAACGTGCGGATCGCCTCTAGGAGCCGACCCACATCTGGTCGACGACGGCACGCACGCCGGGTGCGTCCCATGCGGCCTCCCGGGCGGCACGGCATTCGTTGAGGTTGCGCAGCGGCCCGTACAGCGTCACCGTCCCGTCTGCCACGGAGACATTGAGCCGTGAAGCGTCTACGGCGGCGAGGCGTTGCAGGGCCTTGGCAATGCGATCGCTCAGATCGGCCGGCCCGGAGGCGGGGCGCAATACGAGTGCGTTGGCCACCGACTTCACCCCGCGCACCCGTCGCACCGTGTCGAGCGCCGCGCGGCGCTGGAAGTCCTGGTCGACTTCACCGCGCAGCGTCACGGCTCCGTCTTCGACGGTGATCCGGACGGAATCGGGCGGTACCGATGCATTCCAATGCAACGCGCTGCTGATGGCTTGCGCGATCTCGTCGTCGGGGCGCTGCATATCCGGCGGCATCCGCACATCCACGTGCACAACCAGCGCGGTCACACCGGCAACCCGCCGCACGGCCTCTTCCGCTGCATGCTTATCGGCAAAGGTGTCGACAGCACCGGAGAGCGTGACGATGCCGTTCTTCGCTTTCACGGCAAAGCAACCGGCATCCACCGCCGGATCCCATTGCAACTCTTCTTCGACGTCGTGCTTGAGCTGGATATCGTTCTTCATGGTGACCTCCTGATGTCCAATGGACGTCGAGACTCAATGCGACATCAGCACCGGCACGGTCATCGTTTTCAGCAGCGTGCGTGTCACCCCGCCAAGCACCAGTTCGCGCAGGCGGCTGTGCCCGTAGGCGCCCATGACGATCAGATCGGCGTTGAAGTCGGCTGCGCGCGAGAGCAGCAACTCGCCGATGGCGGTGTCGGTATCCGCGCAGTCGGTCTCTTCCACCGTGGTATGAATGCCGCGCGCGTTCAGTGCACGTGCAACCTGCCCGACGGTGGTTTCCTCGGCCCAGTGCTTGGGCTGCGTGCTGGTGATCTGCAACACGTGCACATTGGCGCCCGCCATCATCGGGATGGCATCGTGCAGCGCACGGGCCGATTCGCGTCCCCCGCTCCAGGCCACCAGAATGCGCTGCGGCAATGCCGCGAAGCTGCCGGCGTAGGGCACGACCAGCACGGGGCGGCCCGACTCCAGGATCAGCGTTTCGACGAAGTCGCCGGCGATGAATTCGTCCGGTTCGTCGTGGTTGCGTTGTCCGACCACGAGAAGATCGGCCTCCCGCGCTTCGCGCAAAACGAGCGCGACGGGGTCGCCTTCCACGGCACGCCATTCCGTTTCCACCGCAAGTTTCTCCGTCTCCAGGCGAAAGCGCGCGTGCACGGCATCCCGGATGGCGTCGCGCCGGATGCGGTCTTCGTCCAGGTAGCGGGAAGCGTTCTCCATCATGTAGAACCAACTGAGGCTGGGCGCAAAGCTCGCGTAGATGCCGACAAGCGTGGCGTGGTGTGCCCCCGCATACTGGGCCGCGAGGTTGAGGCGGTGCATGGCGCGTTCGCTGCGGTCCAGATGCACCATCACGCTGGCGTAGGTCATGGTTAGATCCCGATGTCGTGTCAGAGGGGAAGGCACCTGGCTAGGCAATGACGGCATTGCTCAGCGGTTCTGTGGCCCTGTGCGGTGTCTCGGTCGGCAACGCGCGGACCAGCAGCACCGGCAGTGTGCTCATGCGCACAACGCTCTCGGCAACGCTGCCCAGGAACAGTCGCCGGAAGCCGCGCCGCCCGTGCGTTCCCAGCACCAGGGCTTGAGCGCCGACGTTGTGGGCCGCCTGTTCAATGGCCGTGCCGATATCGAAGGTCCCGATGGGATCGTCCACCACCACGCTGTGAACGCGCACGCCGGCTTTCTCGGCCTTGGCACGCGCCTCGGCGACGATTTGATCGCCTTGTTTCACCAACGCTTCGGTAAAGGCGCCCACGTCGATATAGCCAACGTCGTACATCAGATACGAGTTGTCGATCACGTGGGCGATGACCAACTCGGAGCCGAGCTTCTGCGCAAGCTTGATGGCCTCGTCCAGCGCGCGATCTCCCGTCGGGCTGCCGTCCACCGCTACCAGAATCCTGTCGTACATGATGTGCCTCCGTCGAATCCGTCGGTTCGCCCCACGCGGGGTTGCTGGATTCCATGTTGGACCACCAGGCAGATCGCCCCTTGATTTACATCAGCGTTTGGTTCGCCGGATCACCTGCCCTTGGCACTTGATCTGCCTCAATGATCCGAGTGCAGCGCTCGATAGACTCAACCGCTATCCGCTGCCCATCCGGACAGTCATGGAAAGCTCACGGCACCTTGTTCGGGATCAACTTCTGACACCGGCCCGTTCTTATAGTGAAAACGTAAGCGCATCGGAGTGCAGCATGAGGATCGACGAGATTTGCTCCCACCGTATCGTCCACATCCGGGCAACGGCGACGCTGCAGCAAGCTGCCCGACTGATGCGCGACGAAAGCACCCGCGCGTTGCTTGTCACAGAACACACCGCTGTTGGTGCGCGCGTGGTCGGCATCGTCACAGACCGCGACATGGTGGTGCACGGTATCGCCAGCCGCAGCGACTGCACCGAAACCGCGGTATCCGAAGTCATGACACGCGGCCTTCTGACCATCCGCGACGACGCGGTGATCAGCGAAGCCTTGCGCTTGATGCTGAGCCACGGCCTGCACCGGCTGGGCGTGGTCGACCGGCAGCAACGGCTGGTGGGCATGCTCAGCCTCGATGACACCATCCGCGCGATGGGCGGCGAATGGACCTTGCTGGTCGGGATTCTGGGTCGCGACAACTTTACCGGAGCCGGTCCGCGTGCGCCGTCCGATTTGATTCTCTAAGCCGTAACCGACCGTTGTTCAGGAGCACCGTCATGTTCACCAATGTTGGAACCGCGGACCGCATCGTCCGCATCTTGATTGGTATCGCCATGATCCTGCTGGCGTTCTTTGGCAAGGTACCAGCGTGGGTGGGCTGGCTTGGGCTGATACCTCTGGTGACGGGGCTGATCCGCATGTGCCCGGTCTATTGGGTGCTGGGCATTGGGCGGGATTGACTAAGAGACAAGCCAGAACACCGTCCAGCTGGCCAGAAGCATGATCAGCAGGCCAGCCGTGACCTTGCTGGAAAATGCGCGGCCCCCGCTGGTGGCCACGACCACCTTCGAGAGCGTGTTGGCTGTCAGCGCAAGCATGACCAGCTTGCCTGCCGTCGGGCTTTGCAACGTGTGGCCAGCAACCTGCGTCGCAATGGACGCGGTCGCGGCGTGTACATCGGCAAATGCGCCCACCACGGTAACAGCCACCACCGCCGCTGTCCCGAACCATGTGCGTGCGGCGGCTGCGGCAAGCAGCAGGGTCGCCGTCCATAACGCAAAACCGATCGCTACCCGCCAGTTGATGGAAGAAGCAGAATTCTCCGGTGCTTCCTCAAGCGGCTTGCTGCCGCGCCATATCCATAGAGCCGACCATGCGACGGTCGTCATCATTCCCACTGCCAGTGGCGCCGCCAGCACGCGTAGCAGGTCGATATTGATGGCGGCAGTCAACAGCAGCATCTGCACCAGCGTGGCCACGTTGGACAGGAGCGCTGCGGCAACCGCACCCTCAACGGGGCGATGAACCTTTCGTACGCGCGCAGCCATGGCCGTGATCGTTGCCACACTTGATGCAAACCCGCTGAAGAGACCGGCCAGCGGCAGGCCGATGCGCTCGCCAAACCATCGCGCCGCAAAGTGGCCCGTGTTGCCCATCAGCATCACCAGCAGCACAATCAGCCACAGCGTATGCGGGTTCCAGGCGTCCAGCGGCCCCATGTTCCGGTCGGGGACTGCGGGCCAGATCAGCAATGCCGCCACCGCAAGGATCAGCAGATCGGCCAGTTCACGCTGGGTGATGACCGTGCGGGCAAACCGATGCAAACCGGCCTTGGCATAGAGCAGGACAAGAAGGACGGTGCCGAGGCCTGCCGTCATTTCAGGCTCGCTCACGGCAAAGGCACCCAGCAGCGTGGTCGCCACGAGTGCGAGTTCCGTTGTCACACCAGGGTCGACATTGGCCGAATGGTGGTAACCCACCGCTGCCAGCAATGCGACCGCCAGCAGCACAGTCGGCACGGCCAGCGGTATCGGCAGGCTTGCCGCAATGGCACCTGCCAGCGCCGCGATCGCAAAGGTTCGCATGCCTGCCGGCAGTTCCGCACTGCCGGCATGACTACGCTCGCGCTCAAGGCCGATCGCCAGGCCCACGCCCAGGGCAACCGAGAAAGACAGCAGTGAAGACATTGCGTGGATACCGATGGCCGCTGCATTGCACCCGTTCAGTATTGCGCGCGGCAACGTTCTTCGATTGATCTGGCGCAGGCGATGGCCCACTGCCGGGCAATCCATCTGCGGCGAGCATCCATACTGATCAGACACGCCGGATGGAGACAGCAATGTCTGAATCGATGCGCGCCATGGTGATGCAAGACGCCGGAAAGCCATTGATCTGGCGTGCAGTGCCCATGCCCGTGCCTGGGCCGGGCGAAGTCCGGATTGCCGTGTCCGTGTGCGGGGTCTGCCGTACCGACCTGCACATCGTGGACGGTGAACTGACCGCGCCCAAACCCTTCCTGATCCCTGGTCACGAAATCGTCGGCATCGTCGAGTCGTGCGGCGCAGGCGTGACGACGCCCGCCCCCGGCGAGCGCGTCGGCGTGCCTTGGCTCGGCTGGACATGCGGCGTCTGCACGTACTGCCTGCACGGGCGCGAAAACCTGTGCGACCACCCGGCCTTCACCGGCTACACGCGCGATGGCGGGTATGCGGAGTATGTCGTCTGCGACGCGCGATTCTGCCTGCCGATTCCCGCGCGGTACGACGATGCGCACGCGGCACCCCTGCTTTGCGCTGGCCTGATCGGCTTCCGCACGCTGCGCATGGCCGGCGATGCACGCCGGATCGGCATCTACGGCTTTGGCGCCGCGGCGCATCTCATCACGCAGATTGCCGTGGCAGAGCAGCGCGACGTCTTCGCCTTCACGCGGGCCGGTGATACTGCGGCGCAGCAACTAGCCCTGGACACGGGTGCGAGATGGGCTGGCGCGAGCGACACCGCCGCACCGGAACCGCTCGATGCCGCCTTGATCTTTGCGCCCATCGGCGCGCTCGTGCCGCAGGCACTGCAAGCTGTGGTCAAAGGCGGCACGGTGGTTTGCGGCGGCATCCACATGAGCGACATCCCCGCGTTTCCGTACCGGTGGCTTTGGGAAGAACGCAAGCTGGTCTCCGTCGCGAACCTGACGCGAGCCGACGGACTCGCGCTCATGCGCGTCGCAGCGGATCTCCCGTTGCGGGTGCGGGTCACGCCCCATCGGCTGCAAGACGCCAACACCGCGTTGGCAGACCTCCGTGCCGGGCGCGTTGCAGGAGCAGCCGTTCTGCAGGTGGCGTCGAAAGACCTTTGACGCGCATCAACAGCCCACACGCCACGCTGTCTACGCTGATGACATGCGGTGCCCGACTGCACAACGCCTTGGAGACCACCATGTATCAGCGAATCCTGCTCGCCATCGACGGCAGCCACGCGTCCTACCTTGCGCTGCAACAGGCCATTATGGTCAGCAAGGCGACAGGCGCGGAAGTCGAAGCGCTTTTCGTTGCCGACAGCAGCGACATCACTTTCGACATGGTCGGGGCCGACTCGATTGCCTACGCCAACCAGGTCGTCGACTACGGCCGCGACACGCTCGCCGAGGTCTCGAAAAAGCTGGACGCGGCGGGCATCAAGCATTCGACCAGATTGCTCGAAAAATCCATTGCGCCGGGGCAGATCTCCGCAACGATCGTCGCGGAAGCCAATGAGACGGGCACCGACCTGATCGTGCTCGGAACGCACGGCCGGCGCGGGCTCAGGCATCTGGTGCTCGGCAGCGTAGCCGAGGGCGTGGTGCGCAAGACCAACAAGCCGGTGTTGATGGTGCGCAGTGAGGTGGAAGAGTAAAGCCGGCTTCATCAGCCGCCGCCCCGGGTGTCGCCCGGGGCACCCGGCTGCCATGCGGGCGCAACGGGCGCAACGAGAGAGGGCGAGCCCATCCGCCGACCGGATGAGGCACTCGGCACGCTGGCCGACCCCATACCCCGACCCACTCTGATGCGTTTTGACGACAGTACGGCAGCGCTGAATTCGTGGGCCTTGCCCCGAACCGAAACGCGTAAAGGATGCGCAGGAAGCTCGTCCGGCAAGTCCGCGCCGCTCCCGCCAAGGCCCGCCGCCCCGTGCCTGCGCGGATCTGCGAGCGATATCTCCTTTGCAAAGCGGGTAAGCGAATTGATGAAAAACCTCGCCGTCAAGGTCGCAGGTCCGCCGAGACCCTTGTCAGATAAGGGTTCGGATTTTCTTGTGCATTCGCAAACGCATTGCATAGACTCACCTTTCAAGGCATCTCTATAGGCAATGCATCATGTGTCGCTGGCTGGCGTATTCAGGCAATCCCATTCAGATGGAGACAGTGCTGTTCCGGCCGCGGCACTCGTTGATCGACCAGAGTCTGCGCTCCCGCCTTGGCGGCGAGACAACCACCAACGGTGACGGCTTCGGCATCGGCTGGTACGGCCGTTACTCTGAGGTGCCCTTCCGATACCGCTGCCTGCACCCCGCGTGGAACGACACCAACCTGCGTGAAGCCGCCCGCGCCATCCGCTCGTCGATGTTCATCGCGCACGTGCGCGCGGCCACCGACACCCCGGCGCAGGAGACCAACTGCCACCCGTTCCGCTACGGCCGGTGGCTTTTTGCGCACAACGGGCTGATCCGTGAATATCCGATGCTGCGCCGCGCCCTGATGATGGAAGTGGCGCCGGAGTTGTTCCGCTGGATCGAAGGCTCGACCGACTCTGAGATCATGTTTTTCCTCGCGCTGTCGTTCGGACTCGACCGCGACCCGCGCGGCGCGCTCGAACAGATGGTCGGGCTGATCGAAGACATCGGCCGCCGCCACGGCGTCGAATACCCGCTGAACATGACGGTCTGCGCGACGGACGGCGTTCAGATCGTGGCGGCCCGCTACTCCAGCGAGGGCGAATCGCGCTCGCTGTTCCACAGCACGTCGTTCAAGCATCTGCACCAGCTCTATCCTGACAGCGCCGCCATTGAAGACGCGGGCGACGACGCCTTCCTTGTGCTGTCCGAACCGCTTGTCGACCTGCCCGGCGCGTGGGCGGAGATTCCCGAAGAGACCGTCGTCATCGTCAAGGGCGGTGTGGTCGAGCACCACCGTTTTGTCCCGCGCAAGCCTGGCCCCACGGGCTTTGATCTGCCGGCCAATCAAGCGTCTTACGGGCGCGAAGCCGGCTGAAGCGCCCCGGCAGGGGTGATACCGGCATCACCCCGTGCTTTTCTGCCCCTCCGCTGAAACCTCCTGACAAAACGCTGTCAGGAGCCCTGCGTTAGGCTCCCGCCCACGACTTGTTCCGTAGACAAACCGGATCTTCATAATCCGCTACAGTTTACGGCTCGAATTCTGATTGCCGACGCAGCGGCCGATGCTTGAGCCCCGCCGGCATGCCCCTTACCTCCAAGCTCCAAGGAACGCCCTCCATGTCCTCCGGTGTCATTCGCCTGCGCGGAGCCCGTCAGCACAATCTTAAAAACCTCGATCTGGACCTGCGCACGGGTGAAATGACCGTCGTGACCGGGCCGTCGGGGTCCGGCAAGTCAAGCCTCGTTTTCGACACGCTCTACGCCGAAGGCCAGCGCCGCTACGTCGAGACCTTCAGCGCCTACGCGCGCCAGTTTCTGGACCGCATGGACCGACCGCAGGTCGAGCACGTCGAAGGCGTGCCGCCCGCCATCGCTATCGACCAGACCAACCCGGTGCGCAGCTCGCGCTCGACGGTCGGCACGATGACGGAACTGAACGACCATCTGAAGCTGCTGTTTGCGCGCGCCGCCCAACTGTTCGACCGCGACACCGCCCTGCCGGTGCGCCACGACACGCCGGAAACGATCTACGACGAGCTGCTCTCGCGCACGCGCGAAGGCGATCCACGCCTGGTGGTGACCTTTCCCGTCGAGCTGCCCGCCAATACGAGCCCCGAAGAAGTCACGCAATGGCTGTCGGTCAGCGGCTATACGCGCGTGCAGGCCGAGCGCGTGGTGGAGTCCTCCACGGGCAAGCGCAAGCTGCTTGATGTGGTGGCCGACCGCTTCCGCCTGCAGGGCACCGAGCGTGCCCGCGCGCTGGAGGCCATCGAGTCGTCACTCAAGCGCGGCGGCGGACGCGTCAGCGTGTACGTCTTGCCGGCCGATGAGGCCGCGGAGCCCGCGATCTGGCGCTTTTCCACCGGCCTGCACTGCCCCGAAAGCGACCTGCGCTATGCAGACCCGCAGCCGGCGCTCTTCTCGTTCAATTCCGCCTACGGCGCGTGCGACGCCTGCCGCGGTTTCGGTCGCGTCATCGGCGTCGATCTTGGGCTGGTGATTCCGGACGAGCGCAAGACGCTGCGCGACGGCGCCATCAAGCCGATGCAGACGCCGGCGTGGAAGGAATGCCAGGACGACCTGATGCGCTACGCCGCTGCAGCGGACATCCCGCGCGGCACGCCGTGGGCGGAGATGACCGAGGCCCAGCGCAACTGGGTCATCAATGGCGACCCGGCCTTCAAGCGTGGCGGCTGGAACAAGCAGTGGTACGGCGTGCGCCGCTTCTTCGACTACCTGGAGTCGAAGGCGTACAAGATGCACATCCGCGTGCTGCTCTCCAAGTACCGCAGCTACACGACCTGCGAAACCTGCGGCGGCGCCCGCCTGAAAACCGAATCGATGCAATGGCGCCTTGGCACCAAGGAAAACGCCGACGCCGTGCTCGCGCCCGAACACCGCTTCATGCCGCGCGGCGTAGCCTGGAGCCGTGCCCAGCTCGAAGCCCTGCCCGGGCTGACCGTGCACGACCTGATGCTGCTGCCCATCGAGCGCATCCGCCGTTTCTTCGATGAACTGACACTGCCGTCCACGCTGCTCGACGACGCGCTCAAGCTTCTGCTGGACGAGGTGCGCACGCGCCTGGCCTATCTGTGCGACGTCGGCATTGGCTATCTGACGCTCGACCGCCAGAGCCGCACGCTCTCGGGTGGCGAAGTGCAGCGGATCAACCTGACGACGGCGCTGGGCACATCGCTCGTCAACACGCTGTTCGTGCTGGATGAACCCAGCATCGGCCTGCACCCGCGCGATCTGGACCGCATTGTCCAAGCCATGCAACGCCTGCGCGACGCCGGCAACACGCTGGTGGTGGTCGAACACGATCCCTCCGTAATGCTGGCTGCTGACCGCCTGATCGACATGGGACCCGGCCCCGGCGAGCGTGGGGGCAACATCGTCTTTGACGGCACGCCGTCGGCTATCCGTCAGGCCGATACGCTCACGGGCGCGTATCTGTCGGGGCAGCGCCGCGTGGCCGACGCCACGGATTGGCACGCGCGCCCCGTCATCGACGCGACGCCGCGGCTGGTGCTCGAAGGCGCGTCGGAACACAACCTGCGCGATGTCACGGTCGAGATCCCGCTGCAGCGCCTGGTGTGCGTGACCGGCGTGTCCGGCTCGGGCAAATCGACGTTGATCCAGGACGTGCTGCACCCGGCGCTGGCGCGCCACTTCGGCAAGGCAACGGAATCGCCCGGCGCATTCCGCGCCTTGCGCGGTGCCGATCAGATCAGCGACGTGGTGTTCGTTGACCAATCCCCCATCGGCAAGACCGCGCGTTCCAACCCGGCCAGCTACGTTGGCGCGTTCGATGAAATCCGCAAGCTGTTCGCCAAGGCGCCGATGGCGCTGCAGCGAGGCTACACGGCCGGTACGTTCAGCTTCAACTCGGGCGACGGCCGTTGCCCGACCTGCGGCGGCTCGGGCTTCGAGCACGTCGAGATGCAGTTCCTCTCTGACATCTACCTGCGCTGCCCGGACTGTGACGGCACGCGCTATCGCGCCGAAATCCTGGAAGTGAAGATCCCCCGCGGTGGCCGCGCATTGTCGGTGGCCGATGTGCTGGAGCTGACGGTGAGCGAAGCCGCCAGCGTGTTCGCTGATGACGCAGACGTGCTGCGCGTGCTGCAACCGATCGTCGACGTGGGCCTGGAATACGTGAAGCTTGGCCAGCCGGTGCCGACGCTCTCCGGCGGCGAGGCGCAACGCCTGAAGCTGGCCGGTTTCCTGGCCGAAGCCGCGCAGGCTGCCCAGGCCGCGGCGCGCAAGCGCGTCAAGCAGGATGTGCCCGCCAACGCCGGCCGCCTGTTCATGTTCGACGAGCCGACCACCGGCCTGCACTTTGACGACATCGCCAAGCTGATGCGGGCGTTCGGCAAGCTACTCGACGCCGGGCATTCGCTGATCGTGATCGAACATAACCTCGACGTGGTGCGTGCGGCGGATTGGATCATCGACCTCGGCCCTGAAGGCGGCGACGCCGGCGGCCTGCTGGTGTGCGCCGGCACGCCTGCGCAGGTCAAAGACTGCGCTGCATCGCACACCGGCGCCGCGCTCAAGCAATACGAAGCCAGCGTCGGCCAGCCGGAAGCCATCGAAGGCGTGCCGCTGCAGACGGCGCTGGCCGAGCGCCGCGCCAAGCGCGCTGCGCTGGCGGAAGTCCAGGGTGAAAACGTCGTGCGCATCGTCCACGCGCACGAGCACAACTTGAAGGGCCTGAACGTCGATATTCCGCACGGCAAATTCAACGTCGTGACGGGCGTATCGGGTTCGGGCAAGTCGACGCTGGCGTTCGACATCCTCTTCCACGAAGGGCAGCGTCGCTATCTGGAATCGCTCAATGCGTATGCGCGTTCCATCGTGCAGCCGGCGGGGCGGCCGGAAGTCGACGCCGTCTATGGCATTCCGCCCACGGTGGCGATTGAGCAGCGCCTGTCGCGCGGCGGCCGTAAGAGCACGGTGGCAACCACGTCCGAGGTGTGGCACTTCCTCCGGCTGCTGTATGTGAAGCTGGGCGTGCAGCATTGCATCCACGACGGCACGCCCGTATCGGCGCAAAGCCCGGAGGCGATACTTGCCCAGCTGATGCGCGACCATCGCGGCCAGCACATCGGCCTGCTCGCGCCGCTGGTCGTCAACCGAAAGGGGGTCTATACCGACCTGGCCAAATGGGCCAAGGCGCGCGGCTATACGCATCTGCGCGTCGATGGCGAATTCCTCAGCGTCGACCCATGGCCGCGCCTGGACCGCTTCCGCGAGCACACGCTGGAACTGCCGGTGGGGGACATCGTTGTCTCGCCGGAAAACGAAGCCGCGCTGCGCGCGCTGCTGGAACAGGCGCTGGAATACGGCAAGGGCATCATGCATGTGCTCGCGCCGCTGGATGGTCTGCAACACGCCATGCACAACGGCGGCACGGCGCATGTCGGCAATGTGAAGGTGTTTTCGACCAAGCGTGCATGCTCGACCTGCGGCACCAGCTACCCCGAGCTGGATCCGCGCATGTTCTCGTACAACAGCAAGCACGGCTGGTGTCCGAGCTGCGTCGGCACCGGGTTGGCGCTCACGCGCGAGCAGCGTGCCGCGTTTGACGACACCGTCCTCGGCGGTGACGATCGCGGCCGCGAGCAGACGCTTCCTTCAGAGGAAGTCGATCCCGACGGCATGACCGACCTGCCTTGCCCGGATTGCCACGGCACGCGCCTGAACCCGACGGCGCGCGCCGTCACGTTTGCCGACAAGCCCATCGTCGACATTGCGCAGTGGACTGTCAGCCAGACCCGCCGCTGGGTCGAGGGCCTGGACTTGACCGGCCGCGACGCCGACATCGCCCGCGATGTGGTGGCCGAGATTCACAGCCGCCTGTCGTTCCTGGAAGAGGTCGGCCTGGGCTACCTGAGCCTGGATCGCGCGGCGCCGAGCCTGTCGGGCGGCGAAGCGCAGCGTATCCGCCTGGCGGCGCAACTCGGCAGCAACCTGCAGGGCGTCTGCTACGTGCTGGATGAGCCGACCATTGGCCTGCATCCGCGCGACAACCAGATCCTGTTGGACGCCCTGCGCAAGCTGGGCGACAAGGGCAACACGCTGGTGGTAGTCGAGCACGATGAAGACACGATCCGCCGCGCCGACCACATCATCGACATCGGCCCGGGCGCCGGCAAGCGCGGCGGCACGCTGGTCGCACAAGGCGGCGTACAGGATCTCGCTGCGCAGCCAGATTCGCTCACGGGCCGGTTCCTGTCACAGCCGATCGAGCACCCGCTGCAGCCGCGCCGCCAGGTGGTTGCGCCGCGTGCCGGCAAGCAAGCCGTGCCGGAGCAATGGCTGACGGTGCACGGTGCCAAGCTGCACAACCTGCGCAACGTGACCGCGACGATGCCGCTGTCGCGTCTGGTGGCGATTACGGGGGTGTCAGGCTCGGGCAAATCGACGCTGGCGCGCGATGTGTTGATGACAAACCTGCTCGATGCGGTCGGCCGTTCGGTGCTGTCTTCGCCGGCAACCCGCCGCGCACGCAAGGCCGCGCAGGCTGAGACGCCTGAGGCGAAGATGCCGCGCAAGCTCGACGTCAAACACGACTGGCACGGCTGCGACAGCGTCACCGGCTGGGAAACCATCGACCGCGTGCTGGAAGTCGACCAGACGCCGATCGGCAAGACGCCGCGCTCCTGCCCCGCCACGTACATCGGCGTGTGGGACACCATCCGCAAGCTGTTTGCCGACACGCTGGAGGCGCGCGCACGCGGCTACACCGCCTCGCGCTTCTCGTTCAACACCGGCGACGGCCGCTGCCCCGCCTGTGAAGGCCAGGGCGTGCGCACCATCGCCATGAGCTTCCTGCCCGACGTGAAGGTCGGCTGCGACGTGTGCCACGGCCAGCGCTTCAATGCCGAGACGCTTGCCGTCACCTGGCGCGGCAAGAACATCGGCGATGTGCTGACCATGGAGATCGACGAAGCGGTCGAATTCTTTGGTGCGATGAACAGCATTGCCCATCCGCTGCAGTTGATGAAGGACGTCGGCCTCGGCTACCTGACGCTCGGCCAGCCCTCGCCCACGCTGTCCGGGGGCGAGGCGCAGCGCATCAAGCTCGTCACCGAACTGTCCAAGGTGCGCGATGACGTGACGCGTCGCGGCCAGAAGCCGCCCCACACGCTGTACGTCCTGGACGAGCCGACCGTGGGTCTGCACATGGCCGACGTGGCCAAGCTCATTCGCGTGCTGCATCGGCTGGCGGACGGCGGCCACAGCGTGATCGTGATCGAGCACGACCTCGACGTGATTGCCGAGGCGGACTGGATCCTCGATCTCGGCCCCGAAGGCGGCGACGAAGGCGGCACGATCGTCGCGGCTTGCGGGCCGGAGGCGTTGACGCGCGTGCCGGCCAGCCATACTGGCGCCGCGTTGGTGCCGGTGCTGGCGCGCGGCAAGCAGGTCGATCCGAGCAAGGAAGGCGAGACGGTCTAGCGTGGCCGCGGCGGTCTCCGCACCGGTGGAGACCGTCGGCGAGGCGCTCGCGGTGATGTGGCGCCAGCAATCCTTTCGCTTTCCTGAGCAAACCGGTGCGCAAAGCCTGTCCGAGCAGGGTTTGCCCTAAAGAAGCGCGCCTCGCTGCCGTCACATTGTGGAGATTGTGAAGAAAGCGTTTGCGCGCGTCCGACCATGGCCACCTCGTCCACGAGCAACAACTACGTTCCGCCGATCTCGATTCCGGGCATCGGGACGAACATCGACGTCAACACCCTTGTCACGAAGCTGATCCAGGCGGAAAGCAAGGGCATGACGCTGCGGCAGACGCAGCAAAAGGCCTTTCAGACGCAACTGTCGGCAGTCGGCTCGCTCAAAAGCGCGCTGTCGACCTTCCAGACCGCGATGGCGGCCCTGAACAACCCGGACACATTCACCGGAAACAAGGCCAGCGGGCACGACACGTCGATCCTCACGGCTTCGCTGTCCAATACGGCGCCGGCTGGCACGTACCAAATCAACGTGACGCAGCTTGCGCAGGCGCAGGTGCTATCGGCCGCCGGGCAGGCGTCCAGCAAGACGCCCATTGGCGGCGGCACGCCCACCACCCTCACCTTCTCGTTTGGGAGCGTCTCGGGCGGCAGCTTTGCCAATGGCAAATACACGGGCGCCGCGTTCACGCAGAACGGCAACCAGGCCGGCGGCTCGATCACCATCGACCCATCGAACAATACGCTCGCCGGCATCCGCGACGCCATCAATAGCGCCAACCTGGGCGTCTCGGCCAGCATCGTCAACGACGGCAGCAGCTCGCCTTATCGGCTGGTGCTGACGTCCACTGCGGGCGGCGCCAATTCGGAGATGAAGATTTCCGTGTCGGGCGACCCGGCTCTGCAATCCCTGTTGAGCCACGACCCGAGCGGCACGCAGAACATGACCGAGGTGGCCACAGGCCGCAACGCGCTTGCCACTGTCAACGGCATCAGCGTGCAAAGCGCCACCAACACACTGACGGATGTGGTGGACGGCACGTCGTTCACGCTCGCCAAGACCGGCAGCACGACCGTGACGGTGGGCAGCGACGCGGGCCAGGCCAGCCAATCGGTGCTGAACTTCGTCAAGGCGTACAACGCGCTGCGCATCCAGCTCAACGCGTTGACCAAATTCGATACCGCGAACGCCGCCAACAACGGCGCGCTGGCCGGCGACGTCAGCACCAAGGCGATGATCAACCAGCTGACCGACGTGCTGGGCCAGGGCATCGGCAACGGCGCGTTCCAGTCGCTTGGCAGCATCGGCGTAACGATGGACAAGGAAGGGACGCTGTCGATTGACGACCCCAAGCTGTCCGCGGCCCTAAAGAAATCGCCCAGCCAGGTGGCGGCCGTATTTGCCGGCACCGGCGTGACAACGGATTCGCTGCTGAAGGTCGCGTCGTTTTCAACGACCACGCAAGCCGGCAGTTATGCCGTCAACGTCACTCAACTGGCGACGCAGGGCTCGCTCAAGGGCTCGGCGGCCGCTAACACGACCATCCAGAGCGGCGTGAACGACAGCCTGTCGGTCACGCTCAGCGGCATCACGACCAACATCAAGGTGCCGGCCGGCAGCTATACCGCGTCGAGCCTGGCCGCGCAGATCCAGAGCCTGGTCAACGCGTCGCCCGACCTGCAGCGAGCCAAGGTGGAAGTCGCCATCGGCACCGACGCCAATGGCGTGCTGACGCTGACTGACAAGCAATACGGCTCGGCATCGACCGTGTCGGTGTCAGGAAACGGCGCTGCGTCGCTGCTGGGCGGCAGCCCAACGGCCACGGCCGGACGCGATGTACAAGGCACCATCAACGGCGCCGCCGCCACGGGTTCGGGCCAGAACCTCTACGGCGCCAGCGGCTCGGCCGTGGATGGCCTGACGGTGCAAGTGACGGGCGGTACATTGGGCGACCGCGGCACCGTCACCGTGCAGCGTGGCTACGCGGCGCTGCTGCACACGGTATCGGGCAACTTGCTGTCGAACAACGGCATGGTGCAGAACGCCAGCGACGCCATCAACAACTCCATCACCTCGCTCGGGAAGGAAATCGATCTGATGCAGAAACAGCTCGATGCCAAGCAGGCGCTGTATTACACACAGTTCAATGCGCTATCGAAGATGGTGGCCAGCATGACGAATACGAGCACTTACCTGACGACGCAGTTGGCGATATTGCAGAAGCAGCGGACGGGGGGCTGATCGCGTTCGCCCTCAAGTATTGATCTATCGGCAAATCACCCGCGTGACTTGCCCACCTTGCGCGACAACCAAATCATTGCCGTTGCCGTCTGTGCCAACGCCCATCGCGGTGTAGGCATACGCAGACTGGTACTGCGTGCCGTCATAGCGGTAATAGGTTACGTAATGCTCGCCCATGCTGACGCGCGCACTCGTTATAAGATCCGGCATGCCATTGCACGTAGTTTTCAATTCGCCAGACGGTCCATCATCGATGTCGAGTAGCGATTCAACCGTGGCGCCTCTAACGCGATAGAGCCATTCTGGAGCGTTCACCTGATTGCCACTCATCGTGCACCCCGCAAAGACGAGGGTGCCTTGCGCCCCCCTGCAGGTTTGCACGGAAAACGACTCTGGGGCGCACTGGTCGACAATGTCTTTCTGAACTTTGGCGCCCAGCAATGCGCGCAACTTGTTCGCTGGCACGTCGACAGCTTTCGACATGCACAGACCTGTTCCATTCGGCCGTTCTGGATGGGAATTCAGGTAGACAGGCGACAAAGCGGTAATGGCCGCATCCAACTCGTGGTCCAGGCATTCCGTGTCCTTGCATCGGCCGATGGCTTCGTTCTGCACGCGAATCTTTGCATCGAGATTCCATGGATCGCTGACCACCGCAATCGAGGCGTACTGCAGAAATCGTGCTTTGAACAACTTCTCCACCAGCGCGGGAAATTCGCACGTCTTCGGAGGTAGCCCTTTCCGCGCGTCCGCAACTTGCTTCAGAAGATCGTCGTTCGGCTCGGGCGACCATTCACGAATATCCAGGCATGGCTTGAGCAGCAATGCCGTGCTCAGATAGCCTCCGGTGGTCTGTTCGCTACGTGGAATCGCCAGCGGCCCATCCGCCAAGGCGGGAAAGGCCGAAGCAAATACATACGCCAGCAAAGCGCCGCGCAGCACCTTCAATCCAGCTCCAACCGTGATACGCATGACTTTGGAATGTTGTTCTCGAAGAATGTACTGATCAGTTTCGCCCGTTGCGCTTTCACCGAAAGGTTGGCGATTGCATCGCTCCGATTCTGAGTCGACTGCTCCAGCGGTATGCACGTTAAGGCGTCTTCTGATTACTCGCCGCCGCACCTTGCGTGCCGAGTATCGTTGTTGATGTTTCCGCTCGGCTTGCGAAATGCGGGACTATATCGATCCAGCAGAACACGAGGTCGTGATGGGTAGTCCGTAATCGCAACGTTCACGGTGCCATCTTGATAGAAGTGCACCTCAAAATAGTTCGCTTTCTCAGGTATCGGGCCTGTCAACAACACCGCTTGCCTACACCACGGACGGTCGCCGGTGCCATCACGTTGCCATCCGATATCGACCGATATCGGTAATGGGACTCCCCGCGGAATCGTTGCACAGCACGCCCCGCTACCGTAGCTGTAGGCACGCGAGGACACTTCGATATTGCCGCCGCCGGCACGGCCAACAGAGAAATCTGTAATGGCGGTGTCCGTATAGTTGTAGCCGATGATCGTCAGCCCCTTGGCCATCGTTGGAGTCCGCTCTGGCCCTGTGTAGAGCTGGACACCGTTAAGGCTCGGAGTTGGCGTATTCTCCATACGGCGAATCATCTCGCGCTGCGCTTCTGTCGCACTCGGCACGGCATCTGCGATCGACGCTTCATGACTCGTTTTTGGGTACGTCACGAAAGCGACTGAAACCAGCACCGCAATCACTAGGTGGGCAGACCAGGCGCTCTTTAACGCCGCATCCGCCATCGTCCCCTGCTCTCGGGTGCGCTGTAGGCGCCGCGCCGCCGCGAAAGCAGGAAATGCCATCGCGAGTACAAACGCCAGCAAAGAGCAGCGCTGCATCTTCAATCCGGATCCAACCGTGTTACGCATGACTGGGGGGTGTTGTCTTCGAAGAATGTACTGATCAGTCGTTTTCGTTGCGCGTCCACGCGAAGGTTGAGGAACGCGTCGCCACAGCGGGGATGGCGCTCAACAAAATCGCTCCTCTTTCGTGAGAACGTGAAAACACGGTAGATCTTGTACACGCCCTGCCCTTCGTCGATCGACCAGAAAGCGAAGCCCTGTCGTCCGCTGAAATCGTAGTCGGCAGTTTCTAGGTGGATTGCCTTTTCAGTTTCAGTGGCAATTGTTGCGCTGCGAATGCCGGCCGGAGTTCGCAACTCGTAGTAGATGTCGCTGCCCCGTATTTCGATTGTGGCGTTGGTGAATTGATCGGGCGAAATCGCAACGGCATCCGCTGCCGATGCCGAGTGCGGGGCCGCAAAGAAAAATGCTAACGCTGTCGCTATGCGGCGCATGCAACTTGCCGTGTGGGGAGGCAAAGAAGACCGTTCAGCAAGAGATATTGGTTGACCGATTTCGACTGCGACCGAGTGCACTGCGGTATGTGAATCACCCTTGGATATGGTGGTAGCCAGGTGGTGTCGTCGCGTCTCGCTTCACACCGGGCGCGATCTCGTCGGGCAAAAGTGGTATCGGCTCTGCCGGCGCCTGAGGAGGTGGCGGTGCATTCTTCAACGCGCGCATTTCTTCTTGAAGTCGGGCCCTTCCCGCCGCCTGCGCTCGGGCGCGCTGTTCAGCTTCACGCGCTGCACGTCGGCTTGGCTCAAAATGGAAATCTGCCGGCTTAACAGGATAGGCTGGGCCAGGATATTCCGGGTGGCCAGCCACCTTGCTTGAAATGATGAGGCGAACCTCTCCTCCTGGCAGGAAATGCACGTTTAACTTGCCTGGCTCCACATATTTCTCAATGGGAACGACAGCCTCGTGCCAATGCGGCTTCACTGCATCGCCGGTCGCGTTTGGGTCAGAACTGGATGTGGTCCATTTCACCGTAGCGGTTAAGCCTGGGCGCCAGATTCTCGGGTACACGATGCAACAGACGAAACTCCCACCGCCGCCATAAGCAAACGAGTTGCCCGCCCAAGTTCCATCCACGTAGAACTGATGGATATAGTCGGGAGTGTGGTTGTACGAAGTGATGCTAGCCGCTACCTCGTCATCCGTGGGTGCAGGCTTAGTGGCGCACGCAGTCAGTACGCAAAACGCCGTTGAAGCGATGGCCGCTGCGCCGAAGCATCTCCACGTTTTCATTGTGTTTTCTTCGCGCACTGGTGCGTTTCGTGATCTGTCTCGGACTGCACACGTCACCCATCCGTCGACACATCGCTCTTATTGCTGCGGCTTCCCCCACAACGGATTCCTGCTATCGGAACCCAGCACTTGGGCGAGCACTTCTGCATCGCCATCACGCGCGACTGCGGTGTTCTTGCGTGCTCGGGCGACCTTGGCACGCTTGCCTTGGTTCTTTGTGTGCGCGACCTTCTTTATTCCACTGTGCGGGGCATTGCCTGATGCCGGCTCGGTGGAGGTGTGCTGGGCGCAGATGCCTGCGGTCATCCAGGCGGTGGTCAAGAGGACTACGGCAAGTTTGTATTGCAGGTTCATTTGAGAGAGTCAGGTTGTTTTAGGGTTGAATTCACAACGACGTCGCCCGGTCATCCGGAAAACGCGTCAATGCTCTTCTGGTTGGTGTTGTCACAAATCCGCTCAGCCCGTACACCTACGGGGACGCCCGTGGAGACCGTTCTCTGGTCTCCGCCGAGAAGGTTCTGTGTCAGAAACTGCTCCGCGGCAACGACGCCACCATCCATAAAATACAATCGAACGTTACGGACAGATGCTTGCATAGCCCGTGACGTCGCCCCTTGAAAGGCGGGAACGCTTACGCTTGCCTCGTGCCAACGGGCCGGATCGTCCAGCGTCTGCCAGCGCACTGTAAGCGGCGCTTGGATGTCCAGCAGCGCACTGCCAACAAAACTCGAACGTCGATCGCACGGCGCTTCAAAAACGCGCTCATTGTCAGTTCCAATCACCAGAGTCTGACCATCGATCTCAAGTCTCGCCAGACCTCGCGGGTATTGATCGGACAGATAGAAGGACACGACATTGCCCACCAGGCCCTGTAGTTCGTCCAATTTCGATGCGTCCAATCTACCAAGCCCTGGCGCGACGTCTACATGATCGTAGTAATGAAAGTACTGATACACCAGCAAGTCGCTCTCGCGAAGGTCCGACCGAAGTGTGCCGAGATCTGGGTATGGGCGTAGCAGCAGTGGGCGCGGGCGTACCGCTACAGGTTGTCCTGCCTCGTCCGTATCGGCGTAGGCGTATGAATGCTCGCTCTCACGCAGGCGGCTTCCCGTATATGGAAAGCGCCCCTGGTTGACGTCGTCTTCCTGAGGATGACGAATGAAGCCGGCAAACCTTGCCTCTGGCCCCGACAGCAATGGCATACGCGGCCATGAACCTGCGTCTGTCTGAGCGCTGCCTACTGCAAGCCACAACGGTCTTCCGCTGAAGTTGACATGCAGTTCGCGGATATCCGGGTGCGCTTCACTGAACCACCTTCGCGCTGTGTCCTGCACTCCCGCTCCAATCGGAAGAACGCCCAACGCTGCCAGCGTTGGCAGAAACATGGCTGCATGAAACTTCGCCGGCAACGGCGTGGATGCGCGACGCCAATACGTGAACCACGTAAGCAGCAAAGCTAAGCTCAGCGGAACACCAACCACGATGGCCACTAGGATGAGCATCACCACGCCGTAATCGAGATTCGGCGTGAGGAGCGCAATCAGGCTCAGCGTGCTCAGCAGGATCGAGAGTGCTGCGCTAAGGGTAATGCCAAGCCGGTAAGGTTTCAGGGATAAATGCCGCAGGCCTTTTCCTGTGGCGTCGGCACTACTCATGGCGCGACTTTCGAAAAGATTTCCGCGGTCACAGCCTTGGAATACTGCCACCGGTAAAGCGATCTAACGTGTCTTTCGCGCCACGAATAAGGCTCTCTTTACCGGCTTCCAAGATTTTGCCTGCGGCCTCCGCCGCCTTTTCCTCAGCGCTATGCGCAACGTCCTTGGCTTTATCTGTGATCTTGTCGGCGACTTTTCCCGGAATCTTGGAGGCCTTATTCCACGCCGCCTGCGCGCGCTCGCGCACAGTCAGTGTGGGAGCAAAGTGGGTTCGCCAGCGCAGATAACCCCACACAGAACTGAATTCGCGGCCTGTTTTTTCCAGTGGTAGAGAGCCGTCCTTCAAATACCGGTCCAAGTCGGTGCGGTCCTGACCGACCAGCAGCGGCGGATATACGTCGCCCTCCCCACCCTCGTCGACCGGCGCAAAGCGCTTGCGCACCCCTACCGGGTCTCGCGCGGATGCCGCATTGATCTCGGCCCACTGGGCTTTCCACTCGGCGTCCTTGCGCTTGAGATCTTCCAGGCGTTCTCTTTGCCGGCGCTTCCAGACCTCTTCGTTGGTGGCGCCGGTTGGTTTGAACCAGGCACGTGAGTCGTGGACGTAGTCATCGAAAAATTTGACGATGCGGGCATCTAGCGGCGATGTGTCATTCCAGTATGACTTGACCTCCCTCCATTGCTTGACTTTCTCACCCCAGACGAACTGCTGGATCTCGGCAACCACCCCGCCCGGGCCCGGAACGTTCCGAAAAACCTTGCCCATCCAGCCATCCGAGTAGACGGGAGAGCTTTCCATCTCCGCCATGATCTTGGCTTCTTCGCGCAGCTCTTCGTTAGCACCGGCCAAATCTTGTGCACACTGGGCACTGAACTTTTGCGCTCGCTTGAAGAAGGGCTGATTCTCAAAGGCCTGCGCGCCCGCGTTCAAGCGTAGGCGGCGCCACCGCAGGTACAACCCGTATTGCACACGTGCTGCACCGGTGGTTCCTCCGCCATGCTTGCGAATCAGTGGATTTACAGCATCGACGTAGTCGTTGTAGTCCTTGATAAGTTGCGGCGATATTTTCAGGGCGTCTAACACTCTTGGCGGAAGGTCCGTTGAAGGCTTCAACGGCACGCCAGCCGCAACCGCTTCGCGGTACATCTTTGCCAACGTAACTTGGGACATCTTAGTGCTGTCATCGGGTGTCCCATCCGTGCGGCAGCCGCGACCTTGATCGCCTGGCTGATAAGCGCCGCCCACATCGGTATGGACGCCGGGGTAGGCCAACTCCAGGCAATTCTTAGACTCTGCCTTGTCGAGCGGGAACGAACCGCGTATCTCGTGTGACGAAATCAGATGCACTGTTCGTTCGACGTAACCCGGGATGCGCAGGAACTCTTCATTACCCCAGCCGCCATGGCCGCTGGCGATCATGAAGCTTTGAGCAAAGCCCACCGACGCTACGGTGTCGAATATGCCGAGAAAATCCACGCTGACCTTGATGCCAGCCAGCGTCATGTCCTTGCCTAGAGCATCCTCCAGCCAGCTGCAAAAAACACGTGCCTCGGCTGCGCCCCGGGAGAATCCGAACACGTAAAGTCGAATCTTCGTCAGCCTCGGCTTGCGACCCTCGATCAGAGGCTTGAGCTTCTGCTCAACAAACTCTCGGCGACGCGTGAGCTCTTGCCGGCGGGCCTCATGGTTGGGGGCAAGCGTGGCAGTGTCCAAAGTTCCGGCCAGCGTGCCGAACGTACCGGCGTTATTGAGTTCATCGACTTCGTCGCTACCAGCCGAAGCGCGGAGGTGTACCGGGAGATTGATGTCCGTGGACATCTTTCGAACGAGCTTTAGATCGTCGCTCCCCATCTCGACACTAAGAACGCGTTTGTTGTATCGCTGATAGAGTGCGTTGGTGATTTGTAGCAACGCCCAATTGATGCGGGCTTCCCCGCCCCAACCAGAACCAAGCCCCGCTCTAGCATCGTAGCCTCGACCAGTATCTCCAATCTCCCTATCAAATGTTGTCCCGATGCCTGGCACGTAGAAACGCACTTGATCTGGTGTCACCTCAAAAATGTCATACAACCGGGCCACGTTGCTGTGGGCCTGTTTTGGCATATCCCGGTCTTTATTATTGTTGGTGCCATCAAAAAAGAAACCAATACGGAATTCCTGGTTGCATTGGCCCGAAAACTCACCTATCTGACTTGCCATGCACCTCCCCTTTTCGTCTTGGGTCAGCCCAAAAGGGGTTGCTTCCAGCCGTTCCAACTCCGCCATTTCATCGCTCCTGATTGGACGGTGATATTTTTTGGTGATAGAACTTGGCTGCACACACTGCATCCGCCATACAAACATCGAATGGGAACTTCCAGTCCGCAGGAAACTTGGAATGGCCGGGCCCATAGCTAGATGCGATAGCTTTGATCTTGTTGTCCGACATGAATGCAAGCCAGAGCACAGCAGGATGATCTTTTTTCACGTCGTACGGCTCGATCGGCACTTGGGCCTTATACAGTGCGTCACGATCCTTCCGATACAGAGTGTCGTCCTGCCACTCAACTTCTACTCCTAAACCGGGGTGCCACTTTGCGGGCAGGCCAACCGATCCCGCGACACTTGTGCCGCCCGCATGGTTTCGCATACTCCCAGCCCATACGCCGTTCACGTAGACCACTCCAAGCCCTTCGTCCGTGTAGTTGAGTATTTGGACCTGTAATCCAAGATCTTCATCCTGTGGCGCCGCTTGTGCTTGCTGTGAAGGCTTGCAACCGGTCGCGAGCAGCACCAACACGAGTACCATCCATGTTCGTATTTTCATAAGCATTCTTTATGGGTTACCGCTGTTGGGGGGGTGGGTCGCGCCGCGGATAAAACTTCACAGCGCACGCTGTGTCCGCCACACAAACATCGAATGGGAACTTCCAGTCCGCAGGAAACTTGGAATGGCCTGGCCCATAGCTAGATGCGATAGCTTTGATCTTGTTGTCCGGCAGGAATGCGAGCCACAAGTCCGACGGACGGTCATTTTTCAAATCATACGGTTCGATCCGCACTTGCTCCCTATACAGCGCCTCATGATCCTTGCGATACAAGGTGTCGTCCTGCCATTCGACTTCGACTGTCAAGCCTGCATGCCACTCGGCAGGCAGACCAACTGATCCAGCGACACTTGTCCCACCTGCATGGCTCGGCATCCCACCTACCCATATGCCGCTTACATACACGTCTCCAAGCGGTTCATCCCTGTAGTTCAGAATTCGGACCTGTAGCCCAAGATCCTCATCCTGTGGCGCCGCTTGTGCTTGCTGCGAGGGCTTGCAGCCGGTGGCCAGCAGCACCAACGCGAGTGCCATCCATGGTCGTATTTTGATAACCATTGTTTATGGGTTACCGCTTCTGGTCGGTACGCGCTGCGGATAAAACTTGGCTGCACATGCTGGGGCCGCCATGCAAACGTCATATGGAAACTTCAGCCCGTCCGGAAACTTAGGGTTAAGAGGCGTATAGCGCGACGCAATCGCTCTTATCTTCTGACTAGACATAAACGCTAACCACAACGTGGCGGGCTCCCCCGTTTCGTAGGGCTCCACTGACACGTGCGTCTTGTGTAGAGCATCACGGTCTTTTCTATACAGAGTGTCGTCCTGCCATTCCACTTCAACTGTTAGGCCGGGGTACCACTTTGCAGGCAGGCCAACTGATCCAGCGACACTTGTGCCTCCTGCATGACTAGGCATACCCCCCACCCATATTCCATTTACATACACGTCTCCAAGCGGTTCATTCATGTAGTTGAGTATTTGGACCTGCAGGCCAATGCCTTCTTCCTGCGACGCCGCTTGAGCTTGCTGTGAGGGCTTGCAACCGAGGGCAAGCAGCGCCAACAAAAGCGCCGCCAATGTTCGCGCCTTCATGACGATTCCGTCGCGACTGCGGACGGCACCGGTTGTTGTTGCGACTCGAGCAATCCTGCGTCAGTCAATGCACGAGCGACAAGCCGAAAAGATGTCGCATCGTGCTGCACTTCGGTCGCGTCGAACGATTCAAACACGGATCGAATGCACGCGTGCGCTTGGGATGGCGTGCCAACAAGTGTGCCGAACCAATGCGCATTTGTCTGGATGAGCCGCAGGACGCCATCTGGGCGAGCCAGTGCGGCAAACCGCGCCATTTGATGCCGGGTAAAAACGTAGGGGGCATCGGTCGGTTCGAGTGTCCTTGCATCAGTGGTGCCGGCGTGCTGCAGAGCGCCGTCGCGCGAAAAATACCACCATTGCAAACTGCCGAGAAAGCGTGTGCGCTGCGCGTCATCAAACACCCGCAACAACATATCGAGCGCGCGCGTATCCGCAAAGCGAATGAGAAACATCTCTCCATCAGGGTCAACCGCTTTCATTTGGTCGACGAGATGTGCGTATGGGTCGCATGTTGATACGCTCGATCGCAGGAAGCTCAACATCGGATTCCCTGATGTCTCGCGCAAAGCGATATCAAGAAAGGCACGCCGCTCGACCGCACGGTCTGGAATGCGGATGATGGAAGGTGCGATTTCAGCCAAACCGGGCCCTTCGTACCGGCCGGCGTAGAGCGATTGAGGTTGTAGCGTCGGAAACCTTGAGTAAAGCCGCTTTGCGAGACCGGTATCGAATGCGTTGTCAATCAAGGCGTAGACGTTCGCTTCCGGCAAAGTAGAGAGCAATTGCTCCAGAGCCGCGTCAGGAAAGTCATCAATCCATGCTGGATTAGCTGAGCGCAAGCGCTGAGCCTGGTAACGAGTCGCCATACCGCTAATGCTGTTTAGGTCAACGGCCACGTCAGCCGTTCATGCTGCCAAGCGGATGGCCACCGGCCATTGCTCGCAGCATGCACTCGACGCAGATACTCTGCGGAAAGGACGGCAACGGATAGTTGCTGTTCACCGGCCCCTCAAACCGCCGCTGCGCCGCCTTATACGTAATCGGCCCCGCACACTCCACGGTGATATTCCCACCTTCGAGCGTGATCGACGCCCCGCCGGCCGTGGCGATGCGGATGCGCTTGGCGGCCGCAAAATCCACGTTCATATTGGCCGACACCAGCTTCAGGTCCTGCTTGGCCATCAGCTTGAGCACGTCGTGCTGGGCTTGCACGTCGATGTTGTCTTGCCCCGCCGTCAGTTGCAGGCCGATGTTGTTGTCACCCGCCTTCGACAAACCGGCAGCCACGCCGATCGCCTGACCGGCTTGCACGCGTGCCTGTTTGCCGATGGCGAGGTTGGTGTCTTGGCCGCTGCCCAGCGCGATGCTTTCGCCATTGGCGAGCTGCAGGTCTTGCCCGGCAACCATGACGAGGCCCGCGCGGCCCGCCAGGTGGGCAATGGCCTCGCCCTGATGCGGCACCTTGCCTTGCGTGGCGGTGTTGCCGGCGCTGGCGTCCTGCTTGGCAGCGTCGAGCGCCTTGCCGTCGACCATGCCGGCCACCGCCTTGGCTTGCTTGGCCAACGGCGCATCGTCGTTCTTGGCGGTGTCCAGCGCGGCGGTCTGATGCGTGACCGCCCCTTGCCCGAGCGATGACGTCAATTCTTTGGCTTGCTTGATCAGCGCAATGCCGGCAGCGTTGTCGCCGGTGGGCACGGCTTTGCCGCTGCTGGCGTCACGGTAGGTGGTCAGCAGCAGGCCGGCCTGGCCGCGCACGGCGGCGTGGCCATCGGTGCGCAGCTCGAAGCCCTGGCCGCGGAAGCTGCCACGCCGGTTGTCTTGTTGATGGACGAGATGGCCGAGGTTGAGCTGGCTGAATTGCTGCGTGGTGGCGAGCTGCGTGCGCAGCTGTCCATCGCTGTCGTCGAAGACGAGTTGGTTGTAGCCGCTGCCGCCGTGTTCTGCGCTCTTGAAGCCGGTGTGGGCGGCGGCGTAGCGGTGGCCTTCGGCTTCGGTGCCCATGCCGTGCCAGGCGGGGCTGTGGCCGCCGGCCACGTTGCCTTGCGCGCTTGCGGCGCTGTCGCTGCCTTGCTTGTAGAGGGCTGTGCTGTCGCTTTGGTCGGATGCGCCCTGCCCGCCCGGCGTGGGTGCAATGCCGGCCTCACCCTGACCGTTGTACAACGAGCCGATCACGACGGGCTGGTCGATGTCATCTTCGCTGAACTTGACGAGCACTTCCTGCCCGATGCGCGGCAGCCATTGCCAGCCCATGCCGGAACCGGCCTGCCGCTGCGCGACGCGTACCCAACGACTGCTGCGGTCATCCGCACGCTCGCCTTGTTGCCAGGGGAAGCGCACGCGGATTTCACCTGCGGGGCTGGCATGGTGCTCGCCGTCTCCACCGGCCTGGGTCTGGCCGTCCGGGCCGACCACGATGGCGCTGTGTACGCCCTGCGCGGTAGGGGCGGCGTACAGCCGGCCGCAGTCCGGTTCTGTCACGGCCGGGCGCCAGGGCCGGCGTGCGTCGCTCGCGCGGAACAGGCCAGCGTAGCCGTGCGCGCGCGCTGCTTTGAGCAGATCGCCGGTCGGCGTGTTGCGCTCGACGGGGCCTTCTGCTGCTTGGAAACCAAAGATGCCAGGGCCGGATTCCGGCGCGCTGGGCGGCGTATCGAATTCCAGCGCGGCGTCGAGCCCGCCCAAACGCTGGCTGAGCGCATGGTGCGTATCGACGGTCAGGTTGTTGATGCCGCAGTGCTCGACCAGATCCATCAACAACGGATAGGCGCCTTCCACGTCTTGCGGCAGGTGCGGGCAATCCACCACCTGCAGGCGCGTCCCGCTGCGCAGTGTGCGCACGGTACCGCGCCCTGAAAACAACAGCGCGCGCGCTTCCAGGCTTTCCATGACCTGCTCGGCAATGCGCTGGGCATTGGCGGAATCCGGTGCGAGCGATGGGCTGATCGACAGATACGCATCCGGGCTGCCCGCGCTGGTGGCAAAACGTGCAGGGGCGTGGGCGCGAGCGTTCTGCTTGCCTTCCGGGTCCCACGCGGCCACCGCCACGCCGCCCACCGTTGTGCGGCTATGGCAGGCGAGTTGCTGGATGGCGTCGCGCTCTTCCAGGCTGTGCGCGCGGTGGAAACGGATACCGCCTGCCGATGCGGACTCCGCATCTTCCGGCAGCTGCGTGCTGTCGGCAAAGATCACCAGCGTGTGGCCGCCGTGCGCCTGGTCGTCTTCCACCGTGGTGAAGCCGAGCCCTGCTTCGGCCAGCAGGCGCGTGACGAAGTGGTAGTCGGTCTCGCGAAACTGGGCGATGTGCGTGCGTGTACCGAAGTCGGCCATGCGCGCTTCGGCACCCGCCGCATAGCGCCACGAGGCATATGGCTCGTACGGCGACAGCATCTGTTCAATGATGTCCGGCAGCGGCCGGTTCTGGAACACCTGGCTGTGGCGCTGCTGCGTGGTCAGCCAGAACCAGGGCACCACGGTCAGGCGATAGCGGGTGAGGCTGCCATCCGCGCCGAGCTTCTCGGCCAGGCGGATCAAGCCCGTGCGCTTGGCCTGCGTGCCGTCGGCCAGCGTCGTGACCAGCGTGACCCGCTGGCCCAGCAATGATTTCAGTGCGATGCGCGCATTGGCGCTGACGGCCGCCACGCGCCATTCGAACAGTTCGGACAGCGCCTCGCGACCGAGCCAGGCTTCCACCGCAAGGTCCGCAAGCGGCCCTTCGCCTTCGAGCGTATAGAGGCGGCGCGTGGGTGCGAAGAGGTTCTGAAGAAGGGTCGTGGCGTCCATTCGCTGTCCGGTGCTGCAACGCGTGGCGTATCACGGACGATTTTCGTGAGACCAGCGCGGGCATTTTCGAGGCAGCGCAATGTCGAGCATCGCACCCGCCTCCGCTCAATTACCGGGTTGTAAAAACACCAATCCGGCGGTCAGGCGGCTATTGCCCTTTGTAATTGGGTGAATTGGCGGCCTTATTGGCAGCATTCTGCGGTGCGAGCAATGCGGCCAGCAGATCGGCATCAGGATCATCGGGCGCCAATGTGCCTTTTCGGTTCTTGCCAGTTTTGGCAGTGGATTGCGTCTTGGGTTTTGCTGGCTGCTGCAACGCCTTAAATGGTGTATTGGTCGATTTGGCGACCAGCTTGGCTGTTGCCGTCTTGCCTTCCTCGGTGTCGACCGAGGTGCTTCCGGACTTTGCCGCCACGGCATGCGCGGTCGGCGTTGCGTCATGCGCATCTTTGGCGGGCACACTGGCGACCGGCGTCTTCTCGCTCTTATCGCCCCTCTCGCCGGCATGATCCTCGCCCGGCGCGACGTTGACGATGGTGGCCGCTTGCGCTTGCGCTTCCGCCACGGGCTCGCTTGCAGCGGCGGCGGGTGCCACAGCCGCCGTCTGAGCGGTTTCCTTGGCGGCCGCGGGCGCTGCTGCGGCGGGTTGCGTAGCTGCAGGTGCGGGCTGTTCAGCCACCTGCGCAGGCGCGGATTCGCCACTCGGACTCAGCATGATCCAGGCCCCGATACCGGCGGCCAGCACGACAACCGCCGCCGCAACGCCATAGCGCTGCCCCGACTTTTTCGGTGCCTTGCCGTTGGCCGCAACGCGGCCCTCCAGGCTCGCAAGAATGCGCGTATGCCCGGCCTCATCGGTCTCGGATTCAGAATTGAAGAGCGTTGGAGGCCCTTCTTGTTTCAAATCGCCGTTATTACTCATCACGGGTCCAGAATTGAAATAGAATGCGCGGCGAACGTATGCATTACAAACAAGCGCCGATTCCGGTGGTGGCTGCTGATTCTAAGTCTGGCCTTGCTGAAAGACAAATGATTGGCGCAGATTGCAGTATTTTCTTTATCGTTTCTTAATATTTCTATGTGGCGGGCGCTTGATTATTACCGTTTATTAATAATTTGCCGGTCTAAATACAGATATAAATCTGGATGAATTGACGTAGGCGCCCACGCTCCGCAGGTCGGTATGGTTTTTGTCGCTCTGGTTCTCTACTTCGTTGCCATGGTGCTGGTGGCTGCCGTGCTGCTGCTGCCGTCGGTACGGCAGCGCTGCGCGGCGTTGCTGCGTGCGCAGTGGCACCGCGTGAGCACGGGGGCTGCGGTGTTGGGCGCGCGCTCCGCAGGGTCGTTGCGCGAGTCGGTAGGCAACGCAACGTCCGGGGTGTCGGCGTTCAAGCAGTTCGTGGTACGGCGGCGGATGCTGCTGCTCGGTGCGCTGGGTGTGCTGTCGGTGCCACCCATGCTGGCGCTGGCGCTGCGCGAGCAGCAGTCGTTCGAGTTCGATGATGACCAGGTGCGCGAGCCAGATCCGCACATCTCGGCGCTGCTCAACGGTGAACGGCTGATCCCGCCGCCGCCCCTGCCGCCCGAGGTGTTCACCACGCGCGAAGTCGAGCAGATCCGCCCGGCCATCCGCGATGCGAGCCGCGACTGGAACCTGCTCGATGCGGATTTCCGCCAGCGTCTGCTGCTCGTCTACAAGATCATGCGAGACGAACACGGTTACGAGATGGCGCTGCTCGAAGGCTACCGAAGCCCCGAGCGGCAAGTGAAGCTGGCGGCGATGGGCAGCAATGTCACGCAGGCCACGGCGTTCCAGAGCTATCACCAGTACGGCCTGGCGGCGGATAACGCGTTCTTCCGCGAGGGCAAGCTGGTCATCAGCGAGAAAGACCCGTGGGCGATGCGCGGCTACGAACTGTACGGGCAGACGGCTGAGTCGGTCGGCCTCGTGTGGGGCGGCCGCTGGAAGATGATGGACCTGGGCCACGTCGAACTGCGCCGCAAGGGCGTGCTCGGCAAACAGCCCGCACCAAGGCAATGACGATAGGACACATGGGGAGCATGCAATGACACGGCCCTTCATCCTGCTGGGTGACAAGACGGACCACGGCGGCGTGGTAATCACCGCGTCGGGCAACACCAGCACCGGCGGCAAGGGCATCGCCTGCGTGGGCGACAAGGTGACGTGCCCGAAGAGCGGCCACGGCGGCACGACCGTGATCGTGACGGGCGACCCGAACGTCATCATCGACGGCAAGCAGGCGGCGCGTCATGGCGACAAAACCGCCTGCGGCGCCACGCTCCTGTCCAGCCAGGGCAACACCGGCAGCATCTGAACGGGCACGACATGGTTGCAAGACTCTTCCGGTCCGGGCTGACGCTGCTGGCTGTCTTCGTGGTGGTGTGGATTGCCGTCATCGTGTGGTGGCAGTCCGCCAACCGCATGCCCACCACCGCCGACATCCTGACCTACCTGCTGTTGCTCCCGGTCGGCATGATCGTCGGCTATTGGGTCATCAAGCGTGCGCTGGACGGCATCCGCTCCAATGTGGTCGCGGGCCGCGAGCTGGCGGCGGCCACCCCGGCCGCAACAGGCACCGACGCCAAAACCGCCGACCCGCAAGACGCCACGCGCCAATGGCGCGCCGTGCTGCTCGCCAGCGCCCTGCGTGCGCCTGCCGGCGGCGATGCCGCTTCAGTGGTCGAGGCCGTGCAAGCCAATACGCAACCCGGGTTGACCGATGTGCAAGGCTTCGGCCAGCCAATCTTTGCCGCGCAAGTGGAAGGCATCGACGTGGAAGACCTGCGTGCCGAACTGGCAGAGCAACATCCCGATGTCGACTGGCTGGATGAACGCCTGCGCGCCCTTTCGCTGGCGGGCCAGGTGGCCGAAGAACTCGCGGCACACGCCGTTGCGCACGCCCCGGAAACGACCGAGCCGGAAACCACGCGCCTGATCATCACCGCACTGCTCCCCCGCGAGTGGACGCCGCCGCATCAAGCCGCCGCTGATGGCTGGCTGCGCCGGCGCATCGCGTTGATCTGGCCGGCAGACCGTTTGACGCTGGAGCCCATCACCGCGAAGGGCGATGCCGATGCGCTGCTGTTGCTCGATCGCGCCACGCAAAGCGTCAACCGCGCCAGCGACGAGCGCGTGCTGCGCATGGTGGTGGTGGCGGATTCGCTGGTGGGCCCCAGCGCGGTCGAACAACTGATGCAGCACGAGCAGTTGTTCGAAGCCAATCGGCAGCATGGCCGCGTGCCGGGCGAAGCCGCTGCGGGCGTGCTGCTGTGCGCGCCGGCGATGGCGCAGAGCCTGCTGCCACCCGCGCTGGCCGGCGACGCCGCGGCAACGGAGGCGTTCACGATCACGCGCGCCGGCGTGGCGCGGCTGGAATCGCCAACGCCCGATCGCGGTCAGCCGCAACTGCAGGCGCTGGGCGACGCCGTAGGCCACGTACTCGACACGTTGGCCGCCACACCGGTCAAGGCCAAGCAGGACGCGGCACCCGCCGAGAAGGCCGAAACCGCGGAGGGCGATTCGCCTGCCGAACCCATCACCGTTGCCGGCGTCGTTTCAGACACCGGCATGCATCCCGTACGCACCGTCGAGGTGGCTCGCGTGTTTTCCGAACGTTTCCCCGCGCTGGACCTGGCTGCGGATCTGCTGCCCGTCGGCACGCCCTGCGGCTATGTGGGCGCTGCGGGGCCGCTGCTCTCGGTGGTGGTGGCGCACCAGTTGAGCCAGCAGACCGGCAAGCCGGTGCTGGCGATTACCGCCAACGACATCCAGCAGCGCGGCGCCATTGCGGTGGTGCCCAGCCTGACCTGACCTTGTTCCAGATTTCGAGTTTGATTCCGATTCCGTCTGTTCCCGAGCCGAAGGCAACATGCAACGCTTCCTGAACTTCCTGACCAACTCACGCACGCTATCCATTCTTGGCGTGATCGTGCTGACCATCTTCCTGCTGCTGATGGCGCAGACCTTCGAGGTTGGCCTGGTCTGGGTCGGCATCGCGCTGGGTGTGCTGCTCGCCTTGTGGCTGCTGACGTATCTGTGGAAGCGCTGGCGTGCGCGTCAGGCCAGCAACAAGCTCGAAGGCGTGCTGGAACAGGCCACCGCCGACAAGACCGCCACACCAGACAAGCGCGAAGAAGTGGAAGCCCTGCGCGTGCGCTTGGCAGAAGCCGTCAAGACCATCAAGCGTTCCAAGCTCGGGCAGATGTCGGGCAGCGCGGCGCTGTACGAGCTGCCCTGGTACATCGTGATCGGCAACCCGGCGGCGGGCAAAAGCACGGCCGTGCTCAATTCCGGCCTGCAGTTTCCGTTTGCCGACAAGGGCGGCGCGGTCATCCAGGGCATCGGCGGCACGCGTAACTGCGACTGGTTCTTCACTACCGAAGGCATCCTGCTCGACACGGCGGGGCGTTACTCGGTGCACGAAGAAGACCGCCGCGAGTGGCTCGGCTTTCTGGACCTGCTCAAGCGCTATCGCCCGAAGGCGCCCATCAACGGCATCGTCGTGACGGTGAGCGTGTCGGAACTCACGCAAAACCGCCCCGAATTCGCCATCAACCTGGCCAAGAACCTGCGCCAGCGCGTTCAGGAACTGACCGAACGCCTGGAAGTGTTTGCGCCGGTGTACGTGATGTTCACGAAGGCCGACCTGATCACCGGCTTTACCGAATTCTTTGGAGACAGCGAGAAGCAGGAGCGTGACCGCGTTTGGGGCGCCACCCTGCCCTTCGAGCCCGATTCAAAGCCCGACGTGGCGGCCGTGTTCGACCAGCGCTTTGACGAGCTGTGCGACGGGCTGAAGGAGATCAGCGTTGCGCAGATTGCGCTGCACCGGAACAACAAGCTGTCGCCGGGGCTGCTGAGCTTCCCGCTGGAGTTTGCGTCGATCAAGCCGACGCTGCGCGCGTTCCTGATGACGCTGTTCGATGAGAACCCGTTCCAGTACAAGCCGGTGTTCCGCGGCTTCTACTTCACCAGCGCGCTGCAGGAAGGTGCCACCAATAGCGTGTCGGCCGAGCGCATTGCGCGCCGCTTTGGCCTGTCGACGGACGGTGCCGCACGCCCGCGCGAGGTGTTCTCCAAGAACGGCTTCTTCCTTCGCGACCTGTTCTCGAAGGTGATCTTTGCCGACAAGCAGACGGTGCGGCAATTCGCCAGCCCCGCCAAGACGCGCCTGCGCATCGCCACGTTCTTTGCGCTGGTGCTCGCCCTGGGTGTGATGCTCGGCGGCTGGACGTGGTCGTACATGGGCAATCGCACCCTCACTGCCAACGTTCAGGCCGACCTCGACAAGATCGTGAAGATGCAGCAAAACCGGGTAGACCTCCAGGCTCGCCTGGAGGCACTCGACATCCTGCAAGACCGGATCGAACAGCTCGACCGGTATCGCAACGACCATCCGCTCGCGCTGTCGCTCGGCCTGTACCAGGGCTACACGCTGCAGCACAAGCTGCTCGACGAGTACTACAACGGCCTGCGTCAGGTCATGCTCAAGCCCGTGGGGGGCGCGATCGAAACCTTCCTGGCAGAAGTCAACGCGCATCCCGATCAGTTAGCACCGATGGTGCGCCCGCCGGAAACCGGCGCTGTGATGACCACGTCCGTGACGACGGCCACCACCACCGTGGGCGGTGCCTCGGGTGCCGCTGCCAACGCGCCTGCCGCACCAAACCAGGCTACAGCATCGACCGGGGCCAAGCGCTACACCGATGCCTCCCCCACCAACGTGGAAGACGGCTACAACGCGCTCAAGACCTACCTGATGCTGTCGGACAAGCGCCACGTGGAAGTCGCGCACCTCACCGATCAGATCACGCGATTCTGGCGCGGCTGGCTGGAAGACAATCGGGGCAACATGCCGCGCGAGCAGATGATCCGCTCGGCGGAGCGCAACCTGTCGTTCTTCCTGGCCCGCGTGAACGACGACAACTGGCCGCTGCTGGAAGGCAACCTCTCGCTGGTCGACCAGACGCGTGAGAACCTGCGCCGCGTGGTGCGCGGCATGCCCGCACGCGAACGTGCGTACGCCGAGATCAAGGCCCGTGCCTCCACGCGCTACGCCCCGATGACGGTCGCACGCATCGTCGGCGATACCGGCGCCGGCCTGGTTGCGGGCAGCTACGCCGTGCCCGGCACGTTCACCAAGGAAGCGTGGCTGGGCTACGTGCAGCCCGCCATCAAGGAAGCAGCCAACAAGGAACTGCAGACCAAGGACTGGGTGCTGAACGTCGCCGCGCGCGACGACCTCACGCTGGAAGGCAGCCCTGAGCAGATTCAGAAGGCGCTGGTCACGATGTACAAGACCGAATACGCGCGCGAATGGCAACGCTTCATGCAAGGCGTGGCGATCCAGGATTTCTCCAGCTTTGATCAGGCCGTCACTGGCATGAACCTGCTGGGGGACCCGACCAACTCGCCGATCCGCAAGGTGCTCGACACCGCGTATGAGCAGACGTCGTGGGACAACCCGTCGATGTTCAACGCGGGCCTGAAGCAGGCCAAGACTGGTGTGCTCGGCTGGTTCAAGCAGCTGTTTGCGCGCCAGACGCCGTCGCAGGTGAACGTCAACCTGGAGGTGGGCGGCAATGCCGATGCCGGCGCCATTCCGATGGGCCCGGTGGGCAAGGAGTTCTCAGGGCTGGCACGCGTGGTGGTCATGCGCGACGACAAGTCGCTGCTGCGCGGCTATATGGATTCGCTCTCCAAGGTGCGCACGCGCTTCAACCAGATCAAGAACCAGGGCGACCCGGGGCCGGGCGCGCGCCAGCTGATGCAGCAGACACTGGACGGCAACGGCTCGGAACTGGCCGACACGCTCAAGTATGTGGATGAGCAGATGCTGACCGGCATGACCGACAGCGAGCGCGCGACGCTGCGTCCGCTGCTGGTGCGCCCGCTGCTGCAGTCGTATGCGGTGGCGATCCGCCCGGCCACGACGGAAGTCAACAAGGTCTGGAACGCCCAGGTGTATCAGCCGTTCGCCACCACGCTGGCCGACAAGTACCCGTTTGCACCCAACGCCAAGATCGAGGCCAGCGCGGCTGAGATCGGCCAGGTGTTCGGTCCGGACGGCGCAATCGCGAAGTTCGCCAGCACGACGATCGGTCCGCTGTCGGTGCGCCGTGGCGACATGATCGCCTCCCGCACTTGGGGTGACCTGGGCATCGCGTTTGTGCCCGAGTTCACCACGGGTTTCACCCGCTGGATCGCGCCGCTCACGGGTGGTGCCGCCGGTGGTGCTGGCGGTGCCGCAGCCGCAGCGCCGCAGACCGTGTTCCAGATCCTGCCGGTGCCGTCGCAAGGCGCCACCGAATACACGATCGAGATCGACGGGCAGCAACTGCGCTATCGCAACACGCCGCCGCAGTGGGCCAACTTCGTGTGGCCCAATCCGCAAGGCACCCCGGGTGCGCGCGTGACGGCCACCACGTTTGACGGCCGCACGGTGGAGCTGCTCAACGAGCCCGGCCGCTTCGGCCTGGAGCGCCTGATTGCGACAGCGCAACGCAAGCGTCGTCCGGACGGCGCATTCGATTTGTTCTGGACGAAGGACAACCTGACGGTATCTATCAGCCTGCGCATCATCAGCAGCCCGCAGGCCGGCGGCACGACGGCATCGGATTCGCCGCAAGGCCAAGGCCTGCGCGGCTTGCGCCTGCCGACGTCGATTGCCGATGCATCGGCACCGCAGAACACCCTGACGCCGCCTGCTCCGGCAGCGCCCGGAGGCACGGCGCCTGCCGCGCAAGCGGCCGTGTCTACACAGGCCGCACGCCACAACATCACGGAAGAGCAAGGAGGGACGGCGCAATGAGCCAGACCCAGTTGCAGCTTTCGTACTTCGGCAAGCTTCCGTCTCGCGGTGACTTCGTCAAAAGCGCCAACAACGTCCAGCTGCTCGACACGCTGGACCGCTGGCTGGCGCAAGGCATGGAATTGCTGGCCGAAGCCCCGGACTGGAAGTCGACCTATGACAGTTGGAAGCCGGTGCAGTTTGCGTTTCTCGGCTCGCAGAGCAAGCTCGCCATTGCGGGCACGCTCATGGCCAGCAGCGATCTGTCTTCGCGCCGGTTTCCGTTCCTGACGGCGGCGGCCATGGAGGTCGAGCGCCCGATCAACTTCATCGCCCGCAGCCCGATTGCGCTCGCCCGGCTTTGGACACGCGCCGGCCAGCAGATGCTCTCGCTCGGCACCGCCACCGACGCCACTGAAGGCCTGCGCCTGCTGGCCGAAGGGCAGCACGGCGTGGAGACCGGCACGGGCGGCACCAGCACGCAGTCGCACGACGCGAGCTTTTCGGATTTCATCGACTTCCAGACCGTCGCCGGCCTTGAGCAGATGCTGCGCGCTGAGGGCCACAACATCCGTCTGCGCCGCACCCTGCTCGCGCTTGGCACCTTGCTGCAGCCTGTGATGGCCAATGGCTCGTCGCGGCTTGAGAAAGGGCTCACGCTGCCGCTGCCGGCAGACCCGCTCTATCGCAGCCTGGTTGCGAGTTTCTGGCTCGAGCTGGTGTCGCGCTTCCTGCAGCGGGCGGACTTCGAGCTGTCGCTGTTCCTGGGCGATATCAATGGCGCCGAGCGGTTGGTCATCGGCTTCAACGGCGCCTCGTCACGCACGTTGCACAGTGTGATGTCCCCACTGGCGTATGCCGAACAGAACATCAACATCGACGATCCGGAATGGGTCGACCAGCACGTCAGCGGAGATTACGGCTTGGCCAAGTTCGTGAGTTACCTGGATCAACCGCAGCTGTCGCTGCGCGTGGCGGTCGATACCTTCCGCGAAGTCTTCATCGGAGAATGAACATGGGTCTGGATGCAATCAAGCGCGGCTTCCGGCCTGCAACACTGGTGACGAACGCCGCCATGCTGGCCTGCCTGGCAAGTGCCCTGCCCGCGCATGCCGCAGCGGGCGATGCCGCGCCCGTGCCGGGCCAGGTCGTGGCCGGCGGCATGGTGCCGGACGAAGCCACCAAGGCAACCGTGCTGGCCAAGCTGCGCGAGTTGTACGGCAGCGCCAACGTGGTCGACCAGATCGAAGTGGGCAACGTGGTGTCGCCGCCCAACTGGTCGGCCAATGTGCAAAAAATCCTGTCGCCGGCCATCAAGCAAGTCAATCGCGGGCAGTTGAACATCGACGGCACGCAGGTGTCGCTACATGGCGACGTCGGCAACGAGGCGCAGCGCCAGCAGTTGACCAGTGACATGGCGACGGCGCTGGGCCAGAGCTACACGATCAAGAATGGGCTGCGCGTAGCGGCCGTGTCCGAGCAAGGGCTGCTGGACCAGACGCTGGCCAACCGCATCATCGAGTTTGAAACCGGCAGCGCCACGCTCACCCCCAAGGGCCGCGCGATTCTGGATGAAATGGCCGCCGTACTGCCGCGCCTGAACGGCCGCAAGATCGAAATCGTCGGCCACACCGACAACTCCGGCAGCCGAGCGTTGAACCTCAACCTGAGCCAGGCCCGCGCCGAGACGGTCAAGAACTACCTCATCGCCAAGGGCGCCGAGCAAGGCACGCTGACCGCGATGGGCGTGGGGCCGGATCAGCCCGTGGCGGCCAACAACACCGATGAAGGCCGCTCGCGGAATCGGCGGATCGAGTTTCGGGCGAGCAAGTGAGGCGGGAGGACGCTCGTCGGCGGGCACGGTTGCGCGAACCGTCGCCTGCTGCACCTCCGCGGGAAAGTGACGGGCGGCACCGCCAACATCGGATTCAGACCGCGTATTCTGAACCCACCCGGATATCCGTCTTCCCTGTTGCCGAATTCTCGCCGCTTCTCGAGCCTTTCTGGTGGTTGTGGTGCCATCTTGTGTGGGCATGGCAGCAGCTTGTGCATTGGCTCGCCAGTCTGCGGCAAGGGCCGCCTGTCGTGGTTATTGACGGCGTCATTGACGGCGTCCTCGTGGGCGATGCTGCGTTCGATGCGTACCAGCGAATGGGGCTGTTCCTCGCGGCTGAGGCGCGGGCCACGCCCGACTACCACGGTCACGATGATCGCGAGGACAGCTATTACCGCGTGACGCCCGTCGTGATTACGCTGATCGGCGGGCAAGTCATTCACTTTTGTGAGTATCAGATGACGGACCGGCCTGTGCCATCCAACGCCGCCTATTTCGCGGGGCTTAACGGGATGCGTATGCGTGCCGCGGGGTGGCGGGATGGAGAAGTCTTCTCAGCTTGGGGGTTGCGCCTCGAAGGATACGAGGCGGCGCAAACTGTTTACATCGCGCAGCGCGCCCGAAATTTTCCCGAGCCTTTGGATACGCTATTGACGCGTCGCACAGAAGGTTTCAGTCAATTGATGAGCATAGTCGGCGTGGCGGTTGGCACGCTTGTGCTTGTCACGATTGTGGGATTGCTCGGGGGTGAATTCGATTTGGAAGAGGCAGGCATCCTTATGGCCCTGATAACAGGAGTCTTTCTGTCAGTGCCTGTGCTGTTTCTGATTGTCTATGCCCTGATCCGCCTGATGGCGGGGCCCCTGCGGCCCATCCCAGAAATGATGGCGGCTGGTGAATACGGCAACCGCCATCTCCGCCTGCGCAGCTTTGACTTCGGCCGCTGTGAGCGTGCGGTATTTGAAGCGTTGGAGCGACATGAAGAGAATTAGTCGTTCGCGGCTAGGTGCATGCAAGCGCGCAGTGTCCTCCCAGCAAGTAGGCATTAACGGTTGACAGCAACGCACATGACACCGTCCGCCCCATCGACCCTGCCCGATTCCGCCCCGACCGAAGCCGATCGGGAAGCCTGCCTGCGTCGGCTGAGCGAGTATTCTCCGGACGCGCCCGATGCTCCAGTGCCGTTCAGCCAACGTCTGGCGGAGACTGAAGGGTGGTCGCGTTTATATACGCTGACTGTCATCGAGGAATACAAGCGCTTCGCGTATCTGGCGGTGTTTGCAGGGCACCCTGTCACACCTTCCGAAGCGATCGATGCCGCCTGGCACCTCCATCTGCAATATTCGAAAGAGTATTGGACGGTGTTCTGCGGCGAAGTACTGCGCGCGCCGCTGCATCATGCGCCCGGGATTGGCGCGCCGGACGAAGACGACGCCTACGCGCAGCATTACGCGCAAACACTGGAAAGCTATCGGCGCACGTTCGGCGAGGCGCCGCCGGCCGATGTCTGGCCGCGGCCGGAGCAGCCCGAGGCAGCCCAGGCCCCGGAAACTGTCGTCCCCACACGGCATGCGCCGGAGCCGGTCATGCCGCCGCCCGCATCCACAGCGCGCTCATTCATGCCATCCGTATGGCTTGTGATCGCCGTCAGCCTCATCGCAATCACCACGAATGTCGCCTCGGATGTTCATGTGCTGAGCTATTCAGGGCCACGCTTTCTCGCGTTCTATCTGGGTGTGTGCGTGATGGCGTGTCTGCTGATCCGGGGCCTGCATCGCGCTGCCTACAGCCGGAACCCCTGGGGGGCCGCGGGTGGCAGCGTACCGCGTCAGCTGACACCTGCCGAAGCCGCGCTGATCGCCGGCGATGCGACGCGAATGGCGCAGGTTGCGGCCTTGACGTTGCTGGATGCAGGAGCGATCCGCATCGTCCCTCCAGCAAAGAAAAAACGAGACCGCAACACCTACGTGGTCGCGAACCAGGACCGCCCCCCAGAGCGCGACGTCAGCGCATGGACATGGCTCGCCCGGCAAACGCAGCAGCGCTCGCCATGGCCGAACTTCCAGGATCGGCTCGTCGACGATGCACCCGAGATGACAGACCGGCTACGCAGCGAGGGATGGATGTGGACCCGCGGCGCGATGCGCGGAACGACGCTCGCAGCGTGGGCCATTGTGCTGGCGACGCTGTGGCTCGGTGTGATGAAGGCCTTTGTGGGCTTGTCGCGAGGGCGCCCGGTTATTTGGCTGCTGATGGAGATGGCGCTGTTCGGAATCGTCTACTGGTGGGTGACGGCGCGACTGATCGGCGTGGGCCGTGCCGGTCCCACCGCGGGCGCCAACGCTGCGCTCGATGTTTATCGGCAGCGCGGCCAGCAGGGGCCACGTTCAGGTTTGTCAACGCACGATCTACTGTGGCTGACTGCGTTTGGCGGCACCAGCGTGCTGGCCAACACAGCATGGGCCGGATACCGATCGATCTTGGGACCACCCGCCGGCGCCAGTTCTGGCGGCTCCGGAGCCGACACGTCGAGCAACTGCAGCTCAAGCAGCAATGGCTCCAGCAGCTGCAGCTCGAGTAGCTGCGGATCCAGCGGCTGCGGCGGTTGTTCGAGCAGTTAGCCCGCTCAGCTGGCGCTTTCCGATGGCGGATCGCCCAGGCCCAGCAGCTCCTCGATCTGCGACAGCGTCGCATCGTCCTTGACCACCGTGCGCAGCCAGGCGTGCAGCGGCATGTCGCCCCACTTCGCGGCACGTGCGGCGAGGTAGGCAACGGGGCTGTGCGGCTCGGTCTGGCGGAAGAACTCGGCCACATCGCGCAGCTGGTTCAGCGCCTGGGCGCGCGTGCGGATGGGGCCGGAAACCATCGTTTCGATGACGGTGCCGGCGGCAGACTGCGTCGCCGGTTGCGAAGCGCCCTTTGCTTCCACGGCGGTTGGCTTGGGCTCCGGCTTGCCACCGAAGCGCTCCACCAACGCGCGCACCGCCTGCAAGGCTTCGCGCGCAGGGCGGAAACTCGGCGCGTGATCACCCGCCCGAGCGTCGAGCACAGACTCCAACCGCAGCAGCGCGGCGCCGCAGCCGACCACATCGTCGTGCAGCGTCTTGTAGAACGCAGGCGGCGTGGCCCGTCGTGCGGATTCAAACTGCTCCTGCGTGATTTTTCCGCGCGACAGCTCGTCGGCCTGTTCCGGATCGCGGCGGATGGCTTCGACCAGGCTGGTCGCGACTTCCCAATCGATCAGGCTGTAGCCGCCCTTGCCCGCCTCCACCAGCGGCACCTCGCGAATGAGCTGGCTCGAACGCGTCGCAAGCCATGCCATGCTGCCGGTGCGGGCCTCAGGATCATCCGCTTCCGGCAGCGGATAGAGGTGCTCCCAGAACTGCTCGCACAATCCGGCGATCAATTCGTAGCCCTCGCGCAGGCCGGCAAAGCCACGCTCCTTCGACAACGCCTCGGCCAACCATGCGGCCAGGCGCAGATCCTTCGTGCGGTTCTGCAGCAGCGACGTGCTCTCGGCGATGACGGCGCGCCAATCCGCTTCCTTGATCTCCGTGACCCACTCACCTTGATCGAGTGACGGGTCATCAAACCGGCGCGCATCCTGGATGCTGTCGAATTCTGCAGAGAAGAGCATGTCTTCGCCGCACGGTTGTGCCCCGGGCAGCGGAGCGAGCAATTGGTCAAACGGAAGAGTGGCCATGATCGAAAACGAAACCGGAATGCAATACGAAAATCAGGGCTTGCCGACGCGGCAATCCGCCAGCGCCAGCGTCAGGCCAACGAACTGCCGGTTCAAGCAGTCCAGCGGGATGTCCTTGCTGGGCTTGTACGCCGCAAGCTTGTGATCGGGAAACAGCGCCTTGAGCGCGTCACGCTGATCGTCCTGGAACGGCGCGCCCACCTTCAGATCTTCCGTCACGGCCAGCGTGTTCAGGCTGTCGTCGGACAACGGATAGACCTGGCCCTTGAAAACCAGGCGGCGACCGTCGTATTTCTTTGATGCGGTCGGCGCGTCCTTGAAATATTCGGTCAGCACCTGGCGGTACGAAACCTGCAACGGGGTGTCGTCCTGAGCGAAGGCGGGCGTGACGAGCAACGCGACCACAGCAGAAGCGGCGGCGAGGCGGGACAGTGCGTTCATATCAGCGTGCGTGAAGGAGACGTCCGCGCGCGCGGGGCGGACGGTGGAGATGCTACGCAGGCTTGGGGCGGTTGGGGGGATTGTTTCTAAATCTTCATGTGACCCCACTCCCTACAGGTGGCCCTAGAGGTCTCTGCGAACATCGGCCGCTCAGACCGCTTCAGGTAGCTTGGCCGGCCAGGTGAGCGGCTGCTCTGGTCCGATACCGTTTTCCCGCCTGACCTGGCCAACCTCGCTGTTCCACCCCACAGGAAAGACCGGCCAGTAGCACAGGCATTCCGCCAGCCAATTGAGTACTTTGTCGGGGTTGCGGCCTTTGTGTAGCCATTCGCCTGGCATGGCGGGAGCTTGCACGGCGTCCATGCCCTTCCGCATGAACGTCTGTATGTAGCGCCAGAGATGCTCGCCACTGTTGCGCGGGCCAACCCAGATCAGGTCCTCTCCACGTCGTTGCGGGTCTGCTGCGTCCAGCGGCGGCCAGTACAGAAGCAGGCAACCTTTGTAACCCATCTTGCGCCGCTTCTCGCGCGCTTCGTCCGACAAGTCATAAGCTGGCACGCTAAAGCCAGTGATCAAATCCAGCAGCCCTGTGATCGCAATACTGCCATCCACTTCGCTGCCGCTTTGCCGCGACCAGTTCGCCTCTCTTCGGAGCTCATGAGCCCGATCGTTGAGCGCGGTCGCGTATTCTTGGCTTTGCTCAGATTCGGCCGGCGGCACCCAATGTACGTGGGCTTGGACACGTGACCAGTCGAGTACTGCGTTGCCGCCCCACCGCCCGGGCCGCAACACGTACACCTTCCCTGTTGTTCGGTTGAAGCGATAGCGCGCGCAGCGCGCCGTGAACACGTAGCTTTGAAACTCGCGCCAGAGCAGGGATGCCATGGGTACGCATAGCACCGCGACGAGCAACATTCCCAAGAGCACCTCGAGCTCCTTGATGGAGTTCGGCGGGAATGGCATCTGCGAATCGCCAACAAACGCGATATCCCACAAGAACCACAGCGTCCCCGCGCTTAACAGCAAACATAGCGGCATGAAGCACACAACGATGATCAAGCCAATCCAGCGCGGCAGTTCATCGTCGCGCAGATTACTCAGTTCAAGGAAGTGCTCATTGAAGTCGAGGACTGTGGGCTCAGGAGGCCACAGGATGGCGGGATCAGACCCGGTGACATCAAGCGCATGCTGCATGGGGGCATCGCGCAGATCGGCATAGTCTTCAAGGGCCTTGATCATGCCGTGCTTGCGCCGATAGCGATGAAAGGCGGCTTCAAATGTGAACATCGTTGGATTCGGATATTTCGAGCATTTCTAAATTGCAACGGAAGGCGAAAGTAACAATACGGACGCGTTATCTGGCCTCCGTCAGTGCCTCGTCAAATGAGAGATGAACTCCAGCAGCCAACGCCGGGAGGTCACTTGATGCGTGACGGGCTTAAGTGGCCCAGCGCGTAAAACACTACGCCGGATTCGCTACTGACTCGCGCAGCGCAGGAATTCTTGAAATGACCTCCGCAGGCCACCTCGGTTTCGGGGCGAGCCGCTGTGCGATGTACTCGAACACACCAACGGGCAGGAACAACCAAAACAGCCCCAACGCAAAGACACTTGCAGCGGCTACCGAGACGATCAACTCGGTGCGCCCCATGCGGGCGCGAAGGCGGCGCCCATCCTCTGTCGGATCGAGCAACGGAAAAGACCCGAACAGACAGCGCCTGAAATTGACGTCGCGCGGAATTGGCTGGACCTCTGGAAGCCGTTCAGGCCCTTCATTCATGTAGCAACGGATGTACGCCCACATGTGATGAAGCTCCATTGGAGCGCTCACATCCTGCTTCAATATGATCCGGCCCTCGAGTTTGGTCGTACCTTGCTCGCATTGCGCCAGAATTAATCCGTACCAAACTGTTTTGTACTTATAAAATTTTCCGATTGCGGCCTCGACACGCGGCCAGTCGAGCTCCATGATCACCATTTCCCATTTCGCAAATGGATTGGGTTTCACTAGATATTCCAGCGCGAAAATTTTCTGGTTGCTTCTGTCAAACAAGATCGGTAAATCAAGCGGCGTCCTCACTGCTTTTTTGATCATGTTGATCAGGAGCACCGCTAGCACCAACAGCATCAACACCAGGAAAGATGCCATGATCGGGGCTTCTTTTGGGTTCCCATCCCTATACATCTCGACAAAGAACGGCAGCATCGCAACGTATCCAATGGATACACCGCCGCCGAACATCAAAGCCATGCCGCGCTCGCTTGATGTTGCTCGTGACAACTCCAACACATTCGCATCGACGTAGCGGACATCAAAGCCCGGGTCAGGTTGGACGTTCCTGTCCCCGGCCTCAATTGCCGCGGTTGGCAAAGGCAGATCTTCATGCCAAATGTGGATCTGGGGTTGCAGTTTGGAGCGTGCTTTTTCCATCGGGGGCCAACATGGGCAATTCGTGGTTTTCTGTACTGGTCGAAAAACTCGAGCATGGCGCCTGATGCTGCTCGGCTGCAAAGCCACGCGTTTTTGTAGGCATCGAGCCGCTTACTTTCGGTCGTGATGCTGTTCGTATGATCGGTTTGTATTCCAATGCTTAGATACCTACGCCGGCATCCTCATCACGCTCAACCTCTATTTCCCTTTGCACGCCACCCACTAGATTTGACTTGTAAGGCACGCCCTCATGTCGCGGCGGCCCCAGATGAGCGATGGAACCGTTGACCGTCCACAAACGAGCGGAAACTGCTTCTCGAGCCAAAAACCGGGCGCGCGGCGGTTGGCTTGCTTGCGTAACCGCTTTCCGAGTTGTACCGGCCGGACCCCCGTTTTTGGTTGCCTGCCAACGCATCAGTATCTGAAGTAGAAGGTACCGTATTCGCCCGGGTCATCCGGCTTGCGTTGGAGCTTGGCCGACTTGACCAGATCGACGTTCCCGGAATCGGGAATGCCCAGCGTGCGGCAAACCTTCTCCGTCAGACGTACAAATGGCATCCATTTTCTGGCGAGGCTAATGGTCATCAGGCCGAAGAACGCATAGAACCCTGCGCTCATGGCCAAAAAGCCGTACGGGAAAACGTCGTGCAGCAAATTCTGCGGCGACTCGACGAGCAGCAGCATGATTCCCAGTATCGGCGCCCCTAGTCCCACAAGTATCCCAGCCACGCCTATAACCCACCACTTCACCGCATTCTTGATATGCCGGGCCTTACCCCGAGAGCAATGCGGGTACAACGCGATGATGCGGTCCTCTGGTCTCGCAATGCCAGCTGTCTCATAGTGGTCATTACGCCATTCGGCGGCCACTTCGACTTTGTCCCCTTCTTTGAAAGGACTGCGCCAGACCCAGCCCTTGACCGGATCGCCGTCAAGGTCAAATTCGACGTAATCAGCATGTTCCTCCTCACTCGATGCGGACGCTGCTGTCGCGATCGCGGGTCCACTCAACCCCGCGATGCCCGCAGCAATGGCGACCACTCCGAGCTTGTCCCGATCGGCCTCCGTAAACACGAAACTCGCTTCTGCACGGGTCACCTTGTAGTTCTTTATCGTGCCCGTCAGCTTTACCAACCCTTCAGGCCGTTGCTCGACGCTCATTTATCGGAAACGCATTTTGACCAAAGCAGCCGACAATTTTTCGCCTTGTTCCTTGGCTGTCTTTTAGCCGACAGCCCTTCGCTCATTCTGTCCCTGTCAAGGCCTTGTTGCCCTGCCGCGTTCTTCATGCGGATCAAGATAGTGGTAGATCCATGGCCCATCGCTGAGGTAAGGCCATTTTATGCCGCGGGCCTTGCTGTAACGCTTGTGGTCGCGCGGCAGATCGACGCGTGAAGGATTGGGGTAGCCGAGGACGGCAAAGATACGTTCGGCTTGCTGAGCAACGGGGCGCCATTGGAAGTAGAAGCGAAGGCCATAGTAAATCGCTGCTACAACCCCGAATGTAGAAAACATCGGCAACACAATGTGAAATGTTCCGGCATCGATTTTGGGGCCAAACGAAAACAGGCTTGATGCCAAATAGCTGGCACAAAAGAATACGGGCAAACCCACTACCAGTCGCAAAAAAACTCCATACGCAAAGCGCCTATGCGCTCGCACACCCCGTGAGCAATGCAAACTCATCCATAGTGTGTGGTCCCTCGGCCTGATGGCGGCCAAGGCCCGATCTGGTGCACGTGGCTGACGCGCAACCACAAACGAGACTTCATCCCCATTCTTGAACGTCACCTTGCTGAAGCCACCTGCCACGGTGCGCTCGCCCAACTGGCAAGTAAAGAATTGCACCGCGTCACCTGTGGATGTGGCCGCCAAGCCAGCGCCCGCAGCGGCTCCAGCCAGCCCCGCCGTCGCAAGACCAGCGGCCACAGCCGCACCAGAGCCCTGCTGTGCTTCGCTCAAGAAAGCTTGTTCGCCATCGTGAATCGTCAGGCCCCTGACCATGCCCGAGATCAGTTCCAGTCCATCGCTCATTCCGCCCCCGTCAAGGCTTTGTTGAAGGCGGCAAGCTGCGACTCGGCCGTCTTGTAGCTGTCTTGCAGTTGCGCCCGCTTCAAGCCGAAAGCGCAGCGGTCGCACCACTTCTGCAAGGCATCATCCTCGAAGGACCAGATGATAAGGGTGATGGCCAGAACGAAGATCGACACTTCTAGGCTGGCGAAGACCAGGGCCGCGCGCGCCAGCAGCAGCCGGGTAGCGGCGGTGGTCAATGCCTTGGCAATCAGCCGTTCACCGAATCTCTTGCCGAAGGTTTCAATGAGGGGGGAGCAATAGGAAAGCGCCGTGAGAGAAGAAAGAACTGCGCTCGTAGCCTGAAATGTTCCTCGAATACCGAACAGGATCATCATTCTGTAGTCCGCACTGCTCTCATTCGCTCCGGTTTCGTGAAAATCCAGCATCGCCCCATACCCCGAAGCCGTAGCACTCAGCGCCCCACCCGCAAGTTTGAGCATCTGGTAGCCCACGGCCCGGTCCCCGGCCCCAGCCAACGCCTTGACCCAGTTGCTCGTCACATCGAGAGCCGCGGCCACCGTGGCAAGTTTGGCCGCAGCCAAGGTGGCTTGGGCCTTCTCGCTCCTGGGGCTCTTGGCGGCCTGCTGACGGGCCTTGTACAGGTTGAATGCCTCGAACACTGCCACAATCAGCGCCATGCGCGCATCGCGTGCAGCATTAAAGCTGCCTCCTTTGCTGGCGTCAGGCACTTCCACGTTTGCGCGGAGCGCCTTCCACTTGGCTGCACGCGCTTCGTAATCGGCCTGCGCCGCCTGGCTCAGGTAGTAGTCTTGGTTCATCAGACGGCGCACGAGCATCTGCCGGTCGGCCGCGTAGTGCATCGCGTCCTGCACCGCTACAGCTTTGGCCGCCTCGGCCGACACGCCGCTGCGCGCCAACAACAGGGTGCGCAAGGCCAATTCGTTGACGGTATCCACGGTCCCCGTCAGCGGCTTGAGCCAGCTACCGCCAACAGAAAGAAATATCTTCTCCAGCCCGCGCATGCGCTGCACCGGCCGGATGCCTGATTTCGGGTCGAGCGCCTTCATCTGCGTGTTGAACGCCGTGAGCGATTTTTTACCCAGGTCGGCGATTTTGTTCCATTTGATGTGCCCGGCTACGCCCGCCCAGGTCTGTCCGCTCAACGGCTGCGGGCCGCTATAGATCATGCTCAACGCCTCATCGATGTCAGCCAGGCCTTCCTGCTGGTTCAGCGCGATGGCCCGCCACAGCAAGTTGGTGTCGAGGCTGGCCTTGGCCTCTTTGATCCAGACGTCGATCTTCTTTTGCCCCGCCGCACTGGAGCCCATACCGAAAATGGCTTCGCCAACGCAGTCCTCGAACAGCACGCCATCCACTTCGCTGGTGCGATGAAAATCTTCCAGGGTGTCGATGAACAGCGGCGCCTCCAGCCAGCTAATCAAGGCTTCCGTGCGCTGGTCAATGACCTTGTTGGCCTGGGTCAGCAGCCTGTCCCAGTTTTTCTTGAAGCGCTCCAATGCGCCGCCGTCGATGTGCTCCTTGTACTTCGGCCAGGCTTGGGCAGCGGCGCGGGCTTGTTCTTGTTGATCGCCACGCTTGAAGGCGCGTTTGATGTCGTCTTCCCGTGCCAGGGCCGCTTGCAACTCGGCAGGGTCTTTCGCGTAGCGCTGCACCAAGGGGGCACGGCGCGCCTGCAGTTCCTCCAGGCTGATATCACCGTTGCGGTAGCTCTGGCTGAGCGCGTAGTACTGCTGCGAGAACGCTTGGGCCGAAGCAGCGTCGCGCGTAGCCTTCACAATGGGTGCGCGCAACCGCATCATCTCGTTGGTGGGCGAAGACTGCGAGACTGCATTGAAATCGCGCACCCGATCCGCCGCCCCTTGCTCCATGGCCCTCTTGGTGCCTTCGATGGCATTGAACGCGCTGATCTGGAGCTCACGTTCATCGCCGTACTTTTTAATCCATCCGGCTGCGTCGTTTCTGAAGCCGTTGAGTTCATGCGTGATGCCCACGGCATCCCACAGGGCCAACACATGAGGCTCGCTCGGCTTGCCGGTGCCTTTTCCGCGATGCTCCATGTGTTTGGCCGTACTCTCCGCCATGCCAGTTCTCAGATGCCACGGATAGCGGGTACTCATCTGCTCGAGCTTGTCGGCCTTTTGGCAGGTACCGTCTTCGTTGCTCAAGTTACCCACAGGGGGATCAAATGGGAGCAGGTCCTTAGGCGTTGACGCGTACTCAAGCACGGCTTCAAGCACAGCCTTGCCGGCGATCTGGCCATGGCTGTGCTTTGCCCCAGCGGCCATCGCTCCCGGGTGAATGGTCTGCATGCGCTTGTTGCGCAGCTTACTGTTCGTCTCATACTCTGCGAGCGTCTCGTCGCTCCACTTGTGCTCGCTAAAAGCAATCCAGGTCGCACCACATTTCTCGGGCTGCTCGATCACAAGGTAATGCACCTGCGTGTTGTTGGCGCCGTGGCGCGAGCATCGCAGTACCGGCGTGCTTTGCGGTTGGGCGGACTTGGGATCGAATTGGCGCGTCAGGCTACCGTCCTCGCCAACCGAATAGCATTCCCATTGCTTGGAACCACGCGCGTTCTTGTCATAGAACAGATATAGATAGCCAGTACGCAAGGTACGCAACGCGTATTGAAAGTCCCCCCCCAACGGCACAGTCTTCACACGGTCACCACTAACCCAGCCGGGCAACGCAGGACTGACGTTCTTGGGGACGACGGCATATCGAACCGGCAAGATAGGCAAGCCGGTCGCTTTGCATTGGTCGCAAGATTGGGCTGGCGGTGCGCTAGGCGGCATGGGATTCTCTGAGTGGTTTTGGCGAAACTGGCAGATGGCACTTCAGTCGACGAGGACGACACCACACTCATTCGCGATGCGTTGCCAGTCATGCTCTTCCAGGTCGTCGATCAAGCTCGTGAAATAGGCGCCCTCACCCCGCAGCGCCAGCCGTCGCTGGACCAGCGGATGTGAGTCGAATTCCGGGTGAATTTCCAACGCGCATCGGGCATACGCAGCAAGATCGTGTCTGTCATTGAAGCCAGCGTTGCGCGCCCGCCGTATGGCAGCGAGTGCAGCGGCGCAGAAGGAGTCGAACCGTGCTCCGACTGCCTGGGCATGCCCCCACTCGCGGATCGCGATGTTTAACGAAGCGATGGAATCAACGTCTTGCCACTGCTCCGTGCTCAACGTCAGTCGCCCCTGAGCACCTTTGGCTTCAACGCCTTCGGCCCGCAGTTCAACCAGCCTGCCAGCCGGATCCAGCAACCAGAATGTGTCAATGGGGCCCAGCAGAGCCGCGCGCTGGGTCGGAGAAAGAAATGACCACAGCCACCACAGCACGGCAGGATCTTGCAGGCGCAACCAGGCGAGCCCTCCGAGGTGGGGAACGCGATGAAGCATGCTGGATGCCAAGTGGCGCGCCACATTCCGCACGGGCTGCGAACTCGTTAGCCACCCACTTATCTGACGGCCCGACCCGGCCCGCAGAACCTGCGAGGGCAACTCCTCAATTGCCCTCTGAACGCTTTGCTCAAGCAGAAGACTGTCTTTGAACTTCGTAATATGTAGCGGCAACAGCATCGGGTAATGCGACGGATCGATGCCGGGATGGGCGAGTTGGACGCGCTCGTTTCCGCTTCGCGAGTAGCCCTCCCACAATACGTCGTCTTCCGCCACCGCTCGCGGCACGGTGTCAATCAACAGCAGACAATCCGCCTGCGGTCTTGCGATCACGCTCGCATGCAACGCGTGGCTTACCTGTGCCGCGTGCGCCCAAAGCTCCTCAGTCATGGTGCCTTTAACCCAGTGGTACGAGTGCGCTTTGCTCGCGGGCCGCGCCTTCTGCTGCTGGACTACAGCCTTTCAGATTACCGCCCGCCAAACTGTTGTCGGCCCCCGCCCCACCCGGCCCCACAAACCGATGCCCCGCCCCCTTAAACGTCACCATCCCAGGCGCATGCAGCTCAATCGTTCCATTCGTCACCTTGATCTGCGCACCGGCCGCATTGACGAGCACGTGCTGCTTCGCCTCAGCAGTGACGTTGCCCTGCGTGGAGGCAACCGTCACAGCCTTCTCGGCCACGAGATGGCTCTCGCCCTTGAGGCTCGAAAGCCCCACCTTGCCGCTTGCGGCATGCATGGCGATGCCCGGTGCGGCATCCCCGGCCTGCCCGAGCGATTTGCCGTGCGCATAGAGGCTCAGCCCCTCGGTCACCGCCACTGAGAGATTGCCGCCCGCGGCGACGTTGGTGTCTTGCTTGGCGATCAACGTGGCCTGCGTGCCCGCGACCAGCACTGCATCGGCCGGTGTTGTTGTGACGATGCCCTTGGGCGCCGAGACTTGCAGATGCGGTTCGCTGTAGGCAACGGCCTGCGCGCCTTCACCCGCGCTCTCGGTGTGGCGCAGCACTTCGGTGGTGTGGCGCAGTTGCTTGAGCGCGGGGAGTTCCTTGGCGGCGGGTTCGTCGGCCAGGCCGGCTTTCTGCTTCTGCGCCGCGTCGGCGAGGGATTCGGCGAGGTCGCTCGCTGCATCGATCTGGCTGGCGGCAGCTTCGCTGTCCTGCAGCGAGGCGCTGGTGCTCGCGCTGTGCGCGGTGAGCAGCAGGCCGGCACCGGCGCGCACGGCGCCGCTGTCGTCCGTCGCGAGCGCTGCTCCGTGGCCTAGATCGGCCTGCCGCGCGCTGTCGATCTGTTCCTTGTGATGGCCGAGCACGAGGCCGCTTGCCGCCTGCGTGGTGCTGAGCTGCGTGCGGCCCTGCCCTTCGGAATCATCGAAGACGAGTTGGTTGTAACCCGACGAGCCCGACTGGCTGCCGGCCAGCGCCTGCGTCTTGATGCCGGACAGCACTGCGTTGTGGGCGTAGGCGCCCTGGCTCTTGTTGTCGCCGGCAAACCACGCCGGCGCGTTGCCGGTGGCGCCGGCTGCGCCGGCCTGGTTCTGGTTGTATTGCGCGTCGGTCTGGCCGCTGCCGTTGTAGGCGGCGCCCACCACAACGGGCCGATCGATGTCGCCTTGCAGGAATTCGACCAGCACCTCCTGGCCGACGCGCGGCACCGCCACGCCGCCCCAGTTCGGGCCGGCCACGGGCGCGGTCACGCGCACCCATGCGCCAAGGCCTGCGCTGGCACGCGCGTTGTCGTCGCCGGCCGGATGCGATTGGCGGCTGGCCGACCGAGCGCCGCGTTGCCAATGAAACTGCACTTTGATCCGATGGTCCCGATCGGTGTGCACGGGCCCTTCCGCACCCACCACCAACGCGGTCTGGCTGCCGTTGACGGTCGGGCGTGGATGCAGCGCGCGGCCTTGCTCGTCGCTCTGCTGCGGGCGCACGGGCACGTTGTCGCGCACGACAGTGAAGTGGTTCCGATAGAACGGCGCGTCGTCGCCTGCGCCGCGGTTGCTGCCTGCGGCCAGCACATCGCCGCCGCGCAGCGTGCCCAGTGTTTCGGTCAGCATCTGGCCGAAGCGGTCGTTAAAGTTGTTGCGCGCCTGGTGGGTGACGGCCAGCACAGCAAAGCGCTGCTCGCCATCGTCATGATCGAAGTGATCGAGCAACTGGAAGCGCGTGCCGGTCGCCAATGTGCGGGCCGTACCTTCGCCGTCGAACTGCTTGTCGCGTAGCTCCAGCGCTTCCATCATCAGCCGCGCGACGCGCTGTGCCTGGTTGTTGTCTTCAAACCAGTACTGACCGGGGTAATCGGTGTCTTGCAACGTCAGCTGCGGGCCGTCGTTGCTTTGCTGCTGCGCCCCGAGATGCGCCGTGCGCTTGGCGTTGGCGCGGTAGTCCCAACTGGCAATCGATACGGCATTGGTCTGCCAACGGCGGGCGCCTTGCCAGCGGTCGATCACGTCTTCGGTGGCGGTGGCATCTGCGCGGCCAAAGCGGATGCTCGCCTGTGCGTTGTCGGAAAACACGTCATTCGAATCTGCAATGACCATGCGGTGCACGCCCAGTGCATCGCCGTCTTTGGCTTCGTGCTCGAAGAAATAGAACAGCCCTTCTTCGGCCAGCAGCCGCTTGACGAAATCGAAGTCGCTTTCGTCGTATTGCGTGATGACGCTGCGGCGCGTGTAGACCGCGCTGTCGCGCAGGGCCCAGCGCCAGGCGGGCACGAGGCGGCCTTGGCCCTGGTAGTCGCCAAACAGGCTGTCGATCACCTCGATGACCGACATGTCCTGGAACAGGAAGCTGTCTTGCCGATGGCGCAGGAAGGCGAGCCACGGTTCGATCACCAGCCGATAGCGCACCAGGCCACCGTTGGCCCCCACCTGCTGGAAGCGCGTGACGTGGCCATGGAACGGCCGCAGTGCGCTTCGGCTCTGCTGGGTCAGCAAGTCAAGCCGCACGGGCTGGCCGAGCAGCTTGGCCGAATCGATGTCCGCGTTGTCGGACAGCGCCGTCAGTTCCACTCGGAAGCCGCCTGCGTCGATGTGCTCAGCAACGTCCACCTTTTCAGGCAGAAGCGCGTTCGGCCCTAGCGGCGTTTCCAGGCGCAGCAGCCTGTCGGCCTGGGAGAACGACGCACGTAGCAGGTTTGCCAACTCGGTCGGAGAGACCATGATGTGCTCCAGCGAAGCGACTTAGTTGATGCGGTACTTGAACTCGCCGTTCTTACCAACGCCGACCTTGATCTTCTCGACGCTGCCGCCTTCGGCCATGCGTGTCAGCACCGATTCGGCAATCTGCGGCAGCAGCGTGCCGTTCAGGATGTGGTCGACCGCGCGGGCGCCGGCATCGACTTCCGTGCAGCGTGCGAGCACCGATTCGACCAACGCGTTGTCCCACTGGAACGCCGCCTTGTGGTTGATGGCCACGCGATCGCGGATGCGGCCCAGCTTGAGCGTGATGATCTCGGCCAGCACATCATCGGAAATCGGGTAATACGGCACCACCTTCATGCGCCCCAGGAATGCGGGCTTGAACGCCTTGTAGAGCGTCGGGCGCAGCAGCTCTGCCAGCGCATCGGTGTCGGGCAGTTCGTCAGCAGGCTTGTTCAGGCAGGCCTGCATGATGACCTGCGAGCCGACGTTCGACGTGAGGATGATGATGGTGTTGCGGAAGTCGATCGGGCGGCCTTCGGCGTCGTCCATCTCGCCCTTGTCGAAGACCTGGAAGAACATCTCCAGCACGTCCGGGTGAGCCTTTTCGACTTCATCCAGCAGCACGACGCTGTACGGGTTGCGACGCACGGCTTCGGTCAGCACGCCGCCTTCGCCATAACCGACATAACCGGGCGGCGAGCCCTTGAGGCCCGACACGCTGTGCGCTTCCTGGTACTCGCTCATGTTGATGGTGATGAGCTTGCGTTCACCGCCGTAGAGAATGTCGGCCAGTGCCAACGCCGTTTCCGTCTTACCAACGCCCGAGGGGCCAGCAAACAGGAACACGCCGCGCGGCTTGTTCGGGTCTTCCAGGTTGGCGGTGGCGGTACGCACGCGCTGCGCGATGGCATCCAGCGCGTGGTCCTGCCCGATCACGCGGGCGGCCAGCAGCGGCTTGAGGTTCAGCACCGTGCGCAGTTCGTCCTTGACCATGCGGCCCAGCGGAATGCCCGTCCAGGCCGACACGATTTCCGACACGACATGGCCATCCACCTGCAGCGGCACCATGGGCGATTCGCCCTGCAGCGCGCGCAGCTCGGCGAGCAGCTTGGCCAGTTCGTCCTGCTCGCCCGTTTTGTCGGCAGCGCGCTTGCGCTTGGGGATCGAGACGACGTCGCTGTTGGCGGCCACGGGCAATGCGTCTTCCTCGCCGGCTTGGGCGGTACCGCTTTCGCGCGCCTCGCGCAGCGCCTGAATGCGAGCGACCAGCGCGCGCTCCTGCGCCAGACGTTCGGTGTTCTGCGCGACGCGCTGTTCCAGCTCCGTGCGCTGCTCGTTCAGCGCCTTCAGGCGCGTGTCGTGCTCGGCACCGGCGCTTTGCTCGCGCTCCAGCGCATTGATTTCGCCCTGCAGACGTTCGAGCGCTTTCTGGTCGTCTTCAATGGCGCCGGGCGTGGCGCTCTGGCCCAGCGCCACCTTGGCGCACGCCGTGTCCAGCACGCTGACGGCCTTGTCCGGAAGTTGGCGGCCGCTGATATAGCGATGCGACAAGCGCACGGCCTCGGTAATCGCCTCGTCCAGCACGCGCACACCAAAGTGGCGCTCCATCAGCCCGGCCATGCCGCGGAGCATGGCAGCCGCCAGAGGCTCGCTGGGCTCTTCCACCTTCACAACCTGGAAGCGGCGCGCCAGTGCGGCGTCTTTTTCGAAGTACTTCTTGTATTCGCTCCACGTGGTGGCCGCGATCGTGCGCAGCTCGCCGCGTGCAAGCGCAGGCTTGAGCAGGTTGGCCGCATCGTTTTGCCCGGCCTGCCCGCCTGCGCCAATGATGGTGTGCGCCTCGTCGATGAACAGGATGATCGGCTTCGGGCTCTTCTTCACCTCGTCGATCACGTTCTTCAGGCGGTTCTCGAATTCGCCCTTGACGCTGGCGCCCGCTTGCAAGAGCCCCATGTCGAGCGTGCGCAGCGTCACGCCTTGCAGCGGTGGCGGCACATCGTTGGCAGCGACGCGCAGGGCCAGGCCCTCCACCACAGCGGTCTTGCCTACGCCCGCTTCGCCGGTGAGGATCGGGTTGTTCTGGCGACGACGCATCAGGATGTCGATCACCTGGCGGATCTCGGCATCGCGGCCGATCACGGGGTCGATGCGGCCATCGCGTGCGGATTGCGTCAGATCCACGGTGAACTGGTCCAGCGCGGGAGTGGACGTCAGCGCCGCGGCGGGCTTGCCGCCTTCGCCTTGCGTAGCGTCTGCGCCGTCGTCGGTAATGTCCACGGCCTGCTCTTGCTCGTCGGAACCGGCGGTCAGCCGATCGAAGTCGTGCTTCAAGCGATCGGCTTCAATCTGCCCGAACAGGCGCGAGCCCCGTTGCGCGAGCGCCGACAGGCTAGGCTCGGTCAGCAGCGCCAGCAGCAGATGGCCCGAGCGGATGCGCGTGATTTGCGAATCGAGCGAGGCGATCAGCCAGCCATGCTCGAACAGTTTCGGTAGATACGGCGAGAACGCCGGCGTGCGCGTATTGCCGGTCTGGAAGCGGCCGATCTCGGCTTCCAGGTCACGTTGCAGCGCGACCAGGTCGATGCCGCTGGCGCGGGCGGCCACGGCAAAGTCGCTGCGGCGGTTTTCCAGCAGCGCCAGGAACAGGTGTTCGAGATCGACCTCGTAATTGCCGCGCGCCATGCACAGCGACGCAGCGCGCTCGGCGGCTTGCCGGCTCGTCGCATTCAGCTTGGCGATCAGGGTTTTGAGTGGGATGGCCATGGCGGCAGCGCTCCGGAAGAATCGATGAATGTGTCGGTATCAATGCAGCGGCGCGAGCGTGTATTGCGCATCGCTGCGGTCCTGCTGCGCGGGGCGGGAGCACAGGAAGGTGTCCCAGCCCAGGCGCCCGTCGTTGCTGTTGTCCAGCGTGCTGCCGGTCACGTCCTGCTGGCGCAGGATCAGCTTGATTTCGAACTCGAGCGTGGTGCCGCACAGGATGGTCAACATCTTGCGCAGCGCCAGCGCACCCGATGCACCCGGCAGGAAATTGCGGTACTGCGCACGCTTGAGCGGCCCGACCCACAGGCGCACGCGCAGGTCGCGCTGCCACACCCGCCCGCCCGCCAACGCCGTGGCGCCCAGGAGGTTATTGGTGCTGCCCAGCCGCGTGTACTGCGACGCCGGCACGCGATACCACCCGCCGACAAACTGCTCCACCCGCATCGGCGCCTGAAAGTAATCCGACAGCACGCGCTGCAGGTATGCCGCAGACACCGGCCGATGCCGGATCGCCGTGGCATAACCGGCCAGCGCTTCGTCCAGGATGGGCCCCGGCGTGGTGGAAAGATCGCGGCGCAGCGTCTTGTCAGCGGCCCCCGCCAGCGACAGCAGCAGCGGCAGGTAATGCTTGGTGCTGTCGACTTCGTACTGGAACGGCAGGCGGTATTTCTTCCACGCCAGGTAGAACAGCGCCGTTGCCCGGTTCGAGAAGATGTCGAAGAACGCACGTGCAGCGCGGTCGCGCCAGAGGCTTTCGCGCTCGGCCACGATTTCGGTGTAGCGCAGCGGCAAGGCACCTTGGCCGCCCAGCATGCCGAAGAACGTGGGCGTGATCGCCAGCGAATCGAGCGCGCCCTCTTCCAGTGCAGCGATGAACGCGGCGTCGGTTTCGAGCATCTCGGCGGTAATGCCCTCGGCCTCGATATGCTGCAGCTCGCTGGGCGGAAACGACAGCGACAGCGTGTTGCGAAAGCTCAGGCGCGTGGCCAGCGCCTGCTCTGGCGCCATGCCGCCTTCGCGCGCGAACAGCTGCTCCAGCAGGCGCACGGCCTGGAAGAACTGGTACCGGTGCGGCTGCTGGAGCAGCCGCCGGATCACACCAGGATCGATTCGCCGCTGCGGGGTGCGCATTTGACCAATTCCTTGCCGGTGCGGCGCGAGACCGCAATCAACTGCACAAAGCTGTTCATGTGGACGTACAGGCCGAAGAAGTGGTCCAGCACACGGATGAACCGGTGCATGCCGGTGCCCACAAAGGCGTCTTCATCCAGCGTGAGGCGCACCTCCAGGCCGCGCACGAAGGTGGCGAACGGCTTGCCGGCCAGCCACTGCGTCGCCGGTTGGTAATCGAGCGCGACGATGCCTTCGATCTGCCGCGCCGAGATCGCATTGCGCGGCAGGTCGTGCAGGCGCAGCATCTCTTTCAGCGTCGGCAGACCGTTCTGCACGAGCGACAGATGGTTGAGCGCCAGCAACGAGATCAACCGCCACTGCGCCGCGCGCCCGCCGCCAAACCGCATTGACGGCGTCGGCTTGCGCAGGAAGGTGATGTTGCGGGCGATGGAACTGCCTTCCATCGACAGATCGCCATCCGGCTGGCCAAACGCCAGGGTCGAAGGCAAGTCCCGGTTCGTGCAGGTGACGGTCAGGCTCAGCGTGTCCGTCTGCGGGCTGGCGGGGTCGAACTGCGTATCGACGATGGAGATTTCCGTTTCGAAACCCGGGCTGCGCTGTGCGATCAGTTCGTTGCGGCGTGCCAGCCAGTAATGCCCCGCGCGGCCGGGCTCCTCGCCGTGATGCAAGGAGTAGAACGGCCGGAACTCCGTCACCTTCTCGTGCGCCGTGGTTTCACGCACCAGTTGCACGTTGTCGATGGAGTAGATATCAAAGCCGTGCGCGCGCCGGCTGTCTGCCACGACCGGATAAGCGCTGGCCGTATGTTCGATGCGGATCGGATCGGCCTTCTGCTGGAACAGATTGACCACGGGCGTGCAATGCAGGCGCAGGTGCTCGGGCTGCAGGTTCTCGAGCAGACGCGCGGCGTGCGAATCGCTGCGCACGTCTTTCAGCACCAGATGCAACGTCAGACGGCGCACCGGCACGCCCGGCGTCAGGCCGCGTCGCAATGCAGCCAGGTCGATGTCGAAAAAGTTGAATTTCTCGGCAAAGCTGAAGTGCTCGGTCAACAGCCGATAGGCCGGGTGCGAGCGTGCCGGGCAATCGATCAGGGATTCGTCTTTTGTAAAACCGACTTCGTGCAACGGCACGGAAATCAGACGCTTCCACACGCCGGCGCGTTCGGCTTCCACATATCCGGCCGCCGTGTGCAGGAACAGCGCATCGCCCAGCGCCGCCACGAAGGACGGCTCGCCGTCCATGTAGACGCGCAGCTTGTCCATCGACAGCGATTCGAAACCGCCGCGTTCGCCCACGTATTCCAGCGTGATGGCGATCGAGCCGGTCGCGCCCTTGGGCAGTTGCGCAGCGGCCGGCGCAGACACCGCGCGCTCGAACGTCGCCGCGGCCACGCGCACCGGCGCAAACGTGACGTCGTATGCGGTGCGGAAGCGGCATTCGACCTTGCGCACCATGCGTGTGGTGAGGAACGTGCCGCGCGCAATCGTGACCGGCGCGCTCAGTTGCGCCGCGACGCCGCGCACATCGAAATGCGCCACGGAACACGATGGAAAGGGCCGCAGGTAGTGCGGATACAGCACTTCCAGCAGCGCCTCGGTAAATTCGGGGTAGTCGTCGTCGAGCTTCTTGCTGACACGTGCGGTCAGGAAGGCAAACGATTCGATCATCCGCTCGACATGCGGATCGTCGCAGCCGTCGCCCGACATGGCGAGGCGGCCGGCGATCTTCGGATACCGCTCGGCGAAGTCGCGCGAGTACCGGCGCAGGAAGGCCAGTTCTCGTTCGTAATAAGGCAGCAGCTCTTCCATTCTTCGTGGCGGTCCGGTGGCGGTCCTGCGGGTGCTTCAGCGTGTTGCGGGTGGTGCGTTGTGCAGGTCCGTGCAGTCTCAGCCGCGTCCGCGTGACACGGAATACCGCAGCGTCGACGGTTGCAGCATGGCGTCAAAACTCACGGGCTCGCGTGCGGGCCCCACCAGCAGCACTGCGCTGATCCCAAAGCACAAAGCATTGGTCGCGCGTTCATTGATTTCCAGCGACACATTCACATGCTGCAGGCGCGGCTCGTGCCGCTCGATCGCCTTGGTCAGCGACTGGCAGATGTAGTTGCGGTCGTAGAAACTGGCCAGGCTCAGGCCGGAAAAATCGTTCAGGCCATACGTGAGCAACGACCGCTTGCATTCGGGCAAGCCGTGCAAATCCTCTTCTTCCAACACGATGCGAGTGTTGAGCAAGGATTCAATGTCGCGTGCCACGGTGCTCTTGAGTTCTTCAAGCGAGAGCTGGCGCAATGCCGTGGGCATGGGCGCGTGCGGCTCGTCGTCGAAGAGCTTGTCGAGCAGGCTGGGTTCGAAGCCTTTCATATGCTGCTAGAAAACAAGATGCCGCAGCACGGCGGCTGCGGCTCTTGTCATCAGGAGAACACCAAACGTTAAACCGAGTAGGTCTTGTCGTTCTTGGTGAGGCTCCAGGCGCCTTGCGAATTGCCGCCTTGGCCGCCGGCGCTCTTCTGCTGCGTGTACTTCCATTGCACAGCGGCGTAGCGCAGGCTGAACGTGTCGGTCGGGATGCCCTGGGCCACCACTTGCGAATCGACTTCGCTCAGGATGGCGTTCTTCAGCTTGACTTCGAGGTACTTCACGCGGTTGCCTTCGCCATCTGCGCGGAAGAATTCGATGGTCACTTCACCGAACGTCGTGCCGCCCGAAGCGTGCTGGTACAGCAGCGGGCTGACGACGTCCAGATCCTTCGTGAAGACCATGTCGCGGTGCTCGCAACGCTCAGCCGTGTGGCCGCCGGCGGTCGAAGCCGTGGCCGAACGCGGTTGGCTGATGGCCTGCGACCAGCTGTTGATTTCGATCCAGTCCTTGTGATCCTTGTCTTGCGACTCCCCCTTGATTGCCGGGCTGTCGAACTTGACGTAGATATCCTTCATACAGAGACCCTCTTCAATAGATTGGTTGTTGGTACTGCAACGGGTAACGAGCGTAACGGGTGGTTATGCCCGAACATTCCCCCCCGGGGAGAGTCCGGTCAGGAATTACGAGTTGGCCGACTTGGGCAGATCCGCCACGAGGCGCAGCGAGATCGACAGTTCATCGAGCTGGAAGTGCGGCCGCAGGAACGCCACCGAGCGATACGTGCCCGGCTTGCCCGGCACCTCCGCCACCTGGATCGACGCCTCGCGCAGCGGGAATTGCGCCTTCTGTTCTTGCGTGGCGTTGTCGTCCAGCAGCACGTACTGCGAGATCCAGCGGTTCAGGAACGTCTCAACGTTCTTGGCCGAGGCAAAGCTGCCGATCTTGTCGCGCATCATCGCCTTCAGGTAATGCGCCACGCGCGATACCGAGAAGATGTACTGCAGCTGCGCAGACAGCACCGCATTGGCGTTTGCGCTGTCGGAGTCATACTTCTTCGCCTTCTGCGCCGACTGCGCAGCGAAGAACGCGGCGTAATCCGTGTTCTTGCAATGCACGAGCGGGATGAAGCCGAGGTCGCTCAGTTCCTTCTCGCGGCGGTCGGTGATGGCGATTTCAGTCGGGCACTTGAGTGCGATTTCGCCGTCGTCGGTCTTGAAGGTGTGCGTCGGCAGGTCTTCGACCAGGCCGCCGCCCTCCACACCGCGGATGGCAGCGCACCAGCCGAAGTCGTCAAACGCCGCGGTCAGGCGCGCGCCGAACGCCCAGGCGGCGTTGCACCACAGGTACTTGCTGTGATCGGTGCCATCCACGTCTTCAACAAAGTTGAAGCTCTCGACCACGGTGCCGTCCTTCGGGTTGTACGGCAGACGGCCCAGGAAGCGCGGCAACGTCAGACCGACGTAGCGCGAATCTTCCGAGTCACGGAACGACTTCCACTTGGCGTATTCGACCGTGTCGAACACCTTCGCCAGGTCGCGCGGCTTGCCCAGGTCGGCAAACGATTCCAGTCCCAGCAGCTCCGGCGACGACGAGGCGATGAACGGTGCGTGCGAAGCCGCAGCCACGTGCGCCATCTGCTCGATGAAGTACATGTCTTCGGGCTGACGCGTGATTTCGTAGTCGCCGATCAGCGCGCCGAACGGGGCCCCGCCGAAGGTGCCGAATTCTTCTTCGTAGACCTTCTTGAACAGCGCGCTCTGGTCAAACTCGATGGCGGTCTTGAAGTCCTTCGTCAGGTCACGCTTGGTCGCGTTGAGCGCCTTGATCTTGATCGTCTGGCCAGTGCTCGTTTCCTTGACGAGGTAGTGCAGCCCGCGCCAGGTGGATTCCAGCTTCTGGAATTCCGGCGCGTGCATGATCGCGCTCAGCTGCTGCGAGATCAGGCGGTCCAGCTCGGCCACACGTGCATCGAGCGTGGCCGACAGGTTCTCGGACACCACCACGGTGCCGCTCAGTACCTGGCTTGCCAGCTCGCCGATGATGTCTTTTGCGCGCGCGCGCTCGGAATCGGACTTGGCGACGCGGCTTTGCTCGACGATGCTGTCGAGCAGGCTCACCTCTTCCGCAACCGAGGCGCCTTGCGCAGCGGATTGGTTCTCAAGCATCCTCGCCCCCGTTTTGCTTGGCGCCCAGCTTCTTCGCGTTTTCGGTGTTCTTCAGCACTTCCGACAGCAGGTCTTCGAGCTTGTCGTTACCGGCCATCTTGTTGCGCAGGTCAGCCAGCTTGGAGCGCGCTTCGAGCAGCTTGCGCAGCGGCTCGACCTGCTCGACAACGGCTTCGGGGCTGAAGTCCTCAAGCGAACGGAACTTCAGGTCGACGCCAAAGCGGCCACCGTCTTCCGTCAGCGTGTTCGGCACCTGGAACGCTGCGCGCGGCTCTACGCCCTTCATCACTTCGTCAAAGTTGTCGCGGTCGATGTTGACGAACTTGCGGTCGCGCAGCTTGGGCTGCTGCACTTCGGATTGGCCCGACAGGTCTGCCACCACGCCCACCACGAATGGCAGTTCCTTCGTCTCGATTGCGTCGCCGATCTCGACGTCATACGTCAACTGCACGCGCGGCGGACGCACCTTCTGCAGACGCTTCTGTACGCTTTCTTTCTTGGCCATCACGTTCCTCCAGGAATGCGGAACCAGCGCTGTGCTTAACGCAGTGCGCCGAACGGGTCTGCGCTGCCGCTGGCAGCACCGGTGGCGGCTGCAGGTGCAGCCGTGGTGCCGTGCTCGGCGGCCGGCGCTGCACGGCGGACAACACGCGCGGGGCGGCGCACCGGCTGCTTGGCCGTCTGCTCGCCCGGGAACAGAACCTGTTCGCCCAGCGTGTCGCGCAGCATCTTGGCAAGCACCTGCGCGTCGGTCTTGACGTCGCCGGCCAGCGCGCTGTCGGCACGCAGCTCCTGCAGCGAACGGCGCGCCACGCGCAGGCCGCTCACCGCCAGGATGCTCTTCGCCTGGCGATCTGCGTTGTCACGCTGCAGCGCTTCTTCGGCAGCCAGGATGGCCTGCGGATATTTCTCGGCGCCGAACTGGATCTGCGCAATGCGCACCCACGGCTCGTCACGGGTCGGGTTCTGCTTGGCGATCTGCTGGTACAGATCAATCGCCTTGTCCTGCTGGCCGCCCTTGGCCGCAGCTTCCGCCTCCGACATGCTCTGGCCGAAGGCCTCGTCGGTTTGGGGTCCGGGGTTGGTGGTCGAACAGCCTGCAAACAGAGCGGCGGCAGCAGACAGCACGATGAAGGAACGGAGAACGGAAATAGACGAGGATTTGGCCACGGCGAGACTCTTCAAAGTTTCAAAGCGGTGTGTCGATACCCAGTCAAATTCGCCGGAATTGGCGAGTTAAATGTTGGTCTCGACTGGCGCGAAATAGTACACTCCGCTCGTTGCCGTTGACAACCAAAAACGGATTATTAAGAAACCGAAACATCCTTTGTATTCAGTACCTTAGAGCGGCGCCCTGCAACGATCTCCGATTATTAAGAAACCGAAACATTCTTCTGTTTTCCTTTATTAAGGAACCGAAACAATTCAACAGCCTCCTTTAGCCGAACGGGCCTCGCGGCAGTCAAACAAAGAGAATTAAATAATTCAGAAATCAGGCATGAAGATGATGAAATTCGATGCCGCTTGGGAGCAAGCGGCGAGGCAGCCGGGCTGCGGCGGCCTTCTCAAGCGGTCTCTGAAGCACCATCTTGCGGCGGCGCTCAAGCTGATGCTGGTAAGCGCGAGCGTGGTCGCGCTGGCCGCCTGCTCCACCGGCGCAAGCGTGCTGGCGGGTGCGGCCAACGGCGCGCTGGAAGCGATGGGGCTCAAATCGTCGAACGTGCCCGATGCGCAAAAGCCGCCGCGTGAAGTGCCGCTCAAGATGACGGCCGGCAACAACCTGAACGCAGCGAACGACCGCCGCCCGGTTGCGGTGGTGGTGCGCCTGTATTCGTTGAAGGACCCGACCAGCTTCCTGCAGGCGCCGTATGACACCTTTATCGACCCGGCGCGCGAGAAACAAACGCTGGGCGCCGACCTTGTCAACGTGCGTGAGATGACGCTGATCCCGGGCCAGCGTTACGACTTCACCGAGAAAGTTTCGCGCGAAGCCACCACGCTGGGCATCGTGGCGCTGTTCCGCAGCCCCGCATCGCAGCGCTGGAAGTTCGCCTTCAACACCGAGAAGAACGAGAAGTCGGGCATCGTGATCGGGCTGCACGCCTGCGCCATGACGGTGACATCCGGCACGCTGACCACCCCGGCTGGCGCCACACCGCTGACCGATCTCAACCTGCTCTCCCCCGCGGTTTGCGGTAGCTGAACAACAAGGGCCAACGTGAGTTACTCCGCAAAGATTCTCTGGGGCGAAGGGCTGTTCCTGCGCCCGCAGCATTTCCAGCGTCAGGACGCGTATCACGAGTCGCGCCTGCATGCGACTGCGCAAGTCATCCAGCCGTATGCATGGGGTATCCGCCATGCACGCTTCGATACCGATGCGCTGGCCAGCGGCGTGCTGCGCGTGGTCGAGCTGTCGCTGTTCTTTCCGGACGGCGAGCTGTACTTCGCGCCGCAGGCCGATGCGCTTCCGCCGCCGCTGGTGCTCGACGCGGTTCCTGCCGGCGTGTCGGAGCTGACGTTCCATATCGCCCTGTATCCGCTGCAAGACAATGGCGGCAATTACCGCGAGCAGATCGAAGGCGCATCGGTATCGCGCTTTGTTGGTGCGGAGGAGGAAACGGCCGACCTCTATACGGAGGCCGAGCCCGCCGCCATCACGTATCTGAAGAAGTCGGTCAAGCTGATTGCCGAGACGGAACCGCGCGAGCAGTTCATCTCCCTGCCCGTGGTGCGCGTGCGGCGCACCGGCACCGGTGGTTTTGAGCTGGACGAGAACTTTGTCGCGCCGAGCATGGCGATCAACGCCTCGGCCGTGCTGTATCAGCGCCTGCGCCGGCTGCTTGATGCACTGCAGGCCAAGGTCAATGCGCTGTACGGTTTCCACCGCGAGCCGACCAAGAACATCATCGAATTCCGCTCCGGCGACATTGCCTCGTTCTGGCTGCTGCATACGGCCAATGCAGCGTTTGCGGCGTTGTCGCACCTGTATCACCACCCGGACCTGCACCCTGAGCGCCTGTTCCAGGAAATGCTGCGCCTGGCGGGCGCCTTGATGACGTTCACCAAGAGCTACACGCTGGCCGACCTGCCCGCCTACGATCACGACAACCCGGGCCCGGTGTTTGCCAAGCTCGACACGATCGTGCGCGAGCTGCTCGATACCGTCATCTCCACGCGCTACTTTGCGATTGCGCTGGAAGAGACGCGCCCGTCGTTCCACCTCGGCCGCATCGACTCCGGCAAGATCGACGACCAGACCAGCTTCTACCTGTCGGTGTCGGCAGACATGCCCGCCGCCGAACTGGTGGAAGCCATTCCGGCGCGCTTCAAGGTCGGCGCCCCCGACGACGTCGAAAAGCTCGTGCTGTCGTCCATGCCTGGCGTGCCGCTCACCTATACGCCGCAGGTGCCGCCCGCCATTCCGGTGCGCCCGGGCGCGTGCTACTTCGCCGTGGAAGCGCGCGGCATGCTGTACGAACGCATGCTGCAGGCGCAGACCCTCACCATCTATGCCCCGGCCGGCATCCGGGAACTCAAACTTGAACTGATCGCGGTGACTTCATGAGCGCTACCTCCACCCCTTCGCTGTTTGGCGGTTCGGCACCGGCAACCGCTGCGGCGGATGCACGTGAATCCAACACGCACGCCCGCACGCTGCTCGACTTGCTGTACGACGGTTTCTTCATGCTGTTCCAGTTGCGCAATGGCCAGCAGCCGACCAGCGCAGAAGATTTCCTCTCGCGCGTACGCGCCTTCCTCGACGATTTCGACCGCGGCGCCAAGCGCCTGAACGTGTCGGCTGAAGACGTGTTCGACGCCAAGTACGCCTTCTGCGCCGCGGTGGACGAAACCATCCTGTCGTCCAACTTTGCGATCCGCCCGGCCTGGGAGCGCCGCCCGCTGCAGCTCGTCCTGTTTGGCGAACAGCTCGCCGGCGAGACCTTCTTCGTCAAGCTCGAAGAACTGCGTGCGCACGGTGCACCGCGCCTGCAGGCGCTGGAGGTCTTCCACATGTGCCTGCTGCTGGGCTTTCGCGGCAAGTACATCCTCGAAGGGCCTGAGAAACTCGCTTACCTCACCGCACGCCTGGGCGACGAGATTTCTGCCATCAAGGGCAAGCGTGCCGCGTTTGCACCGCACTGGCCGCTGCCCGACAAGGTCGCGCACATGCTCAAGCGCGAAACGCCGCTGTGGATTTTCGGCGCCGTGTTTGCGCTGATCGGGCTGCTGGGCTTCCTCGGGCTGTCCCACACGCTGAACGCCAAGACCAACGAAACGCTGGAAGGCTATTCGCAGGTCATCAAGCTCGGGCCGCGCTTCTCGCACCTGACGATTTCGCTGCCGTGATGGCCACGATGGGCCGCGTGCCCATCCTTCTGCTGAACCGCAACACGAACCCCAGCGCGACGCTGTTCCGATGAAGCCTTTGTCCAACCTGCCGGCCGCCGTGCCACAAGCCGTCCTGGGCGCGCTGCTCGGGCAGCAGACCCGCCAGATCACGCTGGAGACGGCGCTTGCTTCCGACAACCTCGTCGTGGAGCGCTTTACCGCCACCGAGGCGGTGTCGGCCTCTTTCGTCCTGCATATCGATTGCCTGAGCCCGTCGGCGCATCTGGACACGGCGAAGCTGGCTTCGCAGGAAGTCACGCTGCGCCTGGTGCAAGCCGACGGCAAGCGACGCGCGTGGCACGGTTACGTGGCCGATTGCACGTCGCTTGGCGGTGACGGCGGCCTCGCACGCTACCGGCTGCGCGTCGTGCCTTGGCTTGACCGCCTGCGCACACGCAGCGACTGCTTCGTCTACCAGGACAAGACCGCGCTCGAGATCATCGAAGACGTCTTCAGCGAATACCCCACCGCGCATTACAAGATTGCGACCACGCAGCCGTGCGCCAAACGATCGATCTGCTGCCAATACCGCGAAACCGACTACGCGTTCGTGATGCGCCTGCTGGCCGAGGAAGGCCTGTCGTTCCGCATCGAGCACGAGCAAAGCGACGACAAGCAACAGCAAGGCAGCACGCAGTCGCGTCACACCGTCGTCATCTTCGACAACGATGCGCAACGTCCGGCTTGCCCGCAGCCGCAGATCCGCTTCCATCGCGTTGACGCCACCGAAAGCGAAGACGCGATCGAGCGTTTCTCGCACGCGCACAGCGTGGGCACCAATGCAGTGACGCTCGCTTCGTGGGACTACAAGGCACTGGCTGCGACCAGCGCCCAAGCCAGCGCCAGCGACCCCGGCGGCGAGCTGCCCACGCTGGAACGCTTTGAAGCCTCGGGCTCGTATCAATATTCGAATGCGCAAGAAGCCAGCCGCGCAGCACAACTGCGCATGCAGGCACACGAAGGCGCGTACCTGCGCTACGAAGGCCACGGCAGCGTGCGCCAATTGGGCGCCGGCCAGCGCTTCACGCTCACGCAGCATTTCGACAGCAAGCACAGCGAGTTCGTCACGCTGCAGGTGGAACACGAAGCCGCCAACAACCTCGGCGCCGACATCGCACGCTTGCTCTCCACCACCGAGATCGAATCGGGCAGCTACCGCAATCTTTTCGTCGCCGTACCGGCCGAGGCGCCCATCGTACCGCCCTATCGACGCCGCCCAACGGCGCCTGAAGGCCAGGCTGCCGTGGTCATTGCCGACGACGGCGCGCCGCTCACAACCGACCGCGACCATCGCGTGCGCGTGCGTTTCCCATGGCTGCGCGCGCCGGAGGTCAATGCATTTTCCGATCCGTCCAACAACGACCGCTCGCAAGTCACCGCCTGGGTGCGCGTGGCCAGTGCCAGCGCGGGCCCGAACTGGGGCGGCAATCACTTGCCGCGCGCAGGCACGCAGGTCCTGCTGACGTTCATCGACGGCGACATCGACCGGCCGATGATCGCCATGCAGTTGCACAACACGCAGGACGCCCTGCCCTGGGCCCCTGCCGATGCGCCGCTCGGGCAAGCCCTGTCCGGCTGGCACTCGCAGGGCCTCGGCGGCGACGGCTACAACCAGTGGGTCGTCGACGATCATCCTGGCCAGTTGCGCACGCGCCTGGCAAGCTCCACCGCCAACAGCCAGCTCAATCTCGGCTATGTCACCTCGCACGGCGCCACGGGCGGAGACCGCGGCACGTGGCGCGGCACCGGCGCCGAACTGCGCACCGATGCCTGGGCGGTGGTCCGCGCTGGCGGAGGCCTGCTGCTTTCGACTACCGCGCGTGCGCAAGCCGTCGGCACGCTGCTCGACGCCCATGAAGCGCGCGGGCAGCTCACCGCCGCGCAGAAGACTGCACAGCGCTTGTCGGATGCCGCAGCGAGCCAGCAAGCGCTGCCCTTGGCGGCCAACGAAGCGTTCGAGCCGATCGACAAGGCGCTCGACCCTGCGCAGGACGGCAAGTACCCCAGCAACGTCAATGGCCAGGATTCACAGCAGCCCGTCGATAAATTCGGCCAGCCGCTGCTGGTGACCGAATCGCCCTCCAGCATCGCGCTCGCCTCGGAGGCCACCACCACCGTCTACGCGGGGCGGCACTTGCACGGCACCGCGCAGGCCGACTGGCACCTCGCCGCTGGCAACGTCATCGCCGCCGCGGCTGCAAAAGGCGTGAGCCTGTTCGCCCAGCGCAACGGCATCCGCGCCATTGCCGAAGGCGGGCCGGTGTCGATCCAGGCGCATACCGATGCGTTGGCCGTACTGGCAGACAAGGCCGTTACCGTTACCTCGTCGGCCGATTCGGTCGAGATCCTCGCGCAACAGAACATCGTGCTGCATGGCGGGGATTCATTGATCCGGCTGGAAGGGAATGCGGTGACGTTTGAGACGTCGGGGTTGCTGTCGGTGAAGGGGGCTGGGCATCCGTTTGAGGGGCCGGGGGGGCAGGCGACGGCTTTGCCGGCGTTGCCGGTGGGAACGGCCACACTGTCCAATGCAATCGAACTGAATTACCAGTACGACGATCTGGAGCCTGTGCAAGGCGCTCCATACAAGATTGTGTTCAGCGACAACACCGTACGTGAGGGCAAACTCGATAAGCAAGGTTTCGCGCGCGAAAAGGGCACGCCGAACCTGCCTTATTACGTCGAATTTGGCGAGGATGAACGGCCGTGGAAGGCACCGCCCCTAGAGTCGTCAGACGAATACAAGAAGGTGCAGCCTGAAGCTCAGCGACAAATTGAGATGGAGAGACAAGCGCGCATTGCTGCCGGTGATACGCGAGCAGCAGAGGATGTCCAACAATGAGCCTGATCGACGACATCACCAAGTTCTGTGAGGACCTGATACTGGGTGATTTTGAAGAAGAACCCAGCAACGCCGCGATGATTGTCGGCGGGGTGATTTCCCTGATCCCGGTCGCCCAGCAGGTTCTGAACGTGCGCGACATCTCGGGGATGATCTATCGCATCTCGCGCAAGGGCGCCAAAAACTGCGGCAAAGACGAATGGGTTGACTTGGCCCTGGCGGCATTCGGGTGCATTCCTGAGCTTGGCAGCCTCTTCAAGACGATCGTCAAACCGCTATGGAAAGGGCGCAAGCTGTTGAAGGGCGCCCTGCGCGGCGAGGCGTTCGTCAGCGGAATGCTCGGGAAGGCCAAAGGCAAAGCCATCACCTTTATCCGGACGCTGGACTGGGCGGGCAACGCGCAAATTGCTATCCAGCAGATGGACAACGCCCTGACTGGCTGCGACCAATTGCTGGGGGAACTGGAGCAGTCTCACTGGTGGCTGCCAGATTCCGTGCAAGGACTCGCACATGACCTGCGCCCGGGCTTGAAATCGATCCGGGGGCCGTTGCATACAGGCATTCAACAAGGCATTCAGGCACTGCAGGAATTCGTCACCGACCTGATCGGCGAAGACGGCTACCGCGTCGCCCAAATGGCGATGGCAGCGGCGACAGCCACTACCGGCAGCAGGACTGCAGGCGCACACGGCGGCCACGAACCAAGCCGCCCAAGTCGGTCGGCCGAATCGAGTCACCCATCTGCAAAGGAGCAAACACCTGCCAGCCGGAAGACGCCGCCGGCCGAAAAGCAGAAGGCCAAGCACAAGGACGAGCAGGACACCAAGCGCCAGCAGGTTGAGCCGGGTGGCGGGCCGCAGACTACCGCCAGTCGGGTGACACGCGCGTCTTGGAAGGCGATCGGCAATCGGTACAAGGGGCTCATTGGCGAGCATATGGCCCATTACCATCACATGGCCCTGCACGCTCCTAACGCATGGCCACATGGGCATGTCGAAGGAAAACACGCTGGGGCCGTGTGGAAAGGCAGCAAGAGGCTGGTGACAGAGCAGAACAAGCATGCCACGCCAACCGAATTGGTCCCCGAGCACCTTGTGCGCATCAATCAAAATGGTGTGGATGGAGTTTGGTCGCTCGGCGAGAAAGTCTTCCACTTTGTTGAGGCGAAGGCGTCCGAGTCTGCTGGGGCTCTATTTGGCATGGCGGCGGATAGCTGGCGGGAGCGGGCCGACGGCAAGCAGTCGTCCAAGCTTCAGCCGCCGCCAAACCTGACAGAACGCCAGTACGCGCTGTGGTGTATGTTGTCGCAGCCGAAGAAGGGGCTGCAAATGTCGGCGGCATGGCTGGAAGCCAGTGTTGCCAGCACCATGTTGGACGGCAACGAGCGCAATCGCTTCGTCTATGTCGTGTTCGTGATACCCAGTAATAGTCCGCCGAAAGGCTACACACCAAAGGCAGGGGGCACCTTAAAGAAAGCTGTCGCCCCCGGGGCCTTGGAGCACGTGGCCGTCAGCGCAAAAGTGGGGACAATAGCGCTCACAGGCGGTGACTACTACGATCTGAGCCTGCACGATGAGCATCGGCCAAGTCACGGCCTATCTGATCAATTCTCTTATGACGAGATTGATAACATCGCTGAGCTGTATATACGTCAGAAACAACTGCATACCGCCAGTTCTCGACCCAAACCCACTCAGCCTCCAAAGCCCCGAACTAAACGCAACCCGTAACTGCTGACGTATATCAATGGCAAAACAGAACACTCCTTCCCTTCTTCCTAATGACGGGGATGACCTCCACGCAAAGCGACGTCAGCAGTTCCTATACGGCGCCTTGTACAAGAATGTTCGCGCGGAGTTGGAGGAGAGCATTAAGGTACGCAGCCACAGCGTGCGCCATCGAGATCTCGACCCTTACTACCGCGTCGCAGCCCAGCAGGGGGTCTACTCAAACACGTTCTGGCTATGGATGACGGAATACACAGCAGGCGAAGATCTTGACACGCTGGCGCAAAGCTTCTCCACGGTCGTGGATGAATTCGTTCACTGGAATGAGTTGAATGTTCCTTTTCGCCTTTACCTCAAAGAGAAGTACAAGGAGGAGGGAGACACTGATCTGAGAGTCTGCGCAGTCGACTTCAACAACCAGATCGAATACGAGAACGCGCTGCAGCTGATCAGCATTGCCATCATGATCCGCGATGGTCGGTCCATTAAACGGATCATTGCCGCCATGTACAGCAACCGCTATCTGGATGCGCTATACGAGCAGCTCATCCTCGATTACGTCAACGACCCTCAGGAGGACATGGAAGAAGTCCTATTTGATAAGCCTTATGCAACGCTGATCGAGGCCTACTTCCAGGAAAGCCACGAGGCCGCGATTCCACACGTTCAGTCCTACCTGAAACAATGGTATCGATATCAAGACGGCGCCCGCTGGTACGACGCGCACAAGAAGATCCAGGAGGACATGGCGTTCTACTACGGCTATTGGGCTTTCGAGGCCGGCGCTACCTGCTTCCTACTGGGACTCGACGACAGCACCATCGACCACATGGTCTATCCAAAAGACCTCGTGGCCTATGGCAGGAAGCTGCGCGAAGAAGATCGAGTCACCAGCGATTTCAACACACCACTAGGCCTAGATGGCTACCCTCTTAGCCGTCTGCGATGCGAAGCGGGTGAGCCTTGTCCGCAAGCAGGTTGGTGGTTGACGCCGGCAAAAGCCAATAGCCGCCGGCATTTCAAGGCGGGCGAAGTCATGCCCTCGTTTGAGGGGAGCAGCTACGGCGCAACGATCTGGCAGTGGGATATCGACCAATCTGGCCAGCATTGATTCGGCGCGTCGAATATGACCATCGCTAGACGGTTCGGCGCAAGCGACAAAACACCATGGGTCTACGGAAAAAACTATTCGGTCGACACACCAACGACCAGGTCGGCAACCCGCCTCCATCGCCGAAAGCCGACGACACCTCGCCCGAAATCGCCCCAGAACGCGCCCCCGCCCTGCAGGCCTACCAACAACGCAGGCACGAAGCAGCCATCGTCGCCGCTGTACCCTACGCCGATCGCCACACGGACGCCAACCGCTATGCGCGCTCGCCTATTCGGACATGAGCACGAACCAAGTCACGCAAGGCGGCGTTACGCTGCCGACTGAGCACGAGCGCAAGCAGATCTTCTACTGGCTCAAGCAGATCAGTTCATTTACAGCATGGAACCGTATCTTCGGTTTCTATCAGGCTTGGGCTCAAGCGACAGAAGAGTGTGCCCGACGGGCCACAGAACCGACGGGGCCTGCTGCAGATTACAGACTCATTCTCAACGGCTTAGCGCATTGCGAAGAGGCGGTGCTTCGCCTCAAGAAAGGCGACAAACGCATCTTTAAATTTGATGCTAATGGCGAGCTGGCCATGGCCGACCGTTTACCCACGTATTGGGAGAAGATGCTATTCCGCATGGAGGACGGGGAAACACTGCAACGCGATGAAAGCAATACCCCTGGCTGGACTCAGTTTCATCAAACATTCGTGAACCTGTGTGCGGCTTGGGGCGAGTGCGCCCCCGACATTCTTGAGCCTCGCTATCTCGATACGGAAACCCACACATTCTGCAACGATTACCTCAGGGCGAAACTCAATCAGATGGTGTTTCCGAATCCCCTGCCTGATGTGCCGGACCCCAAAGAGGACGTGCTGGTCTACAGCGGAAAGATGACGCCCTATTCGGGTATTTGGGAACCCGTCGATGCCCCCAAGCCCAAATTGTTCAGCTTGTTCCGAAACGACGAACAGCCCAAAGGGTCGTTTCCCATCGTCGGCACAATGAGCTATCTGCACGGCGGCTCAAATGCCCCCAACATGGCCGCCTACGCAGAAGAACGCGGTTTGCCGACCACGTGGCGCCTTCTTTGGCGCGATACCCGCTACGAGGATGGCACCATCCCCAACGAGGAGCGGGATTACGTCTTCCTGAAGCCAGAGTCAGCACAATAAGAGGTTTCTTCTACTGTGTCTGCTACACCCGACCCGCTCATCTGCGCTGAAAGCGGGCAACCAGCACCCCAGGCGGGCCGCTGGCTGGCCGAAAATGACCTGCAAGCCAGCGTCACACTCCAAGCCGGAGAAATTTTGGTAATGGGATAAAGGGCAAGCGAAGCCAGAACCCAAGCTGTAAAGCAAAGAACTCCCAAACGCCCTCTTCCGCATCGAATTGCTGAGAAGATTTGTTCCATGTTCTGGCTTCTCTACTTGGCCGTCGTAGGTCGCATCGCATGTCGCACCAACGCACGACTTCCTCCCGCGTCTTGGTGTACGTGACTTATACCGTACCGCCCGGAGCAGGCCTCAATGTATGGGAAGGTCCTGCTGCAAGCCAGTCACTAAAAGGTCACCCTTACGTGCTGGAAGGCGGTGCCAATCAGCTCGTTCTGGACCCGACGCATTTGCAGCCAGAGTCCCTTGGCAAGCGGCAACCGACGAACTCGGGTTACACAGATTTCCCCGGTGAAAATGACGAATTCCTCGGCTTGCCCAAACTGACGAACAGTATGAATCTGAACAATCTGCCGCCGAATCACCCGATGCGAAATTCCAAATGAGCACGCCGCTTTATCCGCAGGAGATCTACCTGCTTGAACGCTACACCTCTGTCGAGTACTTCGGCGCAATGCGCGATGCCTGGCACGCGATGGTCGACCATGTGGAGGACTGCATGGCACGCTCCATGACCAAGCTACCTCCCGACTATCGGAGCCGCCCGCAGCATCTGCAGCCGGACATCGTATGGGGCCAGCGCGTACTGCCGAACTTCCGCCAGACAGCATTGATGCTTGACGATAGCTTCATCCGGCTAACGCATCAGGACTATGAAGCATTGCTTGCTGCGGATGCCGTAACGAGTGACATCAGAGGGCAGCGAGATTTTTCGACAGATTGGTTCGATGAAGTGCAGCCGGATGCTGCATCTCGCTATGAAGAATTGTTGTATCAAGCAAATCAGTACGCGTCTAACATCAGTCACACTGTCCGTAGCGGATGGAACACGTCGAGCCTGACCTCAGGCTACAGCGTCAGTGCTCGAGGTCCGCTGGACGCACCAACCGCTTGGCCAAGCTATCAACTCGATACTTCGCTTCAGGCCCACACCGGTAAAATCGTTACCGAATCCGGCATCTACCTGCCGGACGTCGATGACTCCAGCGCCCAGTTTCTGTGCGCCGGCGATGATGCCCCGACAGCCTTGATTGGCTACAACGGCCAGCAAAATATCTCGGAAGCCCCTGCACTCTGGACACGCGTGCGCCGAGTGTCGGGCTCAACCGTCGCCGACGGTCTCGCCGATCTTCTTCCCCAGAGTCGCTACCGACCGGCTGGACGTGCACCTAGTGGCGACGCATGCCCACGTAGCGGCTGGTGGTTCACGCCTGCTGCCACCAATTCACGCCGGTACTTTCAGCAAGGCGAGGTAATGCCAACCATCGCATCCGATTACGGCAGCACCATCTGGCAGTGGGATGCTGATCAGAGCGAGCCGAAACTCTAATCCTGCTATCAAGTCCCAGGACCCAACGCCATGGGCTTTCTAAGAGAACTGTTCGGACGCATCTCCAACGATAAGACTACCAACACGCACCACACGCCGAAGGACGAGAGCGACACATCCCCCGACATCGCCCCAGAACTCGCCCTCGCCCTGCAGGCCTACCAGCAAGGCCAGCACGAAGCTGCCATCTCCGCTGCTGCGCCGTACGCCGATCGCCACGCCGACGCCAACCGCCTATGCGCGCTTGCCTATTCGGACATGCGCCGCTATCCCGAGGCCTTTCCTTACTGGCTTGCGTTGTTCGAACAGGAACGCAGCGCACACAACGCACTGCAGCTTGCGACGACGTCCGTCATGTGCGGCGAACTGAAACGCGGCGAGGCGTGGTTGATGAAGTTCGACGAGATCAACGAGCAGACGCACGAGATGTCCAGCGTCACGGCTCGCACGCAGTTCATCTCGTCGCTCACGCAGAGCGGTCACATGGCCGAGGCATTGCCGTATCTGGATTGGCTGCGCGATGTCTACGCGCGCGTGCGCATCACGGATTCGCATTTCCTGTACGTGCGCGGCATTCCGTTTTTCCCGAGCTTTCTGGAAAACAGCCTGCCCGTTCTCAAGGCAAACATGCCGGCCGGGGCGGTCGCTCAGTGGTATGGCGTGTTGTCGGGGCAGTTGGATGAGGAAGGCGAGGCGCAGCTTGGGCAGTGGCTGCAATCGTTGATGGTCGCAGCCGAACGCTGAGTTTGTCCCTGGAGATTGAGGTACGACTGCGGTTCTGTGTGAGCCTCAGTCGCCCATCGTTTTCAGACCACCGGGAAAACGCAATGCAGGAGCCGCGCCGTGCCTGCCAGGAGTGGCCGGCAAGCGCGACTCACTCCCCACCTCCTGGCGCCAACACCTCACGCTGCCCATTCCGCCCCATCGGCGACACCAGCCCCGCCGCTTCCATCTGTTCGATGAGCCGCGCGGCACGGTTGTAACCAATGCGCAGTTGCCGCTGCACGGAGGAAATCGACGCGCGGCGCGTGTTGAGCACAAACGCCGCGGCCTCGTCGTAGAGCGGATCGGCTTCTGCATCGCCGCTTTCGCCACCGAACAAATCGCCGCTCGCGGCAGCCTCACCCGGATCACCGGCGAGGATGGCTTCGTCGTATTCGGGCTCGCCAAACTGCTTCCAGTGTTCGACTACGCGATGCACTTCCTCATCGGCGACGAACGCGCCGTGCACGCGCTGCGGATACCCGGTGCCCGGCGGCAGGAACAGCATGTCGCCCTGGCCGAGCAGCGATTCGGCGCCCATCTGGTCAAGAATCGTGCGCGAGTCGATCTTGGAGGACACCTGGAACGCCACGCGCGTCGGAATGTTCGCCTTGATCAGACCGGTGATGACGTCCACCGACGGGCGCTGCGTCGCCAGAATCAGATGGATGCCAGCGGCACGAGCCTTTTGCGCAAGGCGCGCGATCAGCTCTTCGATTTTCTTGCCGGCCACCATCATCAGGTCGGCCAGTTCGTCGATGACGACCACGATCAGCGGCAGCGTTGACAGCGGCTCGGGCGCATCGGGCGTGAGCGAGAACGGATTCGGCACCTTGCGGCCGGCCTGCTCCGCTGCGCGGATCTTCTGGTTGTAGCCGGCCAGGTTGCGCACGCCCAATGCAGACATCAGACGGTAGCGCTTTTCCATCTCGCCCACGCACCAGTTCAGCGCGTGCGCGGCCTGCTTCATATCCGTGACCACCGGCGCGAGCAGATGCGGAATGCCCTCGTACACAGAGAGTTCCAGCATCTTCGGGTCGATCATGATCATGCGCACGTCGTCGGGCGTGGCCTTGTACAGCATCGACAGGATCATCGCGTTGACGGCCACCGACTTGCCGGAGCCCGTCGTGCCGGCCACCAGCAGGTGCGGGGCGCGTGCGAGATCCGTCACCACGGGGTTGCCGGTGATGTCCTTGCCCATGGCCAGCACGAGGTGCGACCCGTGCGACTGGAAATCCGCCGCGTTCACGACTTCCGACAGGCGGATCATTTCGCGGCGGGCGTTGGGCAGCTCCAGCCCCATGCATGTCTTGCCGGGGATGGTCTCGACGACCCGGATGGAGGTCACGCCCAGCGCACGCGCCAGGTCTTTCATCAGCCCGACCACCTGTGCGCCGCGCACGCCAATCGCGGGGTCAACCTCGAACCGCGTGATGACCGGCCCGGCCGACGCACCAACGACCGTCACCGGCACCTTGAACTCCGCCAGACGCTGGGCGATCAGGTTGCTGGTCTCTTCCAGGTTCTCGGCGGAGACGGCTTCCGCGCTGGGGGTTGCAGCGGTCAGCAATGCGGCGCCCGGCAGGCGATAGTCCACGATGCGTGGTACTGCGGGTGCGGTCGCCGGAGCGGGCCCAGGCGCAGGCGCTGCGGCGCGTGACACCACCTCTCCTACCACGGCCGGCAAGACGATGCGCGGCTTGGGCGCAGGCACGGCAGGCGCGATTTCCGGCTGCCCGGCCGGCTCGATGGCCGGTGCTGCGGGTAGCGCTTCCACCTCGGGCATTGCTTCGACAATCGGTGCGGCTTCGGCTTCGGCTTCGGCTTCGGCTTCTGCTTGAGCGATCGGCTCGTCAACCTCCGGGGCAAGCGTCGTTACGGCGGGCGACATCAGGCCGCGCAGTTCGGCCAGGAGCGCCTCGGCTTCCTGGCGTACGGCATCCAGGTCGACGGGTGGAGTTTCTGCGGCGGCGGCTTTCGCCTCCGGCAACTCAGACACCGTCGGCTCGGTCAGGACAACCGGCTCCGCAGCGGGCATGGCCTGCGGCGCAGGGGCCGCCGGGACTGGCACGGGAGCCTGCGTCTGCAGACCCAGTTGCGGTTGATGGAACGGGCTGCTGACGATGGTGGCGCGCGGTTTTGGGCGCGGCGGGGGCGTCTGCGGCGGAGTGGGCGGCGCCAAGGGCGGCGTCTTCACGGTTGGGGGTGCGTCCGTCGGCGCGCCCTTCTTTGCGTCGAGCAGCGGCCAGATCTCGCCCGGTTGCGGCGGTGAGGGGCGCGTGCGCGGGGGCGGCTGCCATGCGGGCTGGCGGCGTGCAGAAACGGCTTCGATGCCACGGTGTCGCACGGCTGGCTGCGCGGCCCCAGTGTTACCACTCCAATGCGCCTCCCCTGCTCCGCCAAGGCCGAGCGCGGTCGGCTTCAAGCCATCGTCAACGGGTTCGTCGTGGCGGGTTTCTGGCTCGGCAGACGTCTCGGTATGCACACTGCGGCGGCGGCTGAACACCTGGCTCCATGATCGCCCGAACACCATTGGGGCGACCCAGATGAGCACCCCGAGCATCAGGAGGAACGCGCCAGTCCAGCCCAGCATGTGTGAAAACAGCGACGACAATGCGCGGCCGGCAGCACCGCCGGCCTTGTCCTGCGGGTCGGCGCCAGAAGTCAGGGCTTCTAGCGCGGCGCTGGCGCTCAGCGCGACGAGCGTCACCAGCCAGAGCCGCACGGTACCCCGGCCTTTGAGGAAGTCTCGCTCCCCCGCCAGCGCGCGCGTCACATACCGCCACACCAGCGGCAGCAGCCATACGGAGGAAATGCCAAACCAGCCAAGCACCATTTCAAACGCCATCTACAAATGCCAGGCCGCGATTGTAGCGGGGCGCGCCACTGCCATGAGAATCGCCCGACCGAAAAATACGCGACCGGGCGTTCAGGCAACGCGTTTCAGCGCAGCGTGCCCGATGCGGTGGTGCGTGCGCTGCTGGCGCTGCGCGACGCCTCGATCAGCAGGATGATCATCAGGATGGTGGCGGCCAGCGCGAACACGGCATAGCCGATGTTGCCGCCTTCAATGGCGAACAGCGATGGCGAATAGCTCTGCCCCGTACAGATCATCGTGCCGGCCGTCATGCCCGTGTAGTGCATGCCGCAGACAGCCACGCCCATGATGAGCGCTGCCCCGAACTGCTGGCCGCGTGTCTTGACGGTCGTCGCCAGCCACAGCGCAACCATCGACACCACCACCGCGATCAACGCCGAGACGCCGATGATGGAGACGTCCCAGTCGAAGTTGCTGTTGGTGTGCACGGCAGCCATGCCGGTGTAGTGCATCACCGCCACGCCGAGGCCGGTGAGCACGCCACCCTCGGCAATGTTGCGCAGGCGGTTGCCCGTGGTGCGCGATGCAATGACGAGGCCGCCGGCGGCAAACACCATCACCACGAGCAGCGACGCCATGGTCATGAAAAGATCGAACTCGATCCGAACGGGTGTGCGGTAGGCCGCCATGCCGATGAAGTGCATCGACCACACCGCCCCGCCCCCGAGCGCAACGCTGGCGCAGATCAGCCGGTCCATGTCGACGGTGCCGTTCTTGTTGCGCACGCGTCTTGACCATCGCAAGCCCACATACGCGCCCGCGACCGAGATGAGATACGACAGCCCCACCAGGAACCAGTCGTATGCATAGGGCACAACTGCGCCCGGCACCGCAGAAAAGCTGTTGAACATGACACACCCTCCCGTTGGAATACCAAAAGACCGCCGGATTGCCGGGCGGTATCGGCCGGCTGCCCCGATGTCTCGGCAACCGCGTTTTCGTTATCGTGTGGCTGGAAATTGGCCTCGACCGGGCCTTGGGAGGCAAGTATGGCGATGGGTGGTTGCCCAGCCAATCACCTGATCTAGGTAACTTGGGGTCCACTTTGGGCGCGGGCCCCCCGCTTGCTTGCGCTATGGGAAATGCGTTTCTCAGGAGGCCCCATGTCGCTCATCGTTGCAGCCCGTTTCGACACGTTTGAACGCGCCGAAGACGCCGCGCGTGCGCTGTTTGCCCAGCGCTTTCCCGAGGACGATGTGAACGTCTTCTTCGTCAACCCGTCCGGCCAGCACGCGGCGTTTCCGATCGGTGGCGACCGCAATGCCGATCCGGGCGCGGCACACGCGCATGCGGGCGCCGGCAAGGGAATGGCGATCGGCGCCGCCATTGGCGCCGTCGCCGGGGTGGTCGTGCTGATTGCACTGCACGTGGCCGTGCTGTTCTCGGTGGTGGCGGCAGGCGTGGGCGCCTATATTGGTTCGCTCGCCGGGGCCATGCTCGCCACACGTGACGAACCCAACCCCGCGCAACCGCCCGATGCCACCTTGCGTACGCGCCATTCCGGCGTGCTGCTGGCCGTGCGCGTGACGCCCGACCGGGAGGCCGAAGCCGCGCGCATCCTGGCCGGTGCAGGCGGCATGGACGTCGAAGAAGCCGCGGGCCGCTGGCGCAACGGCGAGTGGGTCGATTTCGACCCGCTCAGCCCTGCCAAGCTCAACCCGAAGATTGCTCAGCGGGCCGCGTAATCGACTCGACGTTGGCGATAGCGACGATCAGGCCGCGGTGCTGGCCGCCGTTCCGCCGGGTTGCAAGGGAACGGGGCGTGCCTGCTTGTCGTTGAGCATCGTCCACACGAGGATGGCCGCAACGATGTCGAACACGGCCAGCGCGACGAACAGCGGGTTGTAGCCGATGGTGGTTGCCAGCGTGCCCACCGCGAGCGAGAAAAGCATCCCGCCCATGTAGCCCGACATGCCCGCCAGCCCGACGGCGGTGCCGACTTCGTGCTTGCCGAACATGTCGGACGTGAGCGTGTACAGCGCGCCAGAAAGCGTCTGGTGCGCAAAGCCGCCCACGCAGAACAGCGCAATCGCCGTGTAGGGACTCGTCGCTAACCCGATGCAGGCCGGGCCGATCATGCAGAGGCAACCCGTCACCATTACCAGCTTGCGAGACGTGACAAGCGATACCGAGAACCGCTTCTGGAACCACGGCGCCAGATAGCCGCCCAGCACACAGCCAACGTCCGCCGCCAGGAACGGTAGCCACGCAAACAGCGCGATCTCCTTCAGGTTCATATGGCGCTCGGTGGCCATGTAGAGCGGAATCCAGTAATTGAACGTCTGCCACGCCGGCTCCGACAGAAAGCGCGGGATGGCGATGCCCCAGAAGCGCCGGCCACTGACGATGCTGCCCCACGACGGCTTGGGCGCATCCGCGTAGTCATCCGGCGTTTCCTGGCCGGCACGGATGTATTCGCGCTCTTCGTCGGATAAGCGGTGATGCTTGGCCGGCACGCGGTACAGCAGGAACCACAGCACGCTCCACACGAGCCCCATCCCGCCGATCACGGCAAAAGCAAAGCGCCAGTTGCCGTGCAGGATGCACCAGACCACCAGTGGCGGCGCCACCACCGCGCCCACGGACGACCCGATGTTGAACCAGCCGGTTGCAATCGACCGCTCTTTTGCAGGGAACCACTCCGATGTCGCCCGTAGCGCAGACGGAAAACCCGCTGCCTCCGTCATCCCCAGCATCGCGCGGAACGCGGCCAGCGACAGCCAACCGCCCGCCGTGCTATGCAGCAGGCAGACCACCGACCACGCCCCCGCAAACAGTGCAAAACCCAGCTTCGTGCCCAGCACATCGAGCACATAGCCCGCCACAGGTTGCATCACCATGTAGGCGGCCTGGAATGCCGCGACGATGTAGCCGTACTGCTGCGTGCTGATGTTCAGCACCTTGTTGACTTCAGGCGCCGCCACGGCCAGCGCATTGCGCGCCAGGTAGTTCATGATCAGGCCACTCAGCACGAGGCCGATGATCCACCAGCGCAAGCCTTTGATGGGTTTCATGTGTTGTCTCCTAAAGCCCCGGTTCTTCTTGTGTGAGGGGCGTACTGCGGTTTCAGAGGTGCAAGACGGGTTCCGGCAATCCGGTCACGCCCGGGCGCACTGCAAAGGTGGCGCCCGAGAGCGGGTCGTCGCCGATCAGGATCGACGTCACGAACAGGGTGTCCAGCCCAGGCCCGCCGAACGCGCACATGGCAGGTTTGGACGTGGGAATGGCGATGCTGCGATCAAGGCGGCCATCCGGAGTGAAGCGATGCACGAAGCCAGCATCGTTGCCGCAGATCCAGTAGCAACCATCGGCGTCCACGGCAGCGCCATCCGGACGCCCCGGGTGTGCGTTCATGTCGATGAAAACGCGGCGGTTGTGCGGCGTGCCGGTGTCGATGTCGTAATCGAAGGCCCAGACCGTCTGGCGGCTTGCGTGCGAATCCGACAGATACATCGTCTTGCCGTCGGGGCTGAAGGCCAGGCCGTTCGGGACGATCAGGTTGTCGATGACGGCATCGACGCGCCCAGTGCGAGCGGCCGCCGCATCCAGGCGGTACAGCTTGCCGAGCGGCAGGCCGAGCGCAGTGTCCAGCACCATCGTGCCAGCCCAAAACCGGCCTTGGCGATCGCAGCGACCGTCGTTGAAACGCATGTCGGGGCGCGGGTGCGCCACCGTGGCGAGGCGCTGCAAGGGCCCAAGCTCGATGCCGGCGCTGGGCGGCGGTGCGAGAAAGATGCCCGTTTCCATCGCCATCGCCCAACCGTTGGGCGCCATGGCAATACAACCTGCCATTTCGGGCAGTGGCCAACTGTCGGTCTGGCCGGAGAAGAAGTTCCAGCACCACAGCGTGCGGCCCGGAATGTCCGTCCAGTACAGCGCCTGTTCACCGGCATGCCAGATGGGGCTTTCGCCCACACCGCATTGCATGCTGCCAATCCGCTCGACAGTCGGCTCTACATTCACGTGCATTGCGTCAGTCTCCGAACGGGCCGGCTTTGACGAATGCACCGCCCTGATACTGCGCAGCCGGATCATCCGCAGGCAGCGGCGGCTGTGCTTCGACCTGGGCGCGGAAGATCTCGCTCGTCTCCGTCGGTGTGTAGCCGAGGTGCGCGGCGTGACGGTTGTCCCACCAGCGGTCGCGGTTGTTCGACATGCCGTAGACCACGGTAAAGCCGACGTTCGGCACGAACAGCGCGCGGCGGATGAGCTGTTCGAGGTCGTCGTAACCGAGCCAGGTGACGAGCATACGGCGGTCCTTCGGTTCGGCAAACGAGGAGCCGATGCGGATGGCGACCGTCTCGATGCCATAGCGATCGAAATAGAAGCTGGCGAGCTGTTCGCCAAACACCTTGCTCAGCCCGTAGTAGCCATCGGGCTTGGTGGGCACGGCGCTGTCGATCACCTCGCCCTGCTTGTAGAAGCCGATCGTGTGATTCGAGCTGGCAAACACGATGCGCCGCACGCCATGACGACGCGCCGCCTCGTACAGGTTGTAGGTGCCTGCGATATTGGCCGGCAGGATTTCTTCGAACGGCCGCTCGACCGATACGCCGCCCAGGTGCACGATCGCATCCGTGCCGGCGACAAGCGCATCGACGGCTTTCGCGTCGGCAAGGTCGCACGGCACGATCTCTTCATTGGCACGTGCTTCGCCGAGATTTGATATATCAGACAACCGCAAAGAATCGGCGTATTGGGGCAGACGCTCGCGCAGCACCTTGCCGAGGTTGCCGCCGGCGCCCGTCAGCAGCAGGCGGTGGCAACGCGTGGTCACACCCGCGAGCGGGTCGGTTTGAACGTGGACTTCAGTGGTCATATCAGGTTACCGGGGCGGGGTTGAACAGGGCCAGCGCATTATGCAGACCCAGCTTGTCGGCGCAAACTTGCTTGCGGCCGCTCGCCACGTCAAGAATCAGGTGGAACAGCTCCCAGCCGATGTCGGCAATGCTCGCTTCGCCCGTGGCGATGCGACCGGCGTCAAGGTCGATCAGGTCATGCCAGCGCTCCGACAGCGCCTTACGCGTGGACACCTTGATGACGGGCGCCATGGCCAGGCCGTACGGCGTGCCGCGGCCGGTGGTGAAGACCTGCAGGTTCATGCCGGAGGCCAGCTGCAACGTGCCACACACGAAATCGCTCGCCGGGGTTGCAGCAAAAATCAGGCCCTTGCGACGCACTTTTTCGCCCGGTCCAAGCACGTCGACGATGGGCGTGCTGCCCGACTTCACGATCGATCCAAGCGCCTTTTCCACCACGTTCGACAGGCCGCCCTTCTTGTTGCCCGGCGACGGGTTGGCACTGCGGTCAGTCTGGCCGCCGCTCAAGTAATCGTCGTACCAGGCCATCTCGCGCAGCAGCGCACGGCCGACGTCTTCATTAATGGCGCGCGGCGTGAGCAGATGAATGGCGTCACGCACCTCGGTCACTTCCGAAAACATCACCGTGCCGCCCGCGCGCACGATCAGGTCGGCCGCAAAGCCCACCGCCGGGTTGGCTGTCACGCCCGAAAACGCATCGCTGCCGCCGCACTGCACCCCGACCACGAGATCGGATGCCGGACAGGTTTCGCGCTGGCGCTTGTTCAGGTGTTCCAGGCGGCGCTCGGCCATCTCCATGATGGCATCGGTCATGCCGATGAAGCCGTCAAAGGCTTCGTCCTGCAGACGCAGCACCGGCGAATCCGCCGTGCCGGCCACTTCGATCGGAATGCGCCCACCCGGCGCGAGCTTTTCCGGCACAAGGCGTTCGGGCACAAGCTTTTCGCAGCCCAGGCCGATCACCATGATCTCGCCGCCAAAGTTCGGATTGAGCGCCAGGTTCTGCAGCGTGCGAATCGGCACGATGGCGGCGGGCGCGTTGATGGCGACGCCGCAGCCGTACACGTGGTTGAGCGCCACCACATCATCAACGTTCGGGAAACGCGGCAACAGCTCGCGCTTGATGCGGCCCACGACGTAATCCGTCACGCCCGCCACGCACTGCACGCTGGTCATGATGCCGAGCACGTTCTTCGTGCCGACCGTGCCATCAGCATTGCGATAGCCCTCGAAGGTATAGCCCTCCAGCTTTGCCAGCTTCGGGTCCGGGCGCGTGGCCAGCGGCAGTTCGTCCAGCGCGGGGGCGGACGGCAGCTTCACGGCGTGCTCATTGACCCAGCTACCGCGCGGCAGCGGCTTCACGGCGTAACCGATCACCTCGTTGTAGCGAATGATCGCGTCACCTTCGGCCAAGTCGACCAGCGCCACCTTGTGGCCTTGCGGCACGCCTTCGACGAGCACCGTGCCATCAGCCAGTGCCGTGCCGGCGGGCAGGCCGCGTGCGTTGACGACGATGGCGACGTTGTCACCGTCGTGCACGCGAATCGTAAGCGCCTTTTCAGTTGCGTTGCCGGCCTCAGGGGCCAGCGTCGGTTCAGACATCACAGACTCCGTGATTGATTCAAACGGGTTTGGCTTCAACGCCCCAGGCTCGGACGTTTCGGGTCATACGTCCAGCCCGGCACGAGGTATTGCATGGCCATGGCGTCATTACGCGCGCCAGGGCCCAGGGTCTTGTACAGCGCATGGGCCGCCTTGACGCGCTCCATGTCGATTTCGATGCCGAGGCCCGGGCGCTCCGGCACGGCCACGTGGCCGCCCTGGATGCGCAGCGGCTCGCGCGTCAGGCGCTCCTCGGCCTCCTGCCAGATCCAATGCGTATCGATGGCCGTGATGTTGCCCGGCGCGGCGGCGGCCACATGCGTGAACATCGCCAGCGACACATCGAAGTGGTTGTTGGAATGCGAGCCCCACGTCAGGCCCCACGCGTCGCACAACTGCGCGACGCGCACGGAGCCTTGCATGGTCCAGAAATGCGGATCGGCCAACGGAATATCGGCTGCGTGCAGTTGCACGGCATGGCCCATCTGACGCCAGTCGGTCGCGATCATGTTGGTGGCCGTCGGGATGCCGGTGGCGCGCTTGAACTCGGCCATCACCTCGCGGCCCGAATAGCCGGCTTCGGGGCCGCACGGATCTTCGGCATAGGCCAGCAGATGGCCTTGGCCCTTGCACAGCGCAATTGCCTCATCCAGCGACCACGCGCCGTTCGGGTCCAGCGTGACGCGGGCGTGCGGAAAGCGCGCCTTGATGGCCGCAATCGCTTCCATCTCGTCGGCACCGGGCATCACGCCGCCCTTGAGCTTGAAATCGGCAAAACCGTAACGCGCGGTGGCGGCTTCGGCCAGGCGCGCGATGGCGGCGGGCGTCATCGCGGCTTCGTGGCGCAGGCGCAGCCAGTCGTCGGTGCCCTTTGCGCCATCCAGGTACGGCAGGTCGGTCTTGCCACGGTCGCCAACGTAGAACAGATAAGCGAGCATCGGCGCGCTATCGCGCTGCTGGCCGGCACCGAGCAGTTCGGCCACCGGCACCTCCAGAAACTGGCCAAGCAGATCGAGCAACGCCGCTTCCACCGCCGTGATGACGTTGTCCATGCGCAGGTTGATCTCGTGCGGCTGGCGCAGCACGGCTGCTTCCGAAGCGGACGTGACCTGGTGCACCGTCGCTTGATGCGCGGCATTGCCGCCACCGTCCAGGGCGCGGCGAACGTTGTTCAGCCCGCCGTTGGTACGGCCGATCGATTGACCGACCACCAGCGGAATCACGCGCTCCAGCGCTTGGCGGATGCCCTCCCCGCCCGGCACCTCGCCCACGCCGGTACGCCCGGCGTTGTCCTTCAGGATCACGAGATTGCGCGTAAAGAACGGAGCATGCGCGCCGCACAGGTTCAGCAGCATGCTGTCGTGGCCCGCGACGGGAATCACCTGCATCTCCGTCACCCGAGGTGTGTGCGTGCGTGCGCCGGACTCGATCGATTGCAACGTCACTTACGAGGCTCCCGTGGCTTACAGCGGCTTCAGTTCCACACGCTTGATCTCGCCCACCATGAACAGGTAGCAGACGATGGCGACCAGCGCGTGGATCCCCACGTACACCAGCGCACCGTTGAACGAACCCGTGGTGTTGACGATGTAACCGATGGCGATGGGCGTGGTGATGCTCGACAGGTTGCCGAACGTGTTCATCAGCGCGCCCGACAAGCCGGCGATCTGCTTGGGCGCCGTATCGGAGTTCACCGCCCAGCCCAGCGCACCGAGGCCCTTGCCGAAGAACGACAGCGCCATCACCGCCACCACGATGGCCTGCGCGTCGACGTAGTTGCAGATCACCATGGTCATGGAGAGCAGCATGCCCAGCACGATGGGCACCTTGCGCGCCACCGAAAGCGAGGCACCGCGCCGAAGCAGCGCGTCTGAGATGATCCCGCCCAGAATGCCGCCCAGGAAGCCGCACACCGCCGGGATCGACGCAACGAAGCCCGCCTTCAGGATCGACATGCCGCGCGCCTGCACCAGATACACCGGGAACCACGTGATGAAAAAGTACGTAAGCGCATTGATGCAGTACTGCGCGATGTACACACCCATCAGCATGCGGTTCTGCAGGAGCTGCTTGACGTAACCGAGCTTCGGGCCCTCGGTCTTGGCCACACCCGCGCGATCCATGTTCACCAGGCCGCCGCCGGCTTCGATGTATTCGATTTCGGCACGGTTGACGCCTGGGTGGTCCTTCGGTTCGTGCACGAAGGTTCTCCACACGATCGCCATGACGATGCCGATCACGCCCATCACGATAAACACGTGATGCCAGCCGAACGCGTGCACCAGCCAGGCCATCAGCGGGGCAAACACCACCGTGGCGGCGTACTGCGCAGAGTTGAAGATGGCCGCTGCGGTGCCCCGCTCGTTGGCTGGAAACCACGCGGCCACGATGCGGCTGTTCGCTGGGAAGGACGGCGCCTCGGCTGCGCCCACCAGAAAGCGCAGGCAGAACACCATGGCGATGGCGGCGCCGCCGGTAAAGAAACCGATGGCACCCTGCGCCAGCGTGAAGACCGACCACAGCAGAATGCTGAACGTGTAAACGCGTTTCGAACCGAAGCGGTCGAGCAGCCAGCCGCCCGGAATCTGCGCGATCACATATGCCCAGCCGAACGCCGAAAAAATATAGCCAAGCGACACGGCATCGATGCCGAGTTCCTTCTGCATGGCCGAGCCGGCAATGGAGATGGTCGCCCGATCGGCGTAATTGATGGTCGTCACGATAAACAGCATCGCGAGGATCACGAAACGCACGCGGCTCATGCGCTCAGTGCGCGGCACGGCCTGCGCTCCCACTGCGGGGGCCTTGATGTCCATCGTCTCCTCCTTGCGCCGGCACCAGCCGTGCCGGCAGGATCAAGTCGCCGGGTCCTGTGCGGCCCGGCGTGTTGTTTTTTTCTAATCGACTGCTACGGCTTCACGCCCAGCTTCCATCCACCAGACGGCGGAGCTTCAGCGGGTTGCCGTCTTGCAACGCTTCGGGCAGCAGTTCAGCCGGCAGATCCTGGTAGCACACCGGGCGCAGGAAGCGCTCGATGGCCGCCGTGCCGACCGAAGTCGTGCGTGCATCCGTCGTTGCCGGCCACGGCCCGCCGTGCACCATGGCGTGGCACACCTCAACACCGGTTGGCCAGCCATTGGCCAGAATGCGCCCCGCCTTGCGTTCCAGAATCGGCAGCAGCGAACGCGCGATCGCCGTGTCGCCCGCATCCAGATGCAGCGTGGCCGTCAGCTGGCCTTCAAGCGATTCGGCAAGCGCCCGCAACTCGTCCGCATCGCGGCAGCGCACGACCAGGCCGGTGGCGCCGAAGATCTCGTCGTGCAACGCCGGTTGCGCCTGGAAGCTCTTCGCATCGGTGATGTAGAAGCCGGCTTGCCCGCGGTTGGGTTCGTCGCTGTCTTGGCCGCGTGCAACGCAGCGCACGTTGGCCTCGGAGGCCAGTTTGTCGACGCCACGTGTGTAGGCGCTGTGGATTCCTGCGGTGAGCATCGGCTGCGCAGCCACGCCGCCCATGGCCGCAGCGGCGGCCGCCTCAAAGGCATCCAGTTCCGGCCCGTCGATGGCAAGCAGCAGGCCCGGGTTCGTACAGAACTGGCCCGCACCCATCGTCAGCGACGCCACGTACTGCTGACCCAGCGCAGCAGCACGCTTGGCCAGTGCATCGGGCAGCAGGAATACGGGGTTGATGGCGCTCAACTCGCCATATACCGGAATCGGCTGCGGACGGGCCTGCGCAATGCGCAGCAGCGCCTGACCGCCTGCACGCGAGCCTGTAAAGCCCACTGCCTGAATATGCGGATCGGCCACCAGTGCGCCCGCCACATCGTTGTCCGCCAGGATGAGCGAGAACACGCCCTCCGCCAGCCCGCATTGCGCCACCGCCGCTTGAATGGCACGACCCACGAGTTCAGACGTACCAGGATGCGCCGGATGCGCCTTGACGACCACCGGACAACCCGCAGCCAACGCTGACGCGGTATCGCCACCCGCTACCGAGAATGCCAGCGGGAAGTTGCTCGCGCCGAACACGGCGACGGGCCCCAGCGCAATGCGGCGCATGCGCAAGTCCGAGCGCGGCAACGGCTTGCGTTCAGGCAGAGCCGAATCCAGGCGTGCGCCCACGGCATCACCGGCACGCACCACGCTTGCAAACAACCGGAGCTGATTGCACGTGCGGCCGCGCTCGCCTTCCAGGCGCGGACGCGGCAATGCCGATTCGGCCATCGCGCGTTCGATCAAGGCATCGCCCAGCGCTTCGATCTGGCTGGCGATGGCTTCCAGAAAGGCTGCACGGGTTTCCGGCGCGGTTTCGCGGTAAACGTCAAAAGCCGCGGCGGCCAGTTCAGCGGCACGCGCGGCCTCGGCCTTGGAGGCCAGGGTGAATTCAGGTTCGAGCCATTCCCCGGTGGCGGGGTTCATGGCGCGAACCTTGCCGGCACCACCCGCCACGCGGGCAGCACCCAACAACAGTTCGCCGCTCAATTGCATAAGGATTCCTTGTGTTTTCGGTTGCGCTCAGGCCGCCAGCTTTTCCACTTCGGCAACGCGCGACACCAACGCCGACAGTTCTGCAATCTCGGCGTCGGTCAGGTCGGTCAACGGAGCACGGACCGGACCTGCGTCACGGCCGATGACCTTCATACCGGCCTTGACGATCGACACCGCATAGCCGCGCTTGCGGTTGCGCAGCTGGATGTACGGCAGCACGAACTCGTTGAGCATCTTGTAGACCTTGGCATTGTCGAACGCGCGCACGGCGGCGTAGAACTCTAGCGCGAACTTCGGCACGAAGTTGAAGATGGCCGACGAATACGTCGTCACGCCCATCGTCAGGTACGGCAGCGCAAAGGTTTCGGCCGTCGGCAGGCCGCCGACATAGGTGAAGCGGTCGCCCAGGCGGGCGTAAATGCGCGTCATCAGTTCCAGATCGCCCACGCCATCCTTGAAGCCGACGAGGTTCGGGCAGCGGTCTGCCAGGCGCTCAAGGTGGTTCTCGTCGAGGACCTGGTTGGCGCGGTTGTAGACGATCACGCCGAGCTTGGTCGATTTGCAGACCTGCTCCACGTGAGCGGCCACGCCGTCGGCAGAGGCTTCGGTCAGGTACGGCGGCAGCAGCAGGATGCCGTCGGCGCCGGCAGCTTCTGCGGCTTTGCAGTATTCGATCGATTCGGCCGTGCCGCGGCCGGCCGGGGCGATCACCGGAATCTTGCCGGCGGTTTCAGCCACGGCAGCACGCACCACGTGGTCCGTCTCGGCTGCGGTGAGCGAGAAGAATTCGCCCGTGCCGCCCGCCGCAAAAAGGCCGGCGGCCTCGTGGCTGAACAGCCAGTTCAGGTTGGCGCGATACGCGGCCTCGTCGAACGACAGATCCGACGCCTTGAAGTGCGTGATCGGAAAGGACAGCAGACCGGAGCCAATCTGTTGGGCAAATTCTTTAGGGCTGTATCGGGACATGTCTCGCTCGTGATGAATGCGTGTTGTTGGTGAGCGAATTCTTGCATTGGGATCGATTCAAGTCCAAGCCAACTGCTGACTCGATTGATACAGAACTTGTATTGATACAGGGTCTTCCCTGAGTCGACGATGCGGATGCTGCGGCTGCACGTGGCGGCTCGCTGCGCCGGCTCATCGCCGTGTCACACGGCGCCCTCGGCCTCCACGTAAAAAGCGCATGCCCAAAGTGAAAGTCCGCTATTTCCCGCGCTGATGCGCCAAGACCGAGCCGATTCTTGCATCGGCGATCTTTCCGATTCAAGATAGGCACTGACTCTATCCATACAGTTTTTGAATCGATGTTTGAACTCAGCCAACTCCGCTGCTTTGTTGCCGTGGCCGAAGAACTGCACTTTGGGCGCGCGGCAGAACGCCTGCACATGACGCAGCCGCCGCTGTCACGCCAGGTGCGGCTGCTCGAACATCAGGTCGGTACGGCACTGCTGGAACGCAACAGCCGCTCGGTCAAGCTGACGGCGGCTGGGCGCAGTTTTCTGCCCGATGCGTCTCGCATCCTGCGCTTGGCGGACGAAGCTGCGGCCACGGCCCGGCGCGTGGCGACGGGGGCTGCCGGGCAATTGGCGATCGGCTTTACCGCGTCGGTCGGCTATGGGAAGTTGCCTTCGCTGGTGAGCGCCGTGCGGGCGGCTTCACCGGGCGTGCGGCTGACGCTCAAGGAGATGGTGAGCGGCGCGCAGCTCTCGGCGCTGGATGCGCGCGAGATCGACGTGGGCCTGCTGCGCCCGCCGGTGGAGCACGGCGAGCTGATTGCCGTGCCGTGCTCGCAGGAAGCGCTGGTGATCGCCCTTCCGGAAGCCGTGGCCGACAGTTGGCCGCAACGCCCCAGCCTGCGCGACTGCGAGGGCCAGCCGCTGTTGATGTATTCCCCATACGAGGCGCGCTATTTCCACCAGATGGTCAGCAGCCTGCTGGAGCGCGCGGAGGTGCTGCCCGACATCGTTGAATACGTCAGTCAGATCCACTCGATGCTGGCGCTGGTGCGTGCCGGCATCGGCGTAGCGCTCATTCCCGCAGCGGCGGCCATGCTGCACTTCGAGGGCGTGGTCTATCGCCCGGTACGCACCACGCCGGCCAAGCCGGTCGAACTCTGGATGGCCTATCGCAAGGACAACGACAACCCCGTCTTCAACCTGCTCAAGACGGTGCTGCACAACGCGCTTGCCGAGGGGCGCTGAATTCACCCGGCACCTGATTTGCTGAGGCCATGGGGCGATCCCCCGACAAGGAGGCCTCCATGCCGCAAACACGCCAAAACTATCGACGCTCCGCCATGTGGCCCGCCGCTGTGGCCATCGGCTTGAGCGCGGTGACACTACCGCACCAGGCTCACGGCAAACTGCCACCGCCCACGCCGGCTGAGCAAGCCGCCGCTGCCCAGCAGACCGAGACCGAGCGCGCCCAGAAAGCACAGGAACAGGCCCAGCTGACCGCAGTGCAGGACCGTCTGGCGGCGCGCTTTGGCAAGGGCGGCAACAACGCGCCAGAGGCCGTCACGCCGGTCGCCAACCTGCCCAAGAACGTCGCAGAAGCGCCGGGTTCGGCGGGCCCGCATGGCGGCTCGCGGCCCAGTGCGGAATCGCATTCGGGCAACGCCCGCTAGGCAACCAGCGGAAACCCCGTGTCAAACGTGGTGGCCACTTCCAGCCGCTGTTTGAGCAGACCCACCTTCACGTAGAAATCGGCCGTGCGCTGCTGCTCGGCAATGAGTTGCGGATCGATGGCGCGCCACACGGTCTGCCGCCGCGCAAACTGCAGCCGCGCGGCCTCCGGCGCAATGCCGATGATGCGGGCCAGCGTGGCTGAAAAGCTATCGACATGCTGATACGACCACACCTGCGCGCGCACCACGCGCTGCAGGAAATCGCGCAGCGCGTCGCGCTTGGCGGCCAGGGCCGCGTCGGTCGCCGCCAAGTAGCTGAGTCCCGACCACAACCCGCGTCCGTTGACCAGCACGCGCGCGTGCTTGGCCGTTTCGGCCATCGCGGTGTAAGGCTCCCACGTTGACCACGCATCGATCGAACCGTTGACCAGCGCAAGCTTGGCATCCGCAGGCGGCAGAAAACGGAAGTTGGCGTCGTCCGGGCCCAGCCCTGCAGATTCCAACGCCTTGAGCGCCACGAAATGCCCGATCGACCCGCGGTTCGTGCCGATCGATTTGCCTTTCAGATCCGCGGCGGTCTTCAGCGGAGAATCCGGCCGCACCAGCACCGCCGTGCCGTATGGGTCGGATCGGTTGGCGCCGATCAGTTTGATCCGTGTGCCCGCCGCCAAGGCAAAGATGGCTGGCGCATCCCCAATGGGGCCCAAGTCGACGGCGCCTGCATTGAGCGCTTCGGCCAGCGGTGCGGCCGCCGGAAATTCGGTCCATTGGATGTCGTACTGCACGCCTTTGAGCGCGTCGGCGGCTTCGAGCAGCGCGCGCAGTCCGCCCTTCTGGTCGCCGGCCTTGAGCACGAGGCGGGGTTGCGCGATGGACAAGGCAGGCGCGGCAGCGAGTGCCAGCGTGGATTGCAGAAAACGTCGTCGATGTTGCGGCATGGTGATGGAGCGATGCGGTCGGGGGTCAATGAATGAAGCCGCCTTTCACATAGCGCACCGGTTCGGCGTCCATGCGGGCGATCAAGGCGTCGAGGCCGCTTGTGCTGCGAGCGGTTCCGCGGGCGGCCGAAGTGCACAGGAAGTCAGCATCGGACCATGTGGTGCCCGGTGCGCCGCGTGCGCGCAACCACCCGTTGCGGTCGGCCAGCAACTGCGAGCCGGAGAACGCTTGCGGCGCAGCACCGGCAATGGCGGCGAAGACGCCCCAGGCGTCGGCACCTTCAGCCACGCAGCGCGCCTCAAACGTGCGGGTTGGCGGTGGCAACGTGCCATCCGGCGTGACGAGCAATGTCTGGAAACGCGGGTCTTCCAGCGGGATGCCGGCTCTCGATGCCGCATCCACCGCCACCACCCTCACGCGTTGGCCGTTGCGCCACGTCGCCAAGGATTGAGTCGGCGCATCGCCGCAACGCACGGACAGCGCCGGCAGCGCCACAGGTAGAGGCCAGCCGCCGGCACGCACGCCACCACTCGCGGCCAGCACCTTCATGGCGTCGAGCACCGCCCAGATATCGGCGTCGCTCAGTCGATCGGCAAATGCAGGCATGGTGGACGCGCCTTGTGTATCGACCATGCCGTGGGCGATGTGCCAGAACAGTTCGCCATCGGCATGACGGCCAAGCAATGGGCCGAACACCGTTGGCGGCCAACGCGTGAGCGTGGCCGCCAAGGGGCCTTCGCCTCGGCCATCTGCGCCGTGGCAGCTTGCACAGGCCGCGTTGTAGATGCGCGTGCCCCGCGTGATGGATGCCACCGAAAACGCCGTCGGGCTGACATGGAAACTCGTCGGCACGGCGGGCGCGAGCACAACCGCCGACGGCCACGGGGCCACCACAAGCAGTCCCGCCGCGACACCTGACGACACCGGCCGCCACCGCCGCACGAGCACGGCGATCACGACGGCCACCAACGCGAGCATCGAGGCAATCAGCGTCAGGCCAAGTTGCCGCGCTTGCCCAAGATCGATCAGCAGGGTTTCACCGGCGATGCGTACATCCCATGGCCACGCGGGCTGCCCGTGCGCCTCGCCTGTCAGTCCAAGCGTGTGCAGCAGCACCAGCACGCCGTGCTGCGCCCATTGCAGAAAGCCAAGCAACGCGTTGAGCCAGACCGTCGCTTCCGGTCCGCTCATGATGGTGCCGCCATCTACCAGGTCTCACCCAAGCCGAGATGACCGAGCGCCTCGTGCCGCAACGCGCTCAAGCGCGGGTCGCCGCGATGGCGCGGGTAAGGCAGATCCACCGTCAGTTCCGCCGTGATGCGCGCCGGACGCGGGCTGAAAATGACCACACGCTGCGCCAGGAACAGCGCCTCCTCCACATCGTGCGTCACCAGCACGGTCGAGAAGCGCGCGCGTTGCCAGAGCGTCACCAGCTCGCTCTGCATGGCCAGCCGCGTGAGTGAATCCAGCTTGCCCAGCGGCTCGTCCAGCACCAGCAACTGCGGATCGTTGACCAGCGCACGCGCCAGCGCCACACGTTGCGCCATGCCGCCCGACAGCTCATGCGGAAACGCCCGATGAAAGCCGCCCAGGCCCACGCGTTCCAGCGCGTCGTCCACGCGGTCACGCTCTGCATTGAGCACGCCGCGGGCTTGCAGGCCCAGCGCGACGTTGTCCCACACGCGGCGCCACGGATAGAGCGTCGGGTCCTGGAAGACCACCACACGTGATGGGTCCGGCTCGCTGATGGGCTTGTCGTCCTGCAGGATGCGGCCATGCGTGGGCGGTTCCAGCCCCGCGATCAGGCGGAGCAGGGTGGACTTGCCGCAACCGCTTGGCCCCAGCAGCGCAACGAACTCACCCGGCTGGATGGTCAGGCTCACGCCGTCGAGCACCTGCAGCGGATTGGCGCGGCTGCCGAACCAGTGGCTGACGCCCTGCACGTCGATGCGTGCGCCGACTGCGGCCGCAGGCGGCGGCGCCTCGCGTTCGAGCACGGCTACCATTTCAGCGTCCCCTTCTGCCAGACCAGCGCGCGGTCACGCACCTTGAAGAGCAGCGTGATGATGCTCGAGAACAGCAGCGCCATGACGATCAGCGCGGCATACATGTTGACGTACGATGCCCAGCCTTGCGCCCAGGTCAGGTACCAGCCGAGGCCCGACTTCACGCCCATCATCTCCGCCGTCACTAGCACCGTGAACGACGCGCCCAGCCCCATGAACAGCCCCACAAACACCTGCGGCAGGGCTGCCGGAATCGCCACACGCAGTACGAGGAACGCGTTGGATGCGCCCAGCGTGCGGGCAACGTCGTAGTAGCTCTTGCTCACGCCCGCCACGCCGGACCACGTGAGCACCGCCACGGGAAAGCCGGCAGCCAAGGCGATCAGGAAAGCCGCCGCCGAATAGCTCGACGGGAAGAAGTAGAACGTGATCGGCAACAGCGCCGTCGCCGGCAACGGCCCGAGAATGCGCAGCACCGGATGCACCCAGTAGCCCACCGCGCGCGACCAGCCGATCGACACCCCCACCAGAAAGCCCGTCAACGCACCAAGCAGATAGCCAATGCCGAGCAACTTGAGCGTATTCAGCACGCTGTCGCCCAGACGCGGCCAGTCTTCCGAATACACCTCGATCAATGCCTGCGGCGGCGCAAAGAACGGTGTGGGCAATGCACCGGACTTGGCGGTCAGCACCTCCCACAAGGCCAGCACCACAGGCACGGCGATCAACCACGGCCCGGCCGGCTGCAACGCTTCCTGCACAGGCCGCAACGGGGACACATGGCCCGCCGCCAACGCCACCACGAACAGCGCAATGCCGACGATCAACGCGGCAACGCCCAGCTCCGCCGTGAACGCCCAATCGCTGAAGCCGACCACGTGGTTGGGCCAGCGCCACGTCAGCAGCCCGAAGGCGGCCCAGGCCAATGCGGCCACGGCGCCGGTGCGCCATGCACCTCCGCGCTCGACGGCATCGGCAAATGGGTTGGACAGCGCGGCGTGCGCCTCCAGTGTTTGCGGGATGGTGCTCATGTCGATGTGTTCCTCATCTGCTCATGTGCTCACGCACCGTGCGTCAGGCCAGCACATTCACGTACACGTGCTGCGCAAGGCGCTGCGGATCGGTGGTCTTCTTGATGACGCCGATGCGGCGGAAGTCTTCCGCGTAGAAGGCGATCTCGTCGCGCAGGTCGACGCCGGTCGGGTGATGCGTGTACGTGAGCGTGGCGTAGAGCTTGCGCAAGTCATCCAGCGCCACTTTGGGCGAATACTTGGCAAACACCTTGGCGGCCTCATTCGGGTTCTCGTTGACGAAGTCCGTGGCCTGCACAATCGAACGCGCCAGTGCTGATGCTGCCGGACGGTCATTGCGCACCAGTTCGCCCCGTGCGCCGATGACGCAGCAGACCTTGCGTGCGTATTCACCGGAGAGGTTCGTGGCCAACTCCACATACGCGCCGTTCGTACGTTTCTCCAGCAGGTAGAGGTTCGGATCGCCGTCGGCAATCGCCTGGATCTCGCCTTTGTCCACCGCCACGCCCAGCAGGTCGGCCGGGTACTGGCGCCAGGTGATGTCCTTGTCCGGGTCAATGCCGTTCTTGGCCAGCAGGATGGTGAAGAAGTGCTTGCCCGGCGCGGCAAGATCGCTCACGCCCACGGTCTTTCCCTTGAGCGCCGCCAGGTTCGTGACGCCTGCCGCCTTGGAACCCACAAGCCGCACACAACCGCCATGCGAACTGCCGATGATCTTCACGTCGAAGCCCGCCTCCAGCGGCTTGAGCCAGCGGTGGATCATGCCGACTGCAGCGTCCGCCTTGCCTGTGGCGATGGATTCGAGCAGTTGATCGGTCGAGCCGCTGTAGTTGATCAGATCGACGTGCAGTCCGTTCTTTTCGAAGAAGCCGCGTTCCTGCGCCACCACGATGGGCGTCAGGCAGAACGAGTTCTGGTTCCACGCAAGGCATTGCGCCCCGCCATGAATGCGAATGAAGTTACGTCACCACCTGCATTGCACTAACGAATAATTTCAACGCTGCATATACGGCATAGGTCGTTCGTGGCGCCTGGCAACCCGGATACGCTGTGCGCCAATGTCACCTGCTTCGCACATTGCATCGCCATGTCGCCTGCTCCCTTGCATCGTCTGCCAACGCCGCCCGACCGGCTTGCCGCAGTGCTGGCCACCATTGCTCCGCAGCTGGCCGCGTCCGCCGCAGAGCACGATCAGTACGGCAGCTTCCCGCACGAAAACTTTGCGTTGCTGCATGCTTCGGGGTTGATCGCGCAGGTCATTCCGCAAACGCATGGCGGTGGCGGCGCGGGCCTGAAAACGGCACGCCAGATCATTGCGTCCATCGCGTATGCCGATGCAGCCACCGCGCTGGTGCTGACGATGACGTACCTACAGCATCGCGCCATTGCACGTGCCGATACGCGCTGGCCCGCGCATGTTCGGCAACAGGTGTTTGCGACTGCGCTGAATGAAGGCGCGCTCATCAACGCGCTGCGCGTGGAGCCCGACCTCGGCACGCCCGCACGCGGCGGTTTGCCCGCCACAGTGGCAACGCGCGTGGGCAACAGCTGGCGCATCCGGGGCCGCAAGCTCTACAGCACCGGCAGCCCTGCCCTGCGCTGGCTGTCCGTGTGGGGCCGCACCGATGAGGCCGAGCCGCGCGTGGGTATCTTTCTCGTGCCGCGTCCGTTGCCGGAAACACCAGGTATCCGCATCGAAGAAACCTGGAACCACCTCGGCCTGCGCGCCTCGGGCAGCCACGACGTCATCCTCGAAGATGTGGAGATTCCGCTCGACCACGCCGTCGATATCCGCCCTGCTTCGGAATGGGCAGCGCACAGTGCCGCGCAAGCCGACACGGCCGCGCAACTCGACCAGCAAGCCTGGATGAACGTGCTGCTCGGCAGCCTGTACGACGCCGTGGCGCAGGCCGCGCGCGACTGGCTCATCCAGTTTCTGAACACGCGGGCACCGGCCAACCTGGGCGGGCCGCTGGCCACGCTGCCGCGCATGCAGGAAGTGGTGGGCGAGGTTGCCGCCGCGCTGCAAACCAACCGCGTGCTGCTCGATCATGCAGCCGAAGCCGCCGATGCGGGCGCGCCGCTTTCCATCACCGACAGCGGGCTGCTCAAGTACACCGTCACCACCAACGCGATCCGCGCCGTGGAGTTGGCGCTGCAGGTGTCCGGCAATCACGGGCTGTCGCGCCACAACCCGCTCGAGCGCCACTATCGCGATGTGCTGTGCAGCCGCATTCACACGCCGCAGAACGACTCCATCCTGCTGGCAGCCGGCCGTACTGCGCTCGGGGTTTAGCTGGACGCCGCCAATCAAGTCCAGCAAGATGCCCAAAAATCCCACATCAGGAACCTGTCGATGAGCACGCCCGTACTCGCCACTGTTTCCGCTGCTGCTTCCTCTGCGGCACCCGCACAAACACAGTCCATCGCGCCGCTGCGTGAGTTCGTGACGGCGCTGTCGCGCCTGCTGGATCAGCAACCGACCGAAGCCGAAATCCTCTCGCGCGCCGGTGCCCTGCTCAGTGCGCTTGTCGCCCGCGACGACTGGTTGCCCGCTGAATACGCCCAGCCGCACCCCGAGCACTTCCAGCAGTTTCTCCTGCATGCCGATTCCGGCGAGCGCTTTTCCATCGTCAGCTTTGTCTGGGGCCCGGGCCAGCGCACACCCATTCACGACCACACCACGTGGGGCCTGATCGGCATGCTGCGCGGCGCCGAATACTCGCAGCCGTTCAAGCTCGACGCCCAAGGCAAACCCCAACCCGACGGCCCGGCGATTCGCCTGGAGCCGGGCGCGGTGGAACACGTCTCGCCGCGCGTGGGTGACATCCACCGCGTGCACAACGCCTTTGACGATCGCACGTCGATCAGCATCCACGTCTACGGCGGCAACATCGGCGGCATCCACCGTTCCGTCTACACGGAAGACGGCGAACGCAAGCCGTTCGTCTCCGGCTATTCGAATACCCATCTGCCCAATCTCTGGGACCGTTCCAAGGACACGCCCGCATCATGAGCACCACCATCGACGCTATAGACGCCATCGAATCGCCGGTCGCTGCACCGCTGGCCGAAACCCACGTCCCGACGCTGGCGTATGCCGACGTGCGCGCCGCCCTGCTGGCCCGCAAGGAGATCGCGCTGGTCGACGTCCGCGAGGAAGACCCGTATGCCCAGGCGCATCCGCTGTGGGCAGCCAACCTGCCGCTCTCCCGGCTGGAACTGGAGGCGTGGTCGCGCATTCCGCGCCGCGACACGTTGATCGTGTTGTACGGCGTGCACGATGGCGTGGACCTCGCCCCGCGCGCGGCGGCCAAGCTGGCTGAACTCGGCTATACGCGCGTGTACCTGCTCGAAGGCGGACTCGATGGCTGGCGCGCAGCCGGCGGCGAGGTGTTCCAGGACGTGAACGTGCCGAGCAAATCCTTTGGCGAATACGTGGAGGCGCACCGCCACACGCCGTCGCTCAGCGCGCAGGAGGTCAAGGCGCTGCTTGATTCCAAGCGCGACGTGGTGATCGTCGATTCGCGCCGCTATGAAGAGTTTCAGACCATGAGCATCCCCACGGCGACGAGCGTGCCGGGTGCCGAGCTGGTGTTGCGCATCCGCGAGCTGGCACCGGACCCGAGCACGCAGGTCATCGTCAATTGCGCAGGCCGCACGCGCAGCATCATCGGCACGCAATCGCTGGTGAATGCCGGCATTCCCAACCCGGTTGCGGCACTGCGCAACGGCACCATCGGCTGGTTGCTGGCCGATCAGGTGCTCGACCATGGCGCCAGCCGCCGTCACCCGCAGGAGGTGTCTGCCGAAGCACGCGCGCAGGCACAGGCCGATGCGCGCGCCGTGGCCGAACGCGCCAACGTGCCGCGTATTGCGCTGGCTGACGTTGCCAAACTGGAGACCCCGGACCGCACGGTCTACAAGCTCGACGTGCGCACGCCCGAGGAATACGCCGCCGGCCACCTGCCCGGCTTTGCCAGCGCGCCCGGCGGCCAGCTCGTGCAGGAAACCGACCACACCGCCGCCGTGCGCGGCGCGCGCATCGTGCTGGCCGATGACGACGGCGTGCGCGCCGACATGTCCGCCTCGTGGCTCGCACAGATGGGCTGGGAGGTTTATGTCGTCGATCCGGTCGACGCGAGCGAGCGCAGCGTCACCGGGACGTGGCAGACACCTGCCCCGCCGCCCCCCGCCGTGCGCACCGTTGACGCCCGCGCTCTGGCAGGCTGGCTCGAAGCGGGCGACACCGCCGTCATCGACGTCACACGCAGCGCCAACTACGTTGCGCGGCATATTCCGGGCGCGTGGTTTGCCGTACGTTCCGACTTGCCCGCCGCGCTGGAACGCATCCCGGCCGCACGCCGCTATGTGCTGACGTGCGGTTCCAGCCAGCTCGCCCGCTTTGCCGCCGCCGACCTCGCCAAGCTGACGCATGCCGAGGTGTGGGTGCTCGACGGCGGCACCGCAGCCTGGGTGGCGGCCGGCCTGCCCGTTGAAGCCGGCGAGACCCGTCTGGCTTCAGACCGCATCGACCGCTATCGCCGCCCGTACGAGGGCACGAGCGCGCCGCGTACCGCGATGCAGGCCTATCTCGACTGGGAGTTCGGGCTGGTCGAGCAGCTGCGGCGCGACGGAACGCACGGTTTCCGGGTCATCTAACTGGCCGCCAAGGTTCGGAACGTCACGCTTGGCGTTCTGAACTCGACACTTGAAGTTCCAACACTCCACGCTTGAGGTTCCGGACGCCACGCTTGAGGTTCCGAACTCCACCGTTGGCGTTCGGAACGTGACGGGTGGCGTTCAGAACCTCGATAACTGGTAGTGCGAACGTCAACATTGAGGTTCTGAACGCCGGGCATGGGGTTCCAAACCCCGCACGCGGGGTTCATAACCGGGAACGCGAGGTCTGGAACCCCATGATTGGAGTTCCAAACTCCACCTGCGCCTCAGCTCACTTGCTTGCTTGCTTGCTAACAATGTTCACAACGAGTGATAACAAAACTCGTTTTGCGCATAAGGCCGCCTTGCGTAGCATCGGGACTTCCTCCCCGAGGTTCCGTCATGTCCCCCTTCATCGCCCTGTGCCTGCTCATCACCTACGTGGTGTGGGGCACAACGTATCTCGCCATCCGTTTTGCGCTGACCGATCTGCCGCCCTTTCTGATGATGGGCTCGCGCTTTTTGGCTGCGGCGGTGCTGCTCGCCCCGCTGGTCATCCTGCGACAGCGCAAGCGGCCCGAAGAACGGCCGACCTTGCGCCAGGTCCGCAACTGCGCATTGATCGGCGCGTTCATGCTGGTGGGCGGCATGGGCATGACGGCGGTGGCCGAGCAGACCATCTCGTCGGGTGCGACCACGGTGATGATCGCGTCCATGCCGCTGTTCTCCACGCTGTGGACGCTGCTGGCCGGCGGCCGCCTGCGGGCGTATGAAATTGGCGCGATTGCGCTGGGCAGCATCGGGATTGCGGTGCTGTTTCGCGGAGCGGAATTTCAGGCCAGCACGGTCGGCGTGCTCGCGCTGACCACCGCCATTGCGTCATGGTCGTTCGGCTCGCAGCTCTCCAAGCGCATCGACATGCCCAAGGGCATGACGGCTTTCGTATTGGAGATGGCCTTTGGCGGCGTGGCACTCGTCGTGCTCAGCCTCCTCACCGGCGAAACGTGGCCCAGCCACATCGGCACGCATGCCGCGCTTGCGTGGGGCTACCTTGTGGTGTTCGGCTCGGCCATCGCGTTCACGGCCTACATGGCGCTGGTGGAACGCGTGTCCACCGTCATGGCGACAAGCTATGTGTATGTGAACCCGCCCATCGCCCTGCTGATGGGCGCATGGCTGGCCGATGAAGTCGTCGCACCGCAGACGCTGGGCGCAACGGGCATCATCCTCGCGGCCGTGGTGGTGCTGACAGCCGGGGCAACGCGCGCGGCGCGGCGGGCTGCTGCTTGAACGTGCCCGATGGTGGCCGAAAAAGAGCCCGCACATTGGCGGGCTTTTTCTTTGGAGGGCGATCAAGCTGCCTTGATTTCAGCCAGCAGATCGGGGTGGTGGTCGAGAAGCTTCAAGAGTTTCACCAGCGCCAGAGACGGTTTCGTCTTCCCGGTCTCATAGCGCGAGAACGCATTGACGCCGCCACCAAAAATCTCGGCGGCCTCGCGCTGGTCCAGATTCAGTTTGCGCCGCACCGCCGCAATGTAGGCCGGATCAACATAGGTGGCATTCACCTGGCGCTGAAAGGCCGACACCAGTTCGCCATACCGGTCGCCCTGCTCGCGTTCGAGCACGATCTCGTCGCATGCAGGGCAGAACTCTCCAGTCACGGAGGGGATGACGGTGGTCTCCCCCTTGTAGGCGTACGGCACATCGCGTGTGTCATGGACCAGCTCGGCGGCACCGCAGTTCGGGCATTTCATGGTCAAAGCTCCTTGAAGGAAACGATCAGCACGCCATCAACCACGGTCAGCTTCAGGTAGACGTCTTGCCCACGCGCCTTTGTGTGATAGACGTCTTGCCACACGCGGTGGTCGGCATGGGTCGTCATGCTCTTGTAAAAGCTGTGGGGCGTCAGCGTCATGACGACTGCGCACATGCCCGCCAGATCCGTAATGCCGAGTTCGAGTGCCCCCTCGTATGCGCTGCGTGTCGCGCGCACGCTGCCCGATCGAATCAGTTCACGAATGAGCGACAGCTTGGCGTGCGGCGTACGTTTTTCCATGCACGCCAACTTAACCTAGTTGGTTATTGTACCAAATAGGTTAATTCCGAAAACCGTCTTCCGCGAGAGAAGTTACCCCGCCAACGACGACGGCAACGACGCGCTCGGCGCCGCCTCACCGTCAGCAAACGCTGCGCCGCCTTCGTCCTCGGCGCTGTCCAGCCGGTTGAGCCACGCCAGCAACGCGTCGGCTTGCTGCGGGCGCGAGAACAGGTAGCCCTGGCCCAGATCGCAGCCAGCATCGCGCAGCAAAGCGAGCTGCTCGGGGTCTTCCACGCCTTCGGCCACCACCTGCATGCGCAGGCTGTGCGCCATGGCGATCACCGCGCCGGCAATGGCCTCGCCGTCGCCGGGCATGCGCTGCACGAAGCTGCGGTCGATCTTGAGCTTCTGGATCGGGAAACGCTGCAGATACGCCAGCGACGAATACCCGGTGCCGAAATCGTCGATCGACAGACTGATGCCGGCCGCGTGCAGGGATTCGAGCAGCGCAATGTTGGCCTCGATGTCTTCCATCAGCACGCTCTCGGTAATTTCGAGTTCGAGCTGATGCGGCGGCAGGCCGGTTTCCCGCAGCACGTCCATGACGTTTTCCACGAGCGCAGGGTCGCGTGTCTGCCGCGCCGACAGGTTGACGGCCACTCGCAGCGTGATGCCTTCTTCACGCATCCAGCGCACGGCTTGTTGGCACGCTGTACGCAGCACCCACAGGCCCAGCGGCACGATCAGGCCGGTCTCTTCCGCCACTGCGATGAACTCGCCGGGGCCGATCAGGCCGATCTCAGGATGGCGCCAGCGCACCAGCGCCTCGACACCGTAGACGTTTGCCTTGGAGATCACCGCATCATGTGCGCCTTCCGTGCGCAGTCGCACCTGCGGCTGGTAGGCCAGCAGCAGTTCGTCGCGGTCGAGCGCGCGTCGCAGGTCGGCCTCTACACGCAGGCGGCGGCGCGCCTGTTGGTCCATCTCCGATGTGAAGCTCGCCGACGCATTCTTGCCGTGGTTCTTGGCGTGATACATCGCCGTGTCGGCGTTGCGCGTCAGGGCCTGCACGTCGCGCGCGTCATGCGGATACAGGCTCACGCCCACGCTGGCCGTCACGTAGATCTGGTGCAGGTCGAGTGCAAACGGCGCCGCCAGCGCGGCCAGAATGCGCTTGGCCAACCCGTCGGCCAGCGTTGCGGCTTCCGTCGCGGCAATCTGCGCGCGCCCCGACAGTTCTGCGATCACCGCGAACTCGTCTCCGCCGATGCGGCACAGCACGGCGCGCAGGTTGGCCTGCTCGATCACGTCATTCAGCCGCCGTGCGACCTGGCGCAGCAGGCGGTCGCCGTTGTTGTGGCCCAGCGTGTCGTTGACGACCTTGAAGTTGTCCAGATCCAGCAGCAGCAGTCCCACCGCGCCGGCCTGGCCCGCGCGCTTGAGCGATACCTGCAGGCGCTCGTTGAAGGCGTGCCGGTTCGGCAGTTCGGTCACTGAATCGATGTGGGCGAGGTAATCCAGATGCGCCTCTGCCTGCAGCACGGCGCGGCGCATGCGGGCGATCACCAGATACGCAAGGCCCATTGCACCGATGCCGACCGATACGGTCAACACGGCATAGCCGAGCAGTTGCATGTATAGCTCGCCCAGGCTGGAACGCACCACCACATAGCCGATCACGCGGCGTTCCGACTCCACCGGCTCGACCACTTCGAGCGTGGTGAGCGTCGACACGTCGGACTCGCGCAGCATGGCGGCATCGGGGGCGCGCACCGGCGCAGCGTCGCCATGCTGGTACAACGCCAACGGCTTGCGCAGTGCGCTGAAGATGCCCGCCGCGCGCAGTGGCGGCGATGCCTCCAGCGCAGCCAGCGTTTCTTCTGCCGCATGACGGTCGTTGAAGAGCAGCGCGGCCACGCTGTTGGCACCGACGATGCGCGCCTGCACGTGCACGTCGCGCACCAGCGCCGCATGCAGTGCAATGAACTGGAACACGATGAGCAGAAAGCCGGCGATGGTCAGCGCCGCACCGGCACCGGCCATGTTGGCCCGCACCACCGAGTGGCCCAGCCGCGGCGGAGAGGTTGTGATGGACTCGTTCATTGCACGCTCCTCGCCAGGCGCAGCAGTTGCGAGCTGATCTGAAGACGGGCCTGCCGTGCCGCCACTGCATCGATGTCGAAGACCACGCGGTCGTCATGCAGCGTCAGGGCGATCATCGGTTCGGGGGTGCCGGGTGCACGCGCGCTCTTTGGGCTGTCGGACACCGTCAGCACGGGCGTGGCCGGATCGACGCGCACACCGTTCGAGGCGCGCGTATCGAACACCAGGACATGGCAGCCGGCAACGGTGCCGTCGTTGATCTTTCGGATTTCCAGGCGGTGTCCGCGCACGGGTTTTCCTGTCAGTTTTTCCAAGGCCGCCTGCAACGGGTGCTGGGCGGTTACGCATACCACCATGGGGGTATCGGCCTGCATGACGTCGGCCGGCCAGTTGGTGAACAGCGCAAAGTTATAGATGAATGCCGCCTTGACCTGCACCTCGCTGGCCTGCATCTGCGCCTGCGTGGCGCCCATGCATGCCACGCCCGCCAGCACGGCACCGAGCACCGCGCAGAACCTGCGCGGGCTGGGTCTTCGTGCGCGTCGGACGCTGCCGTGCGGGGTGTTCATCGGAAGGTGTAAGTCAATTTCACGCGGAAGGCACGCCCATCCTGCTGGATCGACGACTGCGGTTGCTCAGGCCCGGCCGGATCGGCGTAGCGCCGATCGAACAGGTTGTAGACGCTGGCCGACATCTCCAGATTGGGCGCCAGCCGTGCCGCCAGCAAGGTCAGGTTGGCAATCCAGTAACCACCCACCTGGCCAGCTGACGTCAGCCGATTGCTGATGTAGCGCGCCTCGATCCCGACCCGCCAGTCGTCGCGCCACACGGGGGCGGTAGCGTTGATCTTGAGCATGTGACGCGGCGAGTTGGCCAGCGTCTGGCCCGTGTCCATGTCTTCGGAATGCTGGATGCTGTAGCTCGTGCGTAAGCGCGTGCCGCCCGGCCAGCTCTGCTCGTAGCCGAGTTCTGCGCCCCGCGTGCGCGCGCGCGCCACGTTGCTGAACAAGAGCAGCCCGGTGGCCGGGTCATCGCTTTGGCTGATCAGGTTGGAAACGTTGTTCTGAAACACCGATAACGTGGCCTTGCCGCCCGCGGCCACTTGCTGTTCGACAATCGCTTCATACGTACGGATGCGTTCGGCTGACAGCCCATGAGTCGCCTGCTCGCCGCCGGGCGCACTGCTCTGATAGTTCAATTCGTAATCGTTCGGCGCGCGATAGGCCATGCCGTAGATCGCCTTGACGGTGGTCCTGGGAGCGGCATGCCAGATCAGGCCGACGCGCGGGCTGAAGATGCCCGGCGTGAAGCTCGTGTGGTCGTAGCGCAGGCCCGTATCCAGCAGCCAATCCGGATGCAGCATGAATTGGTCCTGCACGTACACGCCCACGCGGTTGTTGCTCCGATGGTCGTCCAGGTAACTGGCATACGGCACCGTATCGAAGTTGCGCATGACATCACGGTAGTCGCGCTGCAGCTCGGTGCCCATGACCAGCGTGTGGCGCTCGATGCGGCGCGTCACAAGCTTCAGTTCCGTGCCGTACCACGCGGTATCGAACACATCGCGATTGATGCCGGCCGGGGGCGGGTTGTACGTGTAATCGCCCAGCGACGCATACCGCCCCCAGAACAGCCGCGCCGACACGTCGGTGGTGTCGTCCAGGGCGTGCTGCCAGGTGCCGTTGAACATGTGCCGTGTATCGACGGCCCGCGAACGTGGGTCGTTAAAGCTCTGGTCGTATGGGGCCGTCGGCACGCCCTTCGTACGGTCGACGTAGCCGAAGGTCAGCCCGAACTCGCCGAAACTACCCTTGGCGAACAGACGCTTGGCGCGGTCGAAATCCATGCCGCGGGCCACACCGTCGCTCACGCCCGGCTGGTTGAACTCCGGAAAGTAAAGGTCCCGGCCGGGGGCGTCGTTCACGCTGGCCGACAGCAGCCATTCGGCGCCGTTCTCGGCCCGCTTGCCCCAGGTCACGCGGGCATCGCGCGCATTGGCACTGCCCGTCGATCCGCTGACCTGCACGCCGTCGATGTCACGGCCGCGCTTGGTGATGATGTTGATCACACCAAACAACGCGTTCGATCCGTACACCGCCGAGCCCGCGCCGGGCACGTACTCGACCCGCTCAATCAGGTCGACGTTGAGGATGGCTTCGGTGCCGACGGCCGCCTGGTCGAAAATCGGGTCGTTGGTGCGATGGCCGTCGATGAGCAGCAGGAAGCGGGTGTCATAGTCGCCCGCACGCAAAATGCCGCGCGCGCCAAGTGTGTGGTAGCTGCGATCGTAGTTGGTGTAAAGCCCCGGCAGGCTGCCGAGGATGTCGGCCAGCGTGCGCCAGCCATAGGCTTTGATGTCCGCCGCGGTGACGACCGAAACGTTGGCGGGCGCCTCATTGGCCGCCTGTGCGTACTTCGATGCGCTCGTGACGACCTGCACCTGCATGAGCTGCTCGATGGGCAACGCAGTGAGGTCGGCCACGTCCGTCTGTGCGAGTGCGCCCGTGGAAAGCAACGTACCCGCCACCGCAAACATTTGCGCGATTCGCCTCGGCTCATTCAGCGCGTGCGGCAAGTGCCAACGCAAGGCGCATGAGTGCTCGGCACTCGGGTGTCTCCAGCAGCCCGGCGCAAGCGCACGGGCAATCACAACAAGGGGCGGCATCGGCAGAACCGGCAGAACCGATCACGTCTCTGGGGGACGTTCAGCGGGAATTCGATAGTTCTGCTTTAAAACGGAGGCGCGGCGCGGTTCTTTACCCCTCCGAGGACGGGGCGACTCCTCGGCGCGGATGTGATGGCAAATTTAGCGGCGGCGCTTGCGCAACCGTTCGATGGCGGCCAGTTGCGCGACGGCTTCGGCCAGTTCGGCTTGCGCGCGCGCGTAGTCGAACTTGCTGCTGCTGTTTTGCATGTGCTCTTCTGCCGCCTTGCGAGCCTGCTCGGCCTTGGCTTCGTCCAGGTCGTGTGCGCGCACAGCGGTGTCGGCCAGCACGATCACCTGTTCGGGCTGCACGTCGACAAAGCCGCCGGCCACAAAGAGGATCACCTCTTCCTCGTTTTCCAGCGTGAGGCGCACGGTGCCGGGGCGCAGGCGCGTAAGCAGTCGTTCATGGCCGGGCAGGATTCCCAGTTCACCCTCGGTGCCGGGGATCACCACAAACTTGGCGTTGCCTTCGTACAGCCGTTCTTCTGCCGTGACGACATCGACCTTCAGCACCGGCATGGTCTCTCCTCTGTTACGCGCATAGGCTGACACGGTAGCACGATGTGCGCCCGCGCCGTCCTCGGAGGCGCTACCCCGCTGCTGCCGCGGGGCGGTTGCCGCGCGCCCGCGCATCTTTCCATGGCTGACCGTAAGCTTTTACCGCATGTAGCGTCACAAACGCTGCCTAGACTAGGGGCCCGACGATCAAGAAAAGACATATCAGGGAAACACAAGCATGCTGGCCGATCTATTGATGTCGTTCTTCGAAGTGGCGCGTCAGGGCAGTGTCACGTCTGCTGCCAAGCGCCTGCGGCTGTCGCAGCCCACCGTGACGGGGCGCATCCGCCAACTGGAAGAGATGTACGGCGTGGAGCTGTTCCATCGCCGCGGCAGCCGGCTGGACCTGTCCGATCTGGGCGTGAGCCTCATGCCCATCGTCGAGCGCCTCGCCCAGCAGGAAGGCGATGTCGATTTTCTCCTGCGCAATGCCGGCGATCTGCGCACCGGCAACCTGCGCGTGGGCGCAACGGGCCCTTACTACATCCTGCCCAGCGTGGCGGCGTTCCGAACGCGCCATCCAACGATCGAAATCACGATCGAGTTTGGCAACTCGCAGCAGATGCTCGAGGCACTCTCCGAAGTACGTATCGACCTGGCCGTTTCCTCTCACGCCGTGGACGACGAACGCCTGCATCGCATCACGCTGGCCGAAGACACGATGGTGCTGGTGGTGCCCTTGGATCATCCACTTGCACGCCGCCCGGGCATCACGCTGGATGACGTTGCCGGCTGCCAATTGCTGATGCGCGAGCCGGGCTCCGTCACCCGCCGCGTTACCGAAGACGCGTTCACCGCAGCCGGCATCGAGCCCGCCAGCACGAGCATCATCGGCAGCCGGGAAGCCATCTACGAAGCAATCAGCCTGGGGCTGGGGTGCAGCATCGTGCCCGCGCGCGAGGCACCGCGCCGGCCCGATGTGCGCGTGCTGCCGTTTTCCGGCAACGCGCCGGTCATCCACGAATACCTGTACTTCCTGAAGGAGCGCAAGGACGCACGTCTGGTGCGAGCGTTCCTCGACTGCCTGGACCCGCAGCGTGCCCCGGCACCGACGAAAAAGGCCGATGCGTTCATCGCCAAAGTTATGGCGATGGACACAGCCGCGACGCGCTAGGGCCGTAACCTCGCGGTTTTTCAACCGCCCCTGCCCGCCCGCTGTATGCAATCGCTTGCCCTGTTCGATCTGGACCACACCCTGCTGCCCATAGACAGCGAATACGAATGGGGCCGCTTCCTGGTCGCCCAGGGCGCCGTGGATCGAAACGAGTTCGAGCAAGCCAACGAACGGTGGATGCGGGAATACCGCGACGGCACGCTCGACTTTGCGCGACACGCGCGCTTCTCGCTCGGCCTGCTGGCCCAGCACTCGCGCGCGCGGCTCGACGCCTGGCGTGCGACGTTCGTGCGCGAAGTCATCACGCCCGCCATGCTGCCGAGCGCACGGCAACTGGTCGACACACACTTGCGCGCCGGGGACCTCTGCTGCATCGTCACCGCCACGCACCGCTACCTGACCGAGCCGATTGCTGCCGCGTTCAACGTGCCACATCTGCTGGCGGTGGAAGGCGAGACCCTCAACGGCCAAAGCGATGCCGCCTTCACGGGTAACCCGCTCGGCACGGCCACGTTTGGCGCGGGCAAGATCGTGCGCGTGACGGAGTGGCTCGCGCAGCGAGGCCAGCGCATGACGGACTTCTCGCGCACCGTGTTCTACAGCGATTCACGCAACGACCTGCCGCTGCTCGAGGCCGTTTCGCACCCGGTAGCCGTAAGTCCGGACACCACCTTGCGTGCCGTGGCGGAATCACGCGGCTGGCCCATCGTCGAACTCTTTGCCGCCTGAAAGCAAGAACGCCCGCCGGGCGTGAACCCTGCGGGCGTCTGTGCTGAACAGTAGCGATGTCAGGCGGCCACGTCTGCGGGCACGCTTGCCGGCGGTGTCCACTGCGGCAGCTCGGTGCCGTCGACCAGCGCATCCAAATGCCGATGCGCCAGCGCCGGGCCCACGCTCATGCCGATGCCGCTGTGCATGAGCGCGACTGTGGTGCGGTCATCCACGCGGGTAATGGAGAATGCACCGCTGCCCGGCACACGGCACTTCGCGCCGTATACGCCCTGCCAACGCTCGACCACGCGCAGCTTGGCTCCAAAGGTGTCACGTGCGAGATCCAGCAAGATGTTGTCGACCGACTCGGCGTTGAACGGGCGCGCGTCCTGGCCGTAGTCGTGCGAATCGCCAACGATCCAGTCGCCATAGGGCGTCGGGCTCACCAACAGGTGAATGCCATGACGCGCCAGCTCCGGGCGCTGATGCTCGATCTGCATGGCCAGCGCCTGGGCGGTCGGCAAGTCTGCAAAGGCACCGTAGTGCGTGCATGACAACCCGGTCAGCACGGCGTGTTCCAGGCGGAAGCCGTCTTCGGGCGTGACGCGCAGCATCTGCAGGCGGCAAACCTGCGGTTGCAGCGCGCGAAGCTGGTCAGCACACAGCGTCTGGTAATCATGACCGCTGCAGACAACCACACGCTGGGCGTTGCACACGCCAGCGGTCGTCTCCAGTCGGCCGCCTTCCACATGGCGCACCAGCGTCCCGAAATGGAAACGCACGCCTTGCGTGGCAAGCCACGACGCCAGCGCCGGAATGGCTTCGCGTGAATAGAGCTGCAGATCATCAAAGCCCTGAAGCGCCGCACGGTGGCGCAGGAAGCGGCCATCGTAGAGATTTGCCAGGTCTGCGCTGCGCAGCAGCTTCACGTTGTAGCCGAAGGCCGGTGCACGCGTTGCCATGAACTCGTCCAGCACCGCTTCTTCTGCGGCGTTGCGCGCAAACAGCAAGGCACCGTTCGCACGCGCAAAGATGCCGGCCTTGTCGGCCCAGTCGAGATACAGCGCGCGGCTTTCGCGCGCAAGGTCCAGCATGATGCCCGGCGGTTGGCCGGTCACCAGCATCTGCCCAAAATTGCGGATGGACGCACCAAGGGCAATATCGCTGCGCTCGAACACCGTCACGCGCAGGCCGCGTTTGACAGCAGCGGCCGCATGCGCCAAGCCCAGAATGCCAGCCCCGACAATCGCGACGTCGGTGCTGGCATCCAGGCCCCCAAGAGTTGCGGGAGCTTCAATCACTTACTTCTTCTCCGACTTGCCGTCGTAGCGCTTCGTCCACTCGGCCAGGATGCGATCGCGGTTGGCGCTGGCCCATGCAAAGTCGTTCTTGATCAGATGCTTCTCATAGTCGGCTGGCAGCAGCGGATCCGGCTTGGAGAAGCCCGGCGTGGCAACCACGGCAAAGTTCTTCTCGTACAGCGCCATGGCAGCCGGGCTTGCCGAGAAGTCAGCCAGCTTCTTGGCCGCTTCCAGGTTCTTGGTGCCCTTCATGATGCCGGTCGCTTCCACGTCCCAGCCCAGGCCTTCCGACGGCAACACGATATCGATCGGGGCGCCTTCCTTCTTCGATTTCACTGCGCGGTATTCAAACGCGATACCGATCGGGAACTCGCCCGAGGCTGCCATCTTGCAAGGCTTGGAGCCCGAGTGCGTGTACTGGCCGATGTTCTGGTGCAGCGCGTCCATGTAGGCCCAGCCTTTCTGCTCGCCCATCATCTGCAGCCAGGCGCTGACGTCCAGGTAACCGGTGCCCGACGAAGCGGGGTTCGGCATGACGATCTTGCCGGCATAGACGGGCTTGGTCAGGTCGGCCCACGACGTCGGCTTCGGCAGATTCTGCTTCTGTGCTTCGACGGTGTTGAAGCAGATGGCGGCGCCCCAGGCATCCATGCCCACCCATGCCGGCGGGTTGGCCTTGTCGCGGTAAGTCGCACCGATCTTTGCCAGATCGGCCGGTGCGTAAGGCGTCAGCATGCCTTCCTTGTCCAGGATGGCCAGGCTCGATGCGGCCAGGCCCCACACCACGTCGGCGCGCGGGTTGTTCTTCTCGGCCAGCAGCTTGGCGGTGACGACGCCGGTGGAGTCGCGCACCCACTTGATTTCGATGTCCGGATTGGCCTTCTCGAAGGCGTCCTGGTACGCCTTCACTTGGTCGGCTTCCAGCGCCGTGTACACGGTCAGCGTGGTCTTGGCGAACGCCGACGTGGCAAACGCCATCGTTGCCGACGTGATTGCGGCGGCCAGCAGGGAAAGACGTGCGGTCATGGTTTCCTCGATATGGTGTGATGCAGGGGACAAGACAACAAACAGGACAACAAACTCAAATGCACTGCGGGCGTTCACCGCGCGCGAGGCGGCGGTTGATGTCGGCCACGACTTCGGGCAGATCGGCAATCGTGTCGATCTCGTAATGCGGGCGGCAGGCGGCAAAGCCTGCGGAGATGGCAACGCGATGACGCGCACGCTCGTCCGCAGACAGCGCGGTGTACTGCTCGTACGGCAAGCCAAGCGCGTTGCCCGACATCAGCAGCGCAACGGTCCACATGCCGGCGCGGCGGCCCTCTTCGATGCCGGGCACGGTGTCGTCGACCTTCACGCAGGCGGCCACATCGCCAATCGCAAGGTCGACCACGCAGCGCAGTGCCTGCGCGGGCCATGGGCGGGCGCGGGGCACTTCGTCGCAAGCAACCACGCAGTCGGGCGTATAGCCGGCCTTGGCAGCCAGATCGATCACGCGGTCCATCACCACGCGCGGGTAACCGGAGCACGTGCCGATCTTCAAACCCGCTTCGCGCAGTGCAGCGACGGTGTCCAGTGCGCCCGGAATCATGGCGGAATGCGCTCCCACCTTTTCGATCTGCAACGGCATGAAGCGGTTGTAGATGGCCGTGACATCGTCATCGGTCGGCATGCGGCCATGAGCGAGCGAGAAACGCGCGGCGATGGCGCCGTCGTTGCACAGCGTGCGGATGTGGTCCCACTTGCCCAGGCCCATCGGGCCGCGGGCTTCGTCCAGCGTGATGGCGACGCCAAACTCGGCAAACGCTTCGACGAAGATCTGCGTGGGCGCAAACGAGCCAAAGTCGACCACGGTGCCGGCCCAGTCGAGCACGGCGGCTTCCAGGCGCAACGGCGTGCCGCCGGGGTTGAGGCGGTCGGCGCCTGCCTGGCGCGTCGTGATTGGGGAGGAATCACCCATGTTCTTGCTTCCTTTCAGCAGTTGCTGCTTGTTGCTTGTTGCTATTGCGGACTACGAATGACGGACGACGAATTCAACGCGTCGCTGTGCGCCAAGCCTGCGTGCGGCGCACGACGCCGCGCATGGCCAGTTCGAGCAGCAGCGATACGACGATCGACGTGACGAGAATGAGAGTGGACATGGCCGCCGCAGGGCCGATGTCGCCGGCGTCGTCCATGTTCAGCACGGCCACGGAGGCGAGGACGGTGTCCGGGCTGTAGAGGAAGATCACCGCCGACACAGTGGTCATGGCCGACACGAACAGATAGCGCGCGCACGACAGCACGGCCGGCAGGCACATCGGCAGCGTCACTCGCCAGTACGTGCGCAGCGCCGACACCTTGAGCGAGGCCGACACCGCCTCGAATACTGGATCGAGTTGCCCCAGCGACGCCACCGACGTGAGGTGCGCCGCCGTGGCGCAGTGCATGATCGTGCAGAGCACCATCAGCGCCATGCCGCCATACAGACCGTTGAGCGGATTGGCCGGATGGTTGAAGAAAAACACGTAGCCCAGACCGAGCACGAGGCCGGGCACCGCCATCGGCAGTAGCACGGCAAAGCGGATGGCCGAATGCAGCCCCGATTGCAGCCATCCTGCGGCGCGCGTCTTTTCGACGAGCCATGCGCCGGTGAAGATCAGTGCGGTACCGAACACGGTCGTCAGCGCGGCCAGCTTCAGGCTGTTGCGATATGCGAGCCAGCCGCCGCCGTCCATATTGTCGAAGTCGTAGTTGCGCAGCGACAGTTCGAGGTTGTACGGCCAGAGCTTCACCAGCGATGCCCCGACGGCGGTGGCAAGCATCAGCAGAATGCCGCCGACCACCAGGACGCTCAGCAAGAGGAAAAGTCCGTCACGCAGGCGATCGGGCTGCGGATGATATGGCTGCGCGCGGCTGGCCAGCGCGGCGTGCTGGCGACGCTGCACGAGCCGCTCTACCGCAAAGGTCAGCAGCGCCGGCAGCAGCAGCATCAGGCCGATCACGGCACCGCGCGCAAACTGCTGCTGCCCTACCACGGCCTTGTAGGCTTCCACAGCCAGCACCTGGTAGCTGCCCCCCACCACGGTCGGCACACCAAAGTCGGTCGCCACCAGCGTGAAGACCAGCGCAAAGGCACCGAACAAGCCGTAGCGCGCGCCGGGCAGCGTGACCGTTCGGAACGTGCGCCACGGGCTCGCGCCCATGGCACGGGCGGCGTCATACAGCCGGCCGTCCGCCAGCGTGAGCGTCGCCAGCAGCAGCATCAACGCATACGGAAAGGTATAAAACACCTCGCCCAGCACGATGCCCCAGAAGCCGTAAATGTTGCTGCCGTTCATCCATGCCTTGAACAGACCCTGGTTGCCGAAGAGGTAGACCAGCGCAATGCCTGGCAGCAGCGACGGCGCAAACAGCGGCAGCATCGCCAGCGTGCGCAGCGTGCCGCGCAACGGCATGCGCGTGCGCTGCACCGCATACGCCAGGGCAAACGCCAGCGGGACCACAATGGCGGCCACGGCGCTGGATACGGCCAGCGTACGCCCCACCATGGCGAGGAAATTCGGCCCCTGCACCACGTGGGCAACCAACGCGAGGCCATGCTCGTCTGTGCTGCGGGCGCTGGCGACAAGGCCCGTGGCCTGCAACAGCATCATCGCCGTGGGCAGCAACAAGCCGATGGTCAGCAACAGCAGCCAGCCGAGCTTCATGCCGGTGAGCACCGGCGCATCGGTACGCCAGAACGGCCGGCCCGCAGCGCGAACCGGTTCGGATTGCGTGGCCGCAACCACGTTGGTCTCGGGGGGCAGCATCGACATCGTGGCCTCAGGCATACACGCGCAGGCCGTCGCGCTCCAGGGCGATCCAGAGCTTGCTGTCGCCCAGGCCGTTGCGGCCGGCCTGCAGCGCGCTCGATGCCACTTCGGCCACCAGCGGTGCATCGGCCAGGCCATCGATCGACAGCGTTACGCGCGTGCGGCTGCCAAGGTAGATCTGGTCGACCACGCGGGCGAGATGGCGGTTGGGGGCGTCGTCGTCGGGGTGCAGCGTGACCGCTTCGGGGCGGCAGAACAGGCGGCCCGGCGCCGATGTGCTGTCTGCGAAAGTCGGATCCAGCAGCAACGGTTGGCCGGCCAGCGTGGGCGAGCCGTCTTCCGCGCGCTCCAGCGGCAGCCAGTTGGCCTGGCCGACAAAACCGGCGACAAACGCGGTGGCCGGGCGCGAATAGATCTCCGTCGGCGACCCGGTCTGCTCAATGCGGCCGTTCGACATGACGGCGATGCGATCGGCCATCGCCATGGCCTCGTCCTGGTCATGCGTGACCATCAGCGTGGTCACGTTCAGCTTGCGCTGCAGGCGGCGCAGCTCGATGCGCAGGTGTTCGCGCACCTGGGCGTCCAGCGCCGACATCGGCTCATCAAGCAGCAACAAGGACGGTGCGGGCGCCAGCGCGCGGGCCAGTGCCACGCGCTGCTGCTGACCGCCCGACAGCTGCGACGGGTATTTCGCCTCGCTGCCGGCCAGGCCGACCAGGGCCAGCATCTCGGAGACACGCGCCTGCATGCGCGCACGGTTGCCGTTGCTGGTGTCCAGCCCGTAACCGACGTTCTGCGCGACCGTCAGGTTGGGAAACAGCGCGTACGACTGGAAGACGATGCCGTAGTCACGCTCGCGCGGCGGCAGGTTGGAAATATCGCGGCCACCGGCGACGATCTGGCCGCCGTCGTGCGCCTCCAGCCCGGCAATGATGCGCAGCAGGGTCGTCTTGCCGCAGCCCGAGGGGCCCAGCAGGCAGACGAATTCGCCCTGCGCAACATCCAGCGACACACCGTCGAGTGCCGTGAACGCGCCAAAGCGGCGCGAGACGTGTCGCACGGAGAGGAACGGCGCGGCGGAACCCGAGGTCGGGCTGGTGACAGGCTGAGGTAGGGGCACGGGGGCGCGGACAGTGGCAAAAACGGTCGCCACTGTAGCCAGCCGACATGTACCCCTTGTGGCAGTTACCCCAAAAACGCCAATGCGCGCATTTCCGGATTTTGGTTCGGCTTATGACGACACGGGCCGGACTTCGCTCAGGAAGGCGGCAATCAAGCGCGCATCACGCCGATCCTGCAGGCAGTACAGGTATTCGCTCAGCTCCGGCGCGCCGCCTTCGAATGGCAGCACACGCAGATCGGCGTGGCTCGGTACTTCCTGGCGGGCGATGACGCTCACGCCCAGGTTGCGCATGATGGCCTCGCGGATCGACTCCCGGCTGCCGATCTCTACCGTGGAAGCCGGCGTGACGCCTGCCTGGGCCATCATCGTTTCGGTCATGGCGCGGGTGGTCGACCCAACCTCGCGCACCAGCAGCCTGCATTGCGACAGCGCGCTGACTGGCACGCTCGTCCGGTCGGCCAGCGCGTGGCGGCGATGCACTACGAGCACGAGCGGATCGCGCGCCAGCTCAATACGCAGAAAGCGCGCATCGTCCACGCGCTGCGACGACGACGCCACATCGACGCGGTACTCCTGGAGCGCTTCGAGCATCTGCACCGAATTGCCGGCTTCGATGCTGACGTCGATGCCGGGATGGCTCTTGCAGAAGCGATCCACGATATCGAGCACGTAATACGGCGCCGTCGCGCCGATGCGCAGGTGCCCCGAGCCCATGTCGCCGGAGTTGCGCAGGAAGAAATCGATCTCGGTTTCCTGGCGCACAAGCTGGTCCACCAGCGGCATCAGCCGCACACCGGCGTCCGACAGGGCCAGACGGCGGCCGCCGCGGTAGAACAGCTCGACGCCGTAGGCTTCTTCCAGGGCGCGGATCTGCGAAGTCACGGTCGGCTGCGACAGGCCAAGCTGCTTGGCGGCCAGCGTGATGCTGCCCAGGCGGGCGACCATGAAGAACGATTTGAGCTGCGCGACAAGCATCAGCGGGTGACGTATTGAGCGCTTGGGCGGCGCGGTGAATAAGCGGGCGGCCCATTCTAGCGGATGGGCCCGGTTGCCAGAGTGGCTTGGAGTGCCCTCCTCCGTTTTCTGCTTCTACATCCCGCAGCTACGACTTTCTCAACCTTTTCGCCAACGCAAACTTTGCGCACCCCCACATCGGGGGGAATTGAGGGCTCTGGAGCCGTTATTTCCACGGATCGAATCCGCCACTTCACCTTGAGAATCCGTCCGCGTGTTGCGTCTGGGCGGTCACGAGCCGCGCTCGCGCAGGCATTCGGGCATTCGGGCATTTGCGGATTTGGAGAGAAGTGGATGGAACGCAGCAGCAACAACGTGCGCGGCACAAAGCAATGGACCATCGCGATGATGGTGGCAGCAGTGGGCGCCCTGGCCGCTTGTGGCGGAGGCGGCGGTGGCGGCAGTTCGGGGGCCACCCCGGCGGCCACGCAAAGCTCGTCCGCCAATATCACCGTGGCATCGGCATGCAGCGGGTCAAACTGCGGGGCACTGGGCAATACCTACGCCGGCTCCGGTGTGGGCGTGTGGCAAGCGACAAACACGGGCGGATCGGCCGGCACGGTTCCGGTGTCGATCGCGGGGCTCACGGGCCAGAGCGTGACGCTCGTCTACACCAACCAGAGTGCGGCGGCGCAGCCGATGCCGTCCGTCTCGCTTTCGGGCCTGGGGCTGCTGAACACGACCGGAACGCCGGTTGCCAAGCCTGCAGCCGACGTAGCCGGCAATGACGCCAACGCCGCGTTCGACCGTCAGCTGTCCGACTTCAACATCCATGCGCTGGACGGCTACGCCACTGGCGCCGGCCCGCTCAAGACGCAAGGCGCCTCCAACGATACGGTGCTGCGTCCGCAGTCGGTCGCCAGCGTCGGCACGCAACGTACGTGGAACCACCAGCAGCCGGACGGCACCGCAACGGTGCGCACGGCCACGCTGCGCCAGCAAGCCACAGCCACGGACGGCCGCATCGTCAACCTGTGGGTGGAAAACGCCGAATACGGCTCCAGCAAGATCAGCGACGGCATCATCAACACGCTCATCACCAAGTTCGCTTCGGGCACGCAGTCGGTCTATACGCTGGCCACATCGCTGGTCGGCCAGCCGTGGGGCAGCTACTCCAGCTCGGCGAGCCTGATCGACCCGAACCAGGCGCTCGACATTGTGGTGTTGAACATCCAGCCCGACGGTCAGGCCTATGGCCGCGTGGGCTACTTCTGGGCGCGCAACAACTTCACCACCAGCTCGCAGCCGCTGTCGAACCAGTCCCTGTCGCTCTATGTGGATTCGGAAACCATCTACCTGGGCGGCACCAACGGTCTCAACACCGTCATCTCGACGCTCGGCCATGAATTCACGCACATGGCCAACTTCTATCAGCGCGGCGTGCTGCACGGCTCGCAGTACATGTACGGCACGTGGCTGGAAGAAATGACGGCAATGACGATGGAAGACGTGCTCTCCAGCCAGATCGATCCGGGCTTCAACAACGTGCGCGACAGCCGCTTCCCGGCTTGGCTGCAGAGCGCATATGACTGCTCGCTGACGGCGTTCGATCCGTCGCTGTCGTCGTCGTGCCCCGGGTACCCGATTTCGGGCAGCCTGGGCGGCTTCCTGCTGCGCCAGTACGGCATTGCGTACTACACGAATCTGCTGCAGAACTTCTCGTCGACGGACTCGACTGCGGTACTGAACAACGCCATCCAGGCCGGCGGCGGTGCAGGCCTGGGCGATGCTACGGGCCGCTGGGGCACGGCGGTCGCACTGCTTCCGGTGCCGGGCAGTCCGTCGGGCTTCGCGTATCCGGCTCGCTCGGACAGCGGGTTTTCGATCCCCGCGCTGAATGGTCCGAGCTACAGCAGCCAGCGCACCATGCCGACGTCCGTGCCGGCCACGCTGCAAGGCTTCGGCCAGTTCCCGGTGGCACGCGGCACGAAGGCCGGCACGTACAGCGAGACGATCACCGTGCCGGCGTATTCCACGGTGTCGATCGTCATCCACTGACACCACACGGCTCAGGCAGCCGGGCCCTTTCGGGTTCCCGCCAGCCGCAGAATCCAGCCAAGCAACAAAACAAAAGGCGCCGGGGGCATTCCACCCCCGGCGCCTTTTTCACGTCACCGCGTCAGGAACTGCCCGACGCGGCAGCGACAACGCATTTACATCTGCACGGTGTCGGCCACTTCCTTGAAGTCTTCGATCTGGTCGAAGTTCATGTACTGGTAGATCTTGTCGCCGTTCGCGGTGAGCACGCCCATGTCGGCCATGTACTCTTCCTTGGAGGGGATCTTGCCCAGACGCGAGCAGATCGCTGCCAGTTCCGCCGAGCCCAGATACACGTTGGTGTTCTTGCCCAAACGGTTCGGGAAGTTACGCGTGGACGTCGACATGACCGTCGCACCTTCGCGCACCTGTGCCTGGTTACCCATGCACAGCGAGCAGCCCGGCATTTCGGTACGCGCACCGGCCGTGCCGAACACGCCGTAGTGACCTTCTTCGGTGAGCTGCTTCTGGTCCATCTTGGTCGGCGGCGCCACCCACAGCTTGACCGGAATGTCGCGCTTGCCTTCCAGCAGCTTCGACGCGGCACGGAAGTGACCGATGTTGGTCATGCACGAGCCGATGAACACTTCATCGATCTTCGCGCCGGCCACGTCGGACAGCGTCTTCACGTCGTCCGGGTCGTTCGGGCATGCGACGATCGGCTCGTGGATGTCGGCCAGGTCGATCTCGATGACGGCAGCGTATTCGGCGTCGGCATCCGGTTGCAGCAGTTGCGGATCAGCCAGCCATGCTTCCATCGCCTTGATGCGGCGTTGGAGGCTGCGGGCATCCTGATAGCCCTGCGCGATCATCCACTTGAGCAGCGTGATGTTGCTGTTCAGGTATTCGATGATCGGCTCCTTGTTCAGGTGCACCGTGCAACCTGCGGCCGAACGCTCAGCCGATGCATCCGACAGTTCGAACGCTTGCTCGACCTTCAGGTCAGGCAGGCCTTCGATTTCGAGGATGCGGCCTGAGAAAATGTTCTTCTTGCCTTGCTTGGCGACCGTCAGCATGCCTTGCTTGATCGCGTACAGCGGAATCGCGTTGACCAGATCACGCAGCGTAACGCCCGGCTGCATCTTGCCCTTGAAGCGGACGAGCACCGATTCCGGCATGTCCAGCGGCATCGTGCCGGTGGCTGCCGCGAAGGCGACCAGGCCCGAACCCGCCGGGAAGCTGATGCCGATCGGGAAGCGCGTGTGCGAGTCGCCGCCGGTGCCGACGGTGTCGGGCAGCAGCATGCGGTTCAGCCACGAGTGGATCACGCCGTCGCCGGGGCGCAGCGCGATACCGCCGCGCGTGCTGATGAAGTTCGGCAGCGTCTGGTGCGTCTTCACGTCCACCGGCTTCGGATACGCGGCGGTGTGGCAGAACGACTGCATCACCAGGTCGGCCGAGAAGCCGAGGCACGCGAGGTCCTTCAGTTCATCGCGGGTCATCGGGCCCGTGGTGTCTTGCGAGCCCACCGACGTCATCTTCGGTTCGCAGTACGTGCCCGGGCGGATGCCTTGGCCTTCCGGCAGGCCGCACGCGCGACCGACCATCTTCTGCGCCAGCGAGAAGCCCTTGCCGCTGTCGGCCGGCTGGTGCGGCAGGCGGAACAGCGTCGACGGTGCGAGGCCCAGCGCTTCACGCGCCTTGGCGGTCAGACCGCGGCCGATGATCAGCGGAATGCGGCCGCCGGCGCGCACTTCGTCGAACAGCACGTCGGACTTGACCTGGAATTCAGCGATGACCTTGCCGTCCTTCAGTGCCTTGCCTTCGTATGGGCGCAGTTCAACCACGTCGCCCATGTTCATTTGCGACACGTCGAGTTCGATCGGCAGCGCGCCGGCATCTTCCATCGTGTTGTAGAAGATCGGGGCGATCTTGCCGCCCAGGCACACGCCGCCGAAGCGCTTGTTCGGAACGTACGGAATGTCCTCGCCCGTGAACCACAGCACCGAGTTGGTGGCCGACTTGCGCGAGGAGCCGGTGCCGACCACGTCGCCCACGTAGGCGACCAGGTGGCCCTTCTCCTTCAGCGATTCGATGAACTTGACCGGGCCGCGCTTGCCGTCTTCTTCCGGCGTGATGCCGGGGCGTGCGTTCTTCAGCATCGCCAGGGCGTGCAGCGGGATGTCCGGGCGGGTGGTGGCGTCCGGTGCCGGCGACAGATCGTCGGTGTTGGTTTCGCCCGGCACCTTGAAGACGGTGATCGTCAGGCTTTGCGGCACTTCCGGACGGCTCGTGAACCACTCGGCATCAGCCCAGCTCTGCAGCACGGCGCGCGCGTTCGCGTTGCCCTTGTCGGCGAGTTCCTTTACATCGTGGAACTGGTCGAACATCAGCAACGTCTTTTTCAGTGCTTCTGCGGCCGCCGCGCCCACTTCGGCGTCAGACAGCAGTTCGATCAGCGGCTGGATGTTGTAGCCGCCCAGCATCGTGCCGAGCAGCTCCGTGGCGTGGGCACGCGAAATCAGCGCGCAGCCGGTCTCGCCCTTGGCCACGGCGGCCAGGAAGCCGGCCTTTACGCGGGCGGCTTCGTCCACGCCTGCGGGCACTCGATGCGTGATCAGGTCGACCAGGGTCTGTTCTTCGCCAGCGGGCGGATTGGTCAGCAGTTCGACCAGTTCGGCGGTCTGTTGAGCCGTCAGCGGCAACGGGGGAATACCGAGCGCGGCGCGAGCGGCCACGTGAGCGCGATAGTTTTCAAGCATGGAAGACCTGCTGAGATGACGTTACAGGGGAATCTTTTCGGGCATCCCGAAGGTGTTCCGGGCGCCGCTTGGGCGCGATTCTAATCGCAATAGCCCCACACGGTCAAATGTCTTATATCTTATATAAGAGTTGAACGGACGCATCGTTTTCTTGGGCTCCGATGCCGCCTATTTCCGGTCGAGCTCAGCGCCCTCCGCTTCACCGCATACCGCCTGATCACGCCCCAGACGGAATCCACTAAGGTCCGAGGGGTGGAAAGCTGCCACTGTGGCGTTGCAGCTTGTCGATGCGGGCGGTGCCGGCCCCATCCAGACCTGCGCATCGATCTGGAAGCTCGACGCCTTGCCGGAGCGCCGCGTGATCAGCGTTACCGAAAAGGTCAGCACGCTTGGCGTGAACCTGCCCGTGTGCCCGTCGTGTGGGTTCGCCACTCCGATGAATCGCTGAAGGCCGGCAGCGATGCGTGGCAGATCGTTGCCGAACTGGCACCGGCTCCCGAAGAAGTCATTGTCGAAAAATCCTATCGCGACGCCTTCGAGGAGACCGACCTGGAGCAGGTGTTATCCAACCTCGGCGTTGGCAAACTCATTGTGACTGGTGCCCAGACGGACATGTGCATACGGTCCACGCTGCATGGTGCCTTGGTCCGCGGCTATGACGCGACGCTGGTCAGCGATGCGCATACCACAGAGGACCAGACTAGCAACGGCGCGCCGCCACCGGATGCTGTAATACGACACACCAACTTTTACTGGGCAAAGCAGAAGGCGCCCGGCCGGTCGGGCGGGGTCGTCAAGAGTAGCGACGTCGATTTTGCGCTCTAGCCGCGCACTGTGAAGAACGCGTACCGCACGGGCGGTGCAGGAGTTGGAGGCGCTTGTTGTAAGGGGGACATGCGAACTCTGTGCCGACGCGAGGCTGCATGAGGCATCGCGGTCTGTGCACAGTAACCGAGCACTCTAGGCAATGCGATGCATCACCAACGTGCATGGTGCATTGCTTGCGCGCACCGTCCTACCGCCGTTGGTCCGTGTCGTTGTACGCCCAGCGCCGTCCCAGGCCGTGTGCCTTCACTGGTATGGGAATTGCAGGTGGCAACCACCGAATCCGGGAACAGGGGCGCGTGCATGAACATCCTTCGGCAGCATCTTCTTGCCATGGTGGAGCAGTTTGTCCGCTACGTCGGATTCGGCAGCGGTGCGACACTGGTGCACTACGCCAGCCTGTTTGCGCTGGTGCATGCCGATGTGCCCGCCTGGCGCGCTTCGGTCATCAGTAACGCGATCGGCGCAGGGCTTTACTACGTGATCAGCCGGCGCGCGGTTTTTCAATCCAGCCGCGGCCACGTCAACGCCATGATTCGCTTTGCCATGGTGGCGGTCATGGCCGTCGGATGCAATGCCGCAATCATGGCAGTCGCCCTGCGGTTGGGCCTGTACTACTTGGTTGCCCAGATGTGTGCCTCCGCTCTGTCGGCTACGCTCGCTTTCCTGGCGCACCGGTACTGGACCTTTCGCGATGACGGGTTGGTCAGCACGACACTGCCTGCCTCCCCGATTTCGGCGCTCAGCGACCCTCTCGAGCACTTTGAAGCCCTGTCACTATGATGCTGGCGATGCTGAGGGGCGTTGCCCGTGAGGTTGTGAGAGAGTTGGGGCAAGCGCTAGTTTAGGCACCACCAATTCCGCGCTTGAGCGGCCCCTCAAGCCCCTCACTAACACGCTGCTTCTGCCCGGTAGTAGCCCGGTCGACGCTCTATTGACCAGCGGCTTCTAACCACTCGGGGCGCGCAATCAACCAGTCAATTGCTACGACCAGATTGCGAATCGACCCGCACGCCAATAGGCCCGGGCTCTGCATGCTCCCTGCAAGGCGTGTGCTTAACGCCCGCCATGATTCCAAGTTGAGTGCCGACTCAATGCACGTCGACCAATTGCGGATCCGGGCCGATATCGGGCGCGCCTCGTGCACCTGTGTGCGAAAGCGTGCGATGCGCTTTGTCGTTGATCCGACCCCACCAGCCAAATGTGGCGATAAGTTAGAACGGCTAGCTCGCGGCTGCCCCGCGCCATTGGGGCAAGGTGCATCAGCCAACGTCTACTGAGAATCGCGGATCTCCACCATCGCTTCAATTTCGACGGCAAAGCCTTTTGGCAAAGACTTGACCCCCACTGCAGACCGGGTGTGTTGGCCTCGCGCGCCGAACACTTCCACTAGCAGATCGGAACAGCCGTTGATCACTTCGGTGTGCTCGGTAAAGTCGTCCACCGCATTGACCATCCCCAGCACTTTGACGACCTGCTCCACGCGATCCAGGCTGCCCAATGCCTCCTTCATCAACGCGAGGAGATAGATGCCGATTTCCCTGGCGTGGGCTGTTGCTTCTTCGGTGCTGACTTCCCTTCCCACTTTCGGCACTGACTGCCCCGGTTGCAACTCCCTGCGCGGTCCGCCTTTCCCAGACAGGTAGAGGTAGTTGCCACGGATCATGTAAGGAAGAAAATTCCCGGGTGACGGCAGAACGGGTGGAAGTTCGATGCCCAATTCACGTAGCCTGGAGTCCATGATGTCGATATTGAGGATGTGAGATTTCCAGTAGCTCGAGTACTGTCGTACGGAATCTATCAGAGCAACGAGACTCCCTTGCAGGTCCGCTCCCGGCCAAAAGCCGCGGTTTCTTTGCCAGCCTGCATCGGCCCGCCGGTTTGCACGTAACGACGGCCCAGCTGCACCCTCATTCCACGAGATCCGATTGCTGTGCAAGCGAACATATCTTGAGCAGGGGCTTGTCGATACGAACACGCTGCTAGGTCACACCTCTGACGAAATGCCTGCCCTCCATGCAAACTCGCGGCGCCTGAGCCCTGTCGGAGTTCAGATTGATGCTGCATAATTTTGGACGAATTTTGAACAGGTTTTAAACACCCCGCGTAGTTATGCCATATGTAGTGACCGAATCCTGCATCCAATGCAAATACACCGACTGCGTCGCCGTCTGTCCTATGGACTGCTTCCATGCCGGCCCCAATTTCCTGGTGATCGATCCGGATGAATGCATCGATTGCTCGATCTGCGTGCCGGAGTGCCCGGTCGGCGCGATCTATCCGGCGGCAGAGGTGCCGGCCGATCAGCAGGACTTCATTGCACTGAATGCACAGCTCTCGCGCCGCGCCGACTGGCCCCGCCTGACGAAGGTGCAAGCGCCTCTGCAAGATCATGCGCACTGGGCACATGTGAAAGACAAGCGCGATGCATTGGTCATCGCTCCCGATTGATTCGACGCTGACCTCACATAGACCACCTCTCCATGACTGACCGCATCCTGCTCAGCATCGACGCCGGCGTGGCCGAAGTCCGGCTCAACCGCCCTGAGAAGATGAACGCCATCGACCCGGCCATGTTCGAAGCGCTGGTCAACATTGGCGAACGCCTGATGAACGAGGCCGATCTTCGCGCCGTCGTGTTGTCCGGAGAGGGTCGGGCCTTCTGCGCGGGCCTCGACATGGCGAGCATGGCAGGCCTGGCCAGCAACGACGCCGGTTCTGGCATCAGCGCCGGCCGTCTTGCCAAGCGCACGCATGGGGCGGCCAATCTGCCTCAGTACGCCTGCACGGTATGGCGCGACCTGCCGGTGCCGGTGTTGGCTGCGGTGCATGGTGTCGCGTACGGCGGCGGTTTGCAGATCGCGCTGGGCGCCGACGTGCGCTACGTGACCGCCGACACGCGCCTGTCGGTCATGGAGATCAAATGGGGCCTGGTGCCCGACATGGGCGGCATGGCGCTCACGCGCGGTCTGGTCCGCCCGGATCACCTGCGTGAACTGATCTACACCGGCCGCATCGTCAACGGGGAAGAAGCCTGCGCACTTGGGCTGGCGACGCACGTAGTGGACGACCCGCGCGTTGCTGCGCTGGCGGCAGCACGTGACATTGCGCAGAAGAGCCCCGACGCCATTCGCGCCGGCAAGCGCTTGATGCGTGCAGCGGAAGATGGCGACACCTCTGCCATTCTGCTGGCCGAGTCGGTCGAGCAGGACCGGCTGATTGGCACGGCCAATCAGCGCGAGGCGGTGCTCGCCGGCATGCAGAATCGCGCGCCGGTTTTTCAGCCGGCCTCGAAGTCTGAATAGATATTTGGAAATAGCCTGACGCTGGCAGCTCAGGCGGTGGCGTGCTTGACGCCCATCGCGGCACGCATGGCGTGCGAGCGGCTGACCACCTCGTCACGCAGCTTGTGGCGCAAACCCAGGGCAAACGCGGTCTCGGCAACCAGGAACAATGGGCCGATCACCAGGCCCGCCAGGTCATCAACAAACGCCGGCTTGCGCCCTTCGTAATAGTGGCCGACAAACTGGATGATCCAGCCGATCACGAACAGGCCAATGCCTACTGACAACCAGGCGGCCGTCGAATGCCCGGCGACATGGTTGCCCACCCACACGCACGCGGCGATCAACGCGAACATCACCACGCCGAAGATCGCATCCAAGCGCAGGTAGAACAGCGTCGTCACCGTCAGCACGATGAGCGCGGGGGTCACCGCCACGCCTGATAGCTCTGCGAGCACAGGCCGCGACAGCAACACTGCGACGGCCAGCACAATCGCCGGGATGCCGACGAAGTGGGTGGCAATATTGCGGCCGTCCTGGTGGTAGGCGGCGTAGTTGGAAAGATGGTCAGACAGGGTCCGCATGAGGGCCTCCCGATTTTGTGCGTTTGCAGCATGGACGCTCCTGCCGCACGCTCGTTATGATCATTTCATCCTAGTCAGTGCACGGCATGCCGCTCTGTCGCGTAGCCGACACATTCGAACGTTTCCGAAGCGCTCTTCAGCCGCACCATGGAACACCCCGTCGCCAGCTCCGGCACGCTGGACGCCCGCTCCTTCCGCGAACGCCTGCACGCCAGCAGCTGGTTCGGCACGCTGGACGCGGCCCTGCAGGACGCCTTGATCGACATTGCCGCCGTCCGGCGCCTGGGGGCCGGGGAACTTCTCTTCCAGCGTGGCGACGCGCCCGACGGCCTGTACTGCGTGGTGGAAGGCACGATCCGGATCGGCGCCACCAGCGCAGACGGGCGCGAAGCCCTGCTGGCCGTGCTGGAACCGGTCAACTGGTTTGGCGAAATCGGTGTGTTCGACCGCCAGCCCCGCACGCATGACGCCCGCGCCGACGGCCATACGACGTTGCTGCATATGCCGCAAGCAGCGCTGATCGCCCTGCTGGACGGCTCGCCCGCGCTGCTGCATGCATTTGCCCTGCTGCTGACTCACAAGCTGCGCCTGACATTCATCTTGCTGGAAGAAACCGCTCTCCTGCCCGCCCCCGTACGTGTGGCGCGGCGCCTGCTACTGATGGCGGACGGCTATGGCGATCTGCGTCTGGGCACGCGGCGTGTGCTGCATGTGCCACAGGAGCAGCTTGCGCAGTTGTTGTCACTGTCGCGTCAAACCGTGAACCAGGTTTTGAAGGATTTCGAGGCACGCGGCATCCTCAAGCTGGCTTACGGAGAAATCGAAGTGCTGGATTTTTCGCGCCTCCACCAGCTCGGGTATGAGTTGGGAAGGGAGTGAAATTTCAGCCAATACCCCTACATGCGATGGGATAGGACCGATCCTATAATGTGTTCCCACTCGCACATTCGCCCTTCGCATGGTGCGGAGTTGGCGATGCGAGTGTCCTTCAACGGAAGAGAAACATCATGCCCCGCCAGACCCCCATCGAGCGCTATCGCAACATCGGCATCTCGGCGCACATCGACGCCGGCAAAACCACCACGACCGAGCGCATCCTGTTCTACACCGGGGTCAATCACAAGATAGGCGAGGTGCATGACGGCGCGGCCACGATGGACTGGATGGAGCAGGAGCAGGAGCGCGGCATCACCATCACGTCGGCGGCCACGCACTGCATGTGGCGCGGCATGGCCGGCAACTACCCCGAGCACCGCATCAACATCATCGACACCCCAGGCCACGTCGATTTCACCATCGAAGTGGAGCGCTCCATGCGCGTGCTCGACGGCGCGTGCATGGTCTACGACTCCGTGGGCGGCGTGCAGCCGCAGTCGGAAACCGTCTGGCGCCAGGCCAACAAATACAAGGTGCCGCGCATCGCGTTCGTCAACAAGATGGACCGCATCGGCGCGGATTTCTTCCGCGTTGAGCGCCAGATGCGCGAGCGACTGAAGGGCAACCCCGTGCCGATTCAGATTCCCGTTGGCGCCGAAGACGGCTTTCGCGGCGTAGTCGACCTCGTCAAGATGAAAGAGATCCTGTGGGACGATGCCTCGCAGGGCGTGAAGTTCGAGTACACCGACATCGACCCGGCGCTGCTGCCCATCGCGCAGGAATGGCGCGAAAAGATGGTCGAAGCCGCCGCAGAGGCGGATGAAGAACTGCTCAACAAATACCTCGGCGGAGAAGAGCTGACCGAGGAAGAGATCAAGCGCGCCCTGCGCAAACGCACCATCGCCGGCGAAATCCAGCCGATGCTGTGCGGCTCCGCGTTCAAAAACAAGGGCGTGCAGGCGATGCTCGATGCGGTGGTCGATTACCTGCCGTCACCGGTGGACATTCCATCCATTCAGGGCCATGGTGAGAAAGACGAACCCCTTGAGCGCCATGCCAGCGACAGCGAGCCCTTCGCCGCCCTCGCCTTCAAGATCATGACCGACCCGTTCGTCGGCCAGCTCGCGTTCTTCCGCGTGTATTCGGGCAAGATCAATTCGGGAGACACGGTCTACAACTCGGTCAAGGGTAAGCGCGAGCGCCTTGGCCGGATTCTGCAGATGCACGCCAACCAGCGCGAAGAGATCAAGGAAGTGCTGGCCGGTGACATCGCCGCGGCCGTGGGCCTGAAAGATGTGACGACCGGCGAAACGCTGTGCGATCCGGAACACGTGATCGTGCTGGAGCGCATGGAATTTCCAGAGCCCGTGATCAGCCAGGCTGTCGAGCCCAAAACGAAGGCCGACCAGGAGAAGATGGGCATCGCGCTGAACCGGCTGGCGCAGGAAGATCCGTCGTTCCGCGTGAAGACGGACGAAGAATCCGGCCAGACCATCATTTCGGGCATGGGCGAGCTGCACCTGGAAATCCTGGTCGACCGCATGAAGCGCGAGTTTGGCGTGGAAGCGACCGTCGGCAAACCGCAGGTGGCTTACCGCGAAACCATCAAGAAGGCCGCTGAAGACGTCGAAGGCAAGTTCGTCAAGCAATCCGGCGGACGCGGCCAGTATGGCCATGCGGTCATCACGCTGGAGCCCAACGAGGGCAAGGGCTACGAGTTCGTCGACGAGATCAAGGGCGGCGTGATCCCGCGCGAGTTCATCCCGGCGGTGGACAAGGGCATCCGTGACACCCTCAACACGGGCGTGCTGGCGGGCTATCCGGTGGTGGACGTGAAGGTGCGCCTGACCTTCGGCTCGTACCACGACGTGGATTCGAACGAAAACGCGTTCCGCATGGCCGGCTCGATGGCCTTCAAGGAGGCCATGCGCAAGGCCGGCCCCATCCTGCTCGAACCGATGATGGCCGTGGAAGTGGAAACGCCCGAAGACTACATGGGCAACGTGATCGGCGATCTCTCGTCACGGCGCGGCATGGTGCAAGGCACGGAAGACATTCCGGGCGGTGGCGGCAAGGTCGTGCATGCCGAGGTGCCGCTGGCCGAGATGTTCGGCTACTCCACCAACCTGCGTTCGCTCAGCCAGGGCCGCGCGACGTACACGATGGAGTTCAAGCACTACGCAGAAGCCCCGCGCAACGTGTCGGAAGCCGTGATGGCAGCCAAGAAGGTCTGACGTTTTTTGCTTGATCCGCAGCGGCCGCCGAGTGCGGCCGCAGTGCTGTGTGCGTTAGCCCGCAGGCAGGTTTTCTACGCCGAAAATCGATAAACGCATGCACCTTCACCGGCAGGTAACGACGCGACGGATACAGCGCGTACAACGCAAAACGCTCGTCCGGCCTCGATGCATTGCGTCTGCGCCTGTATGACGCGGACCGTGCCGCCATTGCCGCGTTGCCGAAGACGTTGCGCTAAGTACAACCGGCCTTTGCGCCCGATTGGGATGCGGTGCCCGCCTAACGCAGCCACATCAGCCACGCGTACACGATGCCCGCCGCAGCCAGTAGAAACGGCATCGAGTACGCGTGAAACACCCACCAGGCACGGCGATCGCCCAGCATGCGCAACGCAATCAGGTTCGCCAGCGACCCGATCAGCGTGCCGAAACCGCCCACGCTGACCGCAAAGGCGATCATTGGCCAGTCATGCGAATACTCGGCCAGCAGGATCGCGGCCGGCACGTTGCTGATGACCTGCGACACGCCAATGCCCGCCCAGTACAAATGCATTGGATTGCTCAACGCCAGCGCATCCAGCGCCTGTCGCACGATGCCAAGCTGCGCCGCCAGCCGCAGGTCGATGAACATCAGCATGAACACGAGCAGCAGGCCCCAATCCACGCGCGCCAGCACATAGCGCGCGCCGATGAGGTACAGCACGATCAACCCGGCAGCCGCCACCAGCGGGTGGCCCAAATCGGTCAACACCAGAAACGGCACGTACAGTAAGAGCGCAGGAACGAGTAGGCGCTTGTGCAATTCTGCGTCGCCGGTTTCGGCATGCAGGTGGATGTCGTGCGACGCAAACGCCAGCCACGTCACCAGCAGAAGCAAGACCATCAGCAACATGACCATTGGCGCCATCTGCCAGACAAATGCGCCAAACGAGAGCCCGGATTGATGCCACAGGAAGAGGTTCTGCGGATTGCCGATCGGCGTGAGCGCTGAACCGGCGTTGACTGCCAGCGCCTCGAATATCACCAGCCGCGCCACTGGCAAGCTGGCGACCTGCCGCAAACCGACGGTAAGCGGCACGATCACGAATAACGCCACATCGTTGGTCAATACGGTCGACAGCGACGCCGAAGCTGCGACCAGGCTGACCGCCAGCACACGCTCGCTGCTGACCACTTCGACGAGGCGTCGGCCCAGCAACTGCAGCATGCCGCTGGCTTCAACCGCCTTGGTCAAAATGAGCAAACCGGCCAAAGCTGCAATGGTATGCCAGTCAATCAGTGTCGGATATTCAGCAATGCGCTTGGGCGCTACGAGCGTCAACGCGCCGCAAATGGCCAGCAGCGACCAGAAAAAAACGTCTTGTTTGAGGTTGTGCCAGAACGGCGGGTGCTGCGACACGGCTTTCGCCATCAGGGTACGTGGCAGATCGCCGTTCATACGAAAGGAAGGGAAACGTTAGCGCGAAAGCGCGCAACCCAAGTGAGCGCGGGTTCCCGGCCGATTGTAGTGCGACCGCTTCCTGCGCTCAATCACAAGCCGGGCGCGTGCGTGCCCGGCCTGCACCAGGAGAATCCGCTTAGGACTCGCGAGAACCTGAACCCGAGCCGCCGGGGCGATCCGAGCCGCCCGACGAACCGCCTGCACCTGGCCGGTCCGACGTCATGCGCGAGCGATCTTCTGCGCTGCCACCGGCATGCGGTGCGCCTTGCTGGCCTGCCTGGCTATGCGAGGCACCCGGATGATAGGCCGACTGCGGATGGCGCTCCGGCCCGCGATACTGGCCAGCCAGGCCATGACCTCCGCCCGTGCCCGAGCCATGCTCCGACCGCTCGTGGCCGGCATCCGCCCCACCGCCACCTTGGGTTGGCTGAGCCGGGTGATTGGCGATCACGCGCTCGATCTCGGCTACGGCTTCTCGCGGCGCCAGAACGACCTCCAGCCCCAGCGCGCCGGCCACGGCCATCAGCGTCGACAGGCGGGGATCGGCACGACCGGATTCCGCGCGCAGATACGCTTCGCGAGAGATACCAGCCATCTTGGCGACATCTTCCTGTTTGAGCTTGCGCGACTTGCGCAGACTGTGTAACTGCTTGAAAGGCTGTTCCATCTGTTCGCTCCTGCACCTGAGATGGGAAACACCGCCGGGTCTGGACCCGAACGATGGGCTGAAAATATGCGGATCGGGTGGCTGCACCTTCGTCCGCGGTCATACACAACACGGCAACGGTGGTGGTTGTGATCTATGCACACCGTTGCACACGTTTTTGGGGGCAGCCTCCGTAACGTGTTTTCTACAGAGTAGACGTAATTTCGACTGCACCCAATATCGACGCGTGATGAAAGCGCATCTCATCGGACCGTGTTTATGGTGACAAGACGGCTTAAGGGACAGTTCCCTCTGGGATGCCGCTTTCTTCGCTTGGCCGATCATTTTTGTGATCTTTCAAGCGCAAATCCTTGCATCCGCACCACGTTTCGTCGATCCGCGCTTGCCCTATCCGCCAATTGGAGGGGCCCTGCGGGAGAGAACCGCCGGAGCCTCCTGCCTTACCGAACGGGCGACTGCGCGTGCCTCTCATCACGCAATTGCCGTGCCGAAGGTGACGCGGCGTGCAGTTGTGGGTGGACGGTTAATGGAAATCACGACTGGAAGTGGCAAGCCGCCCCAAAAGTGGGGTCAGATCCACGAGATGTTGGGCCACAAGGTGCCGGGTTTCGCGCTCACATTGCCATTTGCCGTAGACGCCCAGCAACTGAGCGCTCAGCACTTCGCGTCGCTGACGCTCGATCAAGTGCGGCCACAGGATGACGTTGATGGCGCCCGTCTCGTCTTCAATGGAAACGAAGATCGTGCCGTTGGCCGTGCCCGGCCGCTGCCGCACCGTGACAATGCCGCAAGCGCGCGCCAGCTGTCCGTTGCGATAGCCGGCCAGCGTGGCGGCGGTGGCAAAACGCATGCGCTCGAGCCGTGCGCGCAGCAGCCCTACCGGATGACTCTGCAGCGACAACCCCAGGCTGCCGTAATCCGCCATCACCTCTTCACCTATGGGCGGCGCTGGCAGCTCGAGCGGTGCCTCCACCGGACGAGCCTGGCGCAGCAGCGCGTGATCGCGGCCCGGCTCCTGCAGTGCGAGCGTTTGCCATAGTGCCTGACGACGGTGGCCGGCCAGCGACTTGAGCGCATTGGCTGCGGCCAGCACGTTCAGGTCGTGGCGGTCGAGCGCAGCGCGATGGGCGAGATCCTCCACGCTGGTAAATGGCGCTTGGGCGCGAGCCGCTTCGATGCGCTCGGCAGCCGGCTTACGCATGCCCCGAATGCGATTCAACCCGAGGCGGATATCGGGTTGCACTAGGCCATCTTGACCGGTCTCGCCATCGGCGCGGGGATGCAGCGTGCTGTTCCAGACGCTGGCCGTCACGTCCGCCGGCAGCACGCGCACATGGCTGCGCCGCGCCTCCTGCACCAGTTGCGACGGTGAATAGAACCCCATCGGCTGACTGTTGAGCAACGCCGCAAAAAACGCCGCCGGCTCGTGACATTTCAGGAAGCTGCTGACGTAAGCCAGCTTGGCAAAGCCTGCCGCGTGACTTTCGGGGAAGCCGTATTCGGCAAAACCTTCCATCTGTTTGCACAGCGCTTCGACAAAAGCAGGGTCGTAGCGCCTCTTCTCAACCATCGCATGCACCAGGCGCTCCTGATGCTGCGTGAGATTCCCCTTGCGCTTCCAGGCGGCCATGTCGCGGCGCAGGCGGTCAGCATCATCCGCAGTGAAATCGCCGGCCTTCATGGCGATCTCCATCACCTGCTCTTGGAAGATCGGCACACCCAGCGTGCGTTCGAGCACGGCTTTCACCTCGGGGCCGGGGTAGGTCACGCAATCGGTGTTGCCATTGCGCTTTGCCTCGCGCCGCTGCAGATACGGGTGGACCATGCCGCCCTGGATCGGCCCCGGCCGTACGATAGCCACCTGGATCACCAAGTCGTAATACTCGCGCGGACGCAGACGCGGCAGCATCGATTGCTGCGCGCGCGATTCGATCTGGAACACGCCGATGGTCTCGGCTCGGCAGATCATGTCGTAGGTTTCGGTATCGTCATCGGGCAGGTGCTGCATGGCGAGCTTGGCCGTCGCGCCGTAGTGCTCGCGCCGCCCGGGCAACGCGTCGACCATGTCCAGCGTGCGGCGAATGGCCGTCAGCATGCCTAGCGCCAGTACGTCCACCTTCAGCAGGCGCAGCGATTCGAGATCGTCTTTATCCCACTGGATGACGCGGCGGTTTTCCATCGCGGCGTTCTCGATCGGCACCAGGCGCGAAAGCTTGCCCTGCGCAATCACGAACCCGCCCACGTGCTGCGACAGATGGCGCGGAAAACCACGCAACTGATCCACCAGTTGCGCCCAGCGCAGCACCAACGGCGATTCCGGATCCAGACCTTGCTGGCCTGCGCGCTGCGCAAATTCCTTACGGCTATCCCACCACGCCTGTCCCTTGGCCACCTGCTCGACGATGCCCAGGTCGATACCCAACGCGCGACCGACGTCACGCAGTGCGCTACGCGTGCGGTAAGTGATGAGCGCTGCTGCCAGCGCTGTACGTGTCACACCGTATTTTTTGTAGATGTACTGGATGACCTCTTCGCGACGCTGATGCTCGAAATCGACGTCGATGTCGGGCGGCTCATTGCGCGCACGCGAAAGAAAGCGTGCGAACAGCGTGTTGCCGCTGTCCGGGTTCACCTCGGTAATCCCCAGGCAATAGCACACCGCCGAGTTGGCCGCCGAACCTCGCCCCTGGCAGAGAATCCCTTCGTTGCGCGCGAACTTCACCACGTCATAGACGGTCAGGAAAAACGGCTCGTAACCCAGCTCGGCAATCAGCCCGAGTTCCTCCTCAATCTGCGCATGCACCTTGTCCGATACACCATTCGGATAGCGTCGCGCGGCGCCAGCGAACGTTTCGGCGCGCAGGTATTCCGCCGGGGTCATGCCTTCCGGCACGACTTCGCTCGGATATTCGTATTCGATTTCGTCGAGAGAAAAATTGCACAACGCGGCCAGCTCCACCGTGCGACGCAAGATCTTCTCGCCCCCCTCGCCTTGATAGAGGAACGCGAGCTGCATGCGCGTGCGCATTGCTTGTTCAGCGCTGGGCGCAAGTTCCAAACCGCACTCGGAAAGCGGCTTGGATAGACGGATGGCGGTCAGCACGTCGTGCAGCGGTTTGCGTTGGCGCGTGTGCATCTGAACACCGCCGGTCGCGACCAAGGGCACATCGATCTGTTCCGACACCGCCAAGACCGTACCGCGATGGCGGTCATCCGCGTGCCGCAGCGGCAACTCCAGCGCAATCGATAGCCGATCCCCGAACACGCGTTGGCACCACCACGCCTGAGCCAACAGTTGCTGCGGGTCAGGGTCGTAATCAGGCAGCAGAATCGCCAGGCAATCGGGCGCGCCGCGCAGGTGCGCGAGTTCACCTTGGGGCGAGGCCAAATCGTCAGCCAGCAAGCGGTATTCGCCCTTGGGTGCGGCCAACCGCGCGTGCGTGATGATTTCGCTCAGGTTGCCGTAACCCTCGATGTTCCGCGCCAGCAGCACCAGCCGCAGCCAGGGTTCGCCATCGGCATTGCGCACCGTGAAGCGGCTGCCGATGATGAGCTTCAGTTCGTGCTCCTTCGAAGCCACAAGCGCCCGCGCGGTGCCTGCTACAGAGCATTCGTCAGTCAGCGCCAGAGCTTGATAACCGTAAAGTTTGGCGCGCTCCACCAGCTCGCTCGGGTGCGACGCGCCAGTCAGGAACGTGAAGTTGCTGATGCAATGCAACTCTGCATAGTCGGGCAGAACGGGTGCTGGCGTGGCCGAAGTCATGACGTGCTTAACCGAACAAGCCGTGCAGATACCAACGAGCGTCCTCATCTCCCGCATTGACCTTGCTTGCGGAAACGCGCTCGCGATATACCCAGTAACGCTCGCCTTTTTCTCCTTCGGCGATGAAGTAATCGCGCTTGATGAGGTCGTCATCCCACCAGCCGGATTCGATGCGCTCGGGCATCGACACCAGCCGCAACCGCCCGCGGTAATACGGATAGTTCTGACGTGTCAGCAGCGGAATCGGCTTTTCCAACAGCCACAGCGGCCGCTCCGGCTGCTGCGCATGCCACTGCGCCAAGGCTTGACGCGCGGCGGCACGGCTCTGCGCGGTGGTTACGGCATTCACCTCCACCCAGCGGTTGGCGCGCTCGGGGCGATGATCGGCACACGGCTGCGGGTGACGGACGTTCTCGGCACCCAGTCGGGCGATCAGCGTATCGATCAGGCGTGCAGCGTCTTCAGCGCGACCACCGGGCTCGGGAAACAGCGATTCGGTAGGCGGTGCGAGCGGCGTAGCGTCGGTCACCGTCAGGCGCAGTTCGACCACCGGAGCGATCAGCGTGAGCCGATGCACGCGCTCATGCAGCACCCGCGACAAGTGCGCCAACGTGCGAACCGGCTGCGCCAGCGCGATCTCCACCGGCGTGGACGAAGCGGCATCCTCACTGCTCCGGCCGCGCCGGCGTTCATGCTCCAGCGTAAGTCGATACGTCTTGGCGCCCAACTGAAGCGCCGACAGCCAGCCAACCAGTTGCAACAACAATTGCTCCGAGGCTGCCAGCACACCTTCCGCGTTATCGACGCGGCCAGGCAATTCCAGCTGCACATCGAAGCGCAACGGGGCGGTAAACCACGTGAAGCTCTCGTGCCCGTTGCCATAAGCAGCGTCGAGCGTATCCACCAGCAACGGCCCACAGCGCCGCCGCAGGCCGCTACGCGGCAACTCCCGCAAATCGGCCAGCGTGCGGCAGCCGAGACCTTCAAGCCAATCGGGTCGCGTGAGTCGCGCCACCGCATCGATCGACAATTGATCCAGCAACGCCGACAACCGCTCCTGCCGCACCGCCCTCCGCGCGCGCCCCTGACGTTCTGCCGTGCGGCGACGGCCACGTGTCGGCACCGGCTGCGCACTGGCAAGCCATGCCGCACCGCGTGCTGTCGGCCCGGTACCCAGCTGAGGCATGGCGCCCAACCGAACCGCGCAATACTTTACAGCCCGGCACAGCGCGCGATGCCCGCCGAACAGGCGCAAACTGGCCTCCACCTCCAACAACACAGTTGCCTCGTCGACTACGTCCAAGGTGACATGCGGCGTGAATGCCAGCAGCGCCAGCGCCAAGGATTGCAGCAATCGCGCCTCGGCCGCCACATCACGATCAAGCTGTATAGCGTGCGATACCAATGCCTGCGCGCCCGCCCGGCGCAAGCCCACGTGTACGCCTTCGCGCATCGCCAACCGGTTGGCCGACACCACGCGCTCCTGCTCCAGCACCACCACCGGCAAAGGCAGCGCAGCCGGATCAGACCACCGGGGTCGAAGCGCGTCGAGAGGGAGACGGGGCAGATGTACCGCGATCCAGAACGGCATGATCGGGAGTGTTTGAATCGGAAGCGTCTGACAAAGCGTCGAACGCCACAGAAGACGAAGGAGACGAAAGCGTGGCCAACAATTTCGCCGTGACCGGATCCATGATGAACGGCTCGATGGGCGGCACAGGCAACGGACGCACGGAAGCGCGACCGGCCCGAAGCGGGTCGGCCAACGGCAGCAGCAACGGCAATTCACGCAACGGCCCGCGCCGCTTATGGAAATGGATGGACAGCGCATCGGCGCCAGCCGGCTCCAGCTCCAGTCGCAGCACCGCTGGCGACGATTCTCGTTGTGCATGAGTCGGCCGGAACACCCAGATGGCGCTCTCGCCGGCCTGCGCCAACACTTGCAGCCTGCGTAACGCCCCTGGACGTGCCCGGTTCAGCCAGATCAGCACACCATCGAACGCCTGGCTGCGTAAAAGCTGCTCGGCGGCCCATAGAAGATCGGACGATTCGCCAGCGCGCACCCAGACGATTTGTTCAGGAGAAAAATCCCAGCCCACCAGCCTCACTGCATTCGGCAGATACGGTGGAGCAACCAGCGCGATGCGCCGTGCGCTCATGCAGAGCGTAGACAAGGCCGGGCGCAGCAACCGGCATTCACCAATACCGGATTGCGGGCACAACAGCTCGATCAGTCCGCCGAGGGGCCAGCCACCACCGGGCAACTCGGCATTCAGCGCGTCATATCCAGTGGCCAGCACACGCCCGTCGCCTCGCGCCAGACGGCCTGCGCTCCACAATGCGGGATGCAGTGTTTCCGGCAAAGGCACCTTCGAGGCTTTCGGGACGGGCGAGCGAAATCCAGGCACCGCGCGCCCAACGGGGACGGCGCATTCCGCCACAGCTTCGGCAATGGAAAGAGACGAAGGCAACACAAACATGGAAACGCCAAGGCACGAATGAATACTGTATGAATATACAGTATCACAACTTCGCTTCAGCGCAGTCCAGTTTTGCGGGCGTGTTGCGGGGCAGCGATAACGCAGCTCAAGTGCAGATATTGCGGTGATTTGAAGTGGGATAGATACCGTGCAGAGTGATTCTTCCCCGCCAATAAAACGCTTTGAAAGTCACTTTATTCGGTATGTATCCGCACGTGGCCATGGCGGATTCGGTTCTACCAGCCACATACCAGAGAGTGTGAGTTGCACTCCGCCTGCGCAAAGACAAACACCCCAGCGCAAAGATTGAGCTGGGGTGTTGTATGGGGAGAGCCTGGCGATGACCTACTTTCACACGGGAATCCGCACTATCATCGGCGCGGAGTCGTTTCACGGTCCTGTTCGGGATGGGAAGGGGTGGTACCGACTCGCTATGGTCACCAGGCTATGACTTGTTGCCACGTTGACGGGGTCAACGCGACCAATATGGGAATGTAGATTTGGGGTTGTGAGTGATGTGTATCAGGCACAAGGCGGACCCAGCCGGAAACATACCGGTTATAGGATCAAGCCGCACGGGCAATTAGTACTGGTTAGCTGAACGCATTACTGCGCTTCCACACCCAGCCTATCAACGTCCTGGTCTCGAACGACCCTTCAGGGAGATCAAGTCTCCAGGGAATCCTCATCTTCAGGCAAGTTTCCCGCTTAGATGCTTTCAGCGGTTATCTCTTCCGTACATAGCTACCCTGCGATGCCTCTGGCGAGACAACAGGTACACCAGCGGTACGTCCACTCCGGTCCTCTCGTACTAGGAGCAGCCCCCGTCAAGATTCCAACGCCCACGGCAGATAGGGACCAAACTGTCTCACGACGTTTTAAACCCAGCTCACGTACCTCTTTAAATGGCGAACAGCCATACCCTTGGGACCGGCTACAGCCCCAGGATGAGATGAGCCGACATCGAGGTGCCAAACACCGCCGTCGATATGAACTCTTGGGCGGTATCAGCCTGTTATCCCCAGAGTACCTTTTATCCGTTGAGCGATGGCCCTTCCATACAGAACCACCGGATCACTATGTCCTGCTTTCGCACCTGCTCGACTTGTCGGTCTCGCAGTTAAGCACGCTTTTGCCATTGCACTTTAGGTACGATGTCCGACCGTACCAAGCGTACCTTCGAACTCCTCCGTTACACTTTGGGAGGAGACCGCCCCAGTCAAACTGCCTACCATGCACTGTCCCCGACCCGGATTCACGGGCCAAGGTTAGAACCTCAAACAAACCAGGGTGGTATTTCAAGGACGGCTCCACCGAAACTAGCGTCCCGGTTTCAAAGCCTCCCACCTATCCTACACAGATCGGTTCAAAGTCCAATGCAAAGCTACAGTAAAGGTTCATGGGGTCTTTCCGTCTAGCCGCGGGGAGATTGCATCATCACAAACACTTCAACTTCGCTGAGTCTCGGGAGGAGACAGTGTGGCCATCGTTACGCCATTCGTGCAGGTCGGAACTTACCCGACAAGGAATTTCGCTACCTTAGGACCGTTATAGTTACGGCCGCCGTTTACCGGGACTTCAATCAAGAGCTTGCACCCCATCATTTAATCTTCCGGCACCGGGCAGGCGTCACACCCTATACGTCCACTTTCGTGTTTGCAGAGTGCTGTGTTTTTATTAAACAGTCGCAGCCACCATTTTATTGCAACCCCTTCGTCCTTCTGGCGCGAGCCAGTCAAACTACAAGGGCGTACCTTATCCCGAAGTTACGGTACCAATTTGCCGAGTTCCTTCTCCCGAGTTCTCTCAAGCGCCTTAGAATACTCATCTCGCCCACCTGTGTCGGTTTGCGGTACGGTCTCGTATGACTGAAGCTTAGAGGCTTTTCTTGGAACCACTTCCAATTGCTTCGCGACCTAAAGTCGCTCGCCCCACACCCTTGAATCACGCACCCGGATTTGCCTAAGTGCCATCTCCAATGCAGGGACCGGGACATCCAACACCCGGACAACCTTCCGCGATCCGTCCCCCCATCGCATCATACGACGGTGCAGGAATATTAACCTGCTTCCCATCAGCTACGCATCTCTGCCTCGCCTTAGGGGCCGACTCACCCTACGCCGATGAACGTTGCGTAGGAAACCTTGGGCTTACGGCGAGGGGGCCTTTCACCCCCTTTATCGCTACTCATGTCAGCATTCGCACTTCTGATACCTCCAGCATCCTTTACAAGACACCTTCACAGGCTTACAGAACGCTCTCCTACCATGCACTTACGTGCATCCGCAGCTTCGGTATATTGCTTAGCCCCGTTACATCTTCCGCGCAGGACGACTCGATCAGTGAGCTATTACGCTTTCTTTAAAGGGTGGCTGCTTCTAAGCCAACCTCCTGACTGTTTTAGCCTTCCCACTTCGTTTCCCACTTAGCAATATTTAGGGACCTTAGCTGGCGGTCTGGGTTGTTTCCCTCTTGACACCGGACGTTAGCACCCGATGTCTGTCTCCCGTGATTGCACTCTTCGGTATTCGGAGTTTGCTATGGCGGGGTAATCAGCAATAGACCCCCCAACCATGACAGTGCTCTACCCCCGAAGGTGAGACACGAGGCACTACCTAAATAGTTTTCGGAGAGAACCAGCTATTTCCAAGTTTGTTTAGCCTTTCACCCCTATCCACAGCTCATCCCCTAACTTTTCAACGTTAGTGGGTTCGGTCCTCCAGTACGTGTTACCGCACCTTCAACCTGGCCATGGATAGATCACTTGGTTTCGGGTCTACACCCAGCGACTGAACGCCCTATTCGGACTCGCTTTCGCTACGCCTTCCCTAATCGGTTAAGCTTGCCACTGAATGTAAGTCGCTGACCCATTATACAAAAGGTACGCCGTCACCCGTTTCCAGGCTCCGACTGTTTGTATGCATGCGGTTTCAGGATCTATTTCACTCCCCTCCCGGGGTTCTTTTCGCCTTTCCCTCACGGTACTGGTTCACTATCGGTCGATTACGAGTATTTAGCCTTGGAGGATGGTCCCCCCATCTTCAGACAGGATTTCACGTGTCCCGCCCTACTTGTCGTACACCTAGTTCCACAATACTGTTTTCGCATACGGGGCTATCACCCACTATGGCCGGACTTTCCATTCCGCTTTGCTAACAATACTGCTAAAGAGTACAAGGCTGATCCCATTTCGCTCGCCACTACTTTGGGAATCTCGGTTGATTTCTGTTCCTGCAGCTACTTAGATGTTTCAGTTCACTGCGTTCGCTTCTGTTACCTATGTATTCAGTAACAGATGACCCATACGGGCCGGGTTTCCCCATTCGGATATCTGCGGATCAAAGCTCGTTTGCCAGCTCCCCGCAGCTTTTCGCAGGCTACTACGTCCTTCATCGCCTGTAATCGCCAAGGCATCCACCACATGCACTTATTCGCTTGACCCTATAACGAGTATGTCTCGCTATAGGCTGAGTTCTCGCGTTGTGCCGTATTCCAAGACAATCTCATCGATTGCTCTGGTAATACTGGTTGATACAATCACAACCCAGTGTCGCGTTTTATATGTGCGCCTCATCAACGCACCGCGACACCTTTACTACATTCCATATTGTTAAAGAACAGCCGAACTTTTACGCTCGTCTTGGCTAGGCCAAACGCAAACACCATCGACACCGCGTCGATGCTTGCGTTTGGTAACCAAAAGGTAATGGTGGAGGATGACGGGATCGAACCGACGACCCCCTGCTTGCAAAGCAGGTGCTCTCCCAGCTGAGCTAATCCCCCAGTCACGGCAGAGAACTTCTTCCACCGTCCGTAACTTGGTGGGTCTGGTAGGACTTGAACCTACGACCCCCGCCTTATCAAGACGGTGCTCTAACCACCTGAGCTACAGACCCTTGGCTGTAACATCAAACAAACCGATAAGTGTGGACGCCTAACGTCGGATGCACGCTCTTAAAGGAGGTGATCCAGCCGCACCTTCCGATACGGCTACCTTGTTACGACTTCACCCCAGTCATGAACCCTACCGTGGTAATCGCCCTCCTTGCGGTTAGGCTAACTACTTCTGGTAAAGCCCACTCCCATGGTGTGACGGGCGGTGTGTACAAGACCCGGGAACGTATTCACCGCGGCATGCTGATCCGCGATTACTAGCGATTCCAGCTTCACGTAGTCGAGTTGCAGACTACGATCCGGACTACGATGCATTTTCTGGGATTAGCTCCACCTCGCGGCTTGGCAACCCTCTGTATGCACCATTGTATGACGTGTGAAGCCCTACCCATAAGGGCCATGAGGACTTGACGTCATCCCCACCTTCCTCCGGTTTGTCACCGGCAGTCTCTCTAGAGTGCCCTTTCGTAGCAACTAGAGACAAGGGTTGCGCTCGTTGCGGGACTTAACCCAACATCTCACGACACGAGCTGACGACAGCCATGCAGCACCTGTGTCCACTTTCTCTTTCGAGCACCTAATGCATCTCTGCTTCGTTAGTGGCATGTCAAGGGTAGGTAAGGTTTTTCGCGTTGCATCGAATTAATCCACATCATCCACCGCTTGTGCGGGTCCCCGTCAATTCCTTTGAGTTTTAATCTTGCGACCGTACTCCCCAGGCGGTCAACTTCACGCGTTAGCTACGTTACTAAGGAAATGAATCCCCAACAACTAGTTGACATCGTTTAGGGCGTGGACTACCAGGGTATCTAATCCTGTTTGCTCCCCACGCTTTCGTGCATGAGCGTCAGTGTTATCCCAGGGGGCTGCCTTCGCCATCGGTATTCCTCCACATCTCTACGCATTTCACTGCTACACGTGGAATTCTACCCCCCTCTGACACACTCTAGCCGTGCAGTCACCAATGCAATTCCCAAGTTAAGCTCGGGGATTTCACATCGGTCTTGCACAACCGCCTGCGCACGCTTTACGCCCAGTAATTCCGATTAACGCTTGGACCCTACGTATTACCGCGGCTGCTGGCACGTAGTTAGCCGGTCCTTATTCTTCCGGTACCGTCATCGACCCCAGGTATTAACCAGAGCCATTTCTTTCCGGACAAAAGTGCTTTACAACCCGAAGGCCTTCTTCACACACGCGGCATTGCTGGATCAGGCTTTCGCCCATTGTCCAAAATTCCCCACTGCTGCCTCCCGTAGGAGTCTGGGCCGTGTCTCAGTCCCAGTGTGGCTGATCGTCCTCTCAGACCAGCTACTGATCGTCGCCTTGGTGAGCCTTTACCTCACCAACTAGCTAATCAGACATCGGCCGCTCCTATAGCATGAGGCCTTGCGGTCCCCCACTTTCACCCTCAGGTCGTATGCGGTATTAGCTAATCTTTCGACTAGTTATCCCCCACTACAGGGCACGTTCCGATGTATTACTCACCCGTTCGCCACTCGCCATCAATCTAGCAAGCTAGATCATGCTGCCGTTCGACTTGCATGTGTAAGGCATGCCGCCAGCGTTCAATCTGAGCCAGGATCAAACTCTTCAGTTCAATCTGCTGTTTTCGCTCTTTACGAGCGGTCGCTCACTCTCAGAATCTGACTTGAACTTTCGTTCAAACCTTACTTCTGTGCGAGCACTTCATTACTTGTTAGCTAGCGGATCGAAATCCGCCGCACCCAGTATTAAGCGCCCACACTTATCGGCTGTTTGCTTGTTAAAGAACTTCGCGATCAACTTTGTTCACCGCGTCGCTGCGTTGTCTGCAGCAGAGAAACGAGATTATGCAGAGCTTTTTCGTCGCTGTCAACAACTCGTCGAAGATTTTTTATCCACCAACGCGCCGCCAACCACCACCGAATCCCCAGCCAATCGCCAACCACCCAATCGACCGCAAACCCGCTCCACTCCTGCTTCTCCACCACCCAACACCACCACCGTCACTTACGTTTCGGCGCTGTGTTTTGCAGCGAGGGCCGAATACTAATGTGGGAACGCGCGGCTGGCAAGCATTTTTGCGAGGCATCCGCAAAAATCTCGTCGATCAAGTTCCTTGCCGCATGATGCAGCGCCGAGTTACAGCAGCGGTCGAGACCGCCCAGCCGCGCTCGGACCCGCCAGCGAAACGGGTTGGGGAGCCATTGGCTCTCAACGCCTCTTTATGAGGTGCCCTAGGAATCAATGCTTGGCGGGCGACTTGCATAGCCTTTCGTTGTAGAAGATGGCCTTGCTGGTGGACGCGTAATTGTCAGCTTCGCACGGCGGGAGGAACAGCGATGCGTCTTTCTGCGCCTTCACGGCAGTCGTCTCGGACAACACGGCCAAACACTGAGCGCTGTCCCCACGATGGTATTCAGTCACCGCGAGATCGCTGCGGGCCTTGTCGCGCTCGATCCAGTCCATAAACGGATCGCACTCGGAAAGCAGCGAACGCAATGTTGTCCGTGCGGCGTCGTAGTCCTTGGCGGCATATTGCTTGTGGGCCTGGCCGATGCGGGCTTGGCGCTGGCGGGCAGTGCAGGCGGCAGGTGCGCGGCGATAGTCGCCATCGAACATCGCGCGCATGCCGCAGAAACCTCGGCAGGCCTCGGCGGTGGCGGAGGAATCTAGCTTGAGCACATCCTTATTACCTGACACGGCGATGTGGCACGTACCCCCGTCCTTGTCGATGCCAACGCGGCCACGGAACGTGCCCTCGATCGCGCACGTGTGGCAGTTGCCGCCAATCGTCGTGATGTTGAAGCTGCTGCCCTTGACCGTCATCATGCCGCTCGCGCTACCACCCAGGATGTAGACGTACTCGCCCGGCTGGACCGCCGGGTCGGCCGCCATGGCACACGCGCTGGCCAGCAAGCCGGCGATCATCAATGTGCGACGCATCCACATTCCACGTGTCATGTGATCGTTCCAGATTCATGAGGCGGGATGCCTCCTGCAAGAGCGCCATTCTGGCGGCTGGGTGTATCCCCTCGCAACCGCCAGAGCTGCGCATCCAAGCCGTCAGATGTGAAGCAGCGCCAGAACGGCCACCACACCACCGACAGCGCCGACGCCGTACGAAAGTACCTGCATCCAGCGCCGGCGCGAAAGCAAGGTGATGGCGGCGAGCGCGATCGACACCTGAATGGCGGCCACCGCTTGCGCCCACCGGTGGTGGTGGTGAACGGCAAGCTCGCTGGCCTCGTCGGCCTCTTTGGCCAAACGCTCCTGGTCTTCGGCCTGCCGGCGGATGTCTTCCTTCTCAGTGGCGTAGCGCTGAGCTTCCCGCTTGGCGGCCGCCTGGTCGGTGCCGGGAAGTTGGGCGGTCAGCTCGGCAATCGCCTGTTTCTGACCTTTGGCCTGGTAGTAAGCCCAGCGATTGGCCGCCTCGGTCTTATGGATGGCGGCTTCATTCTTGGCAAGCAGCGCAGCGTTTTGCGTGGCACCGCCCTGGTAACCGAAGATGGCGCCGGCCGTCGACAGAATCGCTGTCATAACAGCAATTCGCCCGGCAAAGCTGTCGGCGTGGCCGCTTTCCGCTGCGTGCTCGAGCGCATGATCATGCGCGCCGTGAACATGAAATCCTTCGGACATGGTTGCTCCCCTTGAGTCTTGTATCGTCGCGCGCCCGTCAGGCGCGGGCTTCACAATGCATGGCCTTGCACGGAAAGGCAACGCCCTGTGATGCGCCTCCAATGCTGCGGGCAAGGATTCGTGATGCTGCCGCACATCAAAAAAGCGCGGCAATCGCAGATGATTGTTACACGTGAAAAAGCACCGTTGAATGTGTGAAACGGGTCCGTATAATCGCGCGGCAATGCGAATGAAGGCCAATACGCAATTGGCAATCGCATTGTTAATAAAACAAAACAATACTGCGAGTCAGATCCATGGATGCGTCTAAAAAGCCTTTGGCGCCAATGCCCGAAAAGGAACATCACCCCGTCATTGTCCGCGTGGCCGACGCGACGATCCGCGATGCCAATGCACTGCTGCATGCCAATGGCGGCTTGAAGTTCGGCCGGGGCATGATCGGCACGATCCTGGCGTTGGTGCTGGGCTTCCTGTGCTTGCTGGGCGTGCTGGCATTTCACTTTCCGCAGTATCTGACGACGCCGGAATTACGCCGCGCGTATTCGGTGGATGTGATTCGGCAGATCCTGTTTGTCTCGCTGTTGATTTCCGGCGGGTTGTCGCTGGCGAATATCGTGCTGGATAACCGCCGTCGGCTGAACGGCCTGGCGTTCCTGTTCGTGGTGGCAGCCGTTGCGCTCGGCGGATCGCGCGTGCCGGTCGGTGATTTTCCCGATCACACGCCATATATCGGCATGGACTGGTTCATCCTCGATCTGCTCGGCTCGACCGCGATTTTCGTGCTGCTCGAGAAGCTGTTCCCGCTCTATAAGAAGCAGCCGGTGTTCCGCCCCGAATGGCAGACCGACATGGTCCACTTTGCGGTAAACCACTTCATCGTCGGTCTGGTGCTGCTGGTGGTGAACTTCCTGATTCACCGTGTGTTCGGTTGGATGGTGCATGCAGACTTCCAGCAGATGGTGCAGCACATCTGGTTCATTCCGCAACTGCTGCTGTGCATGCTGGTGGCCGATCTGATGGAGTACGTGACACACCGGGCGTATCACGAGGTGCCATTCCTCTGGCGCTTTCATGCCGTGCATCACAGCGTGAAGACGATGGACTGGCTGGCCGGCTCGCGTCAGCACATTCTTGAACTGATCGTCACGCGGGTAGCCGTGCTGGGGCCGCTGTTCGTGCTGGGATTCGACAAGGCCGTGGTCGATGTCTACATCATCATCGTGGGCTTCCAGGCGGTGTTCAACCACGCCAACGTGCATTTGCCCTGGGGGCCGTTGAAGTACATCTTCGTGACGCCGGATTTTCACCACTGGCACCATTCGTCGGAAGACGAAGCGATCGACAAGAACTACGCCGCCCATTTCGCCTTCATCGACTACCTGTTCGGTACTGCGGTGAAATCGAAAAAGGCCTTCCCCGAGAAGTACGGCGTGGTGGGCGACTACATGCCCGACGGTTTCGTCAACCAACAGCGCTTTCCGTTCCGGCGTCAGCAGAACTGAATCGAGGACGTTTCATCATGCCGCTCACCGCCGCTGCACAGCGCCTCATTGCCCGCCTCGGTCTCGAAGCGCACCCGGAAGGCGGCTTCTATCGCGAAACTTATCGCAGTCAGGAACGCGTCCAGCGAGGCGTCCCGCCCGTCGAACGTGCGGCTGCGACCGCCATCTATTACCTGTTGGCGGATGATGCATATTCGGCCTGGCATCGGATCGAATCTGATGAGTTGTGGCACTTCCATACGGGGGACTCACTCAATGTGCATGTGTTGGAGGACGACGGCACGGTGAGCACGCATCGTCTGGGCCAGGCAGCCAACGATGCGATGGCGGTGTACCAGGCGGTGGTGCCGGCGGGACGTTGGTTTGCGGCCGAACGCGTGCCGGGTGAACATGGCTATGCGCTGGTCGGCTGCTCCGTTGCGCCGGGGTTCGAGTTCAGCGAGTTCGAACTGGCTGATGGCGATGCGCTGCTGGCGAAGTATTCGGTACATGGCGATCTCGTCCGCAGGTTGCTGCCAAAGCCCCACGGCGCCTGATCAGCACCACACCACGCTTTCATAGCCTACCGTGCGTCGGTAGACACTCATGCCTCGCCATGTGCTGTATTCCATATAGGCGCATGTCAGGATGACGATCCAGTTGGCGGCTGTGGTGGACATATACCCTCCCCTCTCGGCGTGCCCGATAGCGGTTGTATGGGCACGTGTTCAGTCTACGAGAGGGGTCCCGAAAACCATTGCGCGAGCAATGACCCTTCTGGGTCCTTATTCCCCGGACCTCGCTTCCGTATGGGCATCGCGCGCCGCAAACGCCCGCCCGGCGCGGCTCCAATGCATGTTGGAGCGCACAGCACGGCGGGCAGAAGGGAGACGGCATTCGAGCGGGCAAGACCGCTGTTTGCCCGGATGGGCAAGCACATCGCGCACGGGGGGGCCAATCCGATGCTGGGCAAACTTGCAACGTGGCCAATCTAGTCATCGTTGCATTGACCCACGGCGCCGTGGGCTAAGCGCTACTGTTCACGTCCAAGGCGCGCGCCGATCCGGCACGCGTGCGCGCAGCGTTGATGGGCGGCGGCGGCCCCGTTTTGCAACCATCAAGTTCCATCGGCTTACAGCTCGAGCTGCTCCAGCACTTTCCCCTTGGTCTCGATGCCAAGGAAGTGGATGGTGATTGCCGCCAGGATGGGCACCAAGGCAAGCAGCAAGAATGCATTGCTGACGTTGCCCGAGCCGATGGTCGAACCGATCAGCATCGGCGAAAAGATGGCCGCAATCTTCAGCCACGCGCCGCCCATGCCGCATCCGATCGCGCGGATGTTGGTCGGGTACAGCTCCGGCGTATAGACATAGGCGGTGATAAAGCCGCACGCCATCAACCCCAGCGCCAACGAGCACAAGCCTGCCACCACGTAGAGCGACTGCTCATGCAGCAGCCCGGCCAGCCCCAGCGCCAAACCGCACAGCACAAACGACACCACCATCACGGGCTTGCGGCCCACCTTGTCGACGATCATCGCGCACACCAGCGAACCGACCACACCCAGCACCGACGCCAGCGCCGCCAGGTTAAGCGCCAGTTGGAGCGGTGCGTGATAGATCGTCTTGTAGACCGTCGGCAGCCACGTCGACAGACCGTACTGGATGAAACCGCACGTCGCCCACAGCATGGCCACGACCACCGTGCGCTTGATGTACACAGGGCCGAACAGATCGCGCATGCCGCGTTTCGGGTGGCGATGCGACATCTGCTCGAAGGCCGAGGTATCTCCCAGCGGAAGCAGCGGCTCTTTCGCCTTGGCTTCAAAGCGAGCCTGTGCAGCGTCGGCCTCGGCCATGCGCCCATGGGTCGCCAGCCAGCGCGGAGATTCCGGCACGGCCTTAGGCAGCGTGAAGAACAGCACGAACGGAATGCCACCGAGAAAGTACATTACCTCCCAGCCGAAATGCGGCACAAGCCAGGCCCCAAGCGCGTTCGACACCAGCAAACCTATCGGGAACACTACCTCGTAGAGCAGTACGAAGCGCCCGCGGCCATGGGCACGCGTGACCTCGTTGATGTATGTGGCCGCTACAGGCAGTTCGCCTCCCAAGCCCACGCCCTGGACAATACGCAACGCCGCAAACACGGCAAAACTGGGCGCCACGCCGCACAGCAGGCTCATCAAGCCGATGATGCCCGCGCTGTAGCCGATCATGCGCACGCGGCCGAAGCGCTCTGCAAGCATGGGGAACACCAATGCGCCGATCAACTGACCGATGCCGGGGGCGCCAATCACAAAAGCAATCTGCGCCGGGGTCAGATGCCACTGCGCAATCAGCAGCGGCAGCGTAGCCGCGATGACGATGACGTCAAAGCCATCGAAGAACGTCGCCAGCCCGATCAGCAAACGCGCACGCACATGCATGCCGTTACTCTTGAGCCGCTCGATGCGGGCAACGATCTTGCCGAGGCTCATCGTGCCCGGCGACGCATCGTGGTCAATGCCACTATCAATCAAAACACCTGGCTTCATGTGAAGCTCCTTCCGGAGGAAGTTGATGCGCCACCGGGTCGCTGCCCAGCGGCGCGCGTTGGGTCAGGACGTCAGAACGAGTGGTGCACCCCGGTGCTCACAACCATCTGGTTGCGCTGCGCCGCCACACCTACGCCATTGATGGCAGCAGACTGCGCATCGCCGGACGCACGCTGATACGTGCCTTGCACATACACCTGCGTGCGCTTGGAGAACGCATACACGTTGCCCAAGCTGAACTGGTTCCAACGGGCGCCCTCGTACTTGCTGAAGGTATAGCCCACGTTCAGCGTGTTGGCGGCGCTGTAATGCCACGCGGTACCGAGGTCGACGTTTTGCGCCCGGGCGTTGGCGCCACCGAGCGTGATGCGCGTCTGCGTATAGACCGCGTTGATCTGGAGCGGTAGGCCGCTGAACTGATACAGCGTGCCAGCACCGAACGACTTGACCGAACTCATCGGCGTCATCACGCCGGGCACCAGTGTCGTGCCCAGTGTGTTGGTGATGCCCAGGCGCCCAGCAACATCCAGCGCGCGATCATTGGATGCGGTATAGGCCGCGGCTGCGCGGAAACCGCCATTGGTGTAGTACGCGCCGAGGCTGTAACTGCGGCTCTTCGACGGCGAACCGGGTACCTCGCCAAAGCCGTACATGCCGCCCAGCTGCAGCCCGCCGAAGATGGGCGAGACGTAACGCACAGCGTTGTCGATCTGGAACTGGTTGGCCAGGTTGTCGAAGTTACCGGGGTGGAACAGGTAGAAGTTGGTGAGTTGGAACCCGTTGCTCAAGCGGCCGAGGTAGTCGAACATGAAGTCCGCCTGATGGCCAAGCTGGATATTACCCAGGCGATCGTTCGTCAGGCCCACCCACGCCGTGCGGTTGAACAGCTTGCCGGCGACCACGCTGCTACCGGTGTCGCCCAGAAACCCCGACTCCAACTGGAAAATGGCCTGCGTACCGCCGCCGAGATCTTCCGAGCCGCGCAGGCCGAAGCGGTCCGGCTGCATCGTACCGGGGTCCATGCGCAGAGCCGAGCCGCTCGACGCGCCGCTCTTGAGGCTGTTGATGTAGACCACGCCTTCATCAATGCTGCCGTACAGCGTCACGTTGCTCTGGGCCGCTGCCGTGCCCGCCAGGCTCATCGCCGCAATGGCGAACAAGGTTGTCTTCATTTGCTGTTTCCTCCACTGGACAAGGTGTCCGCCCCGCCAGTTGTTATCGCCGTCTTGGTGGACGAGCTGGTTGTGGTATTTGCGTTGTTCCGTATGTAAAACGGCGTTTAAAAGAAAAACACGGCGTAAAAAAAGAGGGCGCGGCTGGTCAGGCCAACGCCTAAACCATCCTGCGCTTACAGATCAATCACCAGGCGCTTGCCTTTGCATCCGGATACGCAAACCATCATGGTTTGGTTGGATGCGCGCTCGCTCTTGGAGAGCACGCTGTCACGGTGGTCGGGTTCCCCTTCCAGCACGCGCGTTTCGCACGAACCGCATACGCCTTCCTTGCAGCTGTGTTCCACCTCGACGCCAATCTCCAACAGCGCGTCGAGCAGCGACTTGCCTGCCGGCACACACAGTTCAGCACCGTTGCGCGCGAGCTTGACCTGGTACTCGCCGTCCTGCACCGACTCCACACCCGGGTCCGCGGCAAAGCGCTCGATATGGACGTTGGTGTAGCCGAGCGCTTCACATGCGGCCTCAAAAGCCCGCAGCATCGGGCCAGGGCCACAGCAATAGAAATGCGTATCGGTCGGATGCCCTGCGAGCAGTGCTTTCAGATCGGGCGGGCCGCCGGCTTCCGCGTCCAAGTGAAAGCGCACTGCATCGCCATGCGCGGCAAGCTCATCGGCAAACGCAGCTTCGGCGCGCGAGCGGGCGCAGTACAGCACCGAGAACGCCTTGCCTTGCTCGGCCAGACGACGCGCCATGCAGACGATGGGCGTCACGCCAATGCCGCCTGCAACCAGCACGGTGTGCGGCGCGGTTTCGTCCAACTCGAAGTGATTGCGCGGGCCGCCAATCTTCAGCGTCGAACCCACGCGCAACTGCTCGTGCACATAGCGCGAGCCGCCGCGGCTGTTGCGGTCGAGCAGCACGCCGACCACATAACGGTCACGCACCTCCGGTGCACCGCACAGCGAATAGCTGCGCACCAGCCCGTTGCCGAGATGCAGTTCGATATGCGCGCCGGGTGCGTACTCGGGCAGCGTCTTGCCGTCGACATCGCGCAGCTCCACGCTCACGATGCCTTGGGCTTCGTAGCGCATGGCGTGCACGCGCAGGTTGAGGGGGGGATTCATAGCACGTCTCTCTGCAACGTTTCAGCGCTTTTCCGTCAGGAACTTGCCTTCCGGGCTGACGACGTTCTTCTGCCGGCGCGTGTTGCCGTCAATGCCGCCATCAATGGCCCACTCAGCAAACACGGTCGGGCCAGGTTCGAAATCGCGTGGCTGCCAGTTACCGTCGAGCTGGTCTTCATCGGCGTAGTACTCGATCAGGCCGCCAGCCGGGTTCTTGAAGTACCAGAAGTACGCCGACGAAATCGGGTGTCGGCCCGGGCCCAGCTGGGTATCCCACCCACAACGCGACACATGCATGCCACCGCCGAACACTTCGTGGATGTCGCGCACGGTGAAGGCGACGTGGTTGAGGCCGCTCTTGGCCTGCGGCGTCTGCAGCAGGAACAGGTCGTGATGGCCACCTTCCGGCTCGCAGCGCAGGAACGCTCCGCGGCCCGGGTAGTGGTCGGACGGTACAAAGCCGAGCTTGTCGATATAAAAGCGCTCCGTGGCCGCCACGTCTTTCACAAAGAAGACCACGTGGCCCACTTCGATGGGCGTGGCGCGCTCGTAGATGGGGCTCGGTTGGTTGCGGCGCGGTTTGTCTGTCCACGTGTTCATGGCAGCGCATTGCACGTCGACATCGCGCTTGGTGGTCAGTTGCACGCGCACTGCCAGGCCGTTCGGGTCGGTACAGCCGACGCGGCCGTCGGCGTGCACATAACCGGGCTGGTCAGCAAGTTTGTCGACCAGGCGATCGAGCACAGCCTGCGAATCGGTGCCCCAGATCACCTCGCGCAACGTCGGGCCGGCTTCCATGGCGGCCGGCAGCGTGGCATCGTCGCTGCGTTTGACGCGCACGCGGCAGCCGTTGAGCGTTTCGAACAGCAGGCCGCTGGCGTCTTCCGATGTCAAGGCGAGGCCCCAATCCAGGAAGAACTGCTTGCAGGCGGCGAGGTCGTCGGCACCGTAGACGATTTCGTCGATGCCTCGAATCGTGTTCATCTTCATCTCCTGTGGTCCGGGCGTTTGCTTCGGCGTTAGAGCCGCTAGCAAGGCCCAGCGAAGCGGTCCTGGCTAGGCGTGCTGCCGCAGACAGTACTTGGGTACGGCAAGGCGGCACAACGACGCCAGGAGGGTTTTGTTAGCGGCGCTTAGTTGGCGTTGGCCCAGGCCAGTGGTTGTTCGTTCAAGCCCCAGTAAAGGCTCTTCTGCTCCATGTATTGCAGGATGCCGAGGCGGCCCTTCTCGCGGCCCAGGCCGCTGTCGCGCCAGCCGCCAAACGGCGTCGAGATCGAAAATTGTTTGTACGTGTTGATCCAAACGTTGCCGGCCTGCACCGCGCGGCCGACGCGCCATGCGCGCTTGTAGTCGCGCGTCCAGATGCCGGCGGCCAATGCGTAGACGCTGTCATTGGCCTGCTCGATCAATTCATCTTCATCGTCGAACGGCATGGCGACCAGCACCGGGCCGAAGATTTCTTCCTGGCAAATGCGCGCGCTGTTGGTGAGCCCTTCGATGATGGTCGGCGTATAGAAGTAGCCCGACTCGCAGCCGGCGATTGCCGGGCGCAAGCCGCCCGTGCGCAGATGGCCGCCCTCTTCCACGCCCATTGCGACGTACGACTCGATGGTCTCGCGGTGGCGATCGGTGATCAGCGGACCCATCTGCGTGGATTCATCAGCCGGATTGCCGACACGCAGGCGTGCTGCGGCTGCAGCCAGGCGATCCATGAAGGGCTCGTACAGCGAACGCGCCACGAACAGACGCGAGCCTGCGATGCACGACTCGCCAGACGAGCTGAAGATGCCGTACAGCACGCCATTCACGGCGTGGTCGAGGTCGGCATCTTCAAACACCATCGTCGGCGACTTGCCGCCGAGTTCCAGCGACACCGGCATCATCTTGTCAGCGGCAATGTGGGCAATGTGTTTGCCCGTGTTCGTGCCACCCGTGAACGACACACGGCGCACCAGCGGATGCTTCGTAATCGCATCGCCAATCACGGAGCCCTTGCCGGGCAGCACGCTGATCATGCCCTTGGGCACGCCCGCCTCTTCGCAGATGGCAGCGAGTTCCAGCGCCATCAGCGGCGTGACTTCCGCAGGCTTGACGACGACGGCGTTGCCCGCGGCCAGCGCGGGCGCCATCTTTTGCGCTTCGCTCGCAATCGGCGAATTCCACGGCGTGATGGCCGCCACCACGCCCATGGGTTCATGCACGCTCATCGTCAGGCAATCGCCACGCATGGGCGTGAGCGACTCTTCCAGCGTCTCGCATGCGGCGCCAAAGAACTGGAACGTGGCAGCAGCGCTCGCCACCAACGCGCGCGTCTCGTTGATCGGCTTGCCGTTATCCAGCCGCTGGCGCTGCGCCAGTGCTTCACTGCGCGAGCGGATCAGCTCAGCCACGCGGTACAGGACGGCGGAGCGCTCGTGCGGCTTGCGCTGCGCCCAACCGCTGGACAGGAAGGCGCGGTAGGCGCCCGCCACGGCTTCTTCCACATCAGCGACGCTGGCGGCATTGAGTTCTGCAACGACTTCACCCGTGGCCGGGTAGCGCGTGGCATAGCGCTCGCCCGTGCCCAGGCGCCAATCGCCGGCGATGCAGATGGGCAACACGGACGTTGCGGTTGCGTTCGGGTTGGAAACAGTCATGGCGCAATGGCCTCGCTTAAATCGAAACGGCGTGCGCGCGGTTGCCCAGCGCACGCACCACGCTGAACACCGTCAGCGCAGAAGTCTTGGGATTGGCCGCCAGCGGCTTGCCGCGCATCGTGAGCTCGAAGCCGCCAAAGGCACCCCGCGCCTCGACGTGATGGATGTTCTCGTCCACCGTTGGATCGGCCAGCAGCTTGACGTGCGTGTGCTCAAGACCGAGGCCCGCCAATGACAGCGTGGCCGCCACGTTGGCGTTTTTCGGGAACAGACGCGCGGCTTCACGGGCGTTGCCTTCGAAGATCACGGTCGGCTCGCGCAGCGCATCGAGGTCGAACTGCTGCTCGGCCGGCGTGTCCTTCCAGGCGCGCGGCGGCTTGCGGCCGGTGTAGACCACGGCGTCCAACCCGCCGACGCGCGCAGCGGCCAGTGCGTCGATGGCACCGATGGCGCCCGACAACAGCTGCACCTGCGCGTTGCCACGGCGGGCCGCAGCCTCCAGCCGTTCGGCCACGCCGGGTTCCGACAGCGCACCGACCGATACGACCAGGCAGTCGATGCCTTGCTCCAACGCCGGCAACACATGCTCTTCAAGCGCATCGTGGCCGGCGCATTCGACCAGCAGATCAGGATGCGCGTCGGCCGACAGATGCGTCGTGACACGCGCATTCGGTGCGAACGGGGCGATGGCCTCGCGCGCCTTGTCCATCGCGTGCTCGGGCACGATCACGGCGTCAAAGCACACATCCGGATCGCTCTTGAGCAGTTCCAGTACGCCCTGCCCGATCGCTCCGCACCCCACCATCGATACATGCAGCATGTCCGGCTCCTTCAATTGGCTCGCTAGCAGGTTCACGCCACCACCGTCGTGCCTTCCGTGGCGCATGAAGCTGCGCGCTCGCCCTGGCCGTCCTTGGCCTGCTGGTTGACCGGCGGGCCTGCAAAGATGGTCTTGAAGCTGCCGATGGAGAGCATGTCGATCTCCATCAGGAACGGGCCCTCGCCGCTGGTGGCTTCCTTCAATGCGCTGCCCACGTCGGCCAGATCCGACACGCGGCGATGACGCAGCTGCAGCGACTGGGCGAGCGCCGCGTAGTCCGGCGTGTGCAGATCCACGTAATGGCGGCGGCCGCCGTACTGCGCGTCCTGAATGTTCTTGATGACGCCGTAGCCCTTGTCGTTCATCAGCACGATGACGAGATTGGCGCGCTCCTGCACCGCAGTTGCCAATTCACCGAGATTCAGGATGAAGCCGCCATCGCCGGCCAGGCAGAACGTCGTTTTGCCGGAACCCGTGGCCGCCGCGCCGATGGCCGCGCCAATGCCCATTGCCAAGCCTTGGCCGATGCCGCCGCCCAGCGCATGTACACCGGCGCGCGAGTCAAAGATGCGGAGCTGACGATTGCCCCACGTGCTGTTCGACACGGTCACGTCGCGCACCCAGTTGAACTCGCGCCCCACGGCGGCTTGCAGTGCCTCCACCAGCTTGGCGTACGGACCGAGGCCGTCGATCAGCCCGCCTACGGCCGCCTCGTGTGCCGCCCGCAGGTCTGCCGCGAATGTCGCGTCGATCTGCATCTTCTTTTCCAGCCGGTCGGCCAGACCATCCAGCGCAAGCGCCGAATCGCCGCACACGAAGTAGTCGCTGGCGTAGCAACGGCCTTCTGCCGATGCATCCGCATCGATGCGGTACAGCGGGCGCGGCAGCTTCAGTTCGTACTTGAGCGTTTCGTTACCGCGCAGGCGCGAGCCGACCACGACCATCGCGTCGCACGTCTGGTAGAACGCTTCGACCGGCTTGTGCAGGTTGAATGCGCCCAGCGATCGCGGGTCATCTTCCGGCACGATCCCGCGGCCCTGCGTGCTGGTGACCACACCAAAGCCAAGGTCCATCAGGCGCTTGACCTGCTTTGAAGCGTGGCGGGCACCACCGCCCAGCCACAGCATCGGACGGCGCGCGCGCGACAGGCGTTCAGCCAGTTCGTCCAGCGCGTGGGCCGACGGCACATGCTGCGGCACCAGCAGCGGGCGCAGGTCATCCGGCATGGGGATCAGCGCGGCCTGGATGTCGATGGGAATCTCCACGCTCACCGGGCCGGCCGGGGCCGTCAACGCGGTCTGCACGGCCAACTTCATCGTGCTGATGGCCGTGTCGGCACTGCGCACGCGGAAGGCAGCCTTGGAGACGGCCTTGAGCATCGTGAGCTGGTCCGGCGCTTCGTGGATGTACGCGAGACTCTGGTCCAGGTACGGCGTTTCGATCTGGCCCGTGATGTGCAGCAGCGGCGTGCCGGCGGTCAGGGCTTCGACCATGGCGCCCGCCGCATTCCCGGCAGCGGTGCCGGTGCTGGTCAGACAGACACCGAGGCCGCCTGTGGTCCGGGCATAAGCGTCGGCCATGTTCGCGCCGCCGGCTTCACCGCGCGCCATGACGAAGCGAATCTTGCCGCGCTCGCCCATCGCATCGAGGATGGGCATGTTGTGGATCGAGATGACGCCAAAGGCGGCCTTGACCTCGCAGGCTTCCAGGAATGCTGCAATTGCGTGGCCCACCGTGACCAGCTGTTGTTCCTGTTGTTGTCTGTTAAGCATGACGGGAGTGTCCTCCGGAAATATCGATGTGGCTGCCCGTGGTGTACGAAGACAACGGCGAGGCAAGGAACAGAATGGCGCGGGCAGCCTCTTCGGGCAGGCCCAGGCGTCCAAGGGGAATGTGTTTTTGCGCGGCCAGGCGGCGCGTCCACGCAGCCCAGTCGAGATGGCGATCTTCTTCGGGTCGAGCCTCGAAGCGGCGGCGCCATTGGCCGGACTCCACCAGGCCGATCAGGATGCCGTTGACGCGCACGCCCTTCGGTGCAAATTCGGTCGCCATCGAACGCACGAGATTGAGCACACCCGCACGCGCGGCAGAGGTGGCCACCATGTGCGGCTCGGGCTGCTGCGCGAGCAGCGAATTCACGCAGACGATCGCGCCGTGCGCCGAGCGCTCGAGTTGCGGCATGAAAGCGCGCGTGGGATGGATCACGGAGAAGAACTTGAGATGCAGCTCCTGCGTCCACGCGGCATCGTCGGTATCGGCAAACGTCGAGACACGGCCTTGGCCCGCGTTGTTGACCAGCATGTCGACGGGGCCGAGGGCTTGCTCCACGGCGTCGGCAAAGGCTGCCATCTGTGCAGCGTCGAGCACGTCGCACGTTGCGGCGAACAGCCGGGCGTTCGGGAAGCGGTTGCGCAGACCTTGTTCGGCTTGCGCGAGGCGTTCGGCATTGCGGCCGCACAGCGCCACGGCGGCGCCGGCTTCCAGCAGCAGTTCAACGGTGGCCAGGCCGATGCCGGAGGAGCCGCCCGTCACGACGGCCGTCTTGCCAGTCAGATCGATCATCGGCATGGTCATTCGCGGAACAGGTTGACGACCTTGCCGCCTGCGGGGCGGTAGTCCAGCAGATAAGACAGCTCGCCGGCAGCGGCGCGCACCTTGTCGATCATGAGATCAAGCTGGGCCGCTTCGATGCGCGGCGACGGAATCGTCGTGCCGAGCGCGGCCACCACCTTGCCGGCGCGGTCGAGCACCGGCGCAGCAATCGTCGAGATGTTGGCCTCAAAGAAACCTTCCTGCAGCACGTAGCCATGTTCGCGGTCGCGCTGGACCATCTCGAACAGTTCTTCCACCGTGCGCGGCGTGTTGGCGGAAAACACCTCCAGCTGCGGCTCCGGATAGAGCTGGCGCAATTCCGCCAGCGACAGGTCTGCCAGCAGCACACGGCCCAGCACCGTGGCATGTGCCGGCAGGCGCGTGCCAACATTTACCGAGCTGGTGAACGGCGTGGGAGCAACCGACTTCGCCACATAAACGATCGAGCGGCCATCGCGCACGACGAGGTTGCATGGGTAATGAATGTCGTCGCGCAGGCGATCGAGCAGCGGACGGCCCAACTCGGTCAGTTCCAGCGACGCGAGATACTCAAAGCCCAGGCGCAGCACCGCCATGCCGAGACGGAAATCGCGACCGCCGTCAACGCGTTCGATGAAGCCCATCACTTCAAGTGTGGTCAGCAGGCGGAACACCGTGGAGCGCGGCACCTTCAGGCGGCGCGCCAGTTCAGGTGCAGACAGCACACGGTCTTTGTGGCTGAACTCGCACAGCAGGCGCAGGCCGCGTTCGAGCCCCGGCACGATGTACTTTTCCTGCACGTCTTCTGGGATGAGGTCGTTGCTCATACGTCTTGGCGCTTAGGCGTTTTGGGATTGGGAGAGAACAGCGTGTTCGATCCAGCCTGCAACAGCGTCAGGCGCATCGATATAGGAGGCATGCCCGGCCGATGGCACAAGCGCAAACGGCAGATCGAACATCTTGGCCAGCGCTTCGCAACCTTCCGGCGGTGTAATGCCGTCGACATCGCCGCAAGCAATCTGTGCGGGTGTGGATGCGGGGCGTTTGCTCAGATAGGCGCCGATGTCGTCGCCGCTCAACATCGCCACGGCTTGGCGATAGCCACCGTCGTTGAGCCGCTTCATGTTCCAGCGCACCCAGGCGCGCTCTTCGTCGGTGGCATTCGGGCGCAGCAGATGCGCGTGCCGCGACTCCGCCATGCCGTCGATGCCAAGCTGGTCGAGCGTTGCAAGACGCTGGGCCTGCACGCTGCGGGATTGATCTTCCTGCCCCGGCTGGCCATAGCCCTGCGCGGGGTTCAGAAGCAGCAGGCGCTTCGGCTGCATCGCGGCTGGCGCGGCAGCCACATACGCCGATGCCATCAGCGCGCCCAGCGAATGACCGACGATCGCATCGGGCGTCACGTCCAGCGCGGCAAGCCACGCCTGCAATCGCCCAGCGTAGTCGGCAGCGCGCGGTGCAACGTCTGCAAGCGGCGTGGAGCTGCCGTAGCCCGGCGCATCCCACGCCAGCACGCGCATGTTGTGCGCAAGAACCTGCACGCAAGGCAGCCACGACGCGGCGCTGGAGCTGATGCCGTGCAACAGCACCACCAGCGGTCCGCGCTCGCCCCATTGCCGATAGCCGATGCGGTCGCCGTGCGCGTTGATGGCGACGGTACGTTCGGCAAACCCGGCGCCGAGCACGGCAAGCGCGTCGGCAACGCGGAACGGATGGGTAGACATGACAGCCTGCGCGCTCATGGCATCAACGCTTGATCTTGGCGAGCGGATGCTCGGGCGGGTACGTCGGCGTGATCGGCTTCTTGGCACCGAGCATCACGCACATCAGCGCGTCTTCATCGCCGATGTTGATTTCTTCGCGGTACACGCCAGGCGGCACCGAGACGAGGTCGCGATCGGTCAGAATGGTTTCGTAGCGCTCGCCGTCTTTTTCCAGCACCAGCTTCAGCTTGCCGCGAATGATGAAGAACACCTCTTCCACATCGGTATGCAGGTGCGACGGGCCTTCGTGGCCGGCCGGAATGACCATCGTCGAAAACGTGAAGTGCTCCGCCGGTACTGTGTTGGTGTCAGCTGCCACGCCCGTGCCGCCCGTGCCTAGGTAGCGCATTTGCGCACGGCGGTATTTCGGGTCGAAGTCGGCCTGGAACTTGAGGGCGTCCCAGTCGTAGCGGCGGGTGGAAAAACGCGCTACGCGGCTGTTCATCCAGTCTTCAAACGACGCGCCTTCCGGGCGGTCCCACGTGCGTTGCACTTGCTGTTGTTCGGAGAGATCGCTCATTGAATACCTCTTCTGAATGGTGTGTGGATGCATTACTGCATGACGAAACCGCCGTTGACGGCCAGCGTCTGGCCCGTCACGAATCGGGAAAGGTCGGACAGCGCGAACAGCACGGCGCCGCACACGTCGTCCGGCAGTTGATCGCGCGAGATGGCGCGCTGGTCGCGGTACAGCGCATGGCGGTGCGACGGCACGTATTCGGTGGCTTCCACCAGCGTCAGGCCCGGCGCAATGGCGTTGACGGTGATGCCGTCTGCGCCGCATTCGCGCGCGAGAGACTTCGTCATGCCGATGACAGCGCTCTTGCTCGCCACATACGCCAGCAGGTTCGGCGCCCCCCACAGCGGGGTGTCCGACGATAGATTGACGATGGCGCCGCGGCCCGAAGCCTTGAGCGCCGGCAGGCAGGCCGTCGTCATCAACCATGTGCCGCGCACGTTGACGTTCATTACGCGGTCCCAGGTCTCGATGTCGATTGACGATGCATCGCGCCCGCCAGAGTTCGTGATGGCCGCGTTGTTGACAAGCCCGTCGAGCCCGCCCAGTCCCTGTACAGCCGCAGCAGCGCATGCCTGAATGGAAGCCGGATCTTCAAGATCGAGCGTGAAGCCATGCGCATCAAAGCCTGCCGCACGCAGCGCTGCGGCCTCTTCCTGCACGCGCTCGCCAAGAATGTCGGCCAGCGCAACGGCGCCACCCGCTTCGGCAATCGACTTGGCAAAGGCCAGACCCAGACCGCGCGCGGCGCCCGTCACAAGCACTTTGCGGCCAGCCAGCAGCCCGGCGGTGGAATTGCGCTCAGGCATGTTGGGCTTCCGTGGGCACGGGCTTGAGCATGGCGACAGGCGCGTCGGCCAGTTCAGCCGCGGCGCGACGTGCAAGCACACGGCGGATACGCGTGATGCCGATGTCGTGCTGATACAGCGTCTCGTGCTCGCGCGCTTCGGGGGCCATCGACTCCAGCACCACGCGGTCCTGCTCCAGCACATCCCAGTGCAGGCCTTCCAGGCGGTTGCGATACAGGAATCGCCACACATCGCGCTGCCAGCCTTGCACGTGGCGCGTGCGCCAGAAGTAGACGATGCAGTGCTCTTCATCCACCGGCGTCACGATGCCGATGATGGTGAACGGCCCGCCCGGGCCGACCTTCGGTTGATACGGAATCGACAGGCGCAGCCACATCGTGCCGGTCTCGCCAAACTCCGTCCAATCGAAGTTCACGCCGCGCTGGCCGGTCTTCTGGAACATGATCCCGTGGTCGGTTTCAACCACTTCCATCACGGCCTTCTTCTCGCCGCTCGCCATCGAGTGCGACACGGCGTGCAGGTAGGCGCCGTGCATCGGGTCCATGACGTTGTCGATGGCATAGCGGTAGTTGACATTCCAATGCGCGAAGCAGAGGAAATGGCTGTGCTCGTCGCTAGTCAGTTCTTCGGGCAAGCGCAGCGTGCCGACCGCGTCGTCGAACTCGGACGGAGCCTTGTCGCCAAACCACAGGAAGATGGCACCGGCACGCTCCTGCACCGGGTAGCTGCGCACGCAGGTCTTGCCTTCCATGGGGCACGCGTCGACAGCCGGCACGCTGGTTACCGTACCTTGGCCGTTCACTTCAACGCCGTGGTACCAGCAAGCCACGTGGTCGCCCAGGTTCCAACCCATCGACAGGCGCGCACCGCGATGCGGGCAGCGGTCTTCCAGCGCATGCACCTGGCCGGCGGTGTCACGCCACAACACGATGTTCTGGCTCAAACGCGTGATGCCCACCGGGGCGTTTTTCACATTCCACGACGCCGCCACCGGATACCAGTAGTTGCGCAGACCGGTGTTGATGCGCGCTTCCTTCTGCGCTTCCTTGTTGCCTTCCATTGCTTGCCTCTTCTGATGGGTTGAGCCGTGCGCCTCTGCGGGCAAAGCGGCGTCGAATCGTGTTGGAACCGGCCGCGGCTCAGGCGCCCAGGCGGCGCATCTCGGCCAGGAAGCTGTCTTCCGTCCAGGTCTCCCCACCGGCCGCATTGCGCGGGCCGCGCTCGTTCAGCACGGCCACGATGTCGGCCGGCGTTTGCGCACCGCCCAGGAATGCCGCTTCCAGCGAATCGGCCAGTTGGTTCTCATAGGCTGTCGGCTCGGCGGCGCGTGTTTGCCATACCAGGTTGGCGACGTGACCCGGGCGTTCGACACGGCCCTTGCCAGCGACGTTGTTCGGAGAAATGGGCTCCCACGGAGCGAGATCGGGGTTGTATTGCGGTTGCATTTCTGTCGACTCCATCACGTTTCGCTTGTTTTACCTATGAAACGTCTGTTAATATCTGGAACACAGGTGCAACTATAGACCGCGTCTTCGAAATCGCAGATGCGGGATTACCCTATGGGTTGCGGAAAAATGCGTCGGCAGTGGACGACGCATCTGCCGGATCGCGCACGGGACAACGGTCTTGGTACCGCCCCGGCTACGGCGCGACGATGGACCTACGAAGCTGCGTGGCCGCTGTCGCGGCAATGTCGTCTTACGATCGACGTTCCTTCAACCCGCACTTGTCCGACCATGAGCAGCGTGAACGCCCTGGCCTGCACACCGCCAACCAATTTCTATATCGCATACAGCAACGGCCGCGAGCCCATCAACGCCCCCACCTTGGCCAACCAGGCCACGATGGAGGTGAGAACGGATCAAGCGCGGAAGATTGCCGTCATCCAGCAGGATGGCCATCACATCAAGGTCGACACGATCGGGCCTGATGGCCAGCAGACCACCCTGGCCGACTTGGATATCGGCGGTGTTCAAGACGCCCTCAAGGTCGTGGGTGGCACCGACTCCAAAGACTTGAAGATCGATTCCCACAATTCGCTGCTCGACCTTTGGGGGCACGGTACGGCAACCTCGCTGGACCTCGGCGACGGCTATTCCGTCAAGATCGACAAGACGATCGACGAACATCAGTTCCTGTCGACGTTCGGCAACAACCCGCCAACGTACACGACCAGCGTTGAGCTCAAGGGTCCGAACGATGAGCACATCAGCTACGGTGCCGAGGGCGGTAGCGACTGGAGCCATTTCGACGTGCCGAAATACGATTGTTAGGCGACCTCTCTGTGCGGGCGGAGCGCGACCGCTAGCCATTGCCATCCGTCCACGGCGCCAGCAGCCCGAGCAGCGCCCGCGCGCCAATGCCGACGCCCAGCACGAGCGCCGGCTGGAACGTCGAAAGCCCGCCCTTGTCGAGTAGAAAGTCGTCCGCTGCAGGCACGTTCGGCCCCTTGACCGCGCCGCCGACCGGCATGCGCCACCACGGCAGCAAGCTGTTGTGGCGCACGACCCGGCCAAGATCACGCCGGGCGCGGTAGGCATCGATATGCATCTGCTGAAACGCGCGGAAGAACCACCAGTCCGCCGATACCTTTCCGAGTTCCACAAGCGCCGATGACCAATGGCTGCTGCCGGCTGCCAGCAGCAGATGGGTGGCGTCAGCGCCGGCAAATGGCACGACGCCGAGCGTCGCCAGCTTGTTCGACCACTCCTGCAGCAACGTCACAGGCACCGGCTTGCTGGTAGGCGTGCCCACCTCCGGCAGGAACGGATACACGATCAACGGGCGCGGCCCGAGGGCGATCAGCCATTGCAGCGGCCGGGGCAGATGTTCTGTTCCGCCGAACATCGAGGGCAGACTTGCGCCTGCCGGCCGCACGGTCGGGTCCTGTTGCAGCCGATCCGCCCGCAGGCTCAACGTGCGGCCCAGCCGCGCACTGATGCTGGCCATCGGATGCACAGCAGAAAACACCAGCGTCGCGAGGTTCGAAAGCGTATCGCCTGCCGCCTGCAACGATGCGAACGACGGGTCGAAGAAGCCGGGATGCACCAGATGCAACAGGTTGGACACATCGTTCGGGCCGTAGCTCCACATGCGGATGGTCTCAAGCAGCCAGCCAAGCTCGCTGCGCGCCGACAGAACCTGCCCGGGCGCGGCGTCCACCTGCCGCAGGGCATCGCTGTCGTGCGGATTCACCTTGAGCAACATGCCGAGCGTGCGGTAGCGGTCCCGGTCGGCTTTCGATACGCCGCGCAGCGTGCCGCGCCAGCCGGTCATGAGGCGCCACGTGGACGCCGGCGAGGCATCGGCCTGACGCGCGATGCGCACGCGCACGCCATCCGACACCATCCCCAGCGTCGACCGCAGGCCGAGCATGCCGAGACTCAAAGCATTCCAGTCCGCCAGCGTGAACGTCGGTAGACCGTAGCGCACGCCGGCGTAGGTGGCGGACGCGATCGTGGCCGTCGAGGCCAACGCGCGGAACACCGGGCCACGGATCTTCATGCCGCCGGAAACGGTCGGCGGCGCGTAAGGCTCGCCCGGTTTGGGTCCGTAGGCGTTGCGTGGGTTGGGAATGCTTTCGTGATGGCGCCGGCTGTTGGCGGCCACCGTCACGATGGCCCCCTGCGGCGACTCGGGCGGCAGCCAGCCCACCTTGAGCATGCGACCCAGATCGCGCGCGCCCATCACGACGGGGTACGTAAACCGCACGCCTCGCCCGCCCGGAGCCTGCGCGATCTGGCGTGCCGCATCGCCGCGCGCCGCCGTGATCGACGACCACACTCGCGTATCCGACGCGTCCAGCGCCAGGCCGATCCCCTTCTCGCCAAAAACAGTTTGCGGCGGCCGCGAGGTTGTCACGAATACCGTGCTCTCCGGTTGGCGGGACGCCCAGAAACGCCCTGGCTCGTTCGAGAAGCCATTGAGCAGACGGCGCCAAAGCGGCTGCCACTCCAGCGGACGCGGCTGAAGGTTGCTCAAGAACATGCGCCACGCTTCCTGCTCGTCGGAAATATGCTCCGGGTCAACGCCCTCGCCGCGCAGCGCAAATGCAGTGGCGCGCTCGACGGCGGCATCGGCATCGACGGAGGGATCGGGCAGCGCCGGCTTGAGTAGCGGCAACGGGGGCTCGACAGTTTCCACGCGTGCAAACCCCCAGTCCTTTCGGTATCGCAAAGGCGGCGTGGTCACGGTTTCGAATGCGGGGGATGTTCCCGCCGCGGCATCACGGTCGGCCGCTCGACGCAGGAAATATCGTTGGATGTCGATCCGCGCCTGTGCCGGTGTTCCAGCGGCAAAGGTGAATTGTTCGTAAGGGCGCTCGTTGCCGAAGTGGTGCGCATGTGCGGGCGGCTGCGAAGCGTAGGCAGCGATGGCATCGGCCTTGAGCCTGCGCTCCGCATCGTTCAACCGCAGCGTCCAGGTACGCCCGCGTAGATCCAGCACGGCGGTCGGATACCAGCCGATCTCGTTCGCCCACATCAAGGGCAGTGCCTGGCCGGTCGAACGTTGGTAAGCACGCGCGGCCTGGCGCATCAGGCGGCTGCTTTCGGCGTGGGCCGGATGCACGTTGCGGTTGATACGCAGCCCGACGGCCAGATCGTATTGCTCCGAGCGCATGCGTTCGGCCAGGTAGCGCACGATGAAGCGCATGTTCCATCTGGCAACAATGCTGTAACGCACGACGCGCTCGCCGGGCCGGCGCCACGGGTTGATGTCGGCATTGCCGTGCAGCACGGTCACCTTCACGCGTGAGCCGCCACCCAGCCGTGCATAGAACGCACGCAGCTCCTCTTCGCGCAGCTGGCCCAGTGCACCGGGTTCGGCAAATTCCGCGCTGTCTCCGCCGTACACGGGCAGCGGGACGCCGGACTCCGTGCTGAAGATCGTCCCGCCGTTGCCACGCGTGATGTACACCACGTGAATCTCGGTGCCTGCCGCGATGGCCCGCCGCAGCATGCCGGCCATGATGGTGTCGTCGTCGGGGTGGGCCAGCACCACCAGCATCTTGTTGATACCGGACGACTGCGCTTTAGCACGCTGGCGCTTGGTACGCGGCAGGCCACCCGCGCGCCACTCGGCGGCAGTCATCGCTACGGCCATTTCCGTGGCGCCCGCCTCACTGCGCGGCACGTGCGTCGTCCCAAAATCCGGATGCAACCACGCTGCCGGCGTTGTGCGCTCCGCCGGCGCCACGTAATCGACTGCATGCGTCAGCAGCATGGTTGCCACGTCCGGAACGAGCTGTGCCCACAAATCGTCGCGATCGTGCTCGCTCATCTCGTCGAAATGCGGCAAGGCTTCGGCCAGGCCATCCGCCAGGTTGACGCCGCCCGCCACGCCCGCGGCTCTGCCAAGCCCCCGGGCCACAGTAGTCGTACGGGCAAGCGACGTATTCAATGCCGCTTCGGCCGACGCCTCCAGTTGCGCACCCTCTGCCGCAACACGCGCACCGAGCACGAGCGCGCGCCCTAGTGCAACGGCCGCAGCGCCACCAAGACCTTCGGCCAAGACGGTGCCCCACACCTGGCGCGCGTGGCCGCTCGTCAGCGGGTTGAGGTCTTCGTCGTGCAAGATCATTTGAGGCAGGTCCGAGCGCGCGGCGCCGTACACAAGGCCTGCCGCACCGGCCAGCAACGGCACGATGCCGTCGGTCAGCACACCCGCAACCAGCAAGCCGCCCGCCAACATCGCGTCCAGATGGAACGTGCGGTTCGCCGCTTCGAACACGCTTTCGATGCGCGCCTCGCCCATGAACAGACGCAGTTGCCCATCGGCATCGAAGCGATTGGCGCCTTGCGCGTCGCAGTCCGGTGCCACCATCAATGCGGCCTCGCCACCGACGGGCAGGTCACATGCGTGGCGGAAATCGTCGAGCGAATCGTAGGTGCGGTTGGCGCCGGCATCCACCCAGCCGGTCGTGCCATCAGCGCGCGTGAACTGCATCAGCGCGCCGTCCTGGATCACGCTGTCGGCAGGTGTCAGCTCGGAGCCTGGCTTGATGGCCGTGACAAACGGCAGGAAGTTCACCTGCAGTGGCCGCGTGCGATCGGCATCACCATAGACGCGGTCAACGATCCGTTGAAGCTGCGCCCGCACATCGGCCGGTGCCTCGGCAAACCAGCGCCCCTGCCGGGCCGCCTCGGCAAGTGCCTGCGGCGTGGGCGCATCCAGATCGGTCACGGGCAGGATGCCGAACGCCAGGCCCGCGAGATTCATCAATTGATCGGCCGACGACACCGTGATGGCTTAATCGCCAAACTGCAGGAAAAACTGCTGGAGATACGGGCGGGCCAGCCCCTGACCGTGCGTTTGGAACAGCTTGAAACGGGCGTCCGCATCGTTCTGCCGGGCCGGTGACAGGGCGGCAAGCAGATCCTGAGCGTGCGCGCCGGCCTCGTCCGTCTGGGCTTGCAGACGCGCGCGGGTGGCGTCTTGCGTGCCTTGCCGGGCACTGTCGACCTTTGCGCGCAGTCCGGCAAGCGTCGTCGCATCGGCGCCGGTGGCTTGAGCCATGCGCAAGTCCTGCTCGGCGCCATGCAGCGTGCGCTGTGCAGTCAGCCGCGTCAGCTCCGCCTGCGCACGGTCGGCTGTCGCCTGGGAGTGCGCAGCCTGTCGCTGCGCGTCGCCCGCCAACTTGCCGGTGAGCGTCTTGGCGTTGTCGGCCGCCAGAAAGGCCGCCGTCCACGTCGGCACGGCATCCTGGCGCGCCTGCGCAAGTGCCGCCGTGGTGGGCAGCGCCTGCGTCCGGGGCTGGCACTGCAGAATCTGCTGCTGCCGCGCTTGTTGATCGGCGTACTGTGCGTCGGCAACGCGCCGCTCCGGAGCGATGTCGGCTTGCGCTTTGACGAGCGCATCGTCGCCGGCCTGCTCGAGGTTCTGCGCTTCGTCGTCGGGGATGGCGCCGCTGGCGCGGCCGGCGACGACGGCATCGTGGTACGTCTGCCAATCGCCGCGGTTGGCGGCGTCAGAAAGCACGGCCAATGCGTCGGCATGTGCAGCATCGTGCGAGTGGTTAAGGATGAGCGTGGCATTGCGGGCCGCCGCCTGAGCGTCACTCCATTGCGTGCGCGCATCCAACGTGGCCTGTGAGGGCTCGGCGGGCAGGTTACGCACCGGCGGCCGCGCGGCGCGGTCACTGGCCTCGGCTGAATCCAGCAGTTGCCGCGCGTCGTCGAGCTGGCGCTGCGCCATGTCCTGAGCAACGCGCGCGTCAGCCTCGTCCGCCTGTGCCCGTGCAAGCACCAGCGCGGGCACTGCAGCCTCCTGGCGCTGCCTCTGCTGCACCGTCATCACAGTCTGAACATGGTTGCTGGGCTGTGCCGTAGCCACAGCATCGGCCTGCAGATGCGCTCGGGCTGCGGCGGCCATGTCGTTCGCCAGTTGCCCATTGCGTTGCGCCTGCTGCCGCGCGGCTTGGGCGGCCGCTTCTTCGGCGTGCTGCCCACGCGACTGCGCGGTCAATGCCGCACGCTCGGCCTGCAGCGCCTGCAAGGCGAACTGCGCGGCCAGGTAGGCTGCCTGCGCCAGTTGCCGTGCGGGGTCGGTCGTCTCGGGGTCGATGCGCTGGGCAGGTTGTGCCGCTGTCACCGCGCGCTGTGCGTCGCGAATCTGTGCTGAGAGGTCGCGCAAACGCGCCTGCTGATCCGAGGAGGAAACAAACGAAGTAGACGCAGTGGACGCGTCCACCAACGCAGGCAAGGTGACAGGCATACAGCAGCACAAAAGGTCAGAAACCGCGACCTTACGTGCCGCCCGCACATGCGGTGTTCCGGATTTTGCTAATGCAGCGAGCACATATGCCAGCTGCGCGCGGGACGATGCCGCACGCGCACTTCCGGCCTTACTGGATGCCGTAGCGGCTCAGAATACTTTGCGATAAACCACGAAGCCCGACTTGTCCGCCAGCGCGTCGTACAAGCGCATGGCGGTCGCGTTGGTTTCGTGCGTCTGCCAATAAACGCGCGGTAAGCCATCGGCCTGTGCGCGCCGGTAGACCGCTTCGATCAAGGCCCGGCCCACGCCCTGCCCGCGCGCGGCCTGCGCCGTAAACAGATCCTGCAAATAGCAGCTCATGCCGATCTGCGTGGTGCTGCGGTGGTAGAGGAAATGCGCGATGCCGAGCAGTTCGCCGCCACGCTCGGCAACCAACGCGTAGACCGGCTCTGCTTCGTCGAAGAAGCGCTGCCAGGTCGTCTGCGTGACGATGTCGGGCAAGGCCGTCTCGCCGGCGCGGCCGTAAAAGGCGTTGTAGCCATCCCAGAGCGATTTCCAGGCGGCAAAGTCGTCTTGGTGGATGGAGCGAATGTGGAGGTCGGCAGGTGCGGTCATGGTGAGCTGGCCGGGTGGCAACGCTCCGGCATTCTGCCAGCCTGCTGCCCCACATGCAGCCGGCTTACCTACTGATGGCTTAGCGCGGGCCGAATGCGGAAGGCGGAACACCATCCAGCTTCAGCTCGGCCTGAACCGCTTCCAGCGCATGGCTGTAAGGCGAACCGTAGTCGATCGTATTCAAGTATCCAGGAGGCACGTGTTGCTGAGCAAACACCTGCGTGCGCTGGTCAGCTGCGTCCAGCAGGCTTGTCTTGTACAGGGATGCAAAATCGCGATCCGCGTTGCGCAGATCCGCTGACGCGTTGCTCACATTGCTCAGCACCTCTCGGGCATCGTTGACGCGGCTCATGCCACCCACGAGCGCTGTCTGCAATTGCTGCACGCTCGCCTGCCGCTGCGGTGCTTCAACGGGTACGCCGGCTTCCCGCAACGCACGTGCTGCTTCGCCCCGGCAGCGGCGATGTGCCGCGCACGACATCGGCAGCGCGCGTGCCCATGCTGGAAACCTAGGGATTCTCCGTAGAAAACCGGCCGCCGGAAGAAAGTTTGCTGAAAGCATCGACCCTCTACAGTGCGCTGCATGGCCCGGTCGCGACCCGGTATCGGGCAGTGCGACCTCCACGCACTTCAGCGTCATCGCGATAAGGGTCGGGTGTTGTACCAGCCATATCGCCGGACCCTACGGGATGTCGGTCCGGCGTCCGTTTCAATCGGTCTTTCCTGCTGTCAACCTTGCGGCCCACCGTCCTCCCGGTGGGCTGTTTTCTTTTCAGGGCTGCATCGGATTGGGCATCACGAGGCGCTGTGTCAGCCGCTGCACCACCGGCGCCGCAATCAGCACAATGCTGAAGGCGGCCGGCCACGCCAGTACGAAGGCATGCGCCCAGCGGGCGAGAAAGCCGGGGCTGATACCAGCGTTGATCCAGCCGCTCCAGCCTGTCATCAACAGCGACATCAGGCCCGACATCAGCCAGGCAAAGATGACGCGCAGACGTGTAGCAGTGGAAACAGGCATCGACATGGCAGTTCTCCTTGCAAGCCATCAAATGTGATTGACGGTATGCTAGACAACCGCGCTTCAAGAAACTATAGACGTTTATTGAAAGTTAAATTCCGAAAATGGAATCATGCTCGACGATCTGGCCCTCTTTGTATCCATCGTGGACCACGGCAGTCTCCAGGCCGCAGCGCGTCACGCCAACCTGCCGCCCGCCACGCTGACACGGCGCCTGCAGAAGCTCGAGACAGCGCTGGGTTGCCAGCTTCTGCTGCGCAGCGCCCGCAGCCTGAAGCCGACACCGGAGGGCCAGCTGTACTACGAGCAATGCCGCCCGCTTCTGACCGCGCTTGCGCAAACCACGGCCACGCTCGACGACGGCCTCAACCAGGTCAAGGGCACCCTGCGCGTGCTGGCGCCATTGAACCTGTCACGCGGGCTGCTCGCACCCGCGTATGCAAGCTTCATGGCGATGTGGCCGGACATCCGCCTGGAGCTATTGCTCAGTAACCGCAATGAAGACGTGTGGCGGCATGGCGCCGATCTGGCCATCCGCGTCGGCCAGCAGGACGACCCGAAGCTGCGACAGCGGCGGCTCGGTGTGATCGGGATGGTGCTGGTGGCGTCGCCTGCGTACGTGGCCGCGCATGGCGCCCCCACGCATCCGCATGAACTTCAGGCGCATCGGCTGCTGGTGTCGTCGCCGCTCTCGACATGGCGCTTCACCTCACCGGATGGCGAGGAAACCATCGAACTGCAGCCCCATGGACGCTGCGACCTGAACGACATCGAACTGGGCGTGACGCTGGCTGAAACGGGCCTCGGCCTGCTGTACTGTCCGCACACGCTCTGCCACCAGGCGCTGGAGGCCGGCCGGCTGGAGCGCCTGCTGCCCGATTGGCGTACGCCGCAGCGCCCCATCTACGCGGTGTGGCCGCAACAACAGTTGCCGCGCAAGGTGCGGACGTTGCTGGAGCATCTGGCAGCTTTCACTGCAGCCACGCCGCTGTTGCAGGCCGACCCACCGGCGAGTGCTTCAGGCACTGCTTGAAACGGGTAAAAACACGCGTTGTCGCAGCGCCCCGTTACCTCGTAGGCTGCAGAGATTGCACCGCATCCCTTTTCCAGGAGGCCTCTCGATGCACAACAGCCACGTGGTGCGCTCCGGCAACATTCGGCTGCATGCCCGCATGACGCTACCGTCCGACCATACTGCGCAGCAGCGCCCTGCCATTGTTCTCGTGCATGGCTACCCGGACGACAGCTCCGTCTGGCGCGGCGTGCGCGATACGCTGGCGCGCGACCGTCGGGTGCTGACCTTCGACGTGCGCGGCGCCGGCCTGTCCGATGCGCCCGCAGACACCACCGGTTACCGCATCCCCCAATTTGTCGACGACCTTGCCGCTGTAGCCGATGCCCTGCTGCCAGGTGAGCGCTTTCATCTGGTCGGGCACGACTGGGGCTCCATCCATAGCTGGGAATCGGTGACGACGGACCGCCTGCGCGGGCGCATCGCGTCGTACACGTCGATCTCAGGCCCGTGCCTGGACCACGTCGGACATTGGATGCGTACGCAGCTCGATGCCGGCACATTTGCAGCCAGGCGTGCAGTGTGGAAGCAGCGGCTGCAATCCTGGTATGTGGGGTATTTCCACTTGCCGCTGGTGCCCGAATGGTCGTGGCGGCTGTGGGTCGCGCGCGCCTGGCCGTGGTGGCTGCACAAAACGGAAGGCATCCGCATCGAGACCCAGCGACCGACACTTGTGCGCGATGCCTGCAACGGCGTGCGCATGTATCGCGCGAATTTTCGCGACCGCCTGGCCCGTCCTCAGGCGCGCGCACCGCATGCGCCCGTGCAGCTGATCGTCCCAACGCGTGACCGCTATGTCAGCCCCGCCGTTACGCGCGCTGTGGAAGCCTGGGTGTCGCATTACTGGCGCCATGAGGTCGACGCCGGGCACTGGCTGCCACTGCGTCGCCCCGACTGGGTTGCGGACTGCATCCGCCGCTTTGCCGACTACGTCGAATCAGGCCATGAGCCGGCCGAATTGCGTCACGCGCGTGTGGCCGGCACGCGGGTGCCGGCCTGATCCAGGCAGCGCGTTACTTTCCGCCTTCGTCCAGCCAGCGCTGGTGATACTCCTCCAACAAGCGCTGCAGCGTTGCACCAATGCGGATGTAGTCCGGCTCGTTCAAGTTGGCCAGCGACACGCGCACCGACGGGTTAAGTGCCCCAAAACCATTGCCGGGCAGCAGCACCACGCCACTCTCCTTGGCCAGGCGGAATAGCACATCCGCCGGTTTCGTCTTGGTCTTGAACCACTGCACGAATGCTTCGCCATAGGTCTTGCGGCCTACCACTTCGGCATCAAGGATGTTGTAGTACGCGACGTCATTCTCGTCAGCCTCACACTCGATACCGATCGCCTGGTACAGGGCCGCCTTGCGCCCGCGCACCAGGCGCTTGACCGCAGCCTTGTAGGCGTTCGGCTGATCCATCAGGGCGTACAGCGAGAACAGCGCCATCTGCACCTGTTGCGGCGTCGACAAGCCTGCCGTGTGGTTGAGCGCCACCGTCCGACTATCCGCAACCAGACGATCGATGAACTTGAGTTGGTCCGGCTCGGTCGTGATGGACGCATAGCGCTGGTGCAGGATCTTGCGCTTGTCTTCGGGCAGCGCAGCCAGCTTATCGTCCAGCACGTTCTTTTCATGCGTGGCGATGGTGCCCAGGCGCCAACCCGTCGCCCCGAAGTACTTGGAGTACGAATACACCAGGATCGTGTTGTACGGCGCCACTGCAAACAGCGAGACAAAGTCGTCCGCAAACGTGCCGTACACATCGTCGGTCAGGATGATGAGATCGTTGCCGGCCTCGTGGCGTTCGTCCACGATGGCCTTAAGCTTCTTCAAGCCGTCCTTGGAAATCTTCACCGACGGCGGGTTGCTGGGGTTGACCAGGAAGAACGCCTTCACGCTCGGGTCGCGAAGCTTGTCGAGTTCTTCATCGGTGTATTGCCAGCCGTCGAATGGGTCTGCATTCAGCTTGACCTCGACGAGTTGGAAGCTGTTGAGTTCCGGAATCTCGATGTACGGCGTGAAAATCGGCATGCCCAGCGCAATCTTGTCACCGGCACTGAGCAGGAAGTTCTCCTGGAGCGTGCTGAACAGATACGTCATCGCTGCCGTACCGCCCTCGACGGCAAACAGATCAAACTGGCCGACAAACGGCGCACTGCCGATCATTTCCTGCTTCAGATAGCGCGCAGCAATCTGCTCACTGATCTTCAGCATGCGATCCGGCACCGGATAGTTGCAGCCGAGAATGCCGTTCACCATCTCCGCCAGAAAATCCTCGGCGGAAAGGCCCAGTTGATCGCGTACGTACGACACCGCGTGATGCAGAAACTTCACGCCCGGCACATCTGCGTTGCGGCGAGCAAAGCTTTCAAAGCGCGCCTCAAAACCTTCCTTGGTCGGGATGCCGCCAATCCTCTCGGCCAGGAAAGAAAACGAGCGTTCGGACTCCTCCAGTGCGAACAGGCCCAGCTGGAAGAAGCCATGCCGCGGCTCCAATGCCAGGAAGTTCGGATTGCCGCGCCCGGCATTGAGCATGATGCGTTGCGAATCGCTCTGCGCAAGCTGGATCAGCACGTCCTTCAGTTCGAACGGGCTCAGTTGCCCAAGGGCTTCCAGTTCCTTGGATTTTTGCGTCGGATTGGTGGTCATCGCAGATTCCCGTGGATGCAGCGTTGGCGAAGGAGAGCCCACCACGCGAGCAGCAGGCCGAAGAGACGCTCAGGCGAAGGCGATCACAAGCGGACCCAGCAGGGTCAGCAGCACGTTCGCGAGCGCATAGGTAATGGCAAAGGGAATGGTCGGCACACTGCTCTCGGCTTTCTCCAGCACGCCGCCAAACGCGGGGTTGGCTGAACGCGCGCCCGACAGCGCACCCGCCAGCACGGCTACATTGTCGTAGCGGAGCACATAACGGCCGAACAGGTAGGTCAGGATCAACGGCACCATCGTGACGATCACGCCGGCAACGAAGATCGACACGCCGCTCTTCTGCAGAGTCGCCCACGCCTGCGCGCCAGAGCCCAGGCCCACACAGGCGACAAAGGCGGCCAAGCCCATGTCCTTGAGGATTTGCGACGCTGCGTTGGGCAACTGGCCGAAGGTGGGATGCTTGCCGCGCAGCCAGCCAAACACCAGCCCCGAGAGCAGCGCCCCGCCCCCACTCCCCAGCGTCAGCGGTATGCCGCCTACCTTTGCCACCAGCGTACCGATCAGCAGGCCGACCAGCACCCCCAGCCCAAGGTAGACGAAGTCCGTCTTGTCGCCCGGCGGCACGGGATAGCCGACTTCGGCGGCCGCGCGCTTGATGTCGGACGGTGCGCCGTGCAACGTGACGACATCACCGTGCAGCATGACGGTGCCGTCCAACAGCGGCACAGTCTTACCCATGCGCGTGATGCGCGCGATGTACACGCCGTGCTTCATATCGCGTGTGGCTTGTGCCTTCATCTCGCCCAGCGTCTTGTGGCTTGCACCCTTGCGCGTGAATACGACATCGCGCACCTGAAGTGGCTGATCCATGTCGGAAGACACGGTGGACTCGTCGCCAAGCAGCGTCCAGGCCTTGGCTGCGGCTTCGCGACGGCCGATCAGCAGAACGCGATCGGCGCGCTGCAGTTTCAACGCCGGCTCAATGGCGATTTCGTCGCCGTTGCGCAAGATGCGCTCGATGGTGATGCCGTCGTCCAGTGTGGTCTCGACTTCCTCCACGGTCTTGCCTGCGCCCGTGGTCACGTCATACACGCGTCCGACCAGTGCCGGCAGCGAGGCCACCTCGCCCTGCTCGAGCGGGCGCCTGCCTCCGGCCATTTCCAGCTCGGCTTTCTTGGCATCATCGCGCAGCTCACGCCCCATCAGGCGCGGCAGAATGTTCACGCACATGATGATGGCGCCCAGGCTGCCGAACACGTACGTCACTGCATAGCCGATGGCCACATTCGACTGCAGATGCGCCACCTCGTCGGCCGGCAGGCCCATGCGTGAGAGGGCATCGCCCGCGGTGCCAATGACTGCCGACTGTGTCATGCCGCCCGCCGCAATGCCGGCGGTCAAGCCCTTGTCAAAGCCGAACAGCTTGCCGCACACGAGAATGGTGACCAAGCCACTCACCGCAAGAAACACCGCCATGGCGATCTCGCGCAGCGTGCTGCGATTGAGGGAGCTAAAGAATTGCGGCCCGCTTTCGTAGCCGACCGCGTAGATGAAGAGCGCGAACATGATGCTCTTCACGCCGGAATCGATCGTCACGCCAAACTGGCTGATCAATACCGCGGCAATCAGCGATCCGCCCACCCCGCCGATTTGAAATTTGCCGAAATTGATCTTGCCGACTGCGTAGCCAATGGCAAGCGACAGAAAGAGCGCTGTCTCGGGCACGCTCTTGAACACGCTGTGAATCCAATCCATGGCAGCGACTCTCCGGAAAATCTTAGAGGCTTGTCTGGTTGAGCAGACAAACAGACATCGCGTAAGGCGCCACCCCGTGTGCCGCTCAACACGCCCGTGGACGTTAGAGGCTGCACATGAATGATGTCAATTTCACAAAACTTAACTGTCAGAGCACATATTCAACACATTGCATTAGAAGATTGCGCCCAACGCAAACGTTGACGTGCATGTAACACGCTGTAATCATCGACCGCCACAACGCTGACGGCGCGTCATGACCTGACGCCCGGACGGCTCGAGCCGCCGCTTCGCGTAAACCGCGTAGTCGGCCGTCGACACAAGAAACAGGGACAAGACGATGAAAAGCAAGGTCGTGGTGTACGGCCCGCTCTACGGGAAGTGGTACGCAATTCTGGTCAACGACGGTGTGGCCGCCGAATCAAACCAGTTTGGCTCGTACGAAGCCGCCATGGGCTTCGCCTCACGCCGTTATCCGGAGCTTGAGCAGGAGCGGCAGCCTTACGCGCGCGGCCGCGAGGAAAGCGAGAACGGCAGCGACAGCCGGGAAGCTGCGCCCATTTGAACCGCGAACATGCCGGGCGGCATTTGCGCCGCCCGTGCCGGCCACAGGGTTAGTGGCCTGTGCCGCAAAAGCGGCCGGCGATCCATTCGAAGACGCTGCCTTCGCGCAGCGAGCGGCTTTGCGCCTCGTCGCCGTAATGGATCTGGTAAAGCGGCTTGCCGGTAGCGTTGCGCGCGCGATAGAGCGTTTGTGCAATCACTGTGTAGCTATGTCGCGCGCAGTCGAGCACGACCTGTTTGACCGACGAACGGATCGGCTGCCCATCTGCTGTCTTGATCGTGAAGTCGGGCAGCACGTTGCGCAAGAGCCGGAAGTGCACGGTGTGCGAATTGGCATCGGCCGCGGCACCGGGCTGCGGCTTGACCGATTGCCGATCGATATACGAAACAATGCCGTTGATGCTCTCGAAGCGGCGCCACCGGGAATCGGCGGAGGATGATTCGAGGGCGGGTGGCGCATCGGCCGAAACGGCTTGCGCGGCCCCCGTCGGCGCAGCGGCCGACGCAGAAATGGTTTGTGCGGATACGGGCATCGCTGCCCACTGCGCAGCAACCAGAGCGGTCGCCGCGATGGCGCTTTGCCAGCGCCAGCCTCCTGTCTTCATGGGGTGTCTCGCCTTGCTGCAAAAAACTGAGCGGGCGATTCTACCGCGCTGGCGCAACCGCTTACGTCACATCTGGTCGACGGGTTCGGCAACGTCCACGCCGGCAAAACGCAGATACAGCGTGCGCAGCGCCTGCGTGAGCGGGCCCGGCTGGCCGCTGCCGATCTGCACGCCGTCGATGGACACCACCGGCATCACAAACGTCGACGCGCTCGTGTAGAACGCTTCGGCGGCTTGCTGAGCTTCGGCCACGGTAAAGGTGCGCTCTTCCAGCGTCACGCCATATTCGCGTGCCAGCGCCAGGATCGACACACGCGTGATGCCCGGCAGCACGGCGTTCGACAGCGGACGCGTGATCAGCCGCTTATCGGCGGTGATGATGAACGCGGTCGACGACGCGCCTTCGGTCACCCGTTCGCCGTCGGTCATCCAGGCTTCGTGCGCGCCGGCGCGGGCGGCGATCTGCTTGGCCATCACCTGCGGCAACAGGCCCACGCTTTTGATGTCGCAACGCTTCCAGCGCAGATCGGGCACCGTCACCACAGTTGCGCCCTTCTTTGCGAGCGGGCTGTCGACGATGGACTTGACCTGCGTGAATGCCACGGCCGTCGGCGAGATGTCAGCCGGTATGCCGAAATCGCGCTCGGCCACGCCGCGCGTGACCTGCATGTAGACCACACCCTCGTCCAGCCCATTGCGCGCCACCAGCTCTTCGCACACGCGCGTCCATTCCGCGTCGGTGTACGGGTTGTCGATGCCGATCTCGGACAGCGATCGTGTCAGGCGGGCGAGGTGCGCGTCGTTGTCGACGAGCTTGCCGCGCGCCACGGCGGTGACTTCATAGATGCCATCGGCAAAGGTGAAGCCGCGATCCATGACGGAGACGGTGGCTTCGGCGGCCGGCACGTATTGGCCGTTCAGGAAGATGATTCGCGACATGCTCGGAGAGAGGATTCAAGTGTGGGCGGGACTGCCCTGCCAACGAATCTACAGGATACGTGCGCGATCCTGCGAATACCGATGTGTGCCCACGTTATGCGAAAACGGCATGATGCGCGAAACCGCTCCGTTAAACTCTGCCGTTTTCGTCCGACCGCGCACCCATGTCCGAAATCACCATCCGCCCGATCGTCGCAGACGACCTGGCCGGCATCCTCGCCGTGCAGCAGGCCTGTTACGGCGAGGGGTTTCTAGAACCGGGCGATGCGCTTGCCAGCCGCTGGGCGCGCAGTCCGGCCCTGTGCCTGGTCGCCTTGCGCGGCGGCGAGGTGGTCGGCTACCTGCTTTCGCATGCGTGGCATGCATGGACACCGCCCAAATTGCACGTGCCGCTGCCTGTTGCGGATGCGGCCGATGTGCTCTGGTTCGTTCACGACATGGCCATCGCGCCTGCCGGTCGGGGCCAGCGTTTGGGGGAGCAGCTTTACGCAATCGCATTGGCCAGCGCCCACGCTCAAGGGCTGCGCGAATCGCGGCTGGTGGCCGTGCAAGGCGCGGATGCCTTTTGGCGCCGCCTTGATTATCAGTCGGCCGATCTGGATGAAGGCGCGTTGGCCACGCTGCGCACGGTTTATGGCGAGAAGGCGTATCTAATGGAGCGCGCGTTGCCGTGAGCGGCCAGCGAGGCACTTCGTTACAATTCGCAACACCCGTATATCTTCTGTAAGACTGCGCGCATCCGGTTCAACTACAGTGCGATGTCTTGAGGAATTCCCACATGCATAAGAACTTCGCGCTGTACGTGCTGGCAGCCGCTGCGGCGCTGTCCTCGCCGTTGGCCGTGGCGCGCGTCAATGTCGATATTGGAATCGGCGTGCCAGTGGCGCCCGTCTATGTCGAACCCGCACCGGTCTATGCCCCGGCGCCGGTGTACGCCCCGCCCCCGCCGCCGGCCTACTATGCACCGCAACCCGTTTATGTCGCGCCGCAGCCGGTCATTGTTGCCCCCGGCTACTACGACGATGGGCGCGGCCGCGAATGGCAGGAACGCCAATGGCGTGAACAACGCTGGCGCGAGCGTGAATGGCGCCGGCACCATCGTCATGACGACGACGATTGATCCGGCTCCCCGCAGCGCTCAGGCGGCCTTCTTCGCCAAGCCCAGGTAGGTTTCGATCACGCGGGGGTTGACGGCCAGTTCCTGCGCAGGGCCTTCGAGCGTCATGTCGCCCGTTTCCAAGACGTAACCGTAGTCCGCCACCTGCAGGGCGGCACGTGCGTTCTGTTCGATCAACAACGTTGCCACGCCGGTTTTGCGCAGGTCGCTGATGATGTGGAAGATCTCTTTGACGATAAGCGGCGCAAGACCGAGGCTCGGCTCATCCAACATCAGCAACTGTGGCTTGGCCATCAGCGCGCGGCCCACGGCGAGCATCTGGCGCTCGCCGCCGGAAAGCGTGCCGGCTTCTTGCGCGCGACGCTCTTTCAGGCGCGGGAACAAGTCGTACACCACCTCCATCTGGTCGAGATAGTTGCGCTCACCCGCACGCTTGCGGCGGTACGCGCCCAGCACGAGGTTGTCTTCCACGCTCATGGTGGCAAACAGCTCGCGCTTTTCCGGGACGAGGCACATACCGCGTGCCACGCGCTTTTCCACCGGCAGACCAGTCAGGTTGTGACCGAGATACGAGACCACGCCGCTGGCCGAGCCGGTCGTTGGCAGCGCACCCATGACGGCGCCAAGCATGGTCGATTTGCCTGCGCCGTTCGGGCCGATGACCGTCACGATCTGGCCCGACTCCACCTTCAGGCTGGCGCCGTGCAGCGCCTCTACCTTGCCGTAGCGGACGTGCAGGTCCTTCACTTCCAGGATGACTGACATGCGCGTTCTCCTTATTCCACGCCGCCCAGGTAGGCTTCCAGCACCGCGGGGTTCTGCTGCACTTCCTGCGGCAGCCCTTCGGCAATCTTGGTGCCGAATTCCATGACGACCAGCCGATCGGTGAGGTTCATGACGAAGTCCATGTCGTGCTCGACCAGCAACACGCTCATGCCTTCGGCTTTCAGCTTGGTCAGCAGCGCGGCCAGCGCCTGCTTTTCCTTGTAGCGCAGGCCCGCGGCGGGCTCGTCCAACAGCAGCAGCGCGGGGTCGCAGCACAGGGCACGGGCGATTTCCAGAATGCGCTGCTGGCCCAGCGCAAGGCTGCCGGCTTCCTGATACATGCAATCGGCCAGACCCACGCGCTCCAGTTGACGGCGCGCTTCGAACAGCAGCTTCTGCTCTTCGGCCTGGTTCATGCGCACCACGCTGGCGAGCACCCCGCCTTGCGCCGAAAAATCGCCGCGCAGGTGGGCGCCAAGGGCCACGTTTTCCAACACGGTCATGCCCGACAGCAATTGCACATGCTGGAAGGTGCGGCCGATACCGCGTTTGACGATCTCGCGCGATGGCTTGCCGCTGATGCGCTCGCCACGGTAGAGCACCTCGCCACGCGTGACAGGCAGCACGCCCGTCACCAGGTTGAAGGTGGTGGACTTGCCGGCGCCATTGGGGCCGATCAGGCCGATGATCTCGCCGGCTTTCACCTGGAAGCTGACATCGTTCACGGCAACCAGGCCGCCAAATTCCTTGCGTGCAGCGCGCACGTCGAGGATCAGCTCACCGGCTTGGGGCTTCTCGCGCTGCTTCAGTGCCGGTGCATCGTCGGGTGCGCGCGCCGTCGGAGACGATGGAAACAGCTTGCGGATGAACGGCCAGACGCCATCGCGCACGTACTGCAGCAACAGCACGAGCAGCACGCCGAACACGATGATTTCGAAGTTGCCGTTGGAGCCGAGCAGCTTCGGCAGGATGCTCTGCAGGCTGTCTTTCAGGATGGTCAGCAAACCCGCGCCAAGCACCGCGCCCCACACGTGGCCCACGCCGCCGACCACCGCCATGAACAGGTATTCGATGCCGTAGTTGAGGCCGAATGGCGTCGGGTTCACCGCGCGCTGCAGATGCGCATAGAGAAAGCCCGAAATGCAGGCCAGCACCGCCGCAAACACGAAGATCACCACCTTCATCCATGCGGTGTTCACCCCCATCGCCTCGGCCATCGTGCCGCCGCCCTTGAGCGCGCGGATGGCGCGGCCTGGGCGCGAATTCAGCAGGTTCTGCACCGCCAGCACCGCCACGACAACGACAGCCCAGATCAGGTAGAACATCTCGCGGCCGGTCTGCAGCGATTTACCCAGCACGTTCAGCACCGGAATGCCGTTCAGCCCGTCGTACTTTCCCAGGAATTCCAGGTTGCCGAACAGGAAGAAGAGCGACAGGCCCCACGCAATCGTCGCCAGCGGCAGGTAATGCCCCGACATGCGCATCGTGATCAGGCCAATCACGTAGGCGCTGACCACCGTGATCACCAACCCGGCCAACAAGCCGATCCACGGCGAGACACCGTACTGCGTTGTCAGATAGGCGGTGCTGTATGCACCGAGGCCAACGAACGCCGCTTGCCCGAACGAGGTCAGCCCGCCGACACCCGTCAGCAGCACGAGTCCCAGCGCGACAAGGCTATAGAGCCCGATGTAGTTCAGCAGCGTGATCCAGAACTCGGGCGTGGGCACGATCGGGATCAGCACGAGCACGACCACGAACAACGCGGTCAGCACGCGGTTGCGCGAAAGCCAGCCGCGCTGCGCCGTGCCTTCGGAAGATTTGGTCAGCGTGTTCATCGGCTTATTCCTCTTCCTCGACATGCTTGGTGGTGAGCGATCGCCACAGCAGCACCGGAATGATGAGCGTGAACACGATCACCTCCTTGAACGCCGACGCCCAGAACGATGAATACGACTCCAGCAGCCCCACCAGAAGCGCACCCAGCGCGGCCACCGGATAGCTCACGAGCCCGCCCACGATGGCTCCAACGAAGCCCTTCAATCCGATCAGGAAACCGGACTCGTAGTAGACCGTGGTCAGCGGCGCAATCAGGATGCCGCACAGCGCGCCGAGCGCCGCCGCCAGCGTGAAAGCCAATCGCCCGGCCTGTGTGGTCCCGATGCCGACCAGCCGCGCACCCAGCCGGTTCACCGCGGTGGCCCGCAGCGCCTTGCCCGAGACCGTGCGGCCGAAGTAGAAGTACAGCGCCACGATCATCAGCACCGATACAGCCACCACCCAAAGGCTCTGGCCCGACACACTGAGCGCGCCCAGATCAAAGCGCGCATCGGAAAACGCCTCCGTGCGCGAGCCTTCTGCGCCAAACATCACGAGGCCCAGGCCGACCATCGCAAAGTGCACGCCCACCGAAACGATCAGCAGCACGAGCGTGCTGGCTTCGGCCAAGGGCTCATAGGCCAGGCGGTAGATCATGGGGCCCATCGGAATGACGATCAGCAGCGTCAACGCCACCTGCGCAAGCATGGGCAGCGTCATCGGGCCCAGCATGCGAGCGGCGACGTACACGGCAACCGGAAAAACAAGGTATTTGCCTGCATAGACGGCGCCCGTGCGCAGCGCATGCAGGCGCAGTTCCGGTTGCAGCAGCGTACGCCCCATCTCGACCAGGAACGTCAGGACGCCCAGCGCTACAAGCATGCTGGCGGACAGCGGCGCCTTGTTGGCCTGGATGGCAGCCAGCGTGAGCGCGCCGTACGCGACGAATTCGCCCTGCGGGATGAAGATCACGCGCGTGACGGAAAACACCAGCACGAGCGCCAGTGCCAGCAGCGCGTAGATCGCGCCCGATGTCACGCCGTCTTGCGCCAGGATGGCGGCAATCGACAAATCCATGAAGCTCCTCGTTCTTGTAATCGTGGAGTTCGCGCCGGATGTGAGCCGGGCGAGGGGGCGCCACGCGTTACGAGATAGTAAATTTCTTACGACAGGATGAAATTGGCGACAACCCTAACGCACCGCCCTGCTTCGACGGCTGCCGGCTTTCGCAGGGCGTTCCGCGGGTGCCTGCAGCATGGCAGACAAGCGCATCACGAACGTGCGCAACGTGTGCTCCAGCTCGCCGCCGCGCTGCGCGTTAAACAGCGGTTGCAGGTTCAGCGCGATCAACACCAGCACGAGCTGCCCGCGTGCACCGAACACCGGCAACGACAGCGCGTTCACGCCCGGCAGCAGGCTGCCCGACACCCACGATGCGCCTTCAGTGCGGACGTCTTCGCACAGGCGGTAGTAATCCGTCAGAGACCGCGGCAAACCGGGGAGATCGTCACCGGCACGCTCGTGCAGTTCGCGTTCCACCAAGGGCAGCGTCTGTTCCATCGGCTGATAGGCGCCAAACAAGCGGCCGGTGGCGGAATTGAGCATCGGCAGGACGTCGCCAATACGCAGGTTCACACCCGGCGCACCACCCGCCTTCTCCCAATGCACGACAGTTGGGCCGCGATCGCTCCACACGGCAATGCCGATGGTGTGACCGGTCTGGTCTCGCAGGCCGGCCAGCAACGGCCGCGTGCGGACGATGGCATCGGAACGGTTGAGGCTGGCCAGGCCCAGGCGAAGCGCAAACGGGCCGAGTTCGTAGCGGCCGGTCAGCGGATCTTGCGACACCGCGCCCACGCGCTGCAGGCTGACCAGATAACGATGCGCCTTGGAGGGATGCATACCGGCGGCGCGCGCGAGATCGCCGAGCGCCATTGCCCGCATGGCACGCGTGAGCGCCACGAGTAATTGAGAGCCGACTTCGATGGATTGGATGCCCGAACGGTCGCGGTTTGCGCGCGCGTCTTCTGCATCGCCATCGGTGGGCAGGTCGTCTTCGACTTCCGTGGTCTCCATGTCTCGGGGCGTATTGGCTGGACGGGGCCGACAAAGTGCTGCGAGCGTAGCACGCAGCAACGCGTAGGCGGCCGTTTTTGATTTTTATGCATTGTATAAGCAATGCTTCTAACCATAATCAACGTATACCCTAGGCGCGTCTCCAGACCGTGCGGTCTATGATTGCCAGCGTTCGGCATGGCTTGCCCTCAGCCCAACCCAACGCAGGCTTCCCGAGCCACGCATGTTGAAACGTAATTCCCCCAACCGTAATCCACTACACCAGGAGTGACAGAATGGCCAAAGCCTTCGCCTCGCAAGCCGACCTCGAGGCCAAACAAGTCACCTTCACCCAGCTCTCCCCCAACGCTTACGCTTATACAGCCGAGGGCGACCCGAACTCCGGCGTCATCATTGGCGACGACTCGGTGCTGATCGTCGACACCACCGCCACGCCCGCGATGGCGCAAGACCTGATCGCACGCATTCGCGCCATCACCGACAAGCCGATCAAGCACGTGGTGCTGTCGCACTATCACGCGGTGCGCGTGCTGGGCGCGTCGGCCTACTTTGCCGAGGGCGCACAGAACATCATTGCCAGCCGCGGCACGTACGAAATGATCGTCGAGCGCGGCGAGGCCGATATGAAGTCCGAAATCGAGCGCTTCCCGCGCCTGTTTGCCGGCGTGGAAACCGTGCCGGGCCTGACGTGGCCGACGCTGGTGTTCGAGCGCGAGCTGACACTGTTTCTGGGCAAGTTGGAAGTGAAGATCCTGCACCTCGGCCCCGGCCACACGAAGGGCGACACGGTGGTGTGGATTCCGTCGCAGAAGGTGCTGTTCTCCGGTGACCTCGTCGAGTATGACGCCGCCTGCTACTGCGGCGATGCGCAGCTCGAAGAATGGCCCGCCACGCTGGATGCACTGCGCGCGCTCGGCGCCGATAAGCTCGTGCCCGGCCGCGGCCCCGCGTTGCTCAATCCGGGCGAAGTCGAGAAGGGCCTCGCTTATACACGCGATTTCGTGTCTACGCTGCTGCAACGTGGCAAGGAAGCCGTCGCGCAGAAGATGGACCTGAAGGCCGCCATGGCGCATACCCGCGCGGCCATGGACCCGAAATTTGGCAGCGTCTTCATCTATGAGCACTGCCTACCGTTTGACGTGACGCGCGCCTTTGACGAGGCCAGCGGCATCAAGCACCCGCGCATCTGGACCGCCGAGCGCGACAAGGAAATGTGGGCCGCCCTGCAAGGCTGAACATGAATCCCGACTTCCAGAACCGCGTCTTCGCGTATGCGCCGTGCGCCGAACAGCAACCCGGCGCGGCCACTGAAGCGCGCCCCGTTGTCATCGTCGGCGCCGGGCCGGTGGGGCTGGCCACGGCCATCGATCTGGCGCAGCAGGGCGTGGCCGTGGTCGTCGTCGACGACGATTGCACGCTGTCGACCGGCTCACGCGCGATCTGTTTCTCCAAGCGCTCGCTGGAGATTTTCGATCGGCTCGGTTGCGGCGACTGCATGATCGACAAGGGCGTGAGCTGGAACGTTGGGAAGGTCTACCTGAAGGACGAGCTGCTCTACAGCTTTGACCTGCTGCCCGAAACCGGCCACCGCCGGCCGGCGTTCATCAACCTCCAGCAGTACTACGTCGAGGGCTTTCTCGTTGAACGCGCGCAAGCCTTGCCGAACATCGAACTGCGCTGGAAGAACAAGGTGACGGCCCTCACGCAGGATGCCGATGGCGTGACGCTCAGCATTGAGACGCCCGATGGCACGTACGCACAGCGCGCGCGGTACGTCGTCGCCGCCGATGGCTCGCGCAGCCCGGTACGCCACATGATGGGCCTCGAAGCCCGCGGCCAGACCTTCAAAGACCGCTTCCTGATCGCCGACGTGCGTATGGATGCGCCGTTCCCGAGCGAGCGCTGGTTCTGGTTTGATCCGCCGTTCCACCCGAATCAGTCGGTGCTGCTGCACCATCAACCCGACAACGTCTGGCGCATCGACTTCCAACTCGGCTGGGACGCCGACCCCGTCGCCGAGAAGCAACCGGAGCGCGTCATTCCACGCGTGCGCGCGCTTCTGGGCGAAAACGTCGATTTCGAGCTGGAATGGGTCAGCGTCTATACGTTTTCATGCGAACGCATGGACCGCTTCCGCCACGGCCGCGTGCTCTTCATCGGCGATGCAGCGCATCGGGTGTCGCCGTTCGGCGCGCGCGGCGCCAACAGCGGCTTGCAGGATGCCGAAAACCTCGCGTGGAAATTGCGCATGGTGCTTGCCGGCGACGCGCCCGACGCGCTGCTCGACACGTACGCGAGCGAGCGCGAGTTCGCTGCCGACGACAACATCCGCCACTCCACCCGCTCGACCGACTTCATCACGCCCAAGAGCGCAGTCAGCCGGCTCTTTCGCGATGCCACACTGCGCTTGGCCAAGCACTATCCGTTTGCGCGAACCCTGGTCAACAGCGGACGGTTGTCTACGCCGACAGTGCTCGAGGGCTCTACATTGCAGACCGAAGATGAAGCGCCCTTCGCCTGCACGCTCGTGCCCGGCGCTGTCGCACTCGACGCGCCGGTGCGCACCGCCGATGGCCGCGCAGATTGGCTCCTCGGTCATCTGCACAGCGGCTTCACGGCGCTGCGTTTCTGCGGTGCCGGAGAACGCGTCGAAGCGCTACCGCTTCGTACGCTGGCAGTCTTCCCGGCCGGCGGCATCGGCACCGTTTCAGCCAACGTGACGGCGCTGGAAGACATCGATGGCCTGGTCGCACAACGCTATGACGCACGCGCCGGCACGACCTACCTGATCCGCCCAGATCAGCACGTCTGTGCACGCTGGCGCGCGCTTGAGCCTGCCAAGCTGGCCGCTGCGTTGCTTCGCGCCACCGGGCAAACCGCGCCGGCAGCAGAGCCGCATGCCACAGTCTCCGCCTGAGTTGAAGACCGATCACCGATCACCGATCGCCATGCCGCTGAATACGCAACCGAACCTGCCGCGCCCCGATGACTTTTACGAAGCGCTGATCGACGCGCACCGCAACCTCGACGAGGAGCACAGCGCGATGCTCAACGCGCAGCTCATCCTGCTGCTCGCGAACCATATCGGCGACATGGCGGTATTGCGTGAAGCGCTGGCGGCGGCGCGTCTTGCATTGCCGGCAGCCACGGCAACCTGAGCGTCATCGCGTTTCATCATTCCAACGCTTAAGCTTGATCGTACTTGCGGCTGGGTTGGCGCGAAGGGGAACGCGCTCCACCAAAACGATAACGCGGCGGCCGATGCGGCGCAGCGTGCGCAACGGCGCGCGCTCCATCACCAGGTGGAGCGCGGCAATCCGCGCCGCGTGTTCAAAGGCGAACGATTTGAGCCGGCAGACTAGCGCACAGCTTGCCGCATTCCGGCAAGCTGGCCACGCCGGTACTCCCCTTGCCGCTCCAGCATCCAGCCCGGGTATTCGGCCGGGAGTTTGCTCAGCTCGTCGAGCTGCGCGAGTTCTTCCGCCGTCAGTTCAACCTTGGTGGCCGCGATGTTGTCGTCGAGCTGCTCGATCTTCTTGGCACCGACGATCACGGTGGTCACTGCCTGCTGATGCAGCAGCCACGCCAGCGCAATCTGCGCGACCGACACGCTGCGCGCATTGGCCATGACGCGCATGGCATCCACGCACGTGTAGGCACGTGCCCGGTCCACCGGCGGGAAATCGAATTTGTTGCGGCGGCTGTCCTGCTCGCCGTGCTGCTCGCGTGTGTACTTGCCGCTGAGCAGGCCACCGGCCAGCGGGCTCCACACCATCAGGCCCAGGCCTTCGCTCTTGAGCATCGGCACCAACTCGCGCTCCAGGTCACGGCCGGCAACTGTGTAATACGCCTGCAGGCTTTCGAAGCGTGCGCAGCCCAGCCGCTCGGCAATGCCCAACGCCTTGACGATCTGCCACGCCGCCCAGTTCGATACACCCACATAGCGCACGTGGCCATGCTGGACCAGCGTGTCGAGGGCACGCACGGTTTCTTCGATCGGCGTGGCGGGATCGAAACCATGGATCTGATAAAGATCGATATGGTCAAGCTGCATGCGCTTCAGGCTCGCCTTGATGCCGTCCATGATGTGGAACCGCGAGGCGCCGCGCGCGTTCACGCTGTCGCCGGTCTGCCCGAACACCTTGGTGGCGACGACCACGCTGTCGCGCGACACCTTCAGGTTCTTGAGCGCCTGCCCCGTCAACTGCTCGGCGACGCCATTGGCGTACACATCCGCCGTATCGATGAAATTGATGCCGGCGTCGAGGGCGCGCCCGATCAGGCGCTCGGCATCGGCTTGCTGCAAATCGCCGATGTGCTGCCAGATGCCATCGCTGCCGCCGAAGGTCATCGTGCCGAGGCATAGCTCAGAAACAAACAGGCCGGTCCGGCCCAGTCGGTTGTAACGCATGTGATCGACTCCAATACGGTGGGAATGGAATGCTGAGCGCACAGGCTCAGATGCGAAAGACAACGCAGAGGATAAGACGGACCGGCTGATCCTGCAGAGCGCTCGGTCGGATGCAGGGTGATGGCCCAGGCGCGAGAAGACCAGGCTAGGCAAGCCTACCGGTCATCCCGCGGAAGACTGCAGCGCACGGCCTGGGCAAGCTGATGCCTAGCGTTCCAGCTCTGCAAAGCGCTGCGCGACAAGGTTGCGCAGCCACTGGTTGCCGGCGTCCTGATGGAAGCGCCGGTGCCAGAACACATTGGTCTGCAGTGCCGGAAGCTTGAGCGGCGGCGCCACGAACTCCAGCCCGAACGGCGGCGCAGCCCGCTCGGCCAGCTTGCGCGGTACCGTCACCACCAGATCGGTCGTGCTGACGATGTACGGCACCGCCACGAAGTGCGGCACTGAAAAGCGCGCCGACTGCGTGATCCCCGCCTTGTCCAGCAGCGGCCCGATGGCGTTGTAAGGGCTGGCCGAACTCGCCACCACCAGATGCGACGCGGCGCGAAAGCGTTCCAGCGTGAGCCTGCCTTCCGACAGCGCATGTCCGCGCCGGAACATCGTCACATAATCCTGCTGGAACAGGCGGCGCTGGAAGATGCTCTCGCCGGAAAGATCATCGAACGCGCCAATGGCAAGGTCGATGGCGCCGGCCTCCATTTCGGCCTTCATGTCGAACCCGCCCGCACGCAGCGTGTCGATACGCACGCCGGGCGCCTGCTCAGCACACAACTGCGCCAGCACCGGCATGAAATACACCTCGCCCACATCGCTCATGGCAATGGTGAAGGTGCGCGTGGACGTGCCCGCTTCAAAGTGCGTGCGCTGGCCGAAGGCGCGTTGCAACGTGTCGAGCGCCGTGGCCACCGGTTCGGCCAGTTGCTCGGCAAGTGCGGTCGGCATCATGCCGCGCGGCGTACGCACGAAGAGTTCGTCATCAAAGGTCTGGCGAAGGCGCGACAGCGCGTTGCTGACCGCCGGCTGCGACAGGCCCAGCCGCTCGGCCACGACGGAGATGCGCTTTTCGCGCAGGATTTCCTGAAACAGCACCAGCAGGTTCAGGTCCACATCCCGCAGATTCAGCATGACGACGCCTCGACATTCACAATATCAATAGCATGCATTCTCGCATTGATATTCCAAATTCTCATCCGATCCGGACAATACGCGCATACCAAGAATCCAAAACTGAGCGGCAACCCCGCCACCGGAGACCACCATGCGCCCTGCACCCGCCGCACGTGACACATCGTCGACGCCCATCGACCTCGTCCGGCTAATCGATCAGGGCAAGGTTGGCGGCTTTCAGATTCTGTTGCTGGCCATCTGCGGGCTGTGCCTGATCATCGACGGCTTCGACGTGCAGGCCATGGGTTATGTGGCGCCAGCCATCATCAAGGACTGGAACATCACCAAGGCGAGCCTCGGGCCGGTATTCGGCGCGGGGCTGTTCGGCATGCCGGTCGGCGCGCTGGTGTTTGGCGTGCTGGGCGACCGCTTCGGGCGGCGGCCGGTGCTGATCGTCGCCACGTTCTTCTTTGCGGCCTGCATGCTGGCCACCACGCAGGTGGCAACGGTGGAGGCGCTACTCGTCTTGCGCTTCATCACAGGCCTGGGCCTGGGTTGCATCATGCCCAACGCGATGGCGCTGGCCGGTGAGTTCAGCCCCGCACGCTCTCGCGTGACCTGGATGATGCTGGTGTCGTGCGGCTTTACCGTGGGCGCGGCACTTGGCGGCTTTGTGAGCGCGGCGCTGCTGTCGCGCTTTGGGTGGCATGCGGTGTTTCTGGTGGGCGGCCTGGTGCCTCTTGTCATTGGCGTGATGATGGTGTTGTGGCTGCCGGAATCCCTGCAATACCTGGTGCTCAGGGGCCATGGGCAAATGCGACAAACGCGCCATCAGCGTCTGGCTCGCTGGCTGAGCAAGCTGGCGCCGCAACTGCAGGTGAACGCGCAGACGCAATTCGTGGTGCCCGAGGCGCCCGCGCGCGGTATGCCGGTCTCGGCCCTGTTCACGGAAGGCCGCGCCAAGGTCACGCTCGTGCTGTGGGTCATCAACTTCATGAACCTGATCGACCTGTACTTCCTGTCGAACTGGCTGCCGACGCTGATTCGCGATGCCGGATATCCGACGGATACCGCTGTACTGGTCGCCACCGCGCTGCAGGTGGGCGGTGTGATCGGCACGCTCACGCTGGGCCGATTGATCGATCGCCTCGGCTTTGTGCGCGTGCTGGCCGTGTGCTTCCTGGTCGCCTGCGTCACCGTCGGGTTGATCGGCCAAGTGGCGGCTGCGCTGCCCGTGCTGGTGACGGTGGTGTTCGTGGCCGGCTTCTGCATCGTCGGCGGACAGCCTGCGGTAAATGCGCTCGCCGCCACGTATTACCCCACCACGCTGCGGGCCACCGGCATCGGCTGGAGCCTTGGCGTGGGCCGCATCGGCTCTGTCATCGGCCCGGTGATCGGCGGCCAGTTGATTGCGATGCAATGGAGCGGCCCGGCGTTGTTCTCGGCCGCCGCGGTGCCGGCGATGGTGTCATTCGGCATGGTGCTGGCGCTTACGCTGGCCGCCAGTGGCGCGGACGCCGCACGCTTTGCCTCAGGTCGCGCAACCGGCAAGCCTGCTTGATGGCTCGGTAACGACTACGCTTTCCCTGAAGACGCTCCTGACTTTTTCTCCAAGGACTTCACCATGAACATGCTCGCCCCGACGGTCAAGAACGCATTCACCCCGGCGTCGCTGGACCGGCCCGCTTACCAAAGCGGCTTCGGCAACGAGTTCGCCACCGAAGCCCTGCCCGGCGCGCTGCCGCACGGTCAGAACTCCCCGCAGAAGGCGCCGTATGGCCTGTATGCGGAACAGATTTCCGGCACGGCGTTCACCGCCCCGCGCGCGCACAACCGCCGCTCGTGGCTGTATCGCATCCGCCCGGGCGCCGTGCATCTGCCATTCGAGGCCATGGCGCAAGGCCGCTTCCACAGCAACTTCAACGAGGTGCCGCCCTCGCCCAACCAGCTGCGCTGGGACCCGCTGCCCGCACCGGCGGCCGGCACCGATTTCATCGACGGCATCGTGACCTTCGCCGGCAACGGCGGGCCGGACGCGCAAACCGGCTGCGGCATCCACCTGTACGCCGCCAATGCGTCGATGACCGACCGCTTCTTCTACAACGCCGACGGCGAACTGCTGATCGTCCCGCAGCAAGGCCGCCTGCGCCTGCTGACGGAGATGGGCGTGGTCGATGTCGAACCGCTGGAGATTGTGGTCGTGCCGCGCGGCGTGCGCTTCCGCGTCGAACTGCCGGATGGTGACGCACGCGGCTACATCTGCGAGAACTTCGGCGCGCTCTTCCGCTTGCCCGACCTGGGCGTGATCGGCTCGAACGGCCTGGCCAACCCACGCGACTTCCTCACCCCGCACGCGTGGTACGAAGACCGCGAGGGCAACTTCGAACTCGTCGCAAAATTCCAAGGCAGCCTGTGGACCGCGAAGATCGGCCACTCACCGCTGGACGTTGTTGCCTGGCACGGCAACCTCGCGCCGTACAAGTACGACCTGCGCCTGTTCAACACCATCGGCTCGATCAGCTACGACCATCCGGACCCGTCGATCTTCCTGGTGCTGCAAAGCCCCTCCGACACGCCGGGCGTGGACACCATCGACTTCGTGATCTTCCCGCCGCGCTGGCTCGCCGCAGAAAACACTTTCCGCCCGCCCTGGTTCCACCGCAACGTCGCAAGCGAATTCATGGGCCTGATCCAGGGCGTGTACGACGCCAAGGCCGAAGGCTTCGTGCCGGGCGGCGCCAGCCTGCACAACTGCATGAGCGGCCACGGCCCCGATGCCGACACGTTCGAGAAAGCGAGCAACGGCGACACCACCAAGCCGCACAAGGTCGACGCAACAATGGCCTTCATGTTCGAGACGCCGGCGGTCATTCGGCCCACCCGCTTCGCGGCGGAATCGGCGCAACTGCAAGCCAAGTACTTTGAATGCTGGCAGGGCCTCAAGAAGCATTTCGACCCGACCAAGCGTTAAGCGATCGACGAATTCACATTGACGCCAAGGCGAGCATCCCGAAGGTGTGGCCGTACCCTGCCCTAGATGGCGCCTTGAATTTCTGTTGCAGGGAGGAAAAAGGAAGGAGCCCTGTCTGAGCGTAGCGAGTTTGGCTCCTTCCCCTCCCTGCGACATAAATTCAAGGGGAAGTCGCCATCTCGGGCGCGCCTTTCTTTGCTTACTTTCTTTGGCAAGACAAAGAAAGTGAGTCGCCCCCGGCAGGGGGTGAAACAAGGGATGCACCAGCAACGTCAAGCAATAACCGACTCAACAAACAAACCACCGCCCCATCATGACCACCCGCCAACTAAGCTGGCTAGAATCCGCCAACACCCCCGACACCCACTTCCCCCTGGAAAACCTGCCCTTCGGCATCTTCTCCACCAAGGAAAACCCGTCGCCACGCGCAGGCGTAGCCCTTGGCGATCAGGTCATCGATCTCGGCGTGCTGGATGACGCCGGCCTGCTCCCCGCAGCAACCCGCGGCACGTTCCGCACCGGCAAGCTCAACACCTTCATCGCACTCGGCAAGCCCGTCTGGTCCGACACCCGCAAGAAGCTCCAAGCGCTGTTCAGCGTGGCCGACACCCACGTGCGCGACAACGCCACGCTGCACGCCCGTGCGCTGGTGCCGCAAGCGCATGCCGTGATGCATCTGCCCATCGACATCCCGGGCTATACGGACTTCTATTCGTCGCGCGAGCACGCCACCAACGTCGGCCGCATGTTCCGCGATCCCGAAAACGCGCTGCTGCCGAACTGGCTGGAAATCCCGATCGGCTATAACGGCCGCGCCAGCTCCGTGGTGGTGAGCGGAACACCGTTGCACCGCCCGATGGGCCAGATCAAGCTGCCCGACCAGCCGCGCCCGATCTTCACGGCCTGCCGCAAGCTGGACTACGAACTCGAGATGGCCTTTGTGGTTGGCAAGCCGAGCGCGCTGGGTGAGCCGGTTTCCGTCGACGCGGCACCGGACTACATGTTCGGCGTCGTGCTCCTGAACGACTGGAGCGCACGCGACATTCAGCAATGGGAATACGTGCCGCTTGGCCCGTTCAACTCGAAGGGGTTCGGCACATCGATCTCGCCGTGGATCGTCACGATGGAGGCGCTGGAACCGTTCCGCGTGGCCAACCCGGTGCAGTCGCCCGAGCCGCTGGAGTACCTGCGGCAGAGCCGGCCCAACGCGTACGACATCGCTCTCGAAACTGCATTGCGGCCCCACGGCGGCGAACGCACCACCATCGCCCGCACGAATTTCCGCGCGATGTACTGGACGATGGCGCAGCAGCTCGCGCACCACACCGTGTCCGGCTGCAACGTGCGCGTGGGTGACCTGATGGGCTCGGGCACCATCAGTGGAACCACGCCGGATTCTTACGGCAGCCTGCTGGAGCTGACTGTCAACGGCAAGCAGCCGCTGGACCTCGGCAACGGCACCACGCGCGCCTTCCTGGAAGACGGGGACGAAGTCACCATGACCGGCTGGTGCCAGGGCGATGGCTATCGTGTGGGCTTTGGGGAAGTACGCGGCGAGATTCTGCCGGCGCGCAGTGTGAAGTAAGGCAGTGCGGAGCGGCGGGTCAGCAGTCCGCCGCTCCGCCTTTTATTCTGTCTTGGCAGCAGCGCAGGCCAGCATCGCGTCGCCGATCACACGCTCGCCGCTGGCCCTGAGCGCCTCGCCGGCGCCGACGATATCTCGCGTCTCTTTGTTCTGACTCAGCTTGAGCTTGCCTTCGATGCGCGTGATCTCGATCTCGATGCCGACGATCATCTTGAGCAGCGCGTCGGTGTAGTCCGATGGGGCGTCGGACATCTTCCACGGCGCAGGTTGTGATGCCTCATGCGTGCGCGTCAGGCGAGCCACGACGCCGCGCACAAAACGTTCGTCGTCACGCACGGTGATCCGGCCATGCGCATGCGCGACGCGGTAGTTCCATGTCGGCACCTGCCGGTGGGCTTCGTGCTTGCTCGGATACCACGTCGGTGAAATATACGCATCGCCCGCGCGGAAGATGACGAGCACGTCATCGCCATTCGCCACGTCTTTCCAGACCGGGTTGGCACGCGCCACATGGGCATGCAGCACGCCAAGCTTGCCCTCTTCCGGCAGCAGCAAGAACGGGATGTGGTTCGCATCCAACCCATGCTCGCCATGCGTGACAAGCGTCCCGAACGGATTCTGCGCGATCAGGTCGTGCAGCGCGTCAGGGCGCGATTCTTCAAAGTGGGCGGGAATGTACATGGCGACTCCGGCAACGACCGAGCAATCGAACAGGAAAGCGCCCATTCTGAACCACAACGTGGCTCCAAAACAGAGCCAGATTCACGCGAATTGCTAGGGCCAGCCTAATCGCGCAGCAGGTTCTTGGCGATGATGAGCTGCTGGATCTGCGTGGTGCCTTCGTACAGGCGCAACAGGCGCACATCGCGATAGAAGCGCTCGGCCTTGTACTCGGCAATGTAGCCCGCGCCACCGTGAATCTGCACTGCACGATCCGCCACGCGACCGACCATCTCGGTACAGAACATCTTGGCGCACGAGGCCAGCATGCTGACCTCGTGATCCTGTTTGCCGACGGGCTTTGCGTCGTAGCGGCGCGCACAATCCCGCACCATCGACATGCCGGCGTACAGCTCTGTCTGGCTATCGGCGAGCATGGCCTGAATCAACTGAAAGTCTGCGATGGGCTGACCGAACTGTTTGCGCTCCTTGGCGTAGGCCACCGCGTCAGTGATGAGCCGATGCGCCATGCCGCAGGCCAGCGCCGAGATATGCAGACGGCCCCGATCCAGCACCTTCATCGCCGTCTTGAAGCCCTGCCCCGCCACGCCGCCGATGATGTTGGCGGCGGGCACCCGCACGTTGTCGAGCATCACATCGCACGTCTTGGTGCCGCGCTGCCCCATCTTCTTGTCAGGCTTGCCCAACGTGATGCCCGGCGTGTCGGCAGGCACGATGAAGGCGGAGATGCCGGCCGCGCCTTCGCCGCCTGTGCGCGCCATCAGCGTGAACGCCCCGGCGCGCGGCGCGTTGGTGATGTAGCGCTTGGTGCCGTTGATGACGTAGTGATCGCCGTCCAGCGTGGCGCGCGTCTGCAGCGACGCCGCATCCGACCCCGCGTTCGGTTCCGTCAGCGCAAACGAGATGATCAGTTCGCCACTGGCGATGCGCGGCAGGTAATCGGCCTTCTGCGCATCGGTGCCGTCCATCAGGATGCCCTGCGAGCCGATGCCGACGTTGGTGCCGAACACCGAGCGAAACGCCAGCGCCGTGTGCCCGAGGTCGTACGCCACCTCGCATTCCTGCACCATCGCCAGGCCAATGCCACCGTACTCTTCCGGAATCGACAGGCCGAAGAGGCCCATCTCCTTCATGTCGGCAACGATGTCGGCGGGCACGTCGTCCTCTTCCTCGAGGATGTTCTCCGCCGGCACGAGCCGTTCCTGGATGAAGCGCTGCACCGATTGCTGCAGCAAGCCGAAGGATTCGTCGTCGAGCGCCATGTCACCTGCTCCTGTGGGATATGCCGGGGGATGTTACCGGGTTGGCATACTTTGACAATCCGCGCCGGCATCAACAGAATGTCGAATTCGATTCACCAATCTGATGGGCGGTCATGGATCTCAATGCGCTCAAGCTGTTCGTGGAAATCGTCGATGCGGGCAACCTGTCGGCGGCGGCGCGCCGGCTGCAAACCACACGTTCCAACGTGAGCCACCGGTTGAAGGCGTTCGAGCGCGCACTGGGCGTGCAACTGCTGCGCCGGACCACGCGCCGCGTGGAACCCACGGAGGTGGGCGCCGGCATCTATGAACACGGCCGAAGCATCCTGCGCGAAATGGCTGCCGCCGACGCGCTGGTCTCGTCGCTCGGCAAATCGCTGCAAGGCAGCGTGCGGCTGTCGGTGCCGACGGGGCTGGGGCATCTGCTGGTGTCGCCGCTGCTGGTGGCGTTCAAGCGGTCGTATCCGGATATCCGCCTGGATGTGCGGTTCGACAACCGCGTGTCCGACCTGATTGGCGAGGATGTGGACGTGGCACTGCGCATTGTCTCGAACCCGCCGGAATCGCTGGTCGCCACGCTGCTCGATGAAGTCGACTGGGTGCTGTGCGCGGCGCCGGACTACCTGGCCGTGCATGGCGTGCCGAAAACGCTCGACGCGCTCGCAGATCACACCATCGTCAGCGCGCCGGCCGTCGGACAACCGTTGCGGCTGTCGGCGCAACTGGGCGATGAACGGACGCTCGTGACGCTGGACCCGGGCGTCTCGTCCGACAACTACCTCTTCCTGCAAGCCGCCGTTCGTTCGGGCAATGGCCTCGGAATCCTGCCCTATTACGCCGCAGCCGATGATCTGCGCGACGGTCACGTCAAACGCGTGCTGCCCGGATATCGGTTCAGCGCGTTTGGCAGCCGCCTTTACATGCTGGCGATGCCGAGTCGATACCGGACGCTCGCGACGCGACACTTGCTGGACTTCCTGAAGGACGGGCTGCAAGGCAAGCTGCCGCGCCTGCCGCAGAAGGAACGCGCCTGATCACGCCTCCAGCGGCATCAGCCCAGGCAGCTGCGCAAAGCAAATCGACTTGGCCGTCTCGATAAAGTCCTGGGCAAAAGGTGCCTGCGCATAGTCGCGCGTCATGGCGGCGTAGAGATCGCTCCACAGGCCCTCCTTGCCGACACGCTTGGCCACCACGTATTCGTAATCGACGTAGTTCTTGATGCCCCAGCTCGGCAGCGCGGCCAGCCCGCGGCGGCTGGCAACGAGCTGCAGCACGGCGATGGTCAGCTCCGCCGTGCGGCGGTTGAATGCGATGCCGGCCGGTGTCAGCACCTGGCGGATCAGATCGATGCGCTCTTCGGGCACGGGATACGTGATGAGCGTCTGGTCCGTAAAGTCCTTCGCGTCGAGCCACTTCTTGTTGCGCAGCGCGTGGTCGACGGGCAGCACGGCGAGGATCTCGAAGCGAAACAGCGGCGCAAACACCACGCCGCGCCGCATCTTGGCATCAGAGCCGATGATGACGTCGGCGCGTCCGTCCTTGAGCAGCGCAAGCGGATCGGTGTGAAAACCCGACACAAGATCCATCTCCACTTCGGGCCAGCGCTGGCGGAAGGCGTCCATCACGGGCATCAGCCAGTCAAAGCAGGTGTGGCATTCCAGCGCGATGCGCAGCGTGCCGGCCGCGCGGCCCTTGATGCGCTCAAGGTCGCGCTCGGCGGCCTGGATGTCGGCGACGACCTTTTGCGCGAGTTCCAGCATGCGCTCCCCGGCTTCGGTCAATTCCACCGTCTGCCCCTTGCGGCGCACGACTGCCAGCCCGTAATGCGACTCCAGTGCGCGCAGTTGATGCGACAGCGCCGATTGCGTTAGGTGCAGCCGCTCGGCGGCGCGCGAGACGGAGCCTCCGTCGGCCAGGGCGATCAGCGTGCGCAGATGGCGAATTTCGAGCATGTTCGTGCGACTTCCGATGTATGAATCTCATTCAAGGCTATCGAAAATAATATCATTTGATTCATGAAAGCGGGTCGCCGATCATCGCTGGACTGAAAACCGAATCGCCTCTCCTGCGACCACCATGACGACCATCCATACCCTCGGCTACCCGCGCATCGGCGCCCAACGCGAGCTGAAGTTCGCGCTCGAATCGTTCTGGAAGGGGGCCTCGTCCGAAACCGACCTGCGAGCCACCGGCCGCGCCCTGCGGGAGCGCCACTGGACTGCCCAGCGCGAGGCCGGCCTCGACTTCGTGACCGTGGGCGATTTCGCCTGGTACGACCAGGTGTTGCAGACTGCCGCCCTGCTCGGCGCCATTCCGACGCGCTACGGCTTTGACGCCGCGCAGCTCACGCTGGCGCAATCGTTCGTCCTTGCGCGTGGCAATGCCGACCACGCCGCCATGGAAATGACGAAGTGGTTCGACACCAACTACCACTATCTCGTGCCCGAACTCACGCCGGACCTCCTCGATCGCCCATGGGGCCCCGGCACCGAATGGCTGTTCGACGAAGTGCGCGATGCACAGGCCGCTGGGCACCGCGTGAAGGTTGCGCTCATCGGGCCGGTGACGTTCCTGCATCTGGCCAAGGCGCGCAACGGCTTGACCGACAAGCTCGCGCTGCTGCCGCAAGTGCTTCAGGCGTACGCGGCTGTGCTGCAGCGCCTGGCCGCGCTGAATGTGGAATGGGTGCAGATCGACGAACCAGCGCTGGTGCTGGATCTCCCGCAAGCCTGGGTAGATGCATTCGGCCCCGCTTACGAGGCGCTGGCCGCTGCCAACGGCCCGAAGGTGCTGCTGGCGACGTACTTCGAAGCCGCGTCCCACCACGCCGCGCTCATCAAATCCCTGCCGGTCGATGGCGTGCACCTGGACCTCGTGCGTGCGCCCGAACAGCTTGGCGCCTTCGCGCCGTGGCCCGCAGACAAGGTGCTCTCCGTTGGCGTGGTCGACGGCCGCAACATCTGGCGCTCCGATCTCACACGCGTGCTGGAGCGCGTAGCGCCGCTGGCCGACGCCTTTGGCGATCGGCTGTGGGTGGCGCCGAGCTGCTCGCTGCTGCATGTGCCGGTCGACCTGTCCGCCGAAACCAAGCTCGACGACGAACTCAAGGGTTGGCTGGCCTTCGCGCGCCAGAAGCTGGACGAACTGGCGATCCTCAAGCTCGCGCTGGTCGAAGGCCCCGCCGCCGTGCAGCAGGCGCTCGATGACAACCGCGCCGCCATCGCCTCGCGTGCCGAATCGCGCCGCGTGCACAACGCGAGCGTCAAGAAGCGCGTCGCCGCGATCCGCGCAGAAGACGCAGAACGCGCAGCACCTTACGCCGACCGCGCAGAAGCCCAGCAAGCCCGCCTGAACCTGCCGCTGCTGCCGACCACCACGATCGGCTCGTTCCCGCAAACAGCGGAAATTCGTCAAGCGCGCGCACTGCACAAGCGCGGCGAACTGCCCGCATTGGATTACCTGCAACGCATGCGCGCGGAGATTACGGACGTCGTGCGCCGTCAGGAAGCGCTCGGCCTCGACATGCTCGTGCACGGAGAAGCCGAGCGCAACGACATGGTCGAATACTTCGGCGAGCTGCTGTGGGGCTACGCTTTCACTGCCAACGGCTGGGTGCAGAGCTACGGCTCGCGCTGCGTGAAGCCGCCCGTCATCTACGGCGACGTGTACCGCCCGGAAGCCATGACGGTCGAGTGGTCCAAGTACGCACAAAGCCTGACCGCCAAGCCGATGAAGGGCATGCTGACCGGCCCCGTGACGATGCTGCAGTGGTCGTTCGTGCGCGACGACCAGCCGCGCGAGCAGACCGCACTGCAGATTGCCCTGGCCCTGCGTGACGAAGTGTGCGACCTGGAAGCCGCCGGCATTGCCGCGATCCAGATCGACGAACCGGCGTTCCGCGAAGGCCTGCCGTTGCGCGCATCCGATGTGCCGGGCTACCTGGAGTGGGCGGCGCGTGCGTTCCGCGTATCGGCCTCCGGCGTGCGCAACGACACGCAGATCCACACGCACATGTGCTATTCGGAGTTCAACGACATCCTGCCGGCCATCGCGTCAATGGATGCCGACGTAATCACCATCGAGACCTCGCGTTCAAACATGGAACTGCTCGACGCGTTTGGCGAATTTGCATACCCGAACGAGATTGGGCCGGGCGTGTACGACATCCATTCGCCGCGCGTGCCGCGTGTCGAAGAGATGGAAGCGCTGCTCGACAAGGCCGCGCAGGTTGTGCCGGTGCAACGCCTGTGGGTGAATCCCGACTGCGGCCTGAAAACGCGCGGCTGGCCGGAAGTGGAAGCGGCACTGCAAGGCATGGTGGAAGCCACGCGCCGCTTGCGCGCCAAGCATGCCAAGGCGCTGCATGCGGGCAGCAAGGCGACGCAGGACGAAGGTGCGACGGCTTAAAAGTCGATAGCACCAAATAAAAACGCCAACCGGCTTGCGCTGGTTGGCGTTTTTTCTTGCGGCAGACGGCAGCTTAGTCCGTGCCGTACTTCGGCGAGCGCGGACCATACAGCAGCCCGCCCGGTTGCCCGGCCGACAGCAGGCGCGCGCTGGTCGTACCGGCCACTTTGTAGCCCTGGTCGGTGACGTTGGCGATGATCTGGTTGACGGCCGCCGACACCAGCATGCCGATCAGGCCGCCACCCGAGTTGTTTCCGCCTTCGTTGTTGGACGCGCTTGCGCGACCCGTCCAGAGCGTCTGCCCGCTCTTCAGGTCGACCAGCTTGGCATCGGCCGACACGACGGTGGAGCTGCTCACCACCATGTACTTGCTGCCGTACTGCGTGACCGTGATGTACAGCGCCGCATCTGCACCGAAGATGTCATGCAGCTTGGCCACCGGCACGCCGTGGATGTCTCCTGCGGTGTTCAGGCCGTTCTGGCGGAAGGTTTCATCCACCAGCGCGACCGGCAGTACGTAATAACCCGCCTCTGCCAGCGGCACCGTCACTTGCGACAGCATGCCGTAGGTGGCACCCACGTCTGGCGATTCATTCAGCGGCGGCAGCACCACGATCGAACGCGGCTTGCTGGCCTTGAAGGCTGCATAGTCGACGTTCTTGGTCGGCACAGCACAACCCGCCATCAGGGTCACCACGCCGGCCGCGGCAAACAGTTTCAGAAAGCGCTTGGCCATCAGTTGGTCCCCTTCTTCACGTTCTTCATCAGGAAATCGATGTACGTTGCCGACTCCGGAAACAGTGCCTTCTCGGTATTGAATTCCTGGACCATCTGGTCGTCCTTGCCGAGGCCCGAATACAGCATGCCCAGTTGGGCGTGATAGCCCGGCGGCACGGCGCCATTCGTCGCCTTGATCTTCTCCAGGCCGCGCTCGAGTTCAGCCACCTGGGCTTCCTTCGCCTCACCCTTGAAGTACTGATACACCTGCGGTTGGTAGCCTTCCCACTGGTACAGCGGCTTGGGGCCGGCGCAACCGGCCAGCATTGCACTCCCGACGGCCACGCCGGCCGCCACGCGCCACATCGCAAACACCTTGCTCATGACAGTTGTTACCCCTTATTTCGTGTTTTCGTTTTGACTGCGTCTGCGCTTATTGCGCGCCCGGCTTCCACGCACCGCTTTCGATGCCGTTGACCAGGTTGTTCACCGCTTCACGCATAGCCAGGTCCAGCACCTTGCCGTTGAGCGTCGAGTCGTAGCTGGCCGTTCCGCCAAAGCCGATCACTTCACGGTTCGACAGCTTGTACTCACCCGCGCCGCCCACCGAATACACGACTTCCGACGTCGAGATGTTCACCACGTTCAGCGCGACCTTGGCGTAGGCGACCTGCTCCTTGCCGCGGCCGAGGATGCCAAACAGTTGCTGATCGCCTGTTTCCTTGCGGCCGAACTCGGTCACATCGCCGGTGATGACGTAGTCGGCGCCCTTCAGTTTCTGCGCGGTGTTCTTGATGGCGGCTTCCTGCTTGATCTCGGCCATGTTGTCGCGGTCGAGCACCGAGAAGCGGTTCGTCTGCTGCAGATGCGTGATCAGAATGGTCTTGGCCTGGCCGCCCAGACGGTCCACGCCATCCGAGAACACCCCGCGCATGTACGCGGAGCGGTTATCGAATTTGCCCACGGCAATCGGGGCCCGCACGCCAGCGTATGGGCGGCTTGCGCTTTCCACCTTGGCAACCGGCAGCGCCTGCGACGATTCGGTCGCGCAGCCGCCGAGCATGCCGAGTGCCACCGCTGCGGCGCCGGCAATCATCAATTTCGAGGTTTGATTCATTCGACTTCTCCCTTAAAAATACTTAAATCTGATTTTCTAAAATATTATTTCGAGCACTCACGCAAAGCGCCCAGGCACTATCGGCACGGGATGACCCGCGCTTGATGGAAAACAGAGGAAATTTTGGATCGGCCCGCAACGCTCCGCGCGACAGGCAACGCCATCGCGGATGCGCGCGCCGACAGCGTTGGCGACGCTGTATGTCGCGACGAAACTCCCACACCACCCTTGCATTATCTGGACGTCATTGCGTCCATTATTTTCAGGAAAGCGAGAATTGTAACGGCTGATGCCATTGATGAAAGCAGCAATCGGTCAACTCAAAGCCCCCTCGGATTTCGGGTTGACTTTTTAGAGGCAAAAACCCGCTCGGCGCGCAATTCGGTTATTCGCCATGCCGCCCAGCGCCGCCCACAAATCGCGCGGCGCCTCCCACCCCTTCGGCAAACACCATCGGCGTGCCTCGAGCGCCCTCCTGCTGCAGCGCTGCCGCCAATGGCAAATCCCACTGCGCATACGCCGACGCGCGATCGGCCAGCATGCATTGCTGCGGAAACGCGGCGATGTCTCGGGCGAGCTTCTGCGCCGCGGCCAGCGCTTCGCCGGGGCCGACCACGCGATTTGCAAGCCCTATGTCGAGCGCCTCGTCAGCGGGCACGGCACGGCCGGTCAGGATCATGTCCAGTGCGCGACCCATGCCGATGATGCGCGGCAAGCGCACCGTACCACCGTCGATAAGCGGCACGCCCCAGCGGCGGCAGAACACGCCAAACACGGCGTCGCCCTCCATGACGCGCAGGTCGGCCAACAACGCAAGTTCCAGCCCGCCCGCCACGGCATAGCCGCTTACCGCAGCAATGAGCGGCTTGGACAGCGCCATGCGCGAAGGGCCCATCGGGCCGGGCATGCCGCCGTCAGGATCGAGATGATTGCGTCTGGAAGGATCGCCCACGGCCGTCAGATCGGCGCCGGCACAGAAGTGGCCACCGGTGCCGCCCAGCACGGCAACGCGTAGCGCGCTATCGGCTTCGAAACGCTCGAACGCGTCGAGCAGCGCCGCGGCGGTCGGACCGTCCACCGCGTTGCGGCACTCGGGCCGATTGAGCAGGATGGTGCAGACCGGGCCATCGGTCTGGAACAGCACGGCATCGGGCATGGGCGGTCTCCACAGCGCGGTACGTTGACGGTCCGCCCGATGCTACACCTAGCGCAGGCCGTGCTCCGACGCGGCCTCGGCACAGTGCCCGTGATGGCGAGCACCGCGGAACTTGCGCAGCGCCCACTCCTTGAAGTCGTCGACCTTCTCGAACACCACCGGCACCACGAGCAGGCTCAGCAGTGTAGACGTCAGCAGGCCACCGATCACCGCCACCGCCATCGGTGCACGGAAGCCGGCATCGCCCTCCAGGCCGAGCGCCATCGGCACCATGCCGGCCGTCATGGCCACTGTGGTCATGACGATGGGGCGGGCACGCTTGTGGCAGGCGTCGATGATCGCCTCGGTGCGCGACATGCCGAGATCGCGCCGCGCAACGATGGCGTATTCGACCAGCAGGATCGAGTTCTTGGTGACGATGCCCATCAGCATCAGCAAGCCGATCAACGCAGGCAACGACAAGCTGAAACCGAACAGCGCCAATAGCCCGAACGCGCCACCCACCGACAGCGGCAGCGCCGCCAGGATCGTCACCGGCTGCGTGAAGTCGTGGAACAGCAGCACCAGCACCGCATACACGCACAGCACCCCCGCAAACATGGCGAGGAAGAAGCTGCTGAACAGCTCCTGCATGCCCTCCACATCGCCCGAGGCAATGCGGCGCACGCCTGGCGGCAGATTCTTGATGGACGGCAGCGCTTCCACGGCCATGTTGGTATCGCCGAGCGCGCGCCCCTCCAGCCCCACGCTGATGGTGACGTTGCGGCTGCGGTCATACCGGTCGATCTGCGCGGGGCCGCTGCCGATGGAAATATCGGCGATGTTTTCCAGCGGCACCGCCCCGTTGCGGCCCGGCACGCGCAACTGCCGGATCGTGTCGATCTGGTTACGTGCCTTCGGATCGAGTTCAACGCGGATGTACACCTGACGCTCGGGCAGGTTCAGCTTGGGCAGGTTGACGTCGTAGTCGCCGGCGGTGGCCACGCGCACGGCCTGGCCGATGGCGGCAGCGGTTACGCCTTGCTGCGCCGCGCGCGCAAAGTCGGGGCGGATGACGATTTCGGGCCGTAGCAGACTCGCCGACGACGTGACCGCGCCGAGCCCCGGGACGGTACGCAGATCACGCATCACATCTCGTGCGGCTTGCTGAAGCGTGGCCGGGTCGTCGCCGGCAAGCACCACCTGCAGTTGCTCGCCGGAGCCCACCGCGCCGAACGAGATCCGCACGCCCGGCACGCCTTCCAGCATTTCGCGCAACTGCCGTTGAACGCCCTGCTGCTTGATGTGCCGGTCATGCCTGTCGGTGAGCGAGATCGTGAGCGTGCCGGTGCGCACCTCTCCCCCGCTGGAGCCCGGCACACCGGCCATCACGCCCGAGCCGATGGCCGTATAGACGTGACGGACTTCCTTGTGCTGCATCACGATCTTGCGCACGCGCTCGGTGTTGTCGCGCGTTTGGGCGATCGTGCTGCCGGGCGGACTTTCCACCGTCATCTGCAGCTGCGCCCAGTCTTCGGGTGGCAGGAACGTTGCAGGAATCAGCCCGATGATGGCAACCGACACGACGAAGAACGCTGCGGCCATGCCGCCTGTCTTCCACGGATGCTCGAGACACCAGCGTGCCGCCTGCAGATAGCGGGTCATGACCCAGCCGTCACGGTTGGGCTCGTCCTGCGGCTTGAGCATATAAGCCGCCATCATGGGCGTGAGCAGCCGCGCCACCAGCAGCGAGGCCAGCACCGCCAGCGAGGCTGTCCATCCGAACTGTTTGAAGAACTTGCCCGAGATACCGCCCATGAACGCCGTCGGCAGAAACACCGCCACGAGTGTGAGCGATGTCGCCACCACGGCGAGGCCAATTTCCTGCGCCGCTTCCATCGCGGCCTCCAGCGGCTTCTTGCCGTTGCGCAGGTGGCGCACGATGTTCTCAACCTCCACGATCGCGTCGTCGACCAGAATCCCGACCACCAGCGTGAGCGCCAGCAGAGTGATCCCGTTGAGCGTGAAGTCGAGCAACTGCATGGCCGCGAACGTCGGGATGATCGACAGCGGCAATGCCACGGCCGACACGAACGTGGCACGCCAATCGCGCAGGAACAGCCATACCACGATCACGGCCAGGATGGCGCCTTCGTACAGTGCATGCATCGAAGCGGTGTACGCATCCGACACCGGCTTGACCATGTTGTAGACCTCGGTCACATGCACGTTGGGCCGTTCGGCCTGCAGTGCGGCCAGCGCCTCGCGCACGCCCTTGGCGACCGAGATTTCGCTTGCGCCGCGTGAGCGGAACACTTGGAAGCTGACCACGGGCTTGCCGTCGAACAGCGCCATCTGGCGTGGCTCGGCCGCGGTGTCGCGCACGTCTGCGACGTCTGCCAGACGAATGCGCCGGCCGTCGGACAACGGGATGTCCATCTGCGCCAGTTCGCGCGCGCTCTTCACTGTGCCGAGCGTGCGCACGGCCTGCTCCTGCCCGCCGATGTTGCCGCGCCCACCCGGCGCTTCCTGCTGCATGCCGCGCACTTGCGCGCTGATATCCGCCGCCGACACGTTCAACGCCTGCAGGCGCACGGGGTCAAGCTGCACGCGCACTTCGCGGTCGACACCGCCCTGGCGCGTGACCTTGGCCACGCCATGCACCGACAGCAGACGCTTGTTGACCGTGTTATCGACAAACCAGGAGAGATCCTCCGCGTCCATGTCGGTCGATTCCACGGCGTACGTCAGCACGGGCATGCTCGCGAACGTCACGCGCGAGATGACCGGTTCCTGCACGTCCGATGGCAGCTGCGCGCGGATACGGCTGACCGCATCGCGCACGTCATTCACGGCTTCCTGCACATCCTTCTCGAGCTGGAACTCGACCATCGTGGTCGAACTGCCGTCGTTGATGGTGGACGTGATGTGCTTGATCGCGCCGATGCTGGCAATGCTGTCTTCGATCTTGCGCGTGACTTCGGTTTCCATCTGCGTGGGCGTGGCGCCCGGCAGGCTGGCCGTCACGGAGACCGCGGGAAAGTCGATGTCCGGAAAATTCTGGATCGACAGCATCTTGAACGACACCAACCCCGCCACCGTGATCAGGATGAACAGCAGGATCGAAGGAATCGGCTTGCGAATTGCCCAGGCGGAAAAATTCATGGCTTGGCTCCGGCTGCGGGGGCCGACGCAGCGGGCATGGAGGCTGCACCGGGGGCCGCCACACGCACCACATCGCCATCGGTCAGGAAGGCGGCGCCTGCAGCCACAACGCCGTCCTTCGCGCCAATGCCCTGCACGATTTCGACTTGCCCATCCTGGCGGCGGCCAACCGTCACCTTGGTCTGCCGCACGCGGCCCTGCTCGCCGATCACCATCATGTAGTCGTACCCATCGCGCGAGAACACGGCGGTCTCCGGCAACGTCGCGGCCGGCGCATCGCCCAGCAGCACATCGCCCGACAGATACATGCCTGCCTTCACGCCGGACGTTGCAGCTTCCGGCGGCAGATCAACGTAGACGAGACCATTGCGCGTGTTGGCGTCGACCGTGGGGGCGACCTGGCGCACCCGGCCGTTCACCACGCCGCCATCCATGCGGCGCAGGCGCGCGACCTGGCCGGGCTGAATGCGGGGCAGGACGTCGCCGTGCATTTCAGCGCGCCATTCCAGGCGGTTCTTGCGGATCAACTTGAAAAGTTCGGTGCCGGACGACACCACGGCGCCCACGGTCGCCGTTCGTGCGCTGATCACGCCGTCGTCAGGTGCAACCACGCGGGTGTAACGCAAGCGCAACTGCTGACTCTCGAACTGGGCGCGTGCTGCGGCCAGCTTGGCAGCGGCGGTCTTGGCCTGCGTGTCGTACTGGATCAGATCCTGTTGGCTGATCGCACCGCTCTTGTCGAGTTCATGCGCGCGGTGCGCCTCGCCGGCGGCTTGCGCGGCCGATGCCTCGGCTTCGGCCAGGCTGGCGCGTTGCGCAGCTACATCGGCACGCACGGTTTCATCCGAAAGACGGGCAAGCAGTTGCCCTTGCTTGACCACATCGCCCACATTGACGAGCACCTCCGCCAGCTTCAGCCCGTTCACCTCGGCGCCGATGCTGGCTTCCTGCCACGGCTGCACCGCACCGCTGGCCGTGGCGACGCGCGGCCATATCTGCTGCGCGAGATGCGCAACGTTGACAGCCAGCGCCGGCTTGGCAGGCGTCTGCTCGTTCTTCTTGTTCTCGGGCGCAGATTTGCCGCAGGCCGTCAGCGCGCCGGCCAGCATCACGGCCAGCGCGGCCATCCAAACTCGTTGTCCTGTCATGAAGCGCTTCCGGTATGCGTCCGGCCCTGAGCGGTCGGTGCAGAGGTCTTGTGATCGGGATAAGGATTGGGCGCATCGTCGCGCCAGCCGCCGCCGACGGCCTTGTACAGTGCGACCCAGGCTTGCGCGCGTTCGAGCTTGACGGCCGCCAGGGACTGCGAAGCCTGCAACGCAGTGCGCCGCACGTCTTCCAACTGCAGCAGGCTGCCCGCCCCCAGACGATAGCGGGCGTTGGACGCTTCCAGCACCTTTGCATATTGGGCATCGGCCATCGCAGCGGCGTCGACGCGGCGCTCGGAAGCGTCCAGGCGCACCAGCGCATCTTCCACTTCCTGCACCGCCTGGCGTACCTTGCTGCGATAGCTGGCCAGCGCCTGGTCGTAACGGGCGCGTGCCGTTTCCACGCGCGCCGCTCCCGCGCCGGCGTCAAAAATCGGTAACGACACCGAGGGCCCGAACGACCAGGACTTGCTTGTCAAAGATTGCCCGCCAAGGCGGTAAGAATTGATGCCAATGGAGCCGGCCAGCGTAATCGATGGCAACCGGCTGGCGACTGCCACACCAACATCAGCGCTGGCACCCGCCACCGCGCGCTCGGCCGACGACACATCCGGACGTTGCGACAGCACCTGCGCAGGCACATCGGGCACGCCGGGATCGGGCGGTGCCGGAATCTGCGCGCTCGCCTTGGACAGCAGTCCGTTCAGCGCATCGTGGTCCAGGCCGGTGAGCGCGACGAGCTTGTCGATGCCTTGCGCACATTGCGCGCGCTGGCCTTCCAGCGCATTGACGGCATCACCCACCGTGGCTTGCGCTTGGGCAAAATCGGCGGGCGCGACAAAGCCCGCGCGGAATTTCCGTTCAGTCAGCTGCAGCGTTTCCTGCCGGGACGACAGCGTTGCCGCGCCGATGTCGACCAGTGCCTCGCATTCGCGCTGCTGCAAGTAGGTATTGGCGACCTCAGCCGCCAACGATACGCGCGCGTCGTGCCAATCGGCTTCGCTAGCCGTCAACCGCGCATCGGCACCTTCCAGGCTGCGGCGTTTGCCGCCGAAGAGGTCGATCTCCCACGACGCATCAGCCTGCGCCCCCAGCGTGGTGATCGTGCCCAGCCCCAGCGTCGGATTGAGCGCGCCGGCAGAAAGCCCGCCTGCGCCGCCGGCAAATTGGCTGCCGCCAAATCCGCCCTGCCGCGTAGCAGAGCCAGAGCCCTTCAATTGCGGGAGCAGCGCCGCGCGGCTGGTCGAAACACTCGCCCGCGCCTCACGCACGCGACCTACCGCCTGCGCAATCGTCGGGCTGGTCGCATCGGCTTGCTCAACAAGCTGGGTAAGTACGGGATCGTGGAACTGCTCCCACCAGTGCGCCAGCGCCATGCGGCTGCCGTGGTGTGGCAGCGTGGCATGCCAGCCTTGCGGAGCTTCGGTGCCGCTCAGTGGCGGCGTGTGGTAGTCGGGCCCGACTGCGCAGCCTGCCAGCAACAAAGCCAGCACCAGCGGCGCAGATTGGGCGCAACTGCCGGGCGCGCGGCTGCCGGCGTGTCGACCTGTCTTCATGGGAAGTGTCCTTCGGAACGCAGCTGGGATTATGCCCAGTCAAGCGTCCGCAAGACACCTGCCCCGCTACGGTGGTCGGCCAACCCTCTGCGACCGGTCAGGCGATGCTCAGAACCGCGCGCGCCGATGTTGGCCTCGGCGTCAGATATAGCCCAGCAGTACAAGAATGACCACGATCACCACGATCAGCCCAAGGCCGCCCGTTGGCCCGTAGCCCCAACCCCGGCTGTACGGCCACGACGGCAGTGCGCCGATCAGCAGCAAGATGAGAACGATGATGAGGATGGTGCTCAACATGATGCCTCCTGTTTCTGTGTTGGTATGCCGCCGTTCCGTCGTGGCGCTGCGGCTTACACGGCATCTAGCACGCCCCGTTCCCATGCAGGCTCGCTCTGCGGTTTTTTTTATTTCCTGGCGGTTAATTGCGAAATGGGTGAGGGTGGCAGTTTCCCGATGTGCCCGTTGTTGCGTCAGGTGGACGACTTGGGCGAAGGCAACGTCTTGGCGCGACCGCCGCGCGTCGCAAGCCAGCACAGGATCGACCCCGCCACCACCATCGCCGCCCCCTGCCAGAAGGTAAGGGATAGCGGGGCATGCAGCAGCGCCGCTGCCAGGGCCGCGGAAAACACCGGGATGAAATACGACGCGCCCGCCAATACCGTGACGTTGCCGTGCAAAATGCCGACGTTCCACGCTGCGTAGCCAAACCCCATTGCCGACGCGGCCAACGCAAGATAGATCAACGCGGACACGCTGAAGTGCATCGCGCCGCCGCCCGTGGCGAAAAACTTGATCCACAGGGCCAGCGCGGTCAGGATGAAAAACAGCGTCGCGCCGTTTTTGCCTGCGGCAATCCGGCTGGTGACGGTGCAATACGCCGCCCAGATCACCGCGCCCGTGAACGCCAATCCGTAGCTGAGCGGGTTGTCCTTGACGTTCTCCGCCATGCCGGCGATGTCCAGCCCCTGCTCACCGCCGAGCACGAAGCAGATCCCCAGGATGGAGATCAGCACACCGGGCACGATCAGAGCGTTTGCCCGCTGCTTGTTGAAGGCAATCGCGGACAGCATCGTGAATGTCGGCCACAGGTAGTTGACCATTCCGACTTCAATCGCCTGCCGCCCGCTGTTGGCATAGCCGATCGACAGCGACAGGCACAGCTCGTAGGACACGAACAACAGGCTGCCCCACAGCAGGTAGCGCCGCGGAAACGTCTTCAACTGATTGAAACCGACGGTGAATACCAGCAGCCCCGACGCGACCGTATAGATCATGGCAGCGCCACCGACGGCGCCCAAATGCTGGCTCACACCCCGGATCAATCCGACGATCGAACTCCACAGCAGCACTGCGATGAGACCGATGAGGGTTGCCCTACTTTTGCTTTGCATAACGCCTGCCTGCACTGACATGTCCACCTGGAGAAAACCGCTTGCTTAGGCCCGGCATCAACGCTGCCGGCAAAAGCGTGCAGTGTACCGGCGGCATCGCCCGATCGGCCGACTGCTGCATCCCGGTCTATCGATGTGGCTTCGCTATAAGATGCGGACCATGAAAAATCGGGATTAGCCATGACGTCTTTTGCAATCGAAACGCCGGTTTCGGTGGGCTGGATTGGCGCGGGCCGGCTGGCGCGGGCATTGGCCATGCGGGCCCACGGCGCAGGCGTGCGTACCGTGGCGGTTGCCAACCGTTCAAGCGCACCCGCCGCGTGGCTTGCGCACGCTACCGGCGCCAAGGCGGCCGACCCGCAAGGCGTGGCGGATGCCGCCGACTGGGTGTTCGTGACCGTGCCGGATGACGCTATTCCGGGCGTGGTCAACCACGTGCGCTGGCGACCCGGCCAACTCGTACTCCACTGCAGCGGTGCCGGCGAACGCGACTTGCTGGACGCCGCTCGCCACGCCGGGGCAGACACCGCCAGTTTTCACCCGCTGTTTCTGTTTGCCGGCTTGCCGGACGATGCCGAACGGCTGGGCGGCGCCTCCATCGCCATTGACGCCGATGCGCCGCACGACGCGGCACTCGCCAGCTTTGCACTGCGGCTCGGCTGCACGCCGTTGAAGGTGCGTGCCGGGCAACGCGCCGTGTATCACGCAGGCGCCAACTACGCGGCCAGCTTTTTGCTGTGCGCACTCCACGAAGCTGCCACGTTGTGGGAGGCGGCAGGCATCGACCGTGATGCCGCCGTGGCGGCCATGTGGCCGCTGGTGGACGGCACGCTGGCGGCGGCCCGCGCACGTGGCCTGGCTGGCGCTCTGGCAGGCCCGGTCTCGCGCGGAGACAGCGGCGTCATCAACAAACATCTGCAAGCGCTTGATGCACTGGGCGCGGATCACGCCGCGCTTTACACAGCGCTCACACGGCGTGCGCTGGCATTGGCGGCCGAACGCGGCACACCTTCCGCAGACGTACTGGCCGGCCTCGCTGCGCGCCTGAATCCTACGCAATGACGGAGTCGGCGTGATTGGTATCGGATGGCGCGCATGCACCAAACCGGCGCACGCCCTACAATCGGCAGCTTGCTCGCACGCCTGTTCTGCCATGTCCCAACGTCCACACGCTTCGCCCTCTCCTGTCACGCATGACGCTGCAGATCGCCGTTCGTCCGGAGCGCTGATCCTGCTCGTTGTCGGGCTGGTGCTGGTGGGCGTGAACCTGCGTCCAGCGCTGTCGAGCCTGTCGCCCGTGCTCAAGCAGGTGGCGGCGGGCACGGGGTTATCGGGCGCGACGGCGGGGTTGCTGACAACGCTGCCGGTGCTATGCCTGGGCCTATTTGCGCCGGCCGCCGCCGTGCTGGCTCGCCGGTTTGGCGCAGAACGCGCCGTGGGTGGCTTGCTGATTGCGTTGGCGGCAGGCATTGCGTTGCGCAGTGCGGGTGGCGTCGTACCGCTCTTCATCGGGACGCTGGCTGCAGGCGCCTGCATTGGCGTGACGGGCATTCTGTTGCCGGGCATCGTCAAGCGCGATTTCGGCCGCCAGGCTGACCTGATGACGGGCGTCTACACCATGGCGCTGTGCTTTGGTGCGGCGGTGGCGGCCGGGGCAAGCGCTCCGCTTTCGGCATGGCTGGGCGGCTGGCAGCCTGCGTTGGCGTTCTGGGCCCTGCCGGCGCTGCTGGCCTTTGTGGGCTGGTGGCCGCACATGCGGCATGCGCACGGCAAGGGCGCGGCCACCCGGCTGCAGCGTGTTTCTCTATGGAACAAGCCGATCGCCTGGCAGGTGACGCTCCATATGGGGCTCCAATCGTCGCTGGCGTATTGCGTGTTCGGCTGGCTGCCCGTGATCCTGCAAGACCGCGGGCTGTCAGCCGTTCAGTCCGGCGTGGTCGTCGCGGTGTCGATTCTCGTGCAGCTCATCACCGCACTGGGTGGACCCTTTGTGGCGCGGCTCGGCCGCGACCAACGCCCCGCCGTGATCTTGATGATGCTGATGTGCTGGGCCGGCCTGATGGGCTGTCTGTATGCGCCGCTGTCGACGCTGTGGTGGTGGGCGGTCTTGTTGGGACTCGGCCAGGGCGGCAATTTCAGCGTGGCGCTGTCGCTGATTGTGCTGCGCTCCGCCGACGTGCGCGTGGCGGCAAGCCTGTCGGCCATGACGCAGGGCATTGGCTACACCATGGCGGCGGCCGGGCCGTATCTCATGGGGGTGCTGCACGATCTAACCGGCAGTTGGGCCGTGATGGGCTGGCTGTTCAGCGCGATTGCGCTGGCCTCCCTTGTGGCAGGCTCGCTCGCCGGGCGCAACCGCACGCTGCACGCCGGCGAGTGAGTCATCTACGGCAAGGTTTTTTTCAAGCCTTGTGCTTCAACGTCCAGTTGGCCAGCGCCTGCATCTGCTCGGTGATCAGCCCGGCGATGCGCTCGTCCGTCAGATCGCCATCAGCGGTGAAGCCGCCGGCAAATGCGTTGGCGAATACTTCCGGCTTGTTCAGCGGATGCAGGTCGAGAAACACGCAGACCTGACGCAGGTGGTACTGCGCGCGCGACGTGCCCATGCCGCCGCCTGCACCCAGGATCGCGACCGGCTTGCCGGCCAGCAACGCGTTGTTGGGCTCGCGCGAGGCCCAATCCAGAATGTTCTTCAGCGCCGGCGCTAGCGAGTAGTTGTATTCAGGACAAGCCAGCACCAGCGCATCGGCGCGCCCGATCTGTTCGAGTACGCGCACCACCGAAGCGGGCTTTTCCGTCATGTCGGCGTTGTAGAACGGAATATCCGTCAGGTCGGCCAGGTCCATCTCCACGCCGGCGGGCAGGCGGCTGGATGCTGCGCGCAGCAGGCCCTGGTTGGTGGATTTGCGGCGCAGGCTACCGGCAATGCCGAGAAAATTCAGCGACATGAAGAACGACTCCGTCAATGTTGGGACTGGCGAGAATAACGGACATTCGCCCGATCAAAAAGAGGCCTTACGCGTTACACCTTGCCGGCGCGAAAACACCCGGCTTCGTGGTCATCCACCATGCCGGTGGCCTGCATGAAGGCGTAGCAGATGGTCGGGCCGACAAACTTGAAACCGCGCTTGATGAGCGCCTTGCTCATCGCCTTGGACGCATCGGTCGCGGCGGGAGCGTCGCGGTAGCTCTCCCAACGGTTGACGATGGTCTTGCCATCGACAAACGACCACAGGAAAGCATCGAGCGAACCCATTTCTTCCTGAAGCTCCAGCACCTTCCTCGCGTTGATGACGGCACCTTCTACCTTGGCCCGATTGCGCACGATGCCCGGATCGGCGAGCAGCTTTTCGATACGTGCCGGCGTGAAGCGTGCCACGCGTGCCGCGTCAAACCCTTCGAACACTTCCTGATAGCGCGCCCGCTTGCGAAGGATGGTCTGCCACGACAGCCCGGCCTGCGCACCTTCCAGGATCATCATCTCGTAGAGGTGACGATCATCGTGTGACGGCACGCCCCATTCGGTGTCGTGATACGCGATCATCAGCGGGTCTTCGCCCGCCCAGCAGCAACGCGCCATCTCTTGTCTCCTAGATCCAGCCCGATTTGCGCAGCTTGCGATACAGCCACACGCAAGCAGTGGCCGTGCACGCCAGCACGATGGGATACCCCGCCGGATGCTCCAGCTCCGGCATGCCCTTGAAGTTCATGCCGTAGTTGCTGAACACCACGGTCGGAATAGCCAGAATAGCGCCCCAACCGGCCAGGCGCTTCACGATGTCGTTCTGCGTGACCGACACCAGCGCCACATTTACGGAGATGGCCGTGGTCAGCATTTCGCGAATCACATCGAGTGCGCCCACCGCACGGTGCGCATGGTCGGCAATATCGCGAAAATATGCGCGCAGTTCTTTGGGGACCACGTCTTCATGCAGGCGCACAAGCTGACCGGCGATGTCTTCCACGGGCAGTGCGGCGTTGCGCAGGCGCAGAAGCTGGCGCTTGAGCGTATAAAGCCGCTCGATGGCCGCGCGATCGAACGTGTCGCCAAAGATCTGGCTTTCGATCTGCTCGAACTCTTCCTGCAGGCGTTCCAGCACGGGCTGATAGTTGTCGACCACGAAGTCCATCACCGCGTACAGCGCAAACGGCGCGCCCTTGGCCAGCAATTGCGGCGTGCGCTCGCAACGCTCGCGCACCGGCGAATACGACGCCGACGGCCCATGCCGCACCGAGACAAGAAAGTCCCGACCGACAAACAGGTGCGTCTCGCCAAAGACGACGTTACCGTTTTCCATCTGCGCGGTGTTCAACACGATGAAGAGCACGTCGCCGTAGACCTCCAGCTTGGGCCGCTGGTGGGCATTGCGCGCGTCTTCAATGGCGAGATCGTGCAGGTCGAATTCCTCCTGCACGCGGTCGAGCATCGCATTGTCGGGCTCATGCAGTCCCAGCCAGACAAAGGAGCCCGGCGTGTGCAGCACGTCGCTGATGGCCTCGACGGAAAGGTCACGCTCGCGCTTGCCATTGCGGTACAGCGCGCTGTTGATCACCATGGACATGGTTGTCTCCGGAACGCATTCGGCGCGCATTAGCGGTCTGCGGGCTGATCTGCCGTCTTGATATCGGAGGCGGAGGCCGCGGCGGCCGGCGCCGGCACTTCTGCCAGGCGTGTTTCAATTTGCGCCAGCGCTTCGGACAGCGCGTGCATGAGATCGTCCGGCAGCCCGTCGAGCGTGGCATTGATGAAGGCGATGCGGCGCGGCATGCAGTCAAGCACGACGGCCAAGCCGGCGTCTGACAGCGACACGTTGGTCAGACGGTTGTCGCGTGCGTCCGTTACGCGTTCGATCCAGCCGAGCTGCTCGAGCACCTTGAGCTGGCGGGTGAGCGCGCCAGGGTCCATCTGCAGGCGCTCGGCGAGCTGCTTCTGAGCCATGCCGCCGCCGGTGTTGTCGTGCAGCGCCAGTAAGATCCGCCAGCGCGGCATCGGCTGGCCGACATGCGCCTCGAAAGCGGCCATGAACGCACGATAGGTGCGCCCAAACTGGTGCATGACGGCGAAGCGTTCGCGTTCAGAGGTCATCGATCAGGGCTGAGATTGCTGGGAAACCGCGCATCCTAACCGCTCCGGCTTGTTCTCGCCTATCTGGCGCCTATTCCGAATGTTGCACGGGCTCGACATGGTGCAGCACCACGGGCGGCACACGGCGCACATACCAGAGGCCAATCAGCGCCACCACCGTTGCCACGATCAGGCCGATGTGGATGGCACTGACCAGCACATGCCGGGCGGCTTCGAGCAGCGCCGCACCGTCGTGGCCGGCAGCATGCAACTGCGAGAGCAAGGCGGCTTGCGCCTCATGATCGATGAGAATTTCAGGATCGGCAAGCTGATGCAGCCACTGCGTCGCGCTGTCGGCGCTCAGCGCAGTGGCAACGCCCGAGGCATAGCGCTCGCTCACCAGCGTGCCGACCAGCGCCGTGCCCACCATGCCGCCCACCATTCGCAGCGATTGGAGCAGCGCCGTGGCAATGCCCAGGTGCGAGCGGCCAGCCGTCTGCTGCGCAAACACGGTCAGATTGGGCAGCACGAAGCCGAGCCCCAACCCTGCCAGCAGCATCAGAAGCGTCAGTACCACATGCGACATGCCCGGGAACGACACTGACATGCCCCCCACCGCCACCGTCAGCAGCGCAAAGCCGGCATACAGCATGGCGTTGGGCTTGGGAATGCGCGTGACGAGACGTCCGTTGATGATGCTGCCCAGCGTGATGCAGACCACCAGCGGCGTGATCACCAGGCCGGCTTCCTGCGGTGACATGCCAAACCCGCCCTGGAACAGCAACGGTGCGTAGAACAACACCGCAAACATGGAAAAACCCGACAGCAACGCCAACATGAACAGCGCAGCCAGCGCCGGGTTGCGCAGCATGTCGAACGGCAGCAGGGGTTGCTCCGCGCGCTGCTCCCACCACCACAGCGCCACGAACGCCGCGGCCGACAGCACCAGCCAGCCGAACAAGGCCGGCGACAGGCCATGTCGCGGCAGCCATTCCACAAACAATTGCAACGCGCCCAGCGCCACCGTGATGAGCACCGCGCCCTGCCAATCCAGCCGGATACGGCCGGTGTGCACGTTCTGGCGCAGATGCGGCAAGAAGCGCCAGGCGAACCACAGCCCCAGCACGCCAAACGGAATGTTCACGTAAAACACCGACCGCCAGCCGAACGCCTGCGTCATCCACCCACCGAGCGTGGGGCCGATGGCGTTGGCAATACCAAACGACGCGCTCAGCATCACCTGCCAGCGCAAACGTACCCGCGCATCGGGAAAGAGATCGGGAATACATGCGTAAGCCGTGCCGACCAGCATGCCGCCGCCAATGCCCTGCAGCGCCCTGGACCACACCAGAAACGTCATGCTGCCCGCCATGCCGCACATGACCGACGCCAGCGTGAAGACCACGATGGAGGCAATGACGAACGGCTTGCGCCCGTAGAAGTCGCCAAGACGCCCGAAGATCGGCACCGTCACCACCGAGGTCAACAGGTACGACGTCGCCACCCACGCGTACAGCTCGAAGCCTTTGAGCTCAGCCACCACCGTCGGCAGCGCCGTGCCCACCACCGTCTGGTCGAACGCCACCAGCACGACGACAAAGCAAATGCCGATCATCGCCAAGAGCGATTCCTTGAACGGCAGGATCTGGGTATGAGAGTGCGGGAGCGCGGTGTGGACGGCCATGGCGGGAGGGCGGCAAGACAAATGCTAAATCAACGATTGATGAGTCAACGAATATTGTAGCGAAAGACTCGAGGGCTTGCTTTCAGTTGATCGGGAAATAATGCCCGCTCGACTTGCCTGTGCCGTCCGCCTTCCTGAGACGCATGGAGCACTGCTCCCCGCACATGACGCCGTCCGGGCCGTACATCTACGACGCGCAAGTGATTCGCGGCGCGCCGTTGACTTCCATCAGTGGGACCAGTTGAACGAGAAAGCGCTCAAGCCCCTTGCTAGAGGGGCCGCTGCTCTAACGAGGCTTCTGAGGGTGACAGCATCGGCTCGCTTTGTACGCCCAGGCCCAACGATGTTGCGCTGGGCCTTGGGGATGACAGTCGCGAGAACGATCTGCTTACTCGTGCGTCAGCGTCAACGCGTAGAACTTGACCACGGTGCCCGGCGTTGTCAGTGGCGGGCCCGATACGGCAGTCTGATCGTAGTTGCCGGCCTTGAAGTAGAAGCTCTCCCCCTCGAAGCTTGAATCCATCGTGAAGGTGCTGACCGTGCCGTTGACGGTGACCGTGATGGTGCTGCCGCTGAGGCTCAGTTCATAGTCGAACGTGCTGCCGACCGGCACGGTGGCAATCGGATAGATCGTCGCGCTGCCGCCCTGGTTGGTGTCTTCAAGCAGGAGTTGGACGCCTCCGCTCGAGTTCACCTGAAGCTCGCACAGTGGCTTGCTAGGACCGGTGCCCTGGAAAATCTGGCCGATCGCGGTGTGATCCGGCACTTGCGTAACGGCAACCGTGGCGTTCAGCTTATTTGTACCCGAGGTGTCCCAGATGGCGTTCTCGCGCAGTTCCGTGCGCGGATGTCGGGAGCCGGAGGTCGTCCAACCCTGGGTCGGGTCCATCATGACCATCGAGCCGTCCGTGCTGTCCGTGTAGAAGTAGGTCGGGTCGGTGTAGCCCGCCGCGAGGTCGGAGCCACTGACCGTGGTGATCTTGCCGGAGGAGCCGGTTGGCAACTGCAGCGTGAAAGGCGTCAGGTCGAAGTTCGATCCGGGAGGGTCACTGAAGCTGACTGCAGGGGCCGCCGCGCTGGCCATCTTCTGGAGGGTTCGACCCTGCACGGACAGCGCGCTGTCCTCCCCGCCGCCGCATGCCGAGAGCACGCTGCTCACCAGGGCTGCCGTCAGGCAAATCACCATTCGATGTTTCATCTCGTCTCCTCGTTTGTGCTGCTGGTTGAAATCTCGTTGGGCTGCTCTCGATAGGTCATTGGCCGGGAGGCTACGATAGGAAACGTTTTCCTGCAACAGGTAATTTTTTTCTCTTTTGAGGATCTTTCTCACAATTTACAAGGCATAAGCCTTTATGCCAGCTGACCTCCATCCGTGCGAGGAGTTTAGGAGGATTTTTAGATATCGTTTTCCCAATCTGCCCGGGACGCGAGGTTATCCGGAGCTGAAGATTGCTTTGCAATTGAAGGGAAAAAAGCGGCCGGGGGCACATAAGGGCGAAACGTCTTGGACTCTCCAAGATCGCTACCCTGATGCGCATGACGTGGGCGTGTGCGACCGGAGAGCTGATGCCCTACGAGCCGGCTAATTTGCGTGACGGCATGATCCCCTGCCCCGGGCAACCGTCATGCGGTGCGGCCTCTTTGCCATGCATGAGTTGACGTTGATGTATCGCATTTCACGCTCGGCTGACTTGCGGCAGGGGTGTGCCGAGCATGCGATGAAAGTCCGAATGTGCAGCCGCTGCGCTAGCGCACCACCACCGCATTCCTGCCGGCGCGCTTTGCATCGTAGAGCGCCATATCGGCTTGCATCAGCACGTCGGATATAGGGTCCGCGACCGGCGTGCGGTCGGTAGACGGCGCGTAAGCAGCCACGCCAATGCTGACGGTCACGACACCGTGAACGGAGGGCGCAGGCAGCGCAGCCTGCTCCACCGCCCGGCGCACCTGCTCGGCGATAACCTGGGCGCGCGAACGCTCTGTGTCTGCCAACAGAACGACAAACTCTTCGCCGCCATAGCGTGCCACCAGGTCGGTTGGGCGCTTTCCCGCAACGCGTGAAAGGATGTCAGCCACCTCGACAAGACACGCGTCGCCCCTGCCATGCCCGTATGTGTCGTTGATCTGCTTGAAATGGTCGATGTCGATCATCAGCACCGACAGCGGAAGCCCTGTTCGCCGCGCGCGCTTCCATTCCGCCGCCCAGCACCTGTCGAATGCTTGACGGTTGCCAACTTGCGTCAGACCGTCGAGCAACGACTGCCGCTCAAGCCGGTGATTCGCAGCCATCAGCGCCCGATATAGCCGTGTGATATCTGCAATCAGCATTGACAGTACAACCGCCGAGGACACCACGCTGAGCAGCCGTGCCGCGTACCAGCCCAGCGTATAACGAGCGCCACCATGCAGGGTCAATAACGAGTCGGCCAAACCGACAGCAAGCGCCACAGTGACCCAGACATCCACCGAGCGCCGGAGTCTGGTCAGCGCCAGATAGCCTGCAAGCGCAACGACGTTCGATCCGATCACGGGAACACCTAGGATGCGAACGAGGTTGACGTATGTCCCACCCTGGATGAGCGCCGGTAAATACTTGGTGCCCCAGATACAGATCGGCACTACGACAGCTGCTGAAATCGGTCCCAACCACGGCAATGCTCGCAACACTTGCGTGAGCTGAGGGCTTGCGCGACTGTGTTCATGGCAATACCGGCCCAGCGCCGCGAGCAGCAACAACACCGGATAGCCCGAATGCCAGAAGGTCCATAGCCACACGGCGGATTGAGGGCCGGCTCCGAGCAGGCCGTCGGCACTGAATACGCCCGGAAATGTAGGCAATTGCGCAATGGCAATCGCCGCGGCAAAAAAGTAGGCGCCGGCAAGCGCCCCATAAAAAGGCGTTCTGGCCAGGCGGGCGCGCTGAAATAACAGATAGCCGGTCAGCCCTTCACACAGGACGACCACCGTCAGGAACATGGGCAGAAACGGCTTGACCTCTGGCAAGGTGCGCTGGGCGTGGCGGAAGGCGATCGCAGCCACGGCAACAATCATGGCGCTGATCAGCGCGGCTGCGAGAATCTCGGTGCGTGAGGGCCGTCCACCTTCCAGTTGTACTGCTTCAGTCATGTCGTGCTAGCTCGGGGCGTCGTCATGAGTAATCGACGCGACATGCGCAGTCTTTAGCCGGTGGGCCGCATGTGTGATTCGAAGCTCATTTCCGCCGCCGCCCTTCACAGCCGGCGCTTGCGGTCCAGGGCATTGCTCGCCATGCACTGTCACGCCGCCCATAGACGGAGATAAGACCCATCGGGATCGTACTCAGCGGCCTGTTTCCGGACGTTGAATCGCCGGCCGCCACGTGGGTCCGTGCCGCGCCCCGCGATATACAGCCAATTGCCCTGATTGCTGTAGACGTCGTAGTCGACGAGCTGGGACTCAAACCACGCTGCACCGGCACGCCAGTCGCCTCTGAGCTCATGCACGAGGTAGCTCGCGACCACCTGTCTGAGCCTGTTGCTGAGGTAGCCGGTGGTCTCCAGCTCGCGCATCGCGGCATCGACGAGCGGCTCGCCGGTCAATGCACGACGCCAGCGCTCGAAGCCCTGCACATCTGGGCGATCCGCGTGCCGTACCTCATTTGCGAGACCGCGTGCGCGGTACAGCCGAGCGCCATGCTGAAGATGCAGAAAGCGGAAATAGTCTCGCCACAGCAGCTCGAACCATAGCCAGTAGCTCCCGTCGCTCTGCCCATGCGACTGCTCGAACCGCTGCAGTTCCGACATCACGCGTCGGGGCGACAACGCACCGGTGGCCAGCCAGGGCGACCATTTGCTCGAGAAGTCCACACCGGCCAAGGCGTTGCGCGTGCGCTTGTACGTGTGAGGCAACTGGCGCTGCAGGTATTGGGCCAGGTGCCGAAGGCCCGCCGTCTCGCCACCATCAAACTCCGGTGTGCCATACGGAAACGACGCGCGCGGATCTGTCGACAGCGTTTGGTTTGCAACGTCGGCCGGCGCGCGCAGCCCCGGCGGAATAATTGCACCCGCCGGCCATGGCGGAAGGCGGTTGGGCGGTGACAGCGGCGTCGACGGTGCAGTCCGCGCACGTTCGAGCGCTTGCCTGAATGTTGTGAAGACCGCCGGCAGCGATTGAACAGGCCAAGGCAGACACAGCGGATCGATCAGGCTGCTTTGCCAGACCGTCTGCACCTGCAGCCCCGCGCTTCGCAGTTCGGCCACTTCGGCTTGCTCGTATGGCGCGGCGATGTCTTCGCAGACGACCGTCGAGGCGCCCACGGCGCGTGCCAATGCGGGCAAGACCTTTCCCGGCGGGCCACAGCATTCCACCAGCCGAGTGCCGAGATCGGCCAACTGGCGGGCCAAATCCCGAAGCGCCGCCGCAAGCACCGCCCGGCGGTGCACACCTACGCGCGCAAAGCCCCAAGGCGTCTGTGCTTCGTAGTCTGCATGGCAGTACACCGGGACGAGGTGCGAGGCTCCGCTCTCGCATGCGGCACGCAGAGCCGGCTGGTCATGCAATCGCAGGTCGCTACGGAACCAGAACAGCACGGTGTTCAACGCGGTTCTCCGTGCTGTGCCCTGGGCTGCCTGCCTTGTCTGCGACAACGCTCCGAGCAGTACTTCACCGCATCCCAATCCCGTGCCCACTTTTTTCGCCAGATAAATGGCAGGCCGCAGTGCGCACATTGCTTGTTCGGCAGGTTCGGCTTCTTATGCATCGGCGGGAATCAAAAGTCGAAACTGAGTTGGGAAGACGTGGCCCCACTGCCGCGTGGGTTGTCGACGCGATCACGGCGCATGCGCGAAGCGTGTTTCTTCACGATGGCGTGATTGGCGGCGTGCACTTCCGGCCGGGCACGCAACGCATGGATGCGCATCTTGGCGTGCCGCGTTGCCACCTCAAGATCGACCAGCGGCACGGGGATGTCTTCGCCCACCTGCACGCCGCAGCGAACCTGCACATCGGCCGGCATGCGCCAGGGCTGCAGGAGCCACGCATCGGGCACGCGCCGCAGGGCCGGCAGCCAGCGCCTGACAAACCGGCCATGCGGGTCCTGGTCTTGCGCCTGCTTGATGGGGTTGTAGACGCGCGTGGTGTTAATGCCGGTGGTGCCGGCTTGCATCTGCATCTGGCTCCAATGAATTCCTGGCTCGTAATCGAGGAACTGCCGCGCCAGCCAAACGCCCACGGGCCGCCAATGCAGCCACAGCGGGTAGGAAGCCACGGACACAAGCATGGCCCGCATGCGAAAGTTGATCCACCCGGTTTCCCTCAGCATGGCTACACAGGCGTCCACCATCGGCCAGCCGGTGCGACCGGCGACCAGGGCGTCAAAGTGATCGGCGTTCCATGCCGATTCACGCAGGCCGTCGTAGCCGTGGTGCAGATTGCGAAACTCGATGGCAGGCTCAGATTCCAGTTTCTGGATGAAGTGGCAATGCCAATGCAGGCGGCTGACAAACGCAGTCAGCCCCTTACGCTGCCACGCCGCATCGTCCCCTGTGCTGGCCTTGAGCTGGAGCAGGCGTTGCTCGGTGGCCTGCACCACTTCGCGCATGCCGAGGCATCCGTATGCCAGGTAGGGAGACAGACGCGAGCAAGCGCTTGGCGCCGTCAACGGCGAAGAGATGCCGCCCCGATAGTTGCGGCTTCGCTCGGACAGGAAATCGTGCAACACCTCAGTGCCCCGCGCGCGTCCACCGCGCTGGCGGCGAGGCGGCGACTGCGCATCCAAGCCGAGCGCCTCGCACGCGGGCCATTCCGTGGCCGGCCAGGGCAGCACGACATCGCTAAGCGCGCCCACCCCCGGCGCCGGCACGCAGGGCGCGTACATATGCTCCGCCCAGCGGTCGTGCCAGACGTCTCGCGTCTGCAAGCGTCGCACCACGCCATGCTGGGGCCACTCGCGCCAAGTCACGGCGTGATGGCGGCACCAGCCAGCAACGGCCTTGTCGCGCGCGAACGTATGACCGTTGCCGGTTTCCTCATGAGACACCAGGCGACTGAACGGCGCTGCCGCATGAAGCCGCCCGAGCACCTCCGTCACTTCGCCCACGGCCACTTGCAACCGTGCGCCGCATGCGCGCAGCTGCTGCGCAAGGTCGTGCAGGCATTCCTGGATAAAGAGATAGTGCTGTGATGCGGCGTCCGGCTGCGCCCACAGGCTTGGCTCGATGACGTACAAACACAAGACTTTTCCCTGGCGGGCAGCGTGGACAAGCGGAGCATGGTCGTGCACCCGCAGGTCGCGCTTGAACCAGACAACGGTGTAGCTCATGGGTCTTCGGCGGCTTGCAGCGCGGCTCGATCGCGCCGTTTGAGTATAAGGACGCCGGCTCCCGCAATGAACGATCCACCGCGCTGGCCAAGCATGAATTTCCAACGCATTCGAGACTCAAATCGCCCGCGACGGCGGGGAAGACACGTTCCTCGGTTTGGCAACGCGCTGCGCCGAATCGCGCTCAGGCGTTGGCCACGAAGCGCGTCACATCCGAGAGCACAGGCCCGAGAAATTGCAACGGCGGGGCCAGTGCGGCCACGAGTGTTTTGTGGTCCAGCCCCGGGTAGACCTTGAGTTCCACGGCGTGCCGATACGCGGTCAGGCGTTCGGCAAGCAATAGCGTATTTCGAAGGACATCTACATATGCATCGTGCTCGCCTGTGAGCAGCAACGCCGGGGGCAACCACCCCTGGCTCACGTGGAAGAACGGCTGGCTGTCCGCTGTTTCATTCGGATGGTTGAACACCGGGCGCACGTCGGCCGCTTGAATCGGCAGGAAGTTGTAAGGGCCGGCCATGCCGATCCAGCCTGACAGTGTTTCAATGCGCAACCCCTGTGCGGCGAGCCAGCGGCTGTCGGTTGCGAGCATCGCCGCGTTATAGGCGCCTGCGCTGTGCCCGGCCACGAAAAGGTGCGCGCCGGCGTAGCCCTGCCCCTCCAGCCACCGCCTTGCGAAAGCCGTGGCAGCTGCGCAGTCGAGCAGGAAGTCCGGGTAGCGCACCTCCGGATACAGCCTGTAGTCGGCCACCATTGCGATGGCTCCCGCCGCGGCCAACGCCTCGCCAACGAACGCATAGTCTTTGCGGTCGCCATCTCGCCACGATCCGCCGTAGAAGAAGACAACCGCACGCGGCGGCCCCTCCATTGGGCGAACAGGCCGGTAGACGTCCAGTCTTTGCCGCGGGTGTTCGCCGTAAGGCAAGCCCAGTGTCGGCACACTTGCGCTCGAGGCAGACACGGCGTTCAGAACGTCCAGTGCCGAACAGCCTGCGAGGCTCGCCAAGGCGGTCGCCATCCATGCTCGACGCGTCACACCGGGCATCGACAGCCTCCATGCGGCAGCAACGCCGGGTGAACGCTCAGATGGCGGTCAATACCGCTCAGGGTCGATGAGAGACGGATCAAATCGAGGCGCATACAGTTTCAGGTCAAGGCAAGACGTTCGACGATATACGTGCGTTTTCGGCGGTTGGATGTGCGCCCGTGAAGGCATTGGCAGACTGCATGACCCATCGGCATGGGATGGCGTAGGGTGCCCGCCCGCACCATCGTCGGCGCCTGCCCCACACCGGAATGGGCGCCGCGCCGGAGTGGAGAAGTCCTCACTAGCATGCCCCTGCAATGTGTATGGACCCGTTCTTCTTCCGTTCGATATCGACGACAATAGCGGCCGTGCCGGCGCATTGGTCCTGAACGACCGCGCGGGCATCTGACTACTCAACGGGAAAAACGCCATGCGCGACATCATTGACGGTTTCCTGCGCTTTCAGCGCGACATCTATCCGCAACGGGTAGAGCTTTTCAAACAACTTGCGACATCACAAAGCCCGAAGGCACTGTTTGTCACGTGCTCGGACAGCCGCGTCGTTCCGGAGCTGCTTACGCAACGCGAACCGGGCGAGCTGTTTGTGATCCGCAACGCGGGCAATATCGTGCCCTCGTATGGCCCCGAGCCGGGCGGTGTTTCGGCGACGGTCGAATATGCCGTCGCAGTGCTGGGCGTGCAGGACATCGTGATCTGCGGCCACTCCGACTGCGGCGCGATGGGCGCCATCTCGCGCTGCACCTGTCTTGACCACCTGCCGGCCGTGGCGAACTGGCTGCGCCATTCCGACGCCGCCAAGGTCATCAACGCGGCGCATACGTTCGATTCGCCCCGCGCCAAGCTGGACGGCCTGGTTCGCGAAAACGTGATCGCACAGTTGGCCAACCTGCGCACACACCCATCGGTGGCGCTGGCGCTTGAGCAGGGCCGCTTGAACCTGCATGGCTGGGTGTATGACATCGAGACCGGCAGCATCGACGCGCTGGATGGCGCAACGCGCAGCTTTGTGCCGCTTGCTGAATCGCCCACCACCGTGGCCGTCGCGTCCCGCAGCCAGCGGCAGGGTTGACCAGGGTGACCGGCGCCTGAAGGCACCGGTCACCAACGGGCTACGCGCGGCGGGTGCAACTCCCGCCGCTCGAGGTCATTCTGCGGGGCGCCGGGTGACCGGATGCGCCTCACTCTCCAGCAGTCTTTCCAAAGCCTCCTCCAGATACGGAAAGCGAAACCGATAGCCGGCCTCCAAGGCCCGCCGCGGTTGCAGGTGCTGACTGCCCAGCAGCAACACCGACATTTCGCCCAGCGCCATTCGCAATACCCAGGCCGGAATCGAGAAGAGCATCGGTCTGCGCAAGGTCGCCGCCAGCGTGCTGGCAAAGTCCGCGTTCCTGACGAGGTCAGGCGCGCACGCATTGAAGGCGCCCCGGCAATCGACGTGGTGCAAAAGAAAATCGATCAGACCGACCATGTCGTCAAGATGGACCCACGGCATCCATTGACGGCCGCTGCCGAGCCGACCACCCAGGCCCATGCTGAACGGCAGACGCAGCTTCGGCAACATACCGCCGTCCGTCGCCAGCACGGGTGCCGTGCGCAGTAACACGACACGCATGCCGAGCGCCTCCGCACGCTGGGCTTCCGTCTCCCACGCGACGCAGAGCTGACTGCCAAAGTCGTCCTTGCCAGAGCGGCTGTCTTCATCAAGGGGCTCCTGCCCTCGATCGCCATACCAGCCAGTGGCCGAACCGGAAACGAGCACGCGAGGGGGCCGCTCGCAACGGCCGAGCCACTCAACGAGTTCGCGGGTGAGGTCGACGCGGCTGCGCCATAGAACTCGCCGCCGCTGAGCAGTCCACGGGCGATCGGCAATCGGTGCTCCGGCCAGATTGATGACCGCATCGAACGGCGGGGCACCCTCCAGTTCGCGCAGCGTCGCCACGCCGCGTGCACCGGCACACAGCCGAGCCACGCGCTCGGGCGTACGGCTCCAGACCACCAGATCGTGCCCCTGCGCCTGCCAATGGCGGCAAAGCGCCCGCCCGATCAAGCCGGTGCCTCCCGTCAACAGGATGCGCAAGATCTGTTGACCTCCTGATCGCGGTAGAGCGCTGCCTGCCGTCGCATCCGTCATAACGCCTCCAGTTTGGCGCGCACTTCGGCGGCACGCGCGTGTAGGGCATCACGCTCGTGCGCTTCCATCTTGGCGAGTTGCCGATACACCATGGCTAGGCGCGGGTTGCGGCCGAACACCTCGCTGTGGCGCGCGAAAAAATCCCAGTACAACGCGTTGTAAGGGCATGCGCGCTCACCGACACGCTGCTTGCTGTCGTAGTGGCAGCCCTTGCAGTAATCGCTCATGCGGGAAAGGTATGCGGCACTGCTGACATACGGCTTGGTCGCAATGCGGCCGCCGTCTGCCCATTGGCTCATCCCGACCGTGTTCGGCAACTCCACCCATTCGAACGCGTCGATGTAAACGCCGAGGTACCAGCGGTGCACGTCGCCGGGTGCGAGCCCTGCCAGCAAGGCGAAGTTGCCGATCACCATGAGGCGCTGAATGTGATGGGCGTGTGCCGTTTGCAACGACTGCCCGATGGCGAGCTGCAGGCAGCGCATCTGGGTCTTTCCGCTCCAGAACCAAGATGGCAGGGGCGCCTCGTGATTCAACACGTTGCAGGACGCGTATCCGGGCATGTGCGCCCAGTAGATGCCGCGAACATATTCGCGCCAGCCCAGGATCTGGCGGATGAACCCTTCCACGGCGGGCAACGGCGCCCTGCCGTGTCGATACGCTGCCTCTGCGCGATTGATCACCTCACGCGGGTTCAGCATCTTCACGTTGAGGGCAAAGGACAGCAGCGAGTGGAACAGCCGCTGGTGACCGCTGCTCATGGCGTCTTCAAAATCGCCGAAGTACGGCAGCACATGCTCGGCAAATGCCTCCAGGCAAGTCAGCGCTTCTGTGCGATTGACCGGCCACCGGAATTCCCCTGCCTGCGGCTCTCCGAAGGACTTCACACCGCTGCGTTGAACCGTCTCCCACAACTCGCGATGGTCATGCACCGGGCGCGCGTCGGCGGGCTCGGGGGGCGAGCCACGCCAAGGCTTGCGATTGTCATGATCGAAATTCCATTGGCCGCCTTCCGGCGCGCCCGTGTCGTCCAGCAGCACAGAAAAGCGGTGGCGCATCTCGCGATAGAAACGCTCCATGAGCCACTGCTTGCGACCTTCGAACATGGCAGCCAGATCATGCCTGCCCGTCAGGAAATGCTCGGTGTCGACTTCGCCTGTGGAAAGCGACTGCGTTTCGGCCCAGTCGCGCAGCTGCGCATCCACGCGCCACTCGTCCGGGGACTGCCATTCGACCCGCTCGGCGCCGTAGTGCCGGGCCAGTGCGGTGAGATTCTCCGTCAGGGACTGGCGGTTGCTCTCATCGTCGATGGCGACATAGCGCACGCGGTGGCCGGCCGATCGCAACACGTTTGCGAAGTCGCGCATGGCCGCGAAGATGGCGAGAATCTTCTGCGCGTGGTGCAGCACGTAGTCGGTTTCTTGCCGCACCTCCATCAGCACGTAGACCACGTCATGATCCACATGCGCAAACCAGGAATGCTGCGGGTTGAGTTGGTCGCCCAGCACCAGCCGGAGGGTCTTGGCACGCTGATTCATGTCATTGCTCGCCGGAACAAGGCGCAACGGTCTTGCGACTCGACTTCGCTCTCGCCCTTGATGTGGTGCATGTACCCTCGCCGCTACTGAGTCGGGTCCTGCCGCTGATGTGTCACGGCAATCAGCGCGGACGTATCAATACCGAGCGAGCGCGCTCGCGCAAAGATCGCCTGTCGCTGCGCGGGGTCAAGTTGCTTGTCTCGTGTCAGCACCCAGCAGTAGCTGCGATCAGGCCCGACAACAAGGGCCCAGCGGTAACCGGGGTCCAGCGCGGCCACGTGATACCCGCCGTAGAACGGGCCGAAGAAGGACACCTTCAATGAACCGGTATCGTGGTCGCCCACGAACAGCGCTTTGCCGATCGCCTCGCGCCATTCGCCCTTCGCGGGGTCATAGCCACGGTTGACCACACGGACGCTGCCGTCGGGTTGCGGCTGATAGGTCGCGGACACATCGGTCAAACCTCGCTCGAACGAGTGATCAAGCCGGGCCTGCTCGTACCAGCGCCCCTGGTAGCGCTGAAGATCGAACGGCGTGACGGCCGTGATGCCTTCGGGCGGGCTCGTTGGCATACAGCCCGCCAGAAGCGTCGCCCCGGCGAGCACCGCTGCCAGCCATTGCAAGCGCGCACGCCGGACGACGCCGATCCGCTTCGACACGCTCAAGCCATGCAGCCCTGCGCGCTTCACGCATTGAAATGCAGGTGTCAATGCATCAACCATCCAAAACCCCTTAGAGTGAATGCCGCACCCAGCGACATGAAACGCCGCGCTACGCAGCGCGTCAACGGTATGCAGCAGAAGACGCGATTCATTTCCGCCAATGAACACGCTTTGAGTCGATATGCCGATCCAAAACAGCGGAATCACGGTGTTTGCGAACAGAGTCGACCGTGAGCAGGTTTTGCATCAAGAAAATTTCGTGCCTGCATTTCCGCGTTACGCGCTCCGTCAGTAGACTTTGGAAGCGGTTTATTGTTCGCCTGAACCCCCTGTACGTACGCCATTGCGATATGCCTACCCAATGCGTTCACGCCGTCCGATCCCTGGTATTCCTTTTGTGCATGCTCGTGGCTGGTGGAGCGCGGGCCGATTGCCGCGACGCCGTGCCCGCACTGCAACTCTCCGGCAAGGGTGCGCTGTGCCTGTTCGGATTCTGCCTCTACGATGCGCAGCTCTGGAGCGCAGAGCTCCCGCCCAGCTATGACGCGCCCTTTGCCTTGGAGGTGACGTATCGGCGCGCGATTGAGCGCAACCGGCTCATCGAAACCGCCATCGACGAGATCCGCAGGCTGCAGGCACCTGTTCCTTCGGATGACACCCTCGCGCAATGGCAGCGTGCGATGGCGCCCGCCTTTCCCGACGTCAAGCCAGGCGACACCTTGTGCGGCGTGTATCTGCCCGGACGCGGTGCACGCTTCTACGCCAATGGACAGCTGACGACCGAGGTGAACGATCCCGTCTTCGCGCGTGCCTTCTTCGATATCTGGCTGGCGCCCGGCACGCGCGCTCCGTCCCTGCGACGTCACCTCCTGGGCAAGTCACGTTGATGCGGGCACGGCTAGTTGGCATCTCCCGGCGACTGGAAGCCCGGCTTCCCGATCTGGGCCGGCACCTGGGGCACACGCCGGAAACGCGAAATGTCGTAGCCCATCTCGTCGAACCGGCTCAGCGCCGCGCGATAGTCGGCATCGCTCATGTCGGGGTCGCGCGAAAACACCCAGCCCAGGCTCTTGTCCGGGTAGCCGAGCAGCGTCACGCGGTATTCCGGGTCGACGTACAGCGTCAGTTGCGAGACGTAGATGGGCCAGAACAGCCGCACGCGCCATTCGCCGCCGCCACTGCCGTCCACCACCGAATCGACAAACTGCATGCGTTTGAACGGCGCATCGAAGCTGCCCGGCCGGTAGACGTAGGCATCGTCAATACGGCCATCGGGCCGCAGGGACCATTCGGCGTAGCTGCCGACATTGCCGCGCTCGCCAAAGTACGGAATGTTGGCAATGACATACCAGCGGCCCATGTAGCGGGGCAAATCAACCGGTACGGTCTTGAGCGGCACGGCGGCCCGCGGGTTGGGATTCGGCGGCGGGCCGGAACAGGCAGCGCTGGCAAGCGCCAGCGCCACTGCAGCCAGGCCCTGCGCCCAACCTGACAGGGTAAGCCAACGGTGGCCTCTTTGATGCGTTCTCATCGTGCTCTCCTCTATGCGGTGGCCGGCCAAGCCGGCTGGTTTGTTTGCGTGCTGAGCGCCGCGCGCGATGCCGCGTGGGTCGGCATCGTCTTTGTCGCGGCACTGCTGGCGCTTCATCTGCGGCAAGCCCGCCAGCCGTCCCTGGAATGGCGGCTGGTGGTGTCGGTCGTGGTACTCGCGGCGCCGTGGGAGACGCTCCTGATACGAGGTGGGCTGATCGTCTATCCGCATGGGACCATGTGGCCCGGCATCGTGCCGCCCTGGCTGCTGGCGCTGTGGGTGCTGTTCGCGATCCAAGTGAATGTCCTCTTTCGTTGGCTGCGCGGCAGGTGGTGGCTGGCGATGGTGCTCGGCGCCATTGCCGGCCCGCTGTCGTTCCGTGCGGGAGCGGCGCTTGGGGCGGCACACATTTCCGACCTGCCCGCCACGCTGGGCGCGTTGGCCGTCGGTTGGGCGCTATGGATGCCGCTCCTGGTTTGGATGGGTGCGCGCAGCGACGGAACAGCCATTCCGCCCTGACTACCGCCGGCGCTCTACCATCCGTTAGCGCTTGACGAAGCGGTAGTGCGCCACGCCCCACTCGTTGCCGCCGGCATAACCGAACAAGGTCGACACCGCCAGATAGAACATGCGCCACCGCTGGAACCACACGGCCGCCTGCTGCTCGCCATAGGTCTGCACGAATACAGGCATCAACCGGCCGCGCGCAGCGTCAAGATTGGCCAGCCAATGATCGGCGGTGCGCGCGTAGTGCATGCCACTGACCCACCAGTGGCGCGCCACGCGCAGATCGTCCTGGAACTCCAGCAGCAACGCCTCCGATGGCATCGTGCCGCCGGTAAAGAAGTACTTCGACATCCAGTCGGTGCCGTCCTGCACCTGAAAGTGATACGCCAGCGTGCGATGCGCGAAGATGTGCACAAATAGCACCGCATCCGGTCGCATCCAGCGTGCGATCTTGCCCAGCAGCAGGCCGTAGTTCTTCATGTGCTCGAACATCTCGATCGACACGACCCGGTCGAAGAGGCCACCCTTGGGCATCTCTGCAAAATCGAAATCGACAATGTTTCCCGTGTGCACGGTGAGGTTCGTCAATCCGCGCTCGGCGGCCCGGGCCTCGATCCAGCTGCGCTGACCGCGCGAATTCGACAACGCCACGATGCGCGCGTTGGGATAGCGCTTGGCCATCCATAGCGACAACGAACCCCAACCGCATCCGAGGTCCAGAATGCACTGCCCATCGGCCAGGCTGGCACGCTCGGCGTAGCACGCAAACATCGCCTCTTCGGCTTCGGCCAGCGTTTCGCTGCCGTTCGGGTACAGGGCGCAGGAGTACTTCAACTGCGGTCCCAGATGGGCCTCGAAGAATGCGGGCGGCAGCTCATAGTGCTGTGTGTTGGCCGCGTCGGTCTCAATGGCGATGGGGCTGGCGTGCAGCTCATCCAGCAACGCGTTGAAGCGCCGTGCGCGCAGTTCGCCATCGTGAAGACCCTCGTCTCGCAAGCGTTGGCGCATGAGGGCGCGCATGCCCGCGCGCACCAGCCCATCCGGCAGCCATCCGCGCTCACAGCACTGGATGAGCCAGCTGTCACTGGCGTCGGCCGCAGCTTGCGGCGGTAGGGTCGGCGTGGACAGCACAGTCATGAAAAGCTCCTTGGAATCTGTACGTGGGTACGTCAGTGGCGCGGGGGCCATGGGATCAGCACGCTCGTTGTGCGGGCGTATTCGGCGTAGTCGTCTCGCGTTGCGCGCATGTGGGCTTCAAGCATGGGAACGCCCGAGACCTTGATGAGCAGCCACGCCATGGCCACCGGCGGCAACAGCGTCAGCCATGCCCACGGCGTGCCGAGCGCCAGCGGCACGTAGGCCAGCCAGTGCACGCATTCAAAGAAATAATTGGGATGCCGCGAATAGCGCCACAGCCCCGCCCGGCAGGTCTTGCCGCGGTTGGCCGGGTCCGCCGCAAAGCTGCGCAGTTGCCGGTCCGCCAGGGCCTCGCCGGCCACCGCAATCAGCCACAGCGCAATTGCAATCGCCACGGCAAACGCGCCTGGTGGATCGGGGCGGTAGCTCGGCACGGCAAACGCGATCGACAGAAACATCGATACCGCCGCCTGCACCTGGAAGAAGCCGAACATGTTTCGGGGTGCGGCTGCGCCCCACTCCTGGCGCAACTTGCGGTAGCGCGCGTCTTCCGGCTTGCCGGCATTGCGCTGCCACAAGTGCCAGCCCAGGCGCACGCCCCACACCGCGCCACCCGCACCGACCAGCAAGCGTGCAGGCAACGAGCCCGTGCCCAACCCGGCGTACAGCAATGCAACCGCGCCCAGGGAGAATGCCCAGACCGGATCGACCATGCCGGCATTCTCGGTGCGCAACTGCCACGCCCACACGGCACTGAACACCGCCACCAGGAATACCAGCGCGACGAGCGCGACCCCGATCGCAGGCATGGTCACCCCCGCTCCAGCAGAAACTGCGACACGCCGATCCGGCCCTCGTCAAAGCCGGCCTCGCAATAGGCGAAATACAGGCGCCAGATGCGGATGAAGGGCTCGTCGAATCCGAGTGCCCGCACAGCATCGAGCCGGGCCTCGAAACGCTGGTTCCACCGACGCAGGGTCTCTGCGTAGTCGCGGCCGAAGTCGAGGCGGTCGACCACACGCAAGCCATGCTGCTCCGCCAGCTTGATGAAGCGCTCGCGGCTGGGCAGCATGCCGCCGGGGAAGATGAACTGCTGGATGAAATCGGTGCCGGCGCGGTAGCGCTCGAAATGCGCCTCGTCGATGGTGATGCTCTGCACCAGGGCGCGGCCGCCATGCCGCAGACAGCGCACCAGCGTCCGGAAGTAGCTTGGCCAGTAAGCCTCGCCCACCGCCTCGAACATCTCGATGGAGGCGATGGCGTCGTATGCGCCGTCCAGGTCCCGATAGTCGCGCAGTTCAACGCGCGCCCGGGGCTCGTCGGCCAGGCGCTCTGCCGTGTAGCGGCGCTGTTCTTCCGAGAGCGTGATGCCGTGCACATGCGCACCGCGCGCGCAGGCCATCTCCATCAGGCCGCCCCATCCGCAGCCGATTTCCAGCACGTCCATGCCTGGCTCTACCCTCAGCAGATCGCACACGCGCCGGTATTTGGCGGTTTGCGCTTCCGCAAGCCCGTGCCGCAGATTGCCGTTGAACCACGCAGACGAATACGCCATGCCCTCGTCCAGCCACAGCCGGTAGAAATCGTTGCCGAGGTCGTAATGCAAGTGGATATTGCGGCGACTGCCGCGACGGCTGTTCCGGCGGAGCAGATGGCGGATCCGAAGGACGGAGCGCGCCAGCGCATGCCCGAAGATCGCCTGGTCGAGCGTGGCGGCATTGACGATGGCCAGCCGCAGCAGGTTGGTGAGGTTGGCCGAGTCGACCCATCCGTCTCGGTATGCCTCCGCAAAACCCACGTCACCGCTGCGCAGGATGCGCCCGCATGCACGCCAGTCGGTAATGCGCAGGTCCGCCACCAGCGGCGACGCGGCATCACCGATCTGCACATCGCCATCGGGCGTGACAAGGTGAAGGAAGCCGTGCCGCAACCGGCCGGCCAATGCCAGGAACAGCCGGCCGGCCGCAGGAACATGAGGCGGCACCCAGGAGAGGGAGCGCGAGGCTGTCATCGGGAATTCTCCGGAGAAGTTCTGTCGTGGGCATTGCGGCCAAAGAACGGCACGCCCTTGAGCCACAGGCGCAGGGCCTGCCAATGGATGCGACCAATGACTTGCAGCGCAAGCAGCGGCTGCCGCAACAGCGCGCGTCGCAGGTGTGCGGCGTCGAAAGGCTGGAGCCGGCCACCGATGGCGGTGTGCAGCAAGGCGCCCTCTCGGTCGTGATAGTCAATACGCACCAGCGCCGTTGCCGCGGTCTCGGCAAAACGGAACCGGTAACCGCCCTCGACCCTGCAGAAGGGCGACACATGCAGTTGCTTGCGGCACGTCAGCAGGGTGTGCGCATCGATGGCCCCGCCGTCCTGCGCACAGAGCAGGTACTGATGGTGCTGGCCGAAGGTGTTGTTGACCTCGGCCAAAACGGCGCGCAGCGTGCCGGCTGCGTCGTGGCAGTACCAGAACGAGACAGGGTTGAACATCCAGCCGGCAATGCGCGGAAAGGTCTGCAGCCAGACCTCGCCATCGGCAGGCAGGCCCGCGCTGCTCAGCATGCTACGTATCCAGGCGAGCAGGTCAGAACCGTCTCGCGGGCCGTAGTCGCGCATGCGCAAAGACAGCGGCCGCCAGCAGTCCACGCCAAACCACGTGCCCGTCAGGCGCCCCAGTGCCGAGAGCTTCACGCGCACGGCAAACACCGGGTAGACGAAGCGATGCGCCACCGGCCGCAGGCGGCGGTGCATGACCTGGCCGACCAGAAGCTGCGCGTCACCGTTCATGGCGCCACCTTTGCCCAGGCCGGAGCGCAGCCAAAATCCGCCACCACGCGCAGTGCAGACTTCAGCCCGTCCTCATGGAAGCCGTAGCCGGTCCAGGCACCCGCAAACCAGGTGCGACTGCGACCTTGCAATGCCGGCAGGCGAGCCTGCGCGTCGATGGCCGGTTGATCGAACACCGGATGCTCGTACTCGAACCGCTGATACTCCAGCTCGGGCGCGGGTGGCGCTGACGGGTTGAGCGTGACCACCACGGGCGTCGACACCGGCAGCGGTTGCAACTGGTTCAGCAGGTAGCTGACGCACGGTGCGCCCGCTGTCGTGCCGGCATGCGGCGCATCCAGATAGTTCCACGCCGACCACACGCGTCGCCGACGCGGCAACAGGCGTGTATCGCGGTGCAGGAATGCCGTATTGGGCTGATAGCGGAATACGCCCAGCACGGCGCGCTCGTCGTCCGTGGCGTCGTCGAGCAGACGCAGGGTCTGCGGGGCGTGCGTGGCCAGCACCACGGCGTCGTATCGCTCGCTTCCCGAATCCGTGCGGATATCGACATAGGTCTCTGCCCGGCGGATGCCTCGCACCGGCGTGCCGACACGCACATCGGCCAGCCGGCTCGCAATGGCGCGCACGTAGCTCCGCGCGCCACCCTTGACGGTGCGCCAACGGGGGCGGTTGAAGACCTGTAGCAAACCATGGTTCAAGCAAAACCGCAGGAACGTTTCGGCGGGGAACGACAGGATGTCGCGGCTGGGCGTGGACCAGATTGCGGCGGCCATCGGCAGCAGATAGTGCGCACAGAACGGCTCACCATAGCGGCCAGCCGCCAGCAGCGCGCCCAGGCTTTGGCGTTCGGCGCGCGCCGCAGCCAGGTTGGCGTGCGCCTGGCGGTTAAAGCGAAGAATGTCGCTCAGCATCGACAGGAACCTCGCCGACACGAGATTGCGCGGCTGCGCAAAGACCGTGCTGAGGCTGGTGCCGGCCCACTCCAGGGCCCCACCGTCAACCGACACGCTGAACGACATGTCGCTCTCGCAATGCGCCACGCCAAGCTCGTCAAACAGCGCAATCAGGTTCGGATACGTGCGCGCGTTGAACACGAGAAAGCCGGTGTCCACGCCGAACACCTGGCCGCCCTCCTCGATGTCGACGGTATTCGTATGTCCGCCCAGCCGGGGGGCCGCCTCGAACAGCGTCATGGCGTGCCGCTTCGCAAGAAAATGCGCGGCCGCCAGCCCCGATATGCCGGAGCCGACCACGGCGATGCGCTTTGCAGGAAACTGAAGAATGTTCAAGGCGATGTCTCTAGGGGTGGCTCGGTGCTCATCCGCCGTTACGGCCGGGCAGCAGCGCAAGAAACTCGCGCCGCAGGCTGGGATCGGACAGAAACACGCCGCGCATCACGCTGCTCACCATGCGCGACTCGTCGTCCTTCGTGCCGCGCCAGTGCATGCAGTAGTGCTCGGCTTCCAGCACGACCGCCAGGCCGTCGGGCGCCATGCGGTCTTCCAGCAGATCGGCAATCTGCTTGATGGCTTCTTCCTGGATCTGCGGGCGGCTCATGACCCAATCGATCAGCCGGGCGTACTTGGACAGTCCGATCAACTGGGAGTCCTTGTTCGGCATGACACCCACCCATGCACGCCCCATGACCGGGCACAGGTGGTGTGAGCAGGCACTGCGCACGCGCAACGGCCCCACCACCATGAGTTCGTTGAGCCGCTCTGCATTCGGAAATGCAGTCACTTCGGGGGCGTCGACATAGCGCCCGGCAAATACCTCGCGCACGAACATCTTGGCGACGCGGCGCGCCGTCTCCCGACTGTTGTGGTCTTGCTCCACGTCGATGACCAGCGCGCGCAGCACGCCCTGCAGGCGCTCCTCGACCTCGGCCTGGAGCAGGTCGAGCTCGCCGTCGCGCAGGTAGGCGGCAATGTTGTCATTGGCGTGAAAGCGGTGGCCGGCGCTCATCAACCGCTCCCGAATCCGGACAGAGAGCGGCACGCTGCCAGCCGCCCCGGCAAACCCGGGCGGATCCAAAGTCAGTTTCATTGAAGTTGCCTCCGAAAATTCGGCGGTGCTCCCACCGCCCATGCCGCCTCAGGCGAGCTGGCGAGCGAGGTGGATGGGACGCATACGCTCCTATACGCAGCTAACCCGCAGGTGGATTCAGCGTCTCGGCCCGGATGGCGAATTCCATCGCGTCTTCGAGCATCAGCCGCGCGCGGTTGGCGACGTCCCCTAGATGGCGGTGCAGTTGTTCATCGAGCGCCGACCGCACCGCGCAGCCGTCGCTGAAACGCTCGAATGCGTCGAGCTGGCGGATCAGCCCGACAAGATGCCGTGGGCACTCGCAGGCAATCGTCTGCGATGCGTTTGCGAAAATTTCCAGCTGGCGGTCTGAAAACCGGCGGGCATTGCGCCGCAGCGGTTCGAGCTTTCCGTAGACCGCGTCGACGCGGACGAGCTGTGCCAGTTCTTGCAGCACCTGGTCCAGTTCTCCATGCGCATTGGGTTCCCGATACAGCCGCACGCCGGCCGCGCGCAGCATGTCGGTGGCGCGAACGGTGCCGAAGCTGTAGATCACGCCCACGGCGCTGGCGCCGGACCGGCGCGCTGCTGCCAGAAGTGCTTCCGCCGTCTCCGGATGCAGGGACGCGGCCTCCACGATCAGCGCATCTGCGTGGGGCAGCTGCTCGAGCGGTGCCTCGCCGTCGAGGGCGGGCAGCGCGATGACCGGCTCGATCCCGAGCGACGCCAGCGTGGCCTTCCTGCGCCGGACACGCTCCGCCAGCACGGTCCCACAGACGGCGAGCGAAATGGCGGTGCTGGATGGTGCAGGCACCGGCGTTTCAGCTGCCGCGGAGGTCTCCAGCAACTGCTGGAGTTCGGCGCTGTCGGCATGCGCAATGGCGCCAATCGCGTGCCCCTGATTGACCAGGGAACGCAGCAGCACGAGGCGCTTGACGTCCTCGCTCGAATACAAGCGCTGACCAGACTCGGATTTGGCCGGCGAAATCACGCCATAGCGCTGCTCCCACACCCGTAGGGTGGACACAGGCATCTTGGCCATGCGGGCGGCGGTTCCGCTTCGGTACATTGGCGCCGCGTTGTCTTCGTGTGGCACGTGCGTCTCCATGCAAGAGCTGCTTTGCTGACATGAAACGCTGTGCCGCTGACATCGTCAATGAAATGAAGCGCAAAACGCGCTTTTCGGTCGCACATGAGTCGGGATTGAGTCGCGATTCCGGTGTGAGCCCGTTGCGCATAGCTTTCCATTGCCGAGATCCCCCCTTATGCCGTACCCCAACGGCCGTAGCGCTTAGTTGTTATTCACTGGCTGCTCGGAGCGGCGCGCCGACCATCCGCATCTCCACAAGACTGCTGAAGAAGCCCTCGCCGCCCACGTAATCCTGAGGTGGGGATCGGGAAAACCCACCCTTGACCTCTAATATATCAATCCATAAATTCTGATATATCAAAAGGCGTGCACCGGTTCAGCAGCTTCCGGCCTGGGCGACACGTCAGAGAAAAACACCGACGAGGAGACCCATGACAGCGCCCTTCCATCACCGGCGGCGGCCGGCCTTCAATGCCCGCACCCCGGACAATCCATCCCGGCGCGCCTTTCTGAGCTACGGCGGTGCCGTGGTCGGCGGGGCGCTCGTGAGCGCCTGTGGCGGCGGTTCCGACAACGCCGCGGCACCGGTTGCCACCACGCCCACGGCCCCCGTGCAGGCAGATCCGATCTGGGGCCCGAGCGGGCTGGCCACCACCATCATTTCTTCGCTGAAGAGCGTGGCGCAGAGTGCATTCCCGGCCGTGGATTTCCAGGTCGAGGCGTATGGCGCGCAGCCCTGCAGCGTTGTCGCGCAGACGAGCCCCTACACCGATCCGACCAAGTCGCCCGTCAGTTCAGGCGCCGGCGCAACGCAGGCACCCGGTGCATTCGATTCGCGCCCCGCGTTTCTGGCAGCCATTGCAGCTTGCAGCGCAGCAGGCGGCGGGCGCGTGGTGGTGCCTTCGGGCACGTGGTATTGCGCCGGGCCAATCGTCCTGCAGAGCAACGTCAACTTTCACCTCAGCGCCAACTGCACGATTTACTTCAGCGCCAATCCGGCCGATTACGCCAAGGATGGCCCCATCGACTGCGGCACCAACGGCAAGCTTTATTACAGCCGCTGGCAAGCCGACGATTGCCTGAATTTCGGCTCGCCCATCTACGCACGCAACGCTAGCAACATCGCATTGACGGGCGAAGGCGCGACTTCGGTGCTCAACGGCCAAGCCATGACGCCGTTTGCCGGAACGGGCAACACCAGCACGTGCTGGTGGACCTTCAAAGGCACCAACGGCGCCTATGGTTGCGCAAGCCCGAGCACGCCGTCGCAGGCTTACAGCAACCCGAACAACGTCGACTTGCAGACCGCTGCGCCCGGCATTCCGAGCGCGCTGTACGCACAGCTCACCAATCCTGCGACGCCGTGGCAGCAAGACCAGAACTATCTGCCGGCGCTGTCCGAAGCCGGCGTTCCGGTCGAGAAGCGCATCTTCGGGCTCGGGCATTACCTGCGCCCCTGCATGGTGGAGTTCATTGGCTGCACCAACGTGCTGATGGAAAACTACCGCACGGTCAACACGCCCTTCTGGCAACACCATCCGGTGCACTGCACGAACGTGGTGATCCGTGGCGTGACGGTCGACAGCATCGGCCCGAACAACGACGGCTTCGATCCCGACGCCTGCAGCAACGTGCTGTGTGAAAACGTCACGTTCAACACGGGCGACGACTGCATCGCCATCAAGTCGGGCAAGAATCTCGACACCGGCTACGGCCCGGCGCAAGACCACGTCATCCAGAACTGCACGATGAACAGCGGCCACGGCGGCATCACGCTGGGCAGCGAGATGGGCGGCGGCGTGCAGAACATCTATGCGCGCAATCTGGCGATGCTCAATCAGTTCTGGGCAACAAACTCGCTGAACATCGCCATCCGCATCAAGACCAACATGAACCGCGGCGGGTTCGTGAAGAACTTCTATGTGACCAACGTCAGCCTGCCCAACGGCGTCAATCTCACAGGCGCCGGCTACGGCAGCAAGATGCTCGCAGGCAGCCCGATCAACGGCACGGTGCCCCTGGGCGTGGTGACGACCAACGCGGCAAACCCGTCGGCATCCCAAGGCGGGATCATCACGTTCGACTGCGATTACCAGCCCGCTGCCGACGCCATCCGCACGCGGCCGGCCCTGGTGCAGAACGTGAACATCTCCAACGTGACCGCCGGCAATGTCACCACCGGCGGCCTGACGGGCTCGTGCTTCCAGGCCATCGTTGCGCAGGGCCCGGTGGCGTTCGACTACAACGGCCCGCTGCCCGTGCCCGCCATTCCGCCAATCACCGGCGTGACGATCGCGAACTGCAACTTCGGCACACCCACCGCAGCAGGCCCGGCAAGCGCCACCACGCCGGGGCCGCTCTACGCCTACAACGTGCACGACATCACCCTGCAGAACGTGGTGATCGCAGGACAGACCTTCAACACCACCGTGACCGACGCCCGCTGAGCGATCGGCATCCGTTGCGCTCGGCTGGCTCCGCCGGCCAGCGCCTCTTCACTTCGAACTTGCAGCCAACACATCCATGAAACGCTCTACCACAATCGCTCGTACGTCCCTGCTGTTCGCTGCGCTGCTGTCCGCCTTCGCAAGCGGCGCAGCGCAGGCGCGCACCTTCCGTGTCGCCGACGTGCATGGCGACACCTATCCGACCAACATGGCCGTCAAGTTCATGGGCGAGGAAATCAAGAAGGCCACCGACGGCAAGGATTCCGTCAAGGTCTTCGGCAACAGCGCGCTGGGGTCAGAGAAAGACACCATCGATCAGGTGCGCATCGGTGCGATCGACATGGTGCGTGCCAACGGCGCTGCCTTCAACGAGATCGTCCCGGAGTCGGTCATCCCCTCGTTGCCGTTCCTGTTCCGCGATATCGAGCACTTCCGCAAGGTGATGTACGGCCCGGTCGGCCAGAAGATTCTCGATGCATTTGCCGCCAAGGGCTTCATCGCGCTGACGTTCTACGAGAGCGGTGCACGCTCGATCTACGCCAAAAAGGCCATCCATACGCCGGCCGACATGAAGGGCGTGAAGATCCGGGTGCAGCCGTCGGACCTGATGGTGGACGAGATCAAGGCCATGGGGGGCACACCCACGCCGATGCCGTTCAGCGAGGTCTACACCGGCCTGAAGACGGGCCTGGTGGATGCGGCGGAAAACAACATCCCGTCGTATGAGGAAACCAAGCACTTTGAAGTCGCGCAGATCTACTCCGAAACGCAGCATGCGATGACGCCGGAAGTGCTCGTCTTCTCCAAAAAGATTTGGGACACGCTCACGCCGCAGGAGCAAGCCGCCATCCGCAAGGCTGCCGCCGACTCCGTGCCGTACTACGTCAAGCTGTGGACCGCTCGCGAGCAGGCCGCCACGGCAACCGTGACCAAGGGCAACGCCACCATCGTGCCGGCTTCGCAGGTAGACCGTGCCGCCTTCGTCAAGGCCATGCAGCCCCTCTGGACGAAGTACGAAACCACGCCGCAGATGAAGGACATCGTCAACGCGATCGTGGCGACCAAGTAAGCCTGCATCCTCCCCTCAAGCGCGGGGCCTGCGCCCATCCCGTGGGCTCCGCGCCGGGCAGGCGGCCGATGTACGTCGTTGCAGGAACCGGCCTCCGCCTGCCCACCTCCGATACCGCGTTCCCCTTCCAGGTTCAGCATGCAATCGATGTCTTTACTCAAACGCATCAACGATGCGTTTGCGCTCGTGCTCACGCTCGTGGCGGCGCTATGCCTGGCCACGCTGACCGTGCTCGTCTTCTACGGCGTGGTGATGCGCTACGTCTTCAACAACGCGCCGGATTTTGTTGAACCCATCGCCCTGCTCATGGTGGTGGCCATCGCCATGTTCGGGGCCGCGCTCAAGGTGCGCGAAGGCGGCCATATCGGCCTGGACTCCTTTGTTGAACGACTTCCCGCAGGCGGCAAGCGCGCCGCGCACTTGCTGCAGAAGCTGTGCCTGATCGCCTTTGCCGTGGTGATCTTCATCGGCTGCTTCGACATGGCCGAAACCACGTTCGGAGACCGCATCCCCATCCTCGGGCTGCCGGAAGCGGTTCGTTATTGGATTCCCATCGTGGCGAGTGTCGCCATCGCCCTGTTCGCCCTCGAACGCCTGATCGGGCTGTTCGCGCAAGACGCACGTTAAGTCACCATGGACCTCGCCATTCTCTCCGTCAGTTTTCTGGCGTTTCTCATGCTGGGCGTACCGGTGTCGTTCGCGCTCGGCCTGTCATGCGTGCTGACGTATCTGCACGAAGGTCTGCCGGCGGCCACCGCCATGCAGTCGATGATCTCCGGCATGAACGCATTCTCGTTCCTGGCCGTGCCGTTCTTCATCCTGTCGGGCGAGCTGATGCTGCACGGCGGCATTGCAGACCGCATCCTGCGCTTCGCGCAATCGCTGGTGGGGCACTTCCGCGGTGGCCTGGGCATGGCAAACGTGGTGGCCTGCACGCTGTTCGGCGGCGTCTCGGGCTCGCCCACCGCAGACACGTCCGCCATGGGCGGCGTGGTGATTCCGCTGATGAAGCGCGAAGGTTACAGCGCAGCCTACGCCGTGAACGTGACCACGCATGCCTCGCTGGCCGGCGCGCTCATGCCGACCTCCACCAACATGATCATCTACGCCTTTGCGGCGCAGGGCATCGTGGGCTCGCTCAACGGCCAGCAGGTAAGCGGCGTGTCGATTGGCGACCTGCTGTTCTCGGGGCTGCTGCCGGTGCTGTGGGTCATGGGCTTCGTGCTGATTGCCGCCTACTGGCAAGCGAAGCGCTACGGATTCCCGCGCCGTGCCGACGGCTCGACCGAGCTGCCGCCCTTTCCCGGCTGGCTTGCCGTTGCACGCGCCTTTGTGGGCGCGGTACCGGGCCTGATGGTGATCGCGCTGATCCTGGTGTGCGTGGCCATGGGTATTGCCACCGCCACCGAAGCCGCCGCCATCGCGGTTGCGTATTCCCTGTGCCTCACGGTGCTGGTCTATCGCTCCATGACGTGGACCAAGTTCCGCCGCGCCCTGGCCCATGCCGCCAAGACCACGGGCGTGGTGCTGTTGCTGATTGCCGTATCGAACATGCTGCGCTTTCAGATGGCCTACCTCGAGATCCCGGACGCCATCGAGCAGATGCTCACGCAGACCAGCGCCGCACCGTGGCTGATGCTGCTCTACATCAATATCCTGCAGGTGTTCCTGGGCACGTTCGTCGACATGGCGGCGCACATCCTGATCACCACGCCCCTGTTCCTGCCCATGGCCATGCATTGCGGCGTCGGCCCGGTGCAGTTCGGGATCATGCTCCTGCTCAACTGCTCGCTGGGGCTGGTGCATCCGCCCATCGGCTCGGTGCAGTTTGTCGGCTGCGCCATCGGTGAGGTCTCGATCGGCGAGACCACCAAGATCGCGTGGCCCTACTACCTCGCCATCTTCACCGCCATCAACGTGGTGACCTACATGCCGTTCTTCTCGACCTGGCTGCCGAGCGTGATCAACGGACACCCGGTGTTCTGAGGCCGTCCCAACGAATAACCAACATGCAGCCACGGCTGCGACATCAAGGAAGGAGTCGTCATGAAGCGCCAATTAGCAATCGCAGCAGCGATCGCGCTCACGGGGGGCGTGACCGGATCGGCGTACGCGCAGAGCAGCGTCACGCTGTACGGCAACATCGACGTGTCGATCGGGTACCAGAGCAACCAGACCTCGGTCGGCTCGACATCGAACGGCCACTCGGTCGTCAAGCAGAACAGCGGCATCTGGTCGGGCAGCCGCTTCGGCTTCAAGGGCAACGAAGAGCTGGGCGGCGGCAACAGCGCGCAGTTCGTGCTCGAAGAAGGCTTTAACGGCGACACGGGCTCCCAATCGGTCTCGGGGCTGATGTTCAACCGCCAGGCCTTCGTGGGGCTGGCCAACCGCGACCTGGGCACCGTCACGCTGGGCCGTCAGTACACGGCGTATTTTTCGATCCTCGCCCCGTACAGCCCGATCACCTGGCTGACCGGCTTCTACGGCGCGCACCCAGGCGATATCGACTCCCTCGACACCAACTACCGCGTCAACAACTCGGTGGTTTACACCTCGCCCACGCTGGGCGGCGTGACCTTCAGCGGCTCGTACGGCCTGGGCGAAACGCCGGGCAGCGCGGGCAACGGCTCGACCTGGAGCTTTGCTGCGCGCTACGCCAATGGCCCGGTCGGCGTGGGCGCGGGTTTCATGCGCGTGAACAACTCGACGGTGGGCGGCGGTGCATGGGGCGCGAACTCATCGCTGTCCAACGGCGGCAGCGAACCTGCCGTGTCCGCCATCAATGCGGGCTACCAGCTGGCGGCTGCGCAACAGCGCTTTGCCGTGTTGGGTTCTTACACCTTCTCGCCGGCATGGGACGTGTCGGTGTCGTATACCAACGTGCAGTACATCCCGGGCGTGAACTCCAAGTTCGCCAGCCAGGCGATCTTCAATACCGGCGGCGCAGTGCTGCACTACAAGGCCACGCCGACGCTCGACCTGGCTGCGGGCTATTCGTATACGCGCGCCACCAAGGCCAACGGCATTGCCGATGCAGCGACGTATCACCAGTTCAACCTGTCGCAGTACTACAGCCTCTCGAAGCGCACGGGCCTGTACGTTCTGGAGGCGTATCAGAAGGCAAAGGGTAAGACGATCTCGCCCACCGGCAGCATCATCGATGCCACGGCGTCGATCGGCGACGGCCAGAACGGCGCACCTTCGGCAACGGGGTCGCAGTTGGCGGTGGCTGTGGGCATGATTCACCGGTTCTGACCGATTGACGCGCCCGGCACGGTGTCGGCTTCGATGCTGTGCCGGGTTCGCCTCAGTTCAAGCGCGCGGACTTTGCCGCTATCATGATGCCCGCGCCGCCTTTGGCCTGTGACCGCATCGACAATCCCAGGCACCGCCGTTGCAATCCCATCCTCTCCCACCCGAACTCGTTGCGAGCTGTATGACTTCGCGCCCTTTCCCCTCGTCACCTGAGGACGAGGCCACCATGACCGCCTCTCGACGCGTGTATCTCAGTCTGCGCGAGCGGATCGTCGAGATGGAGTTGCTGCCCGGAACGCGCATCGTCGAGAAGGATCTCGCAGAGGAATTCGGTACCAGCCGCACGCCTGTGCACGAAGCCGTCCAGCGGTTGGCGGAGGAAGGCTTGATCGACGTGCAGGCGCGCGTCGGGACATTCGTGTCGCGCATCCCGCTCAACACGCTGGAAGAAGCCATGCTGGTGCGCGGCGCGCTGGAAGTCGCCATCATCGAGAAGGCCGCAGAGCGCATGACGCCCGAAGGCATCCACAAGCTCAATGTTGTGCTGGAGCGGCAGGCGCAATGCGTGCGCGAGAGCAACCGGCGCGGTTTCTTCCGCACCGACGAAGCGTTTCACGCCACGCTGGCCGAGCTGTCGGGCTACCCCGGCGTCTGGCAGATCATCCTGGAAGTCAAAACGCAGATCGACCGCTATCGCTTGCTGACCCTCCCCTTGGAGGGCCGCATGACCGAGGTGCTGGCCGAGCACCGCGCCGTGATCGACGCTCTCGCGTCCAACGACCCGAAGCGGGCTGTTCGCGCCATGCGCGAGCATCTGGACCACGTACTGCCGGTGCTGGAAATCACGCGCCGGCTGCGGCCCGAATACTTCACCGTTTAAGCTCGGCGCCCGCGCCCGTGCATCGGCCGGCAGATACGGGGCGGCGGCGCCCCACTTGATGGTGTTTCGCGCCGCCCAGGCAATTCAAATCGACAGGCAGAGCTTGCCGAAATGCTTGCCAGCCGCCTGATGCGCAAACGCATCGGCAATGTCCTCCAGCGCAAACGTCTGATCGATCACCGGCTTGATGCCGGTTGCATCGATCGCGCGGACCATGTCGCGCTGGTGGCGCCGGCTGCCGACAATCAAGCCCTGCAGCGTCTGGTGCCGTCGCATCAGCTCGACGGTCGGCACCGGCCCGGCAATACCGGTGAGCACGCCGATCAGGGCGATATGTCCGCCGGTGCGGCATGCCTGGATGGATTGGCCCAGCGTGTCGGGCCCGCCCACTTCGATCACGTTGTCGACGCCCCGGCCATTCGTGTACTCCAGCACTTTGGCCGCCCAGTCGGTATCACGCCGGTAGTTGATCGTGAAATCGGCGCCCAATGCCTGCGCCCGCGCGAGTTTGTCGTCGGAGGACGAGGTTGCAATCACGGTTGCGCCCATGCTCTTGGCAAATTGCAGCGCAAAGATGGACACGCCGCCCGTGCCGAGCACGAGCACGGTATCGCCCGCCTTCAGGCGCGCGTCGACCACCAGCGCCCGCCATGCGGTGAGCCCCGCCGTCGTCAGCGTCGCCGCCTCGGCATGGCTGTAGCCGCGTGGGGCATGCGTGAACCAATGCGCCGGGCGCACGACGTATTCGCGCGCATAGCCGTCAACGCCGTCGCCGGGTACGGTCGCAAAATCGGAGAGTGTCGGGCCGCCATCCAGCCATGTCGGGAAGAACGTCGACACGACCGAATCGCCCACCGCAAACTCGTCCACGCCCTCGCCGACCGCCTCCACCACCCCGGCGCCGTCGGACATCGGGATGCGGCCGTCGGCGCTGGGCATGCGTCCGGTCACCACACCCAGATCATGAAAGTTGAGCGAGCTGGCATGCACACGCACGCGGATTTCTCCGGCGCCCGGCTGGCCGGGGTCGGGCAGATCAACGAGGTGAAGTTTGTCGAGACCAGCAGGCTGGCGCAGGGTAATGGCTTTCATGAGCACGACATCCTTAATGGAAAGGTTGCGAAAAGGCAGCGCCGCGCAACTTGCAGCGATACCGCATTGCAGGCATTGTCAGGGCCTACCATCTGCATCGCAAGAACGTACAATTTTCACAGGTACTATCATTTTTGTAGGTATAAAACCATGCGTCTGAAACGTCTGGACGGCAAGAGCGGCTGCGCCGTCGAAGTCACGCTTTCCGTGATTGGTGGGGTCTGGAAGCCCGTGATCCTGTTCCACCTGTTACCCGGGAAGAAGCGCTTCATGGAGTTGACGCGGCTGATTCCGAATGCCACGCAGCGCATGCTGACGCTGCAATTGCGCGAACTCGAAGCGGACGGTGTCATCGCCCGGCACGTCTATCCGCAGGTGCCGCCCAAGGTCGAATATGCGCTCACCCCGCTTGGCGAATCGCTCGCGCCGGTGCTGATCAGCCTGCGCGAATGGGGTGAGTCGTATCGCGCGAGTGAGATATTCCGCGAGCCGACCGAAGTGCCGGAATGCGCGCATGGCGAGGCAATGGCGAATTGAAGTCACACGAGGGCTGCCAAAAAGAAGGCCCCGCTTTCCTCCCCCCACGTCGCAGTTACATGCAGTTACATCTTCTCAGTCGCAGCGTGTCGATTTCGCCCACCCTTCATCCGACGTGCAAGTAGAGGCGCAAACATCTTGCGAAGCCTCTCACCCAACCGAACCAAGGAGAAACACCATGCGATTCATGATCCTGCGACTGGCCGACCAAGACACCGAAGCCTCGGTGATGCCCAGCGAAGAGTTGCTGACCGCCATGGGCAAGTACATGGAAGAGCTGGCCAAGGCGGGCGTGCTGCTCGGCGGCGAAGGCCTGCACCCCAGTTCGCGCGGCGCACGCGTGGAATTCAAGGGCGGCAAGCCGACGGTGATCGATGGCCCGTTTGCCGAAGCCAAGGAGCTGATCGCCGGCTACACCATGCTGCAGGTCAAGTCGGAAGAAGAAGCGCTCGAGTGGGTCAAGCGCTGGCCGGCGCTGGATGGCGGCGGCAATGTGCGCCTCGAAATCCGGCGCGTGTTTGAAGCGGAAGATTTTGGTGCGGAGTTCACGCCGGAAGCGCGCGAGCGCGAAGAACGCCTGCGCGCCGAACTGGCCGCCAAGCAGCAATAAGGGCCGTCGGCATGGCCGGTTCGACGCAGGATGCGCTCGCCGTCCACCGCACGATTGACGCGGTGTGGCGCATGGAATCGGCCAGGATCATCGCCGGGCTTGCGCGCCTGCTGCGCGACGTAGGCCTGGCAGAAGAGCTGGCGCAGGACGCGATGGTCGCGGCGCTGGAGCAATGGCCCGTATCGGGTATCCCAGACAACCCGGCCGCGTGGCTCACGGCCGCCGCCAAACACCGCGCTATTGACCGGCTGCGCCATCACACGCTGGCGGAGCAGAAGCATGCGCTGCTCGCCATCGAGTTGGAGATCGAACAGGAGCTGGCCCAGGCCGATGCCGAAATGGCGCGCGACGAGGCCATCAGCGACGATCTGCTGCGGCTGGTCTTCATCTCTTGCCATCCGGTGCTGCCGCACGAAGGCCGTGTGGCCCTGACGCTGCGACTGCTTGGCGGGCTCACCACGGACGAGATCGCCCGCGCCTTCCTGGTGCCGGAGCCCACGGTGGCGCAGCGCATCGTGCGTGCGAAAAAGACGCTGGCCGCCGCGCGCGTGCCCTTCGAGCTGCCCGATGCGGATACGTTGCCCGAGCGGCTTTCAGCGGTGCTGCAGGTGATCTATCTCGTCTTCAACGAAGGCTATGCCGCCACCGCTGGCAACGACTGGACGCGCCCCACGCTATGCGAAGAAGCGCAGCGGCTGGGCCGCATCCTTGCCGGCCTCATGCCGGGCGAGCCCGAAGTGCATGGACTGCTCGCGCTGATGGAGCTGCAGGCCTCGCGCCTGCGTGCGCGTGTGGGTCCCGGCGGCCGCCCCATCCTGCTGATGGAGCAAGACCGCAGCCGCTGGGATTACCTGCTCATCCAGCGTGGCTTTGCCGCGCTGGCACAGGCTGAAGCCTGCGGGCGAGGGCTCGGCCCGTATGGGCTGCAGGCCGCCATTGCGGCATGCCATGCAAGCGCACGCACCGCTGAGCACACCGACTGGACGCGCATTGCCGCGCTGTACGACGCGCTCGCGCAACTCACGCCCTCTCCCGTCGTCGAGCTGAACCGCGCCGTTGCGGTGGCGATGGCGTATGGGCCGCAAGCGGGCCTCGAAATCGTCGATACGCTGCTGGCCGAACCGGCGCTGCGCAGCTATCACCTGTTGCCCAGCGTGCGCGCCGATTTTCTTGCACGCCTCAACCGCATGGACGAGGCACGCGTGGAGTACGAGCGTGCTGCTGCACTCACGCACAATCGGCAGGAGCGTGCGCTGCTCCTCGAGCGCGCAGCCGGGTGCACTACCCGCAGCTGACGCTGTCGATCATCAGATCATCACCTTCGACCTGCACGTCGATCGTGATGCTTTGGAAGCAACGCTCCAGCAAATTGCGCGCTTGAAAGCATCCGGAATTCGTCTTTCGATATGACGATGCGCAATTGCGGAATGGCAACAACACGCCAACATCAAAGACTGAATTCAATTCTCTTTACAGCTCAGAGACTTAGCGTGAAACGCGAGCATTGAAATATAGATGCTCCGATTTCTACGTATGCCACTGCACATAGTGCAACGCAGAATGATTTGCATGCGCAGGACATGGCTCAAGGCCGCCCGCGCTCAGGCATTCATATCGTTCCGTCGATCGCGCAAGCGCAGAGGTACTCACAATGAGTCGCAAGTTCAAGGTCGTGGCCGTTTCGGGGAGCGTGCAGCGCCCCTCGCGCACACTCGTGCTGGTCGAGCAACTGCTGGCCGCCCTCGCCGAGGTTCTTCCCATCGATGTCCACCTGATCACGTCCGGGCGACATCGTTCCGCTGGCACGCTATTTCATCAACACCTACAGCAAGCGACTCGGCCACGCGCGCGCGACGCTCACACCGGCAGCCGAACGCCTGCTGACACAAAGCCCCTGGCACGGCAACGTGCGCGAACTTGAAAACGTCATTCATCGGACGCTCCTGCTGTGCGATGGAAACACCATCGATGCGCCCGACCTGAGGCTGTCGAGCCGCTCTGCCTGTGCCCAAGCTCAAACCGACACCGACCCACCCATTGCTCGCGCGACCGCGTCGACCACGCAACCTTCTGTGCCGTACAGCACAGACGAAGCTGACCTGCTATGCCAAGCGATCCAGCACCTCTGTAACGACAGCGTGGGGAATGTCTATCAACTGGTGGAAGATGCGCTGTTCCGGGAGGTTTTCCGGTACTGCCACTACAGTCAAAGCGACGCCGCACGCGTGCTGGGTGTAAGCCGCAACGTGGTGCGGGCCCGGCTGATTCGCCTGGGCGAGGTTGGCGCGCCGCGCACGTCACCTTTTGCCGCGAAGCCCGGGACACCGGCACACGAAGACGTGATGGGCACGTAGCTTGCTCGCCTGCGTAGGTTGCTTTTTGCGTTATCGATAGCCATCCCGCGTGAACAGTTCTTCGTCTTCTCTACTCAGCATCCAGGCGCTGCGGGGCTTCGCTGCGCTGTATGTCGTGGTGTACCACTCCGGGCTCGCCCTGGCCCATGCCGACATCCCTGCGCTTGCGTGGCTGACGTCGCATGTGATCAAGCGCGGGCATGTCGGTGTGGACGTGTTCTTCGTCATCAGCGGCTTCATCATTGCGTGGGTGGCCATCCTCGGCCCCAAGGGGCCCGAACCGGCCGACGAATTTCTCGTCAAGCGGGCGTTCCGCCTGGCGCCGCCCTACTGGCTGATGTCCGTGCTGTATTCCACGTGGTTCAACCCGGTGTCGGCCGGCGTACTGCTCACCTCGCTCGCGTTTGTGCCGCAGGCCAATGTCGATGCGCCGTACTTTGGATACCCGCCGCTGTATGTCGGCTGGTCGCTCAACTACGAAGTATTCTTCTACGCGCTGTGTGCGGTTGGGCTGGCGCTCTTTGGCCGGCGCGCGCTCGGGCTGGTGGCTCTGGCGCTGTTCACGACGACGATCATCGTTCCGTTCTGGCACAGCGGCGTCGTGCAGGGCAACCCGGAAGCCTTGTACCACTGGGCCACACCACTGCAGGCCATGGCAGCCAATCCGCTGGTGCTGGAGTTTCTGCTGGGCGCAGGATTGGCATGGCTGTATGCGGCACATCGGCATCGCCTGACACCGGCCGTTGCGCGTGTCCTGATGGCAATTGGCGTGGCAACGTTCGTGATGTCGGTCGTCGGCCCGGTCCCGAAGTTCGATCTGCTGGCGCGTGGGCTGCCCGCAGGCGCGTTGCTGTTCGGCATGGTGGCCATGGAGCACTGCGGCGAGCTGCGCGTGCCCCGCGTCGCAGTGTGGCTGGGTGAGCTGTCGTATGCACTCTATCTCGCGCACCCGGGCGTGATTGAAGCCACGCATCGCGTGGTGGGCAGGCTCGCACCGGAATGGATCGGCACCCAGCTGATGGTGTTTGCCGTCAACCTGGCGCTTACGCTGGCGCTGGCCGTGCTGGTGCATCGTTATGTCGAATTGCCGTCAATCGCCCTAGGCCGCCGTGCCGTCGAGTGGATGCGCTGCCGCCGGCACGCCTGGCGCATCCGCCTGAGCTCACAAAAGCCTTGAGCGGCGCATAACGTTTCCGGTTTTTATTCGTTCGCTGCGCGACGGGCGTCTCAGACAATGGCTGCCTCAGAAACAATCTGTCGCCCGCCATGTCCATCCCTTCTTCTTCGTCCCGCCGATCTGCCTTCGCTTCCATCGCGTTGGCCGCGGCCGCCGCGCTCACAGCAACGGTGGCCCATGCCGATGCCACGCTCGACAAGATCCAGCAGCGCAAGAAGATTGTGGTTGGCGTGGTGCTCTCGGGTGGACCTTTCGGCTCCATCGACCCCGTCACGCAACGCGGCACGGGCTTCAACGTCGACCTTGCACAGGCACTCGGGCGCGGCCTTGGCGTAGAAGTGGAGACGGTGCAGGTACAACCTTCTAACCGCGTGCAGTTTCTGCAGCAGGGGCGTGTTGACGTCCTGGTTGCGGCGATGGAACTGAACCCCGAACGCGCGGAGCTGCTCGCACATGTGCCGACGCCCTACTATCGCGTGGGCGGCGTCGCGCTGGTCGCGAAGGACAGCCCGGTGCACCAATGGAGCGACTTGAGAGGCAAGGACGTCTGCCTGTCGCAAGGCAGCAGCTATGCCAAGCCGCTGGCAGCTGACATCGGCGCGACGCCCAAGGGCTTCAAGAGCCCGGCCGAATCCTTGCTGGCCCTGCGCGGCAACAACTGCGCCGCCGCCGTGCACGACGCCACGCTGTTGCAGCCGCTGCCGCGCAGCAACCCCGAATGGAAGGACTACCGCATCGTCGGCCCCGACCTCATCCCTTCTCCCACCGTCATCTGGGCGCGCAAGGGCGAGAACGACACCGTGGCCGCACTCGACCGTATCGTGCAGGGCTGGCACCGCACCGGCTGGCTGATCGAAACGGAAAAGAAGAACGGCATCCTGCCGCCTTCGCCCGCGCTGGTCGAATGGCATGACAAGCTGAAGGCCACGCGCGGCTGATCGAGAGGCTGCAGTTGACTGACGATCTGCTCACGCGGGCGATTGCGCTGGTGCGCCACGCCGGCCTCGACTACGGCTTTCTGGCCGAGGCGTATGAGCGCCATGCGCTGCTGCAAGGCGCGAAGGTTTCGCTGCTGGTGATGCTGAGCACCGTGGTGTTGAGCCTGGTCTTTGGTGTCGGGCTTGCACGGCTGCTGGTGTCGCCGCACAAGCGCGTGAGATGGCTCGCTCAGGGCTTTATCGAACTGACGCGCAACACGCCCACGCTCGTGCAGTTGTGCTGCGCGTTCCTCGTCGTCAACACGCTCATCACGCAAACGCTGTCGCAGTGGCAGCTGACCAACCCGCTCACACCGTTCTTCTGGGCGGTGACATTGCTCTCCCTGCACAAGGCGGCTTTTCATGCAGAAGCCCTGCGTGCCGGCATTGAAGCCGTGCCACCCGCCATGCTGGAAGCTGCAACCTCGCTCGGCTTCAGCGCACGCGAGCGCCTGTGGCGCGTGCAACTGCCGCTGGCACTTCGCGCTGCATGGCCCTCGCTAATGAACAACACAGTCGAGCTGGTCAAGGCATCGTCGCTGGCATCGGCCATTGCGGTGGGCGACCTCACGTATAGCGCGCTGATGATCTGGACACAGCGCGACAACGTGCTCGAATGCATGGTGTTGTTGCTGTTGTTCTACGGCGTGGTGACCTATGCTGTGCATGCGCTGGGCGTGTGGATCGAAGGCCGGTTGCGGATGCCGGGGTACGGTGCCACCGGCCACACCACACTGGGGGGCGCCGCGCATGCCTGACACCCTTTTCGCCACGCTTTTGCATTGGTCACCCGCATTGCTTCGGGGGCTGGGCATCAACGTCGGCATCAGCTTGCTGGCCGTCGGGCTGGGCACTCTCGTCGGGCTGGCGATTGGCGCGCTGCACTTGTCGCCGGTGCGTGGGCTAAGACATCTCGCCGGCGTTTATGTCATCGCGTTCCGCAATGCGCCCTGGCTTGTGCTGGTCTACGGCATTGCGTATGCGGTGCCCTTCGAAATTGTCGTGCGCGGCCACGTGATCCCGTTTCCGGATTGGCTCAAGGTGACGTTCGCGCTGGCATTGCCGGCAAGTGCTCATGTGGCGGAAATCTTCCGTGGCGCAGTGCAGTCGATCCCGCAGACGCAGTGGGAAGCCGCTGCGTCGTTGGCATTTACGCGGCGGGACATCCTTTGGCGCATCGTGCTGCCGCAGTGCGTGCAGCGCATGCTGCCTTCGTGGATGAACCTGTATGCCGTCATCACCATGGGCACGGCCCTGGCGTCTCTGGTGGGCGTGCACGATCTGCTCGACACTGCCCAGATCGCCAGCAACACGGTCAACCGCACGCCGTTTACGGTGCTGACCTACTTCACCGTGCTCGCCTTGTTCTTCCTCTACTGCTACCCGATTTCGTGCCTGACCCGGCGCATGGAGCGCGCGCATGTCGCTGCCTGAACTTCTTCCTCTCGATACACCTACGCCGGTTCCCCCGCCGCTCGTCTCGCTACGCGACGTGCACCTGAGTTTCGGCATCACGCCGGTATTGTCGGGCATCGACCTCGACGTCCAGCGCGGGCAAGCCGTGTCCATCATCGGGCCGTCGGGCTCGGGCAAGTCAACGCTCCTGCGTTGCATCAGCGGCTTGCTCCGGCCGCAGCGCGGCAGCATCACCGTGGATGGCATCCGCGTCGACCAACTCGCCACCGAAGAAGACACCATTGCCCTGCGCAAGCGAATCGGTTTTGTGTTCCAGCAGTACAACCTGTTTCCGCACCTGAGCGTACTCGACAACCTGATCGCCGCACCCGTGCGCGTGCTCGGCAAGGCGCGCCCAGACGCTGAAGCCACCGCGCATGCGCTGCTCAAGAAAGTCGGCCTGGAAGGCAAGGCCCGCGCGCACCCCGGACAGCTCTCCGGCGGCCAGCAGCAGCGCGTTGCGATTGCCCGCGCGCTGGCCATGGAGCCGGAACTGATCCTGTTCGATGAAGTGACATCCGCCCTTGATCCGGAAACGGTTGGCGAAGTCCTCAACGTCATCGGCGAATTGGTCGACGACGGCCTGACCTGCGTCCTGGTCACGCACGAAATGGCCTTCGCGCGTGCCATCAGCGACGAGGTGGTGTTCACCGAGCACGGCGTCGTGGTGGAGCGCGGCCCGGCAGAACAGGTTTTTTCCTCCCCGACGAGCGAGCGCACACGTGCATTCCTGTCGCGCGCGCTATCGGGTCATGCGGGCGCGCGGCCGACTGTCCGCGCACCATGGCACGCCGCCTTCGCCAGCACGACGTTTGCCATCTGACGGTCAGCCGCCAATCGCGTGCAGTGCCGCCGCGGGCGCGTGCTGCAGGGCCTGCTCCAGATCGGCGATCAGGTCATCGGCGTCTTCCAGGCCGACATGCAGGCGCAGCACGGCGCCAGCCTGATCCCATTGCGCGTGGTCAGCCAATCTTTCGGGCGCCACCACGGTGACCAGGCTTTCGTACCCGCCCCACGACGCGCCAATCGCGAACAGGCGCAAGGCATCGGCGACCCGTTCCGTGGCGTACTGATCCGCGCCTTCCAGCACGAATGAAACGAGCCCGTTGGCGCCCGAGAAATCCCGCCGCCACAGCGCGTGGCCCGGGTCACCGGGCAATGCCGGATAGAACACCCGCCCAACGCCCGGCTGCGCCTGCAGCCACTGCGCCACGCGCGTGGCGTTACGCTGGTGCTGGGCCATGCGCACCGGCAACGTGCGCACGCCGCGCAGCGCCAGGTAAGCATCATCGGCACCAATCGTGAGGCCGAGCACATCATGTGCAGCGGCAATACGCGCGGCCACGGCATCGGTGCGGGCAACAACCGCACCCAACATCACATCGGAATGCCCCGCTACGTACTTGGTGGCCGCCAGGATTGAGATATCGGCGCCTGCATCGAGCGGCCGGAAGAGAATGCCAGACGCCCAGGTGTTGTCTGTGGCCAATGCGATGCCGTGCCGTTGCGCTATTCGGGCGATAGCACGCAAGTCGTAGATTTCATAGAGCAGCGACCCCGGCGATTCCGTATAGATCAACCGCGTGTGCGGCCGGATGGCCGCTTCGAGTTGCCCGTCGCGCGGGTCCACATACGTCAGTTCGATGCCCAGACGTTGCAGCAGCCCTTTGTCGAGCCGCCGCACGGGCGCATACACGCTGTCTGTCACCACCACGTGGTCGCCGGGCGACAACAGCGCCAGGAACGTCAGCGAAATCGCCGACAAGCCGGACGGCACAAGAAACGCGCGCACGCCGCCCTCCAGTGCCAACAATGCGTCTTCGAGCGCGCGGTGTGTTTGAGAGCCGTGGCGGCCGTAACTGGCGATGTTTTCGCCGGCCTTGCGGCGCGCGTACACGTCGTGCTGCGCGGCGGTGCTGGCATGGCGAACGGTGCTGGTGCGCTCCACCGGCACGTTGACGGGCGCGGTGCCCTGCACGAACGGGGGGCTGCCAGCGTGAATGATGCGTGTTGCAAGAGAATCCGAGGCATCCGGCGCGTTGGAATGGGCGTCGATGGAAGAGCGTGTCATGCAGGCCTCGCGCGTTTCTGAAGGCGCCCATGTTAGGCATGCCGGCCCGCGCCCGAGAAGGAACGGATGCGTCTAACCATATGCAGGATGCTGCGTTGGTCGTGCGCTGCCGGCGCCCTACACTGAGTGCTTCATTGATCCGCTTTGAGCTGCCATGAGTCTCGCCCAACAACGCGACCGCGCGGTCCACCAAACCCTCGTCGCCATCCGCGCCATTGCCGCGCAAGACGGCATTACGCATGCATCGCTTGCACGCATTGCCGATCGTCTGCAGGAACTGGCCGCGCAAGAAGCGCTGTTCCCGCTCGATGCCTTCCCACCGCCCGCAGCCGGCGATGCCGATGCCTCCAGCCGTTACCTGCTGCATGCAGAACCGGATCAGACCTTCGCGCTGTACCTGAACTCCATCAACCCGGGCAAGACGACGCCGCCCCACAACCACACGACGTGGGCGGTCATCGTTGCACTCGAAGGCCAAGAGTTGAACCGCGTCTACACACGCACCGACGATGGCCGCGACCCGGAGCGCGCCACACTTGCCCTGTCGCGCGAAGTCGTGGTGCAGCCCGGCACGCCCATCACCTTCTTGGATGACGACATCCACAGCATCCACGTGGTGGGCAACGCTCCCACCCGCCACTTCCACCTGTATGGTCGCGCGCTGGAAACGCTGACAGGGCGTGTCGGCTATGACCTCGCCACCGGCCGCGTGCTCAACTACAACCGCAACTACATGAACGCGACCAAGCAGGCCGCTTGATTGTCCGCCTCAAGCCGGGACGGCCGGCCTGCGTCCCAGCAGGTTATGTCCGCTTTCGGCTGGCCGCACCCGTTTGACGCGGCATGCGACCCAACGCCGGCTCGAGCACAGGCGCATGGTCGCCGAGAAAGTCCCACAGCCGATTGGCGACAGGCCCGTGCGGCCGATCTCGCCGGCGGGCGACCGCTAACTCCTGCACCATGCCGGGAAAATGCCGCCCCGCAATCGACAGCAATGTCCATTCGCGCAATTCCGCATCGATCAGGAAACGCGGCAGGTGCCCCCACGCCATGCCGTGGAGAATCAGTTCTTTCTTCATCAACTGGTCGGGCACGGCGCACTGCGGCGCCCCGTCGATGACGTAGTGGGATTGCTCGGGCGGGTTGCGTGCCGAGTCGTTGATGACGCACTGCATGAAGCGCTGCATCTGCTGCGGCGTGATCGACGATGTGATGGAGAACGGCAGAAAGCCCGGCGCCACTACCGGCACCATGGCGATCTTGCCAAGGCCGATCCACTCCATGCGCACGTCCCCTTTCGGCACGCGGTGGACGATGAGGTCGGTGTCGTCTTCCAGTAAGCGTTCCCACGGCCCGGTAACGGCTTCGAACTGCAATTGCAGCCGCGTCTGCGGACACTGGCCGAAGAATTGACTCAGCAGTGCCAGCACGGGCAGCAGCGGACACAGGTCACCCAGCACCACGCGCAATTCGGCCTCCTCGCCCATCGCCAGCTGCTTTGCGTGGGTTCGCAGTTCATCGCTCTCGCGCAGCACTGACTGCACCTTGCGGTGGAAGGACCGCCCCGCCTCCGTCAACCGTACGCGATAGCCGCTGCGGTCCAGCAGGCTTAAACCGAGTTGGCCCTCCAGCTTGGCAACCGCCGCAAAGACAGAGGGGTGCGAGCGATGCAGCCGCTCAGCGGCCGCCTGAAAACTACCTGCGGTCACCACCGCATCGAAGCACTGCAGTTCATGAAGCGTAAAGTTCTGCATTGTCGGCAAAACCTACAAAGTTCGTCCAAACTTTATAGTATCCACCAACCGCTTCGGCTTCTAGGATGACGGCATCTCAATCTTTTCTACCGTCTTTCCCAGGAGCCCAACATGACCACTCGCAACGACCTCTCCTTCATCACCACCGGCGACGGCACGCGCATCGCCTATCGCTTTGATGGCACCGCCGGCAAGCCCGTCCTGCTGCTGTCCAATTCCATCGGCACCGACCTGCACATGTGGGACGTGACCGTGCCGCGCCTGGCCGAACACTTTCACGTGCTGCGCTACGACGCCCGCGGCCACGGCGCTTCGGATGCGCCAGCCGGCGGCTATTCGATCGATCGGCTCGGTCGTGACGTGGTGGAGTTGCTCGATGCATTGGGCATCCAGCGCGTGCATATGCTCGGGCTGTCGCTCGGCGGCATCGTGGCGCAGTGGCTGGCGATCCATGTGCCGGAACGCATCGACCGTCTGGTCCTCTCCAACACTGCCGCGCACATCGGCCCGACGCAGTATTTCGACCAGGCCATTGCCGAACTTCTTCAGGCCCCCGACATGCAGGCGACGGCCGAAACGTTCCTGCGCAACTGGTTTCCAGCACGCATGCTGAAGGCACGCGACGCTGCTGTCGAGCCATTCCGCCGCACACTGCTGGCAACGCCCCGTGAAGGCATCATCGGCGGCTGGGCGGCCGTACGCGATGCCGACCTGCGCCGCACGATCGCGCTGATCACGCATCCGACGCTCGTCATTGCCGGCCAGCACGACACCGTGACGTCTGCCCGCCATGGCGAGGAAATCGCCGCTGCCATTCCGGGCGCGCAATTGCGCCTGCTTGACACCGTGCACCTCGCCAACGTGGAGTTGCCCGAAGCGTTTCTTGAAGCCGTTCTGGATTTCCTGGGCGTGCACGAAACGGTCTGACGCGTTGATACGGCATCAACGCAGCATCGACATGCGGCAACCCAGCCGGTTAACATGGCGGCCATCCAATCGATGTGCCGCCTGCCATGTCCCGCGTCAAGAACGAAGACGAATTCGAGTTGCGCCGCGAAAGTGTGCTCGACACCGCCGCCGAAGCCTTTGCGGCCGACAGCTACCCGAGCGTGTCGATGAACCAGCTTGCCGCTGCGTGCGGCGGCTCCAAATCGCGCCTGTATCACTATTACGAAGGCAAGGAAGCCATCCTGTTCGACCTGCTCGACCGCTACACGCGTCGGCTTGCCGATCTGGTTGAACGCGCCCAGAGCGACGCACGGCACGCCAAGCTTTCGGCGCGCGCCACGCTGCATCTGCTGATCCGCACGTTCCTGGCCGAATACGCCACGTCGCGTACGCGGCATGTGGCCCTGCTCAATGACGTGAAATACCTGGCGCAGGAGCAGCGCGACGTCGTGCTCGCGCGCGAGCGTGACGTGGTGGCCGCGGTGGGCCGACAGCTGGGGGCCGCCTACCCGAACAAAGTCGACGATGCCAATCGCACGCCCATCACGATGATGCTGTTCGGCATGATGAACTGGACGTTCACCTGGCTCAAACCCGACGGCCCGCTTTCCTATGAGGGCTATGCGGAAATGGTGATCGACATGCTGGAGAACGGGCTGGGCGGGCTCGGTGGGCTGGGCGGCCCTGACGGCAAAAAGGGCTGACGTTCAACGCTCGTCGTAGCTGACCACCACGCGCTGCGTGAGCGGCCGCGCCTGGCAGGTCAGCACAAACCCCTGCTGGATCTCCCAGTCTTCCAGCGTGAAGTTCTTGTCCATCTCCACCCGCCCCTCCAGCACCTTGGCACGGCAGGTACAGCACACGCCGCCCTTGCACGCATAGGGCAGATCGAGTCCCGCACTCAGCGCGCTGTCGAGCACCTTGGCGTCACCCGCCATGGGCACCTCGTGCGATTTGCCGTCTAGCACCACCGTGAGTGCCACATCGCCCGCCACTGCGGCATGCGTGCGCGGCCTGGCCGCTGCCGCCGCATCGCCCACGGGCACACCAAAGCGCTCGGCATGCACACGGTCGCGCGGCACCCCGTGCTCGAGCAGCGCGGCCTCCACCGCATCAATCATCGTCGACGGGCCACAGATGAAAGCGGCATCGATATCGTCCGGCGGGATCAGCGTGTCCAGAAAAGCGCGCGCTTTCGCGCCGTCGAGCCGCCCGTTGAACAGCGCGACGTCCTGCGCCTGGCGCGACAGCACGTGATACAGCGCAAAGCGATCGAGGTAGCGGTCCTTCAGGTCTTCGAGTGCCTCACCAAAGATGATGCTGTCGACGCTGCGATTGCCGTAGACCAGCGTGAAGCGGCTCTGCGGCTCCGCAGCCAGCGTCGTCTTGATGAGCGACAGGATCGGCGTGATGCCGCTGCCAGCTGCAAAGGCCACATAGTGGCGTGCGCTTTCGGCTGCGAGCGGCACGTAGAAGCGGCCATCCGGCGGCAGCACGTCGAGCGTCTGGCCCACGCGGATGCGATCGTGCAGATGGTTGGAAAAGACCCCAGCATCGACACGCTTGACTGCCACACGCAACTCGCCGTGCGCGTCGTAGTCTTGCACGGCGCAGCAGATCGAATACGAACGCCGTAGTTCTTCATGTCCGGGCAATTGGCCCGGCGGCACGCGCAGTGTCAGGAACTGACCTTGTGTAAAGCGGTATGCCTCCCGCAGTTCATTCGGCACGTCGAAGCGCACGGAAATCGTATCGGCCGTTTCGCCGCGCACTTCAGCAACGCGCAAAGGATGGAATTGCGGAGTCATGGCGTTCGCGCCCAGGGGAGTGGTTGGCGGGGTCGGGGTCAGTAGGGCTTGAAATAATCGAACGGCTCGCGGCACGCGCGACAGCGGTACAACGCCTTGCAAGCTGTTGAACCGAAGGCGGAAATGAGCACCGTATCGTGCGACCCGCATTGCGGGCAGGCAATCTGCTCGGCCTGCGCTGGACGCGTGAGACGAATCGGGCGAGCCCCGCCCTCGTCCGCCACGTGCGCCGGCGGCGCAATACCAAAGTCACGCAATTTGCGCTGCCCTTCCGCGGTGATCCAATCCGTCGTCCATGCCGGCGACAGCACCGAACGCACGCGATACGCACCCACGTCTGCCGCTTGCAAGGCATGGCTCACGTCATCGGCAATCTGCTCCATGGCGGGGCAACCCGAATAGGTGGGCGTGATCGTTGCCACCAAGGTGCCGTCTTCGTCGAGCTGCACATCGCGCAGGATGCCTAGTTCGGCAATCGTCACCACGGGAATCTCCGGGTCGGTGACGGCCTCCAGCGCCATGCGCGCCCGCTCCAATCGCTCGCTTACCACGATGCCCCCGGATACTGGCGCGCCAATCCCTGCATCTCGGCCAGCAGATAGCCCATATGTTCGGAGTGCACGCCGTGCTTGCCGGTGCTGACATACGGACCCGGCTCGGGCCAGCGCAGCGTGGCCTCGTCCAGCGCGTCGCGCACGGTGGCTTCCCATGCGTCGCGCAGGTCGGCTGGACGCACGCCGAAGCCAGCCTCGGCTGCGGCCATTTCAACGTCGTCCGTGGCAAAGAACTCGTTCGTGTACGGCATCAGCCAATCGAGCGCGGCCTGGGCACGCGCGTGCGACTCGTCCGTGCCATCACCGAAGCGCACGAGCCAGTCGCGCGTATGGGCGAGGTGGTAACGCATCTCCTTCACCGATTTGGCGGCAATGGCGGCCAGCTCGGGGTCGGTCGAACGCGTCAACGCTTCCCATAGCGGCACCATCAACGCGGCGTACAGGAAGTGGCGGACGATGGTGACAGCGTAGTCGCGCGTCGTCGCCGATGTCGCGACCAGCGGCCCGGCATGGGGCAGCTCGAGGAGCGTGTAGTTGCGGAACGCGGGCTCGGCGCGCCAATAGGCGTAGTCGTCTTCCGTGTGCGGTGTGCCGGTGAGCGCGCCTTCGATCTGCCCCGCGTGCGTGTAGAGCAGCCGCGCCTGCCCGATCAGGTCAAGACTGAGATTGGACAACGCAATGTCTTCTTCCAGCACAGGGCCATGGCCGGTCCATTCCGCGTTGCGCTGGCCAAGGATGAGTGCGTTGTCGGCCAGACGAAGGATGTATTGCAGATGCGCGTCGGAAGTCATCGCCGCGGCTCACATGTGGTTGACTTCATCGGGCAGCCGATAGAACGTCGGGTGCCGATAGATCTTGTCGGCCATCGGGTCGAAGAGCATCGGCTTGTCGTCGGGTTCGCTGGCAGTGATGGCCGCCGACGGCACCACCCAGATGGAGACGCCTTCCTGCCGGCGCGTGTAGACATCGCGCGCCATCTGCAGCGCCTGCTTGGCGTCCACGGCGTGCAGGCTGCCGCAATGCTTGTGCTCCAGGCCCTGCTTGCTGCGGATGAACACTTCCCACAGCGGCCATTCGTGTTGATGCATGGCGGGCTCCTCCCGGTTCAGGCAGCTTGTTGGCTGGCGGCGGCGCGTTGGGCCTGCTTGCGTGCGTAAGCAAGCGCAGCCTCGCGCACCCATTCGCCCTCTTCGTGTGCGCGCTTGCGGGTGGCAAGGCGCTCGCGGTTGCACGGGCCGTGACCATCGAGCACGCGCTTGAATTCGGACCAATCGAGCGGCGAGAAATCGTAATGGCCACGCGCTTCGTTCCATATCAAGCCGGGGTCGGGCAGCGTCACGCCGAGCACGCGCGCCTGCTCGACGGTGGCATCGACAAAGCGCTGCCGCAGATCGTCGTTCGAGATCCGCTTGATGCCCCAGGCCATTGTCTGCGCGCTGTTGGGCGATGCGGTATCGGGCGGGCCGAACATCATCAGCACCGGAAACCACCAGCGGTTGACGGCTTCCTGCACCATGTCGCGCTGTGCCTGCGTGCCGCCCATCATCGTCAACAACGATTCATAGCCCTGACGCTGGTGAAACGACTCTTCCTTGCAGATGCGGATCATGGCGCGCGCATATGGGCCATACGAACAGCGGCACAGCGGCACCTGGTTCATGATGGCCGCGCCATCGACCAGCCAGCCAATCACCCCCACGTCTGCCCAGGAGAGCGTCGGGTAATTGAAGATCGACGAATACTTCGCCCGGCCTTCGTGCAGCGCGTCGATCATCTCGTCGCGCGAACTGCCGAGCGTTTCTGCGGCGGAATAGAGATAAAGGCCGTGGCCCGCTTCGTCCTGCACCTTGGCCAGGAGGATGGCCTTGCGCTTGAGCGACGGCGCCCGGCTGATCCAATTGCCTTCCGGCAGCATGCCGACGACCTCGGAGTGCGCGTGCTGCGAAATTTGCCGCAGCAGCGTCTTGCGGTACGGCGCCGGCATCCAGTCTTGCGGCTCGATTTTTTGGTCGGCCCCGATGCGTGCATTGAAGCGCGCCTGCAAATCGGCTTCGCCTTGAGAGGCGGCGGCCAATTCCTGCTCCGTTGGCAATCCGCCGGGTTGGTCGAGGCTTTGGGTGTACATGCGATCCTCCGACCGCTTGCGCGGCATGTGCACGGCACGTCATGCGCACCGTGTTTTGGATGGATCGATTATAAACCGTCCGACCGGTCGGTCAATAACGGGTTTCACCGCATGCCTTGTTTCAGACATGCGGTGCGCTCCCTTCGTTGGTCCTTTCTCGGTGACTCAGACTGGCGCAGCCGAGGATGCTTCGGCCTGCGCCGGTCCGTGCGCGCGCGTGCGCACGAACACGCCCGCCAGCACCGAACCGAGCAACGCTGCTACCGCGCCCAGCAGGAACGCGAGATGGTAGCCGCCATTGAGTGCTGTCGTGGCATCGGCCCCGGCCACAGCCAAACCTTCGGTGCGCGCTGCCGCCAGACTTGCCAGGATGGCCAGGCCCAACGCACCTCCCATCATGAACGACGTATTGACCACGCCCGACGCCAGACCGGATTCATCGGGCGCCACATCGCTCATGGCAGCCAGTAGCACCGGGTTGAACGCCACACCGGCGCCCAGGCCAAGCAACAACATGCCCGGCAGCACGTCGAGTACAAAGCTGCCGCCCGCAGGCGCGCGCGCAAACAGCACCAGCCCAATGCCGGCCACCAGCAAACCCACCGAGAGCGGCGCGCGAATGCCAAAGCGCATCACCAGCTTGGCCGACAAGCCCAGCGAAAACACCGCCATGATGATGTTGGCTGGCAGGAATGCCAGCCCCACCTGCATGGCGCTGTAGTCGAGCACCCGCTGCATGTACAGCGCCGAGATGAAGAACCAGGCGAACATCGCCGCCGCCCACAGCACGCCCACCACGTTGGCAGTGGCCACGTTGCGCAGCGCGAACATACGCAGCGGCATCAGCGGATGCGACACGCGCGATTCGATCACCAGGAACGCAATCATCAACGCAATGGCAATGCCCAGCTGCGTGAGCGTCTGCGTCGATGTCCAACCGGCTTCGTTGCCGTGCACGACGGCGTACACCGCGAGCATCAGCGATGCGGTCACGGCAATCGCGCCTGCCACGTCCAGTTTTGTGCGATCGGCCAACGGCTTGCCCACCGGCAGCAACGCCACGCAGGCGGCGTACACCGCCACGCCAATCGGCAGGTTGACCAGAAAGATCCAGTGCCAACTCAGCGTGCTCGTCAGCAAGCCACCAAGCAACACGCCGATGCTGCCGCCGCCCGCACAGACAAAGCCGTAGATCCCCATTGCCTTGGCGCGGTCCGCCGGCGAAGTGAACAGATTCATGATCAGCGACAGCGACACCGCCGACACCACCGCGCCGCCCAGCCCCTGCACGGCGCGCGCCGTAATCAGCAGCCCTTGCGAATTCGCCAGCCCGCATGCGGCGGACGCCAGCGTGAACAGCGTCAACCCCAGCAGGAACAGCTTGCGATGCCCGAACAGATCACCCAATCGCCCGCCCAGCAGCAGGCAGCCGCCAAAGGTGAGCATGTAGGCGTTGACCACCCATACGAGGGAGGTTTCGGTAAAACCCAGGTCTGCTTGGATGGACGGCAGCGCAACGTTCACGATGGTCGTGTCCAGCACGATCATCAGTACGCCCAGGCAGAGCACGATGAGGGCAAGCCAGCGCTTGCGTTCGTCAATGCCATGCGTCATGGAATCACTCCTATGATGGGCTGGCGCGCCTGAATGGCGCTCAGGATTGTGCAGCCGATTTGAGATTGGCGAGACCGGCTTCAAAGTCCTTGCCGATCATGGCGTCCATACTGAAGAACAGGCCCATCACCTTGGAGATGAATGGGCTTGGGCCATACATTGCCCAGGTGACGTGCGTCACATCGCCGGCAGGCTTGAGCGTGAATTCTGCCGTGTTGTGCGCTTCGAACGGTTTCAGGAAATCCAGCTGAATCTGGATGCGGCTGGGCAATGCTGCATCGACGATCTCCATGCGCCCTGCCCCCACTTCCCGCGAGCCATCCCACGCATAGTTCGCGCCTTTGCCACTGACAGGCCCGCCATAGGTGCGCTTCATCGCCGGGTCACGCTTCTCCCACGGAGACCACACCGTCCAGCGGTGGAAATCGTCGATCAAGGCAAACACCTTTTCAGGCGGCGCCTTGATGTCGATCTCGCGTTGCACACGGAAGGTGTCCGGACGCGTGGCCGCAAAACCCAGCACAGCAACAATCGCGACAACGATGACGATCGCAATGATCTTCAGCATGAAGAACGCTCCAACAAAGGGGGCAGCAGGTGAATAGACGCCTTTGCGCAGGCCATGCAAAGGGTCGCGGCGAGAACAGCCGATCATCACCCGGGGGGTGGTTTCGTTGATATTGGTAAGGCCCCGGTAATCGCGCAGTCTAGCACCGGGCCACGGCCCTGCTCCAAGGCAGGCCGACTACGAGTTTGCGTAGAACGGCCACCGTGCGGCGGCCGTTTTCATACGCACGGCCATTACATCGGCTTGGGCGCGATCACCATCCAAGTGATGCCAAAACGATCGGTCACCATGCCGAACGCGTGGGCGAAAAACGTTTCGGACATCGGCATCGTGACGTGGCCGCCGTCGCCGAGTGCCTTGAAGGTACGCTCCGCAGCGGCGTTGTCGGCCACGCTCACCGACAACCCGAAACCCTTGAAATCCGTCTTGCCGCCGGCCATGCCGTCAGATGCCAGGATCTGGGTTTCGCCAACGCGGAAGGCGGCGTGCATCACCTTGTCGAGCGGGGGCGCCATGCCGCCACATTGCTCGGCAGTGGGCTGCGCGTCCTTGGGCGCATCCTTGTAGTGCATCACCACATCGACCTTGGCGCTGAGCGTCTTCTTGTAGAACTCCAGCGCCTCTTCACAACGACCTTCGAAGAACAGATACGGTTGAACTTGCATCACAACTCCTTGAGGTGGACTTGGGGGACTGCAATACCGCGCGCTGGCTACGTCCTCACGCGGTGGGGGGAAAGCGCTTCTTGGCTTGGTCGAAGAACTCAACTGCACGCCGTCTCGGGTACCGGCATGGGAACCGAGGCGTGTTCATGAACCACCAGCCAGCGCCCATCGATCTTGCGAAAGCACACGGTGGCGCGCGTTTGCGCATCGTGCTTTGCACCGTCTCGATACCGCGCACGCAGGCGGTTCACGCTGAAGCAATAGGCCAGGTCGCCACTCACCTCGAGGTGCAATTCAACGAAGTGGAAATCCGCCTGGCCATCCAGCGCATCGAACCAACCCTGCCAGTTACGGCGATACGCCTCTGCGCCTTTCACAAACAACGGCGGCATGACGTCAAACACGACGACGTCCGGCGCGTAGTGACGCATCACGGCATCGATGTCCTTGGCGCGAACGGCTTCTGCCCACGCCTCAATCAGGCTGCGCAGCCGGGATGCGTCGTCCACGGCCTCGCTTGCGTTTGTCATATGGACCTCCTGAAAGCGCTTGGCATCCTGCGTAACAGCGCCTAGTGTTGATTTGTGAACACTGTCCACAAACGATAGCAGACATAATGAACAGTGTCCACATCGCTTTTGCGGAGTTTCATCGCATGACCCAGGAACCACCCCGCCCGCCCGTGCGCGCAACGTACCGCCATGGCGACCTGCGGCGCGCGCTGCTCGACGCCGGCATTGAACTCGCACGTGCCGGCGGGCCGGAGGCCATCGTGTTGCGCGAGGCCACCCGCCGCGCAGGTGTCGCGCCAAATGCCGCATATCGTCACTTCGCGGGGCGGCTCGATTTGCTGCAGGCGGTACGCGCAGCGTCACTCGCGGCGCTGGCCCGCGCCATGGAGGCCGAACTCGAATCCATCGACCCAACCTGGCCGGCGGACGCACAAGCACGCGCTTCACTGCGCGCAATTGGTGTGGGTTACCTCCGTTTTGCGCAAATGGAGACCGGTTTGTTCCGCACCGCCTTCGCCGTACCCGATGAGGTGGAAAACGACGCCGACCCCGCCAAGGCGGGCGATAGCGGACGCAACCCGTTTCAGCTGCTGGGTCTTGCGCTGGATCGCATGACTGCCGCTGGCGTGCTACCCGCCGAGCGCCGCCCCGGTGCCGAATACCTTGCCTGGTCTGCCGTGCATGGGCTCGCACTGCTCATCATCGACGGTCCGTTGCGCAGCCGCCCGCCGGAGCAAACCGGCGCCATCGCCCTGCGCGTGGTCGAAATGGTGGAGAACGGCCTCTAGAGCGCGCCATGTGCGCGCAGCGTCTTACGACATGCGCAACGCTTCGTTTGCCTGCACAAGCTTCAATGCAACGATGACAGCCTCGCTGCACCCGCTCACCCCGCGGGTGCATGCCCCATCAACCGGAGCGACCCTCCGCGACGAGGATGTCAGCATGACCCAAGCCCATCTCGAAACCATCGGCTCAGCACACACGCGCTACGGCGCCGCGCTGGAAAAAGACCTGTTCGACCGCGTTGCCGCCGTGCATGCGCCCCACCTGCCACCCGCACGCACGGAACCGCCGCGCGACGCACAAACAGCGGAAGAACTGGAAGGCGTGATTGACTACGCAGTGTGGAACGCGGCGCACGACCTTTTCATCGTGCAACTGGCCAGCGCTGGGTTGGACCGGCTGTTTCGCAATGAGCCCGACTTCCAGCTCGCACTGTCGCGCCAGATCGGCGATGACGGGTTCCACGCAGTGGCTTCGCGCGAGCGCATTCGCGTGCTGTCGGGGCGCGATCAGATCGAGCGCATCGTCCGCGATGTGCGCCACCACTGGGATGTTCTGGGCGACTACCCACTGACCAGCCAGGCCGCGTTTCTCGCGTGGGAATTCCACTACGAGCATCACATCCTCGCGCGGCTGCAAGTCAATCGACGCACGTCGCGCGTGCTCGATCTTGCCAACCGCGACTTTGCCGAGAACCGCATCATGCCGGACGAGGAGGTGCACCGCATCCTCATCACCGAGTGGTGGCACCGCAAGCTCGATGCGGCATCGGACAGCGAGCGCGAGCAGCTCGTGGGTCAAGTGCTCGAAGCCGACGACAAGCTGCAGGTGCTGCTCGGTGATTACCTGCGCGAATCGTGGGCGTTGAACGAACGCGCAGCAGGCATCGACACGCGCAACTACGTGCCGCTGTACGACGCATGGCGGCGCGAGATTCTGGGCGTATTGCTGCAACGCTCTGCCGACGCCCTGCCGGCCCTCACCAGCCTCGGCACCTGATCGCAATGTCCAAGAAATCGATCCTGCTCAACGCGTTCAACATGAACTGCGTGGGCCACATCAACCACGGGCTGTGGACCCATCCGCGCGATACGTCGGCCGACTACCGCAAGCTCAGCTATTGGACCGACCTCGCCAAGCTGCTGGAACGGGGCTTGTTCGACGGACTGTTCATCGCCGATATCGTGGGCGTGTACGACGTCTATCAGCAGTCTGCCGACCTGACGCTGCGCGAGTCGATCCAACTGCCGGTGAATGATCCGCTGATGCTGGTGTCGGCCATGGCGGGCGTGACAGAGCATCTCGGCTTTGGCCTGACCGTCAACCTGACCTATGAAGCGCCGTACCTGTTTGCGCGGCGCTTCTGCACGCTCGATCACCTGACCGACGGCCGGGTCGGCTGGAACATCGTCACGGGCTATCTGGACAGCGCTGCGCGCGCCATGGGCCTGCGCGAGCAGATTGCACACGACGAGCGTTACGACCGCGCCGATGAGTTTCTCGATGTGGTCTACCAGCTGTGGGAAGGCAGCTGGGAAGACGATGCGGTGCTGCGCGATCGTGCCGCACGCGTGTTTGCACGGCCCGACAAGGTGCACCGTATCCAGCATCACGGTCGCTATTACGACGTGGAGGGCTACCACCTGAGCGAGCCGTCTCCGCAACGCACGCCGGTGCTGTTCCAGGCGGGCTCGTCCGCGCGTGGGCAGACCTTTGCCGGGCAGCATGCGGAGTGCGTGTTTCTGTCGGGCCAAAGCCAATCGGCCACACGCGATCAGGTGGCGCAGTTGCGTCAGGCTGCCGTGCAGGCCGGGCGCCGCGCGGATGACGTCAAAGTCTTCATGGGCATCACCGTCGTGGTCGACAAGACGGAAAAACTTGCGCGTGAGAAGCTTGCCGAATACCAACGCTATGCCAGCGCCGAAGCCGGCCTGGCGCATTTCTCGGCAGGCTCCGGCGTCGACTATTCGACCTATGCGTTGGACGATCCGCTGCGTGCGGTGAAGACGAATGCGATCGAGTCATCCATCCGCCGCGCCACCGGCGGCGATACGCAGTTCACGGTGCGGCGCTTGCTCGACCAACTTGCCTTGGGTGGCCGATACGCCACGATCGTCGGTGACCCGCAGCAGGTCGCCGACGCGCTGCAGCAGTGGATGGATGTGACCGACATCGACGGCTTCAACCTGGCGCGCACGGTCACGCCCGAAAGCTATGCGGACTTCATCGATCTGGTCGTGCCGGAGTTGCAGAACCGCGGTGTCTACAAGACCGCCTATGCGCCGGGCACCCTGCGCCGCAAGCTGTTTGGCGCCGACCGATTGCCGGACGCGCACCCGGGCGCACGACGGCGCCGGCAACCCGCACGGGAGCTGGCGGACCAACCCTAGGGCTTGCTCTCATCGTGAACAGGTTCTCGGGCGGCCATCTCTTCCCGCACGCTGACCGCAACCTCCACCTGATGCTCGCCCCCGCCGAGGATCATGCCCCGCAGCAGAGAAACATCGCTGTAATCCCGCCCGATGGCCAGGGTGACGTGATCGAGGTCGGCCAGCACGTCGTTGGTCGGGTCAAGATCGACCCAGCCGCTTTGCGGGCAGAACACCGACACCCACGCGTGCGAGGCATCGGCGCCAATCAGGCGCGGTTGCCCGGCCGGCGGTTCGGTCCGTAGATAGCCGCTCACATAGCGTGCGGGCAACCCCAGCGCGCGCAGGCAGCCGATCATCACTTGCGCAAAGTCCTGGCAGACGCCCCGGCGCAAGCCAAACGCCTGCGTGGCCGGTGTATCGAAAGCGGTCGCGGTGGGCGCGTATTCAAAATCGGCATGCAGGCGATGCATCAGGTCGATGGCGCCGGCCACGATCGGCGTGCCGGCGGCAAAGCTCGCACGCGCATAACGCTCCAGTTCCGGGCTCAGCGCAATGTTGGGCGAAGCAAAGCAGAACTCGGCTTCGGGATAAAACGTCGACCCGGCCTGATAGCGCAAGCGCTGCGCGACTGACTCCCACCCCGGCGTGGCGACCGGATCCAGATCGGTCCAGCGCGGCAGCAGGCGCACCGTGGTCTTGCTCGTCATGCGCAGGCTGTCGTGCGGCGTATCCAGCGAGAAATACAGCACGTCGTTGCCGAAGCCATCGACACGGCTGGTCAGATACGAGGGCACAGGCTCGATCTGTTCGGTGTGCTCAACAACCGCTTGCCACGGACACGCACGCGGGCGAATGGTCGCCAGATGCTGCGCCGTCTCGACAGCCGTTGCGTAGTGATAGACCGTGCTGTGCGATACCGTCAGCAGCGCCGCGCGTGCATCCATCAGGCCACCTGCGCGGTTGGCGTGCTGGCGTGGCTGAAGTAGCGCGCGCTGATCTCGTTGGATGCGGCGGCCACGTAGTCGCACAGCTTCTCGCACAGGGCGACGAGGTTGGCGTAGCGGCCGTCGGCATCGGCTTCGCACAGCGCCTCCAGCGAGGGCAGCGTATCGACCGCGGGCATCAGGTCCGCAAACGGTGGGCGGCGCTGGGCGGATATCGGGGCAGCGGCGCGTTCGATCTGCGCCAGCTTGGTCCGCAGCCGGTCGTACACGCCGTACAACCCGCGCGGGTTGGTCGACTCGACCACCAGCAGGTCCAGCAGCGCCGGCACCTCCAGCCGCCCGGGATACAACGATCGGTAGGTGAGCGTGCTATCGAACAGTTGCAGCAGCAGATCAAAACCCTCGGCGGTGGCCAGCTTGCCCTGCTCCGCAATCACGCGCAGGAACGTCGCCATGGCCCACACGCGCTCGATATGGCGGCCGGCAAACAACAGGCGCCACGCCTCGTCGCGCGTCATGCGGTCACCCTGCGCACCGCTGATGGCGGAGAGCTGCGTTGCCAGATATTCGAGCAGATCGACCAGCGCCACACGGTCGTGCGGGCCTTCGGCCGTGAGGTTGGCCAGCCCATCGCGAAAATCGTTGCGCGCGGCGAGGATGGTTCTCCAGTGGTCGTTCGACAGGCGCCCGCGCACCTCACCGGAGGAGCGCGCCTGCGCGGCCAGGCATTGGCCAATTCCCGCCGTGCCCGACTGCTCGCTCAATCCCGCCACCAGCGCGCGCTCGAATGCGCCGGGGCTGCTGCGCGCAAACACATCGGCGCTGAAGATGAGGCCACATTCGGCCGCCAGCTCCGTCAGCGTGCCAAACATGGTATCGGCGTCGCTGGCCTCCAGCGAGCCGAGAATCAGGCGACATAGGCGCACGCCGTTTTCAGCGCGCTCGCCATAGCGGCCAGACCAGAACAGGTTTTCTGCCGCGCGGCTCGACACCGTACGGTGCTTGCGCGCAAGGTCCGCCGGGCGCATCGGCGATGGCAGCAAGGAAAACGGCGCAGCCGGCTGCGGCTGATTCGACAACACCCAGGTATCGACGCTGCTGCCGCCCATCTGCATCGACGCCGAAGCCTGCCGCTCCGCCGCCAGGCGCGTAAAACCGCCAGGCATGACGTGCCAGCCGCCCGCCATATCGGCAATGGCAAACACGCGCAGCACAGACGGCCTGCCGGCGAGCATGCCGGCTTCGTAGCGCGGCGTGCAGGAATACGGAAACGGGGCCTGCACCGTGAAGGTATCCGGCGCGCCGTCAATGCGCGCGCGCCAGTCGGCCAGCGATTGCGGGCCACCCGCCATACCGGGCGGGCCGTCGGCGTGGAATCCGGGCCACGTTGGCAACAGGAACCCGGCCGACAAGCGGGCCTGCGCTTCATCGCGCGCCAAGGCCTCGCCGCACCACCAAGTCGGCACGCTGGGCAGGGCGAGGGGCTCGCCGAGCAACGCCTGCGCAATCCCCGGCAAGAAGCCCAGCATGGCCGGGGATTCGACAAACCCCGCGCCCGGCACGTTCGACACCATCACGTTGCCTGCGCGCATCACCTGCAGCAAGCCCGGCACCCCAATGGTGGAATCGGCGCGCAGCTCCACCGGGTCGCAGAACACGTCGTCCAGGCGGCGCAGCACGGCGTGCACGCGTTCCAGGCCGTTGAAGGTCTTCAGGTACAGCTTGTCGCCACGCACCGTCAGGTCCTTGCCCTCTACCAGGGTCACGCCCAGGTATCGCGCCAGGAAGGCGTGCTCGAAATACGTTTCGCTGAATGGGCCCGGCGTGAGCAGCGCAATGTGCGGGGAATCGCCGGGCGCGTCGTCGGACATGGTGGTGCGCGCGGCGGCGGCCAGCGTACTGATCAGCTGCGAGTACGTCGGCGCCAGGCGCGTGGCACGCAACTCACGAAAGGCATCGGCAAACAGGCCGGAGACGATCAGCCGATTTTCGAGCGCATAGCCGAGGCCCGACGGAGCTTCGGTGCGATGGCCGACCACCATCCATTCGCCGCTGGGCGCACGCCCCAGGTCCACAGCCACGATGTGGAGATACTGGCCGCCCGGCGGCGTAAAGCCGCGCACCGCACGCAGATACCCGGGATGGCCGAACACCAGCGCGGGCGGTACCAGCCCCTGCGTGAGCAATGATTGCGGCCCGTAGGTGTCCGCCACGATGGCATTGAGCAGCCGCGCGCGCTGCATCACGCCCTGCTCGATCCCGGCCCAGCTCTCGTGGTCGATCAGGAAAGGCAGCAGATCGAGCGCCCACGGGCGCGGCTCGCCCTTGTCGGCGTAGACGTTGTAGCTGATGTCGTTGTCCCGCACTTGCTGTGCGATGGAGGCGCGAGCCTGCTCCAGTCCGACCGGGCCGCCGATCCCCCGCTCACGCACGTGCTCGAAAAACTGCCGCCACGGTTCGCGCAACGCGCCCGTGGCGTCACGCAGCTCGTCCCAGTGGCCCTCCCGCGCCGGCAACATCCGAAGGAGGGCCAGCACATCCGCGTGGGCGGCAGTGGGTTCAAGCGGCAGGGTTGACTGGTAAGACAAGATTGGCTTGGCTGGAAAATTAGTAGCGGCGCAAATCCAGCGTAAACGGAAACTCCAGACTGCGCTCGGGTGCCCGCACTTCCATGGGCCCGGGCGTGTGTCCGATGGTGAAGAAGCGCGCGCGGCGGCGGCTTTCCGCCTCGTAAGCGTTGACGGGAAACGTCTGGTAGTTGCGCCCACCCGGATGCGCCACATGATACTGGCAACCGCCCAGCGAGCGGCCGGTCCAGGTGTCTGCCAAGTCGAACGTCAGCGGCGCATGCACGCCAATGGTCGGGTGCAGCGCCGACGGCTGCGACCACGCCCGGAAGCGCACCCCCGCCACCTGCTCGCTCACGCGGCCGGTTGGTTGCAATGGCAAGGGAATGCCGTTGACCGTCACCACGTGCCTGTTCTCGTTCAGGCCCAGCACGCGCACCTCAAGCCGCTCGACCGACGAATCGACGTAGCGCACCGTGCCGCCCTGGGCACCCTCCTCGCCCATGACGTGCCAGGGTTCCAGCGCGCCGCTGAGCGTGAGCGAGATCCCGCCCGTATGCAGCTCGCCCACCAGCGGGAAGCGGAACGAGAAATGCGGTGCAAACCACTCGCGTTCAAAGGCGTAACCCGCTTCGCGCAGATCGGCCAGCACGTCGTCGAAGTCCATCTGCACGAAGGTGCCGAGCAGAAAACGATCGTGCAGCTCGGTACCCCAACGCGTGAGGCGCGTGGTGTACGGCGTCTTCCAGAAGCGGGCGACCAGCGCGCGCAGCAGCAGTTGCTGCACGAGGCTCATGCGCGCGTGCGGCGGCATTTCAAAGCCGCGCAACTCCAGCAGGCCCAGGCGCCCCGTCGGGCCGTCGGGTGAATAGAGCTTGTCGATGCAGAACTCGGCGCGGTGCGTGTTGCCGGTCACGTCGATCAGGATGTTGCGCAGGATCCGGTCGATCAGCCAGGGCGGAACGTTGGCAGCGCCCAGGCGATCGAGCTGGTGCTGCAGCTCCGCAAAGGCGATCTCGAGTTCATACACCTGATCATTGCGTGCCTCGTCCACGCGCGGCGCCTGGCTGGTCGGGCCGATGAACAGCCCCGAGAACAGGTAGGACAGCGACGGATGGTTGTGCCAGTAGGCAATCAGGCTTGCCAGCAGATCGGGGCGGCGCAGGAACGGGCTGTCGGCCGGTGTGGCCCCGCCCAGCACGAAGTGGTTGCCGCCGCCGGTGCCCGTGTGGCGGCCGTCAAGCATGAACTTCTCCGTACTCAGATATGACTGGTGGGCCGATTCGTACAGGTATTCCGTATGGTCGACCAGTTGCTCCCAGTTGCTGGCGGGGTGGATGTTGACTTCGATCACGCCGGGGTCGGGGGTCACCTGCAGCAGCTTCAGGCGCGGGTCGCGCGGCGGCGGATAGCCTTCGATGACCACCTGCACCTGCAGCTCGGCGGCGGTCGCCTCCACGGCGGCCAGCAGGTCGAGATAGTCGTCCAACTCCGTCAGCGGCGGCATGAAAACGTGCAGCTGACTGTGTCCAGAACCGAAGGTGTCGTTCTCGACCTTGGGGCCGGCAGCCCGGGCCGGGTCGCGCGCTTCCACGCACAGCGCGGTGCGATGGACCCATGATGCGGATTCGTTCTGCGCAGGCAGGCGAGCATCGGCCCGCAAGCCGGTGCCCCGTTCAGCAGATGTGGCCGATGTGGCTTTCGCTACCGCGCCGGCAGACTCGCTCTGGTATTGCATGCGCAGCTCGGCCGCCGTACGCAGCGGCGCGCTTGGGCCGAACGGATCGTGCGCATGCTGATACGGATAGTCGCTCTTGCTGACCCACGGCAGCGAGTCGAGCGGCAAGCGATAACCCATCGGCGAATCGCCCGGAATCAGGTACATACGTTCATCGCGGAAGAACCACGGGCCGGTGACCCAGCGCGGGCCGGCCAGCGTGGCATCGTCATTGCGCGCGAGCGGCAACACGTAGCCCGTCACGGCAGATAGGCCGGCGTCGAATACGCGGCGCAGGCGCACGCGCTCCATTTCATCGTCGAGCCGCGAATCAAACGGGTCGACATTCACGGGCAGGCGCCGCTCGCGCCAGAGGTAGTACCACGTGTCTTCGTAGCCGGCCTGGATGCACTGCTCGTCAACCGACAGCTTGCGCGCCAGATGATGCAGAAAGCGCTGCGCATCGGCAGAGGTGTAGCGGCCGGGCTCGCGTTCGTCGGCAAACAGCGTGGGATCGTTCCAGCAGGGCTGCCCATCGACGCGCCAGTAGAGCGACAGGGCCCAGCGCGGCAGTTGCTCGCCGGGGTACCACTTGCCCTGGCCGATATGCAGGAAGCCGTTGGCGCCATAGCGTTGGCGCAGCCTGTCCATGAGCGCCACGGCGTAGCTGCGCTTGGTCGGGCCGAGGGCATCGGTGTTCCACTCGGCGGCATCGCGGTCGCGCACGGCCACGAAGGTGGGCTCGCCGCCCATGGTCAGGCGCACGTCCATGGCGTCGAGTTCGGCGTCCACCTGCGCACCCATGCGCACGACATCGGCCCAGTGCGCCTCGGTGTAGGGCTTGGTCACGCGCGGCGCTTCCCGCACGCGCGTGATCGACATCGTGTGCTCGAATTCGACCTCGCATTCGTCCACCGCGCCCGAGATGGGCGCCGCGCTGCCGGGCTCGGGCGTGCACGCCACGGGAATATGGCCCTCCCCCGCCAGCAGGCCTGAGGTCGGGTCAAAGCCGATCCACCCGGCGCCCGGCAGGTAGACCTCGCACCAGGCGTGCAGGTCGGTAAAGTCGACCTCGGTGCCGCTGGGGCCATCGACGGCCTTTACGTCAGGCGTGAGCTGCAGCAGGTAGCCGGACACAAAGCGCGCCGCCAGCCCCAATTGGCGCAGCGTCTGCACCATCAGCCAGCCCGTGTCGCGGCACGAGCCGGAGCCGAGCGACAGCGTCTCTTCCGGCGTCTGCACCCCGGGCTCCATGCGGATCAGGTAGCGGATGTCGTGCTGCAGGCGCTGGTTCAGCCCCACCAGAAAATCCACCGTGCGGCGCGGCGTGCGGTCGATGCTGGCGACAAACGCCGCAAAGTTCGGCGTCATTTCGCGCTTGACGAGGTAGGGCGCCAGCTCAGCGGCGAGGTCGTCGGCGTAGCTGAAGGGGAACGACTCCGCCTCGGGCGCCAGGAAAAAATCGAACGGGTTGTAGACCGCCATCTCGGCGACCAGGTCGATGGTCACCTTGAATTCGCGCGTCTTGTGCGGAAACACCAGCCGCGCCTGGTAATTGGCAAACGCGTCTTGCTGCCAGTTGATGAAATGCTCGGCCGGCTCCACCCGCATGGAATACGAATGGATGGGCGTGCGGCAGTGCGGCGCTGGCCGCAGGCGCACCACCTGCGGCGACAGCTCGACGAGCCGGTCGTAGCGATAATGGGTAACGTGGTTCAGCGCGACTCGGATCGACACACGGACTCCTCGGTGGCTCGTAATGGCGTGCCGGCGCCGTGCCGGCGGCCGGTTGAAGCAAGGTTCATGCCGCTGGCGCGGCATACCGTGCTCGGGACGGCAGGCCATCGTGCCACGCATGCACCTCCGTGCGTATGACACGCCAATGCGGTACAACGCTTGCTGTGCTGTACAGCTGGCCGCCGCCACGCCACCCCCTTTGGGTGGAAAGCTACCCCCAAGACGCCAGCCCCTGCCCCGCCCCCGGACCGCCATGAAAACGTTCCACTGCAACCGTTGCCAGCAACTCGTCTTTTTCGAAAACGTCTTGTGCGAGCGCTGCAATGCCCTGCTCGGCTACCTGCCTGACGTGAGCCAGATCAGCGCGTTTGAACCTGTCGACGAGCCGTCCGAGACAGCGCAGACAGGGCAGCCGCCGGAGACGGCAAATGCCGCCGACAAGCGCTGGCGCAGCCTTCACCCCGACGCACAGGGCGGGCTCTACCGTCAATGCCACAACTACGCGGTCGAAAATGTCTGCAACTGGATGATCCCGGCCGATTCGCCCGACACATTGTGTCGCGCTTGCCAGTTCACCAGCACCATCCCCGACCTGACCGTGCCGGAAAACCGGTTCTATTGGTACAAGATGGAGGTGGCCAAGCGCCGGCTGCTCTATACGCTCATAACGCTGGGGCTGCCGCTGGAATCGCGGCAGGAGAACCCCGAGACCGGGTTGGAGTTCGCGTTTCTGGAAAGCAAGGAAGACAGCGAGCCGGTGATGACCGGCCACGACCACGGCCGCATCACGCTCAACATTGCCGAAGCAGATGATGCCGCGCGCGAAAAAGCCCGCACCGAGCTGCGCGAGCCGTATCGCACGCTGCTCGGCCACTTCCGCCACGAATCCGGGCATTACTTCTTTGACCGCCTGATCGCCGGCAAACCGATGTGGGAGCCCCAGTTCCGCCAGTTGTTTGGCGATGAGCGCGCCAGCTATGCCGATGCCCTCAAGGCGCATTACGACAACGGGCCGCCGCCCGACTGGGCGCAGCACTACATCAGCGCCTACGCCACCATGCACCCGTGGGAAGACTGGGCTGAAACCTGGGCGCACTACCTGCACATGGTCGACGCCCTGGACACCGCCGTGTCGTATGGACTGGCTCTGCTGCCAGACCATCCGCAAGAGCCCGAATTGACGGACCAGACCCCCGTGGAAGAAGCGAGCTTCAACAACCTGATGAGCCGCTGGTTTCCGCTCACCTACGTGCTCAACAGCCTGAATCGCAGCCTGGGCCAGCCAGATGGCTACCCGTTTACGCTGGCATCCCCGGTGATCGACAAGCTGCGTTTCGTGCACCGCGTCATCGCTGCCAGCGCCCGCAAACCCGGTTGAACGCACCAATGTTGTGCAGCACAGGCGCCAGTTTGGATCGAGGGAATAATTCGTGCGGCTGGGGTGTTTACCATCCTGAAGGTCAATCCCGCCTCTTCCGGAGAACGCCATGCCAAGACGACCCAGCAGTTGGATCAGCCTGACGGCACTTGCCCTGTGCGCGTGCGCCTCGCTCACCCCTGTGCAAACCGCGCAAAAGATGATCGGCCAGCCAGAAAGTGCCGTGCGAGAAACCTTTGGGGCACCCACCGAAACCTATCAGCTGGCGGGCGGCACGCACCGCTGGATCTATTCCAAGCAGCCCCTCGGGCATGAGGTGTATGCCGCCGATTTCGATGCCAACGGCAAGCTCACCGGCTACCGGCAAATGCTGACAGAGAAGGAGATTTACGAGGCCCGCCCCGGTGTGTGGACCAAGCGCGATGTACTTGAGCGCTTCGGCACACCAAAAGAGCCGACGCAGTACTACCCGCTGATGAAGCGGGAGGCTTGGTCATATCGGATGTACGTCGCCGGGACCCAGCAGGCGCATTTCAACGCGCTCTTTGACGACAACGGCCTGCTCGATCGCACCATGATCGTCGTCGACCCGCTGGGTGGAGGCCACCACAGCCGGAAGTAACGCAGGGCCCGGGGGCGCATTGCGCGCCGCCCGGGACTCTGACGCCGGCTTAGCGCTTAGCCCAGCGCAGAGGCGATGGCCTGCGCCAGTTCGTTGGCTTCGAATTTGGCGACGTAGCCGTTGGCGCCGACGCGGCGTACGTGGTCTTCGTTGGCCGAGCCCGACAGCGACGAGTGGATCACCACCGGAATCGACTGGAACGCCGGCTCGGTTTTGATCTTGCGGGTCAGCGTAAAGCCGTCCATCTCGGGCATTTCAAGGTCGGTCAGCACCAGTGCGATCTTGTCGCGCACGGTCTTGCCTTCGCGGGCGGCATCGCGTGCGATGTTCTGCAGCGTATCCCACGCTTCCTGACCGCTCTTGGTCATCAGGTACGGCGCGCCCATGGCTTCGAGACCGTTGGCAATCAGCGACCGCGCGAGACCGGAATCATCCGCCACCAGCAGCTTCGCACCCGGCGGCAGCTTGATCGGACGCTCGTCGTTGTCGGGCGCCAGATCGGTCCGGCGGGTCGGGAATACATCGACCAGGATCTGCTCAACGTCGATGACCTGCGCCAGGCGCGAGTTGTCGGCGTTGCCGTCCAGGCGCGCCAGGCTCGTGATGTTGCTGCTGCCCACGCTCGCCTCGGCCGGAAAGATCTGGCTCCATTCGAGGCGCACGATCTCGTCCACTTCTTCCACCGCAAAGCCTTGGGTGGAGCGCGCGTATTCGGTAATCAGCAGGATGTTGGCATTGCCGTTCTTGGTACCGATCACGCTGGCGAGATCGATCACGGGAATGATCTGCCCTCGCACGTTGACCGCACCCAGGATATGGGCGCCGGCATCCGCAACATGCGTCACAGGCGGCATGACCATGATCTCGCGCACCTTGAACACGTTAATGCCGAACATCTCGCGCTGGTTGGAGCGCGCAGATTCGCCCAGGCGGAACAACAACAGCTCAAAGCGGTTGTTGTTCGTCAGATTGGTACGTTCATCGACTTCGTGCTGCGAATGCTGTGACATTGCGTCTTCCCCCGTTCATGCACACGTTATGTGGCGGTAAACGGCACGGCATTTGGCAACTTGAAGGCGTTTTGAGAATGTGAAGCCCACGCCCTTCCAGGGAGGGGGATCGCAAGCCTAGGCAATCTTCACGTGCGCGACCAGAAAATCGAGAAACGCCCGCACGCGCGCGGGCAGATGCGCCCCCTGGCCGACATAGACGGCATGGATGTCTTCGGTCTCGCCGGGGTTGTAGTCCTCCAGGACGGGGACGAGGCGGCCTGCCTCAAGATCGGCGCGCACCTGGAACTCGGCCAGGCGCGCCAACCCCAGGCCGGCCACCGCCACAGCCCGCAGCGCCTCGCCATCGCTGATCTGCGTGTTGCCCTGCGGGGTGAACTCGGTGCGGCGACCGCGCTTGGCAAAGGGCCAGGCGTTTTCGGCACGTACGTAGCTGAAGGTCAGGCAGTTGTGGCGCGCTAAATCAGCCGGCGTGCGCGGCGTGCCGGCGCGCGCCAGATAGGCCGGCGACGCCACCACCATCAAGCGCGTCTGCCCGAGCTTGCGCGCCACCAGCCGCGAACTCTTCAGCGGCCCGCTGCGCAGGGCAACATCGGTGCGATCTTCCAGCAGATCGACCACGCGATCCGTGAGCGCAATGTCGAGCGACACCTCCGGATGACACGCCAGAAAAGCCGGCACGATCGGCAGCAGCACATGCGTGCCGACCGGCACATTCGAATTGATGCGCAAACGCCCTGAAGGCTGCGCCCCGGCGGAAGCCTCGCGCTCCGCCTCGTCGAGATCGGCCAGCACTGTCACGCTGCGCTCGTAGAACGCCGCACCCTCTGGCGTGAGCTGCAAGCGCCGCGTGGAGCGGTTCACCAAGCGCGCGCCGAGGCGGGTCTCCAACCGTGCCACCAGCTTGCTCACCGCCGACGGCGTCATCCGGCACGCGCGCGCCGCGGCGGAAAAACCGCCCTCCTCCACCACCCGCACGAAGACTTCCATCTCGCCAAAGCGATTGACATCGAGCCGTGACGTTGTGATTTCAATTCATAGATGATGTGCTTGCAGGCAGTCTACCGCACAGATCCGGGCGTTCTCATACTGGTGGACATTCCCATTGCTACATTGGACTCGCCCCAATATCAACATGACTACACCGGACAAAGTCGCGCTCGTCGTGGGTGCGCAGGGCGTGATCGGCCGCAACTTGGTCGAGCACCTCGCCACATTGGATGACTGGCGCATCGTCGGCCTTTCGCGCCGCGGCGGCGCATCGACGGAGCGCATCACGCACATCGCCGTCGACCTGCTCGACGCGGCCGACACGCGCGCCAAGCTCAGCGAACTGGACAACGTCACGCACCTCTTTTACGCCGCTTATCAGGACCGCCCGACCTGGGCAGAACTCGTTCCGCCCAACCTTGCCATGCTGATCAACGCGGTCGACGCCATCGAAGCCGCGTCGCCCCGCCTCGCGCACATCAGCCTGATGCAGGGCTACAAGGTCTACGGCGGTCACCTCGGGCCTTTCAAGACGCCGGCGCGCGAGACCGATGCGCATTTCATGCCGCCGGAATTCATGTTCGACCAGCAGACCTTCCTGGAAGCACGCCAGGCGGGCAAGACATGGACATGGTCGGCCATTCGCCCGGCGGTGGTGGGCGGCTTCGCTCTGGGCAACCCGATGAACCTGGCCGTGGCCATTGCCATGTACGCGTCGATCTCGAAAGAACTCGGCCTGCCGCTGCGCTTTCCCGGCAAGCCTGGCGCATACGACCACCTGCTGGAAATGACCGATGCCGGCCTGCTGGCCCGCGCCACGGTGTGGGCCGCCACCGACCCGCGCTGCGCCAACCAGGCCTTCAACATCAACAACGGCGACCTGTTCCGCTGGAGCGAAATGTGGCCCAGGATCGCGCGGTACTTTGATCTGGAAGTCGCCCCGCCGCTGCCCTTGTCGCTCGACACCGTCATGGCCGACAAGGCGCCGCTCTGGCAAAGCATGATCGCCAGGCATGGTTTGGCGAACACGCCCTACGGCGATGTGTCTTCGTGGCGCTTTGCCGACTTCGTCTTCTCGTGGGATTACGACATGTTCGGTGACGGCTCCAAGGCACGCCGCTTCGGCTTTCACGAATTCGTGGAGACGGAAGCGATGTTCATGCGCATCTTTGACGACTTGCGCCGGCGCAGAATCATTCCGGTGTAGAGCATCCGGATGCCCCTGCGGGAGCGACGCACTGACCGATCCGGCTAGGGGGATGTCCCGACTCGGGTTTTCTCAGGAAGCGTCGATATAGTGAAAGCGGGGCGGTAGCTCATGGGTCGAGCGGCGGCGGTTTACCGGCGCAGGCAGGCAGGTTCAAATCCTGTACGCCCCACCATCTGATGATTTATTGAGAAACAACAAAACTCAAGAATCGCGGTATTACAAGGCTTTGCGGGCGATCTTCGTCTGCTGTCGTCCATTGCCATTCGTTGGCAGCGCGACAACTCTGGGGGCAACATTGGGGGCAAGTTTGGTCCCCCAAAATGAGTTGCCCCCAAATGTCACTAACTGATATCGCAATCCGAAACGCCAGGCCGGCCGACAAGCTGCAACGCCTCTTTGATGGCAACGGCCTCTACCTCGAAGTGTCGCCCTCGGGCGGCAAATGGTGGCGCCTCAAGTATCGGATCGACGGGAAAGAAAAGCGCTTGTCGATCGGCGTCTACCCAGACGTCGGCCTGCGTGACGCACGCGAGAAGAGCTGGACACTGCGCAAGCAAATTTCTGCCGGCATCGATCCCGCGCTCGCACGCAAGACTATCAAAATCATGGCGCGCAGCGCTGCCCAAAATACGTTTGAGGCAGTCGCGCGCGAGTGGCATCTCAAGTTTCTGCCGACCTGGAACGCGAAGCACGCGGAGAACATTCTCAGCAGGCTTGAACGCTTCGTGTTTCCCATCATTGGCAAACGCCCGATTGCTCAGATCGAGCCGCCGGAGATCCTGCATGTGCTCCAACGCATCGAAGCGCGCGGCACGGTAGAGACGGCTCACCGCGTCAAAGGCGCCGTTGGCCAGGTCATGCGCTATGCAGTGCTGACGGCGCGAGCCAAACGCGACCCCACCGCAGACCTGCGAGGTGCATTGGCGCCTGCGCCGATCAGCCACTTCGCGGCCGTCACCAACAAAGATGAGATCGGCCAATTGCTCCGCGCGATACGCGGCTACACAGGCAGTTTCTCGGTGCTTTGCGCACTGCGCTTTTCGCCCCTGGTGTTTCAGCGGCCTAGGGAAGTCCGCGAGGCCAAATGGGAAGAGTTCGACCTCGACGGCGCCACGTGGGAGATCCCCGCAGAGCGGATGAAGGGCCGCAAGGCGCAGAAGGCAGCGCGGGCCGACCATATCGTCCCGCTGTCACGTCAGGCCGTCGAACTGCTCCAGGAGCTGCACCGCCTCACGGGCCACGGCAGATATCTCTCCCCCTCCATCCGCACATCGACCCGGCCGATGAGCATCAACTCCCTCACTGGAGCCCTGCGCCGCCTCGGCTATGACGGCCAGACCATGACCGTTCACGGGTTCCGGGCGATGGCCAGAACCTTGCTCGATGAAGAGCTCGGTATCCCCGTACCAGTCATCGAGGCGCAGCTCGCGCACAAGGTTCGAGATCCCCTGGGCAGGGCATACAACAGAACCACGTTTCTCCCCCAGCGCAGGGAAATGATGCAGCGCTGGGCAGACTACTTGGATGAACTCGAAGCGGCGCGGCCGGCGGCAACATAGCCGCCGGACAGAATCTCAGGACGCCATCGGAAAAAGGTAATCTCGGTAATCTCTCAAGCCCTGTCGGCCGCAAACCGTTGTGGGGCAAGGCTTTGCAGGATATCGAGGAAAGGTAATTTCTTGGTAACCTATAGGTAATCTCATTACCTTTGTAGAGAGTCATCTCTCGCCTTGCCACGACCTATAAAAATCAAGGACTTAGGAGGGGATTACCTTTTCGATTACCCAACATTACCTTGTAGGGGTAATCCGAAAAGTGGTGGTAGATCAAAGGGATACGTTGCTTTTTGGGGTGGGGTCACGGAAATTACCTTTTTCCGATGCTGTTCCCCAAGACATGACAAACCAGGCGGCATGTGAGAAAACTCATTCTGAACCTTTGCATCGTTGTCGACCTCGCTCTAGCGGGCTTCGCAGCGCATGTCGGTCGGCCAAGCGTCGTAGTCATTTGCCTCGTATTTGCGGCTGTCACATGGCTTGCCTCACGGAGCCGCTCTTCAGGAACCGCGTAAGGCCGCCGAGCTGGCTTTGGCGCCCGATTACGGGTTGCTGCATGTCTACCCTTACCGACCGAACGGCTGCTGAGAATCTCATTGGCAATATGCGCATAGGTTGACTGCATCAGGTCGCATACATTCGCTTAGGCGCTGATCCCTCTACGGCACGATGCCCAGACCCGATCTAGCGGGTTCATGCGCTTGCATAAAAACAGCTCAATGAAGCGCGCAGGTGAGGCGGGGTCCCAACGGCGCGCGCCGGGTCGCGGCACTGGCCTCCCCAGCCTCCTCCCCTTTCGCGTCGGTCCCCGCCAGCGCCCCGCAGACCGCACGTAGCGGCCTGATCACCCGCGAGATGGCGCGGATCGCTCCTGCCTAAAGAAATGCTTCAGCCCCCCACGAGGTGCCTCTGCGTCCACGTCTGCATTGTCTACGTTGGCGCGTAGGGTCAGGCCTCGGATACTGTATATCCATACAGTACTCTGCAATCATGGCAACGCCTTCTCCGTCCCGCTTCATCCACCGCTATCGCTACATGGAAGCGGGGAAAAAGAACTGGAAATCCACTCGCCACCACATGAGCGAGGAAGATGCTGCGAAGTTTTTTGCGCCGGGACCTGGGCGTTACCGGGTGGTCGAGAAATGGGAGCCCATCGAGGAATCGAAGATGGAGATTTCCGGCACGCCGTACGCGATCGGGCCGGGTGTGGGGGGTGGCCGACGCAAAGAACCGCCCCGGCTCACGGTTGAAGAAATCAAAGAGATTTGGGAGCGGAGCCGAACACCAGACGTGCATCGGCTGATTTGGGAGATTTGGCACCTACGGCAAGCTGTTCATTGGGCTCGCTATGTCGCGACGGTGGTCGAGGTGACTGGCATCGAGCGACCGTTCGAATACCGTCTCACTGCCCTGCTTCAGTCGCTCCGGCAGCAACCTTCGCCCAATGCGCCGCCATTGCGATGGTTCCCCGATGAGGAAGCCGCGTTGGAGCGAATTGCCAAGTCTCGCCGCTGATCTATCATGGCCTCACCCACGGGAGCCGCGCATGTGCTACTCCGCCCAAATCGAAGCCGACTATCGACGGTTCGTACACGAGTACGGCGCCATCATGTCGCTCGACGACTTCACGCGGATGGTGATGGAGTACTTCTCCAACCCGAAGATGCGCGTGCCGAGGGCGATGACCACGCATTTCCTCGAATCGCCCGAGACAGAAGAAGAAAAGAAGATCGCCGAGGTCACGCGACTCAATCTGCTTCGATTTAGTTGGTAGTCGCATATTGGCAACAAATTCCAACCATGCGGATAGCAAGTTGCCTATCGAGGCTGGTAGTGTCTGTGATCATGCGAACACATCGACTAATCCGCCAGCTGCTTTGCGGGATGGCTATCGGCGTCTTACTGACTAAACAGGCACACGCAGGTATTTTGCTGCCAGAGGATCTCGCTGCAGCCCAGAAGGAGTTCCGCTCCTCAGTTGGCATCGACGCTGATAAATATACGGTCAATAGCAAGCTTACGGGGTGCGCACTTCGAACTTGCGAGAATATGGCGCCCAGGCACGCGGTTTTTGAGCGAGTGCTAAGCGCTGAGACTGCGGACGTTCTTCGTGTGGAGCGTTACCAATGTGATGCTGACAATCGCTTGTCCCTCCAGTGGAAGTGCGACGGGCCTTACTCTTCAGGACGAATCGCGGGGCGGGGGGATAATTGGTTTAGCCTTTCGCATTCTTTTCTGCTGCGGTCTTCTGACTATATTGACGACAATACGATTGTGGGTATCGTGGAGTACGCCAATGGAGATTGCTTTCGCGAGCAAGCCCACATTAGCACCATCGATAATAGACGCTGGAGAATATCCGCGGTCCTCAGCACTGAGGGATATTATGTTCTCTCGCTTTTCGACGATATTTTCGAGGTTAGGCAGTTCTACTTGCGGCCATTAGAAAATTCTACTCACACGTGTCACTTTCAAATAGTGAAGACCGGCGGAGCTGTTTTCTGATGGATTCGGCCTACTGGACACTGACTGCTTATGGCCGAAGGCGGTCGGTCGACCGACAATTTCGCCATCCGCTTATCGCGCCACAGTCATCGAAGGCGGTATCCAGCGCTTCGCGACCACCGATGAAGTGGCCAACATGATCATCTACGTGTGCTCTGAGCAGGCTTCCGCGACTACCGGCGCGGCGCTACGTGTGGATGGCGGTGGATTTGCCCCCGCATTTCCGGCCACCGCCTCACACTTGAGTTGATGATTCCGTCCTGCGCCTAAACTCGCGTGGCGAGCGGCATTTCAGCGCGCTATGGGGATGCTGCTCGTTGTAGTGCTCGAACGCGATGGCGAGGTTGCGCGCAGCAGTTGACGCCTCTTTCTTCGGCGGAGCGTGCAGAAGATGGGGTTAGACGTCCGGCTCCCGTTCCCGCTTTGCGCGCTGGTTTTCGTGCTGATACAGAGCGGCGCCGAACGAGGCGCGTAGGGCTCGCTATTGCACGCGGAGAGACATCTCAAAATGTCTGCCCTTCCGGTGCATGCCATCCTGTTCTTCGCAGCAAATCCAGTGTTGGCGCAACCGACACAGAAAAGAAGAAAGTGGGCACACGGAATGCTATACCCAGCAACGCCAGCATAGAAGCTAGCTGCAAAGAGCACACCTGCCTGCGAAAGGTGGAGAGGTCATATTCGGTAAGTCCTTAGTGTCATCGCTCAGCGCGCGCATAGCGCCTTTACCGTATTGAGCCGATCAGTGGCGTCGAACCCATGAACAAGCAACCTTCAGAAGAGCGCAGCGGCAAGCTCCAAACTGTCCCCGATACAGATACCACTGCGTATGCCCGGCCAGGCCGCATTACGCGGCTATTTGATGCGTTTGCGGCGTTTGTCACTCGATGGGCCGGCTCGCCCTACGCATTCGGTGCAGCGGTTCTTGCCATTGTCGTCTGGACTGTGACGGGGCCGCTATTTGACTATTCCGACCGGTGGCAACTCGTCATCAACACAGGTACGACCATCATTACCTTCCTGATGGTGTTCGTCATTCAACAGTCCCAAAACAAAGACAGTATTGCACTACATCTCAAGCTCAATGAATTGCTTGCGTCCCACCGTACTGCAGACAATCGTCTGATCGGGATCGAAGAGGCGACTGAAGACGATCTGCGCCGCTTGGCGGCTGCCTACTTGCGTATCGCACACATGGCAGAGGCGGAGCGCGGAGGTGCTCTTGGCGCAGACACTTCCGTTAGCGATTCTCACGCTGAAAAATAAGAACGCTGACAATGAAAACCGCTTTGCACCAGCGCGTCAGCCAAGGGCATTCATGGGCCACCAGTTGACTTTCGCAACAATCCACGTCGCTCTTCAGTTTTTAGGCGTAGAGCGAAATTTGCTCGGTCTTCTTAATCAAAAGCCCGCACATAGCTCGCGCTGCCTTGCAAGAGATAGCACGTCCATACGGCGAAACACTTACCGGTCTTCCAGGACTAGGTAACACACAGTATGCTGGCGACGGTCGTCGAGACCCGCGTCCGCGTTCAAGCCCGCAATCTGCGGACCGCTTCTCTTTTTGGCGTCTTCAGCATGCTCTTCGCTCCGACAGGCTTGCCTAGATCAACGGCTGGCGGGGGCGCGCTAACCGCCAGAATCTCCGGCTAGTTTTCCATTACGCGCGTGTAAAAGTTACATCCCGATTGCGCGGGACTCACACGTTTGTAACTGCTGGCTGCGTCGCACTGCTTGGCCTGATACTTGCTCCAGTGCGCCGTCGCTCATACCCCAACGCTGCTTCTTTCTTCAAAACGCATGACCGTCCCACAGGCCATAGACACCCAGCGGTTCCGTTCGATATTGCGACGCAACGTTATCCTTCCGCTAGGTGTTGGATTCTTCAGCGTCATCGTGTTCATTGCGCTGCTGCTTTACTTGCTCAATGCGATGAATTGGGTCGAGCACACGGAGCGTGTCATTGCCGGCGGAAACGAATTAGCCAAACTGACCTCGCAACGTGAGGGCGGAGTGCAACGATATTTGCTGACCGGCGAGGACCGTTTCCTTGAGCCCTACACCTTGAGCAGCTCGACCTTGTCCACACAAGCTGCTGCTTTGAAAAAGTTGGTTGCCGACAACTCTGCCCAGGTGGAGCGGATCAACAAAATCATCGCGCTTCAAGAAAGTTGGACCAGTGTGGCCGAGTCCCTCATTGCTTTGCGCGCGGCGCACTCGGATGACCAGAATCTGCTTAAGCTCGAGCGAGGTCGACAGATTTCCGAGAACACACAGCGCGAACTGCTGACGTTTCTCGACACCGAATATCGCCTTCGCAAGGAGCGCGCGGATGCTGCCCGTCTCTTGACTACGGTAACGATCACGGCGTTTCCGATCTGCATGCTAGTGCTGACTGGAGTGCTTGCATGGTTCGGCCGACGCGAGCTTTCTTCCCTTTCGGGTGCGTACGAAGCCGTCCTCGCCCAGCAGTCTGAACAGGCGCGGGCGCTTACGGAGCAAGCCTGGAAGCGGGATCGCCAAATTGAACTGGCCGCAGAAGTCGTTGGACGCTACACCCATGCGGATCTCGCCAACACGGTACTGACGTTCCTGGCTCGCCATGTCGACGTGATTGTTGGTGCGCTGTACGTTCTCGACCACGAGGACACGTTGGTAGCAGCAGGAACCTATGGCTTAGTCCATGACGCGGCGGGCGCGGGCAATGGATTTGCCTTGGGCGAGGGAATACCAGGGCGGGTCGTCTTGGACGGGCATACTCTCAAGATGGCCCCCCTGCCCGATCATTACCTGAAGGTGACATCGGCGCTGGGACGAGGCCAGCCAGCTGAGATTTTAGCGATTCCGACGGAAAGCGAAGGCAAACGCAACGGTGTCCTGGAATTGGGCTTCATGGCGCCGGTCGATAAGCGGGCGCAGACGTTTCTGGAAGAGCTGGCCTCCAGTGTCGGTTCCTTTATCAAAGCGGTGCAATATCGGGAACGGTTGCAGCAGGCACTGGAACAGGCACAGCGCTTGAACGAAGAACTGCAAGTTCAGCAAGAAGAGCTGCGCGTCTCGAACGAAGAGCTGGAAGAGCGCACCCAGGCTCTGATGGAATCCCAGTCTCGCTTGGAGATTCAGCAGACAGAGCTCGAGCAGGCGAACGCTCGCCTTGAGCACCATACCGAGCAATTGGAGTCGCAGCGCCAAGACTTGGTTGAGGCACAACGGCGTCTCGAAGAGAATACGCGGACGCTCGAGCGCGCAAGTCAGTACAAGTCCCAGTTCCTTGCAAACATGTCGCACGAGTTGCGCACGCCGCTTAACAGTGCACTGATTCTTGCCAAGCTACTGCAGGATAATCGAGAGGGCAACCTGTCCGAGGATCAGATCCGATACGCGTCGACGATCCACGCTGCCAACACGGATTTACTGAATCTGATCAACGATATTCTCGACCTTGCGAAGATTGAAGCAGGTCAGGTGACGCTGGTACCCGAGCCCATTGAGTTGACCTCAGTGGCCGAGGAGCTTCGCCGCATTTTTGCGCCGGTTGCCGAGCACCGCAAGCTGGCTTTCAGCATCGAGCGAGCCCCCGATTTGCCCGCCGTCATTGAAACCGACGGCTCACGTTTGCAGCAGGTCTTACGCAATTTGCTGTCGAACGCATTCAAGTTCACAGAGCAAGGTAGCGTCGTCCTCCGCGTGGCACTCATCGGCGCAAGCGAAATCGCCTTTGAGGTACGGGATACCGGAATTGGCATTGCCCCTGAAAAACAGGACCTGATCTTCGAAGCGTTTCAACAAGCCGACGCGACCACGAACCGCCGCTTTGGCGGCACGGGGCTCGGCCTGTCGATTTCGCGGGAACTGACTCATCTGCTTCACGGGCGACTCAGCGTACAAAGTGAAGTCGGTGTAGGAACAACTTTCACGCTGAAGATACCAGTCCGGTATGAGCGTGCAGATGCCGAGTTAGCGGCTCTGCTCCAGACGCCGGACGACCCAAATGCACCGGTCGCGCCCGAGACAGCTCCGATGACGCCCTCACGCACGGTTGCAACGGAGCATGTGCGCGCGATTGAATCCCTCGACGACGACAGGAACGGGCGCACGCGAGGTAAGAGGTTGATCTTGGTCGTGGAGGACGATGTCAACTTCGCCCGCATCTTGTACGAACTTGCGCACGAACTCGACTTCGATTGCATCCATGCCACCTCGGCCCAACAAGGCCTTGCGTTGGCCCGTGAACACCAGCCTTGCGGGATTCTGCTCGACGTAGCGCTGCCCGACCATTCCGGCTTGACTTTGCTGGACTGGCTCAAGCACGACACAGCCACTCGGCATATTCCCGCCCACATGGTTTCCGTGGCCGACCATTCAGAAGCAGCGCTGCATCTGGGCGCGGTTGGGTACACGCTGAAGCCGAGCCCCCGCGATTCCCTCGCGCAGGCGATCACCACGCTGGAAGCACGTGCGGCCACCACACCTCAGCGGGTACTTGTCGTGGAGGACGATGAGCGGTTGCGGCAGAGTATTCGCGATTTACTGCTGCCTGTAGGCGCAGAAATCACAACGGTCAATGGAGTGCAATCTTCCTTGCAGGCACTTGAAACGACCCACTACGACTGCGTAGTGATGGATCTGCAATTGTCCGATGGGACAGGTCATGAGCTGTTGGAGAGGATGGCCTCGGCCGATCACTATCCGATGCCCCCGGTCATTGTCTACACGGGCCGGCAATTAAGTCCCGTCGACGAGCAACGGCTTCGCCGTTACTCCAAATCCATCATCGTCAAGGGCGCACGCTCTCCCGAGCGGCTCCTCGATGAAGTGACATTGTTCTTGCATAGCGTCGAGGCAGCGCTCCCCGCGAGCCACCAACGCATGCTGCGCTCCGTATGGCAGCGCGACAACGTGATGGAAGGGCAAACGATTCTGCTCGCCGAAGACGACGCGCGGAACATCTTTGCGCTGACAAGGATTCTGGAGCCGCTCGGCGCCACCGTCGAAATCGCCAGAAATGGCCGCGAAGCCATTCAGCGCTTCAAGGAATTGGGTAACGTCGACTTGGTGCTGATGGACATCATGATGCCGGAGATGGACGGTCTGGAAGCTATGCGGCATCTGCGCGCGTTGAACAACGGCGCACAGATTCCGATCATTGCGCTCACGGCAAAGGCGATGAGTTCGGATCGGGAAGCCTGTCTACAGGCGGGCGCCAACGACTATGTGGCCAAACCGATCGACGTCGATCGTCTGTTATCGCTATGCCGGGTGTGGCTCTCTCGCCGGTGACAGTCCATCATGCACGCGATTGATCCCCCCGCCGATGTCGCAGATGACAATTTCGCGCTTGAGTTGGAGCTCTTGCTTGAAGCCATCTTTCACAAATACCACCATGACTTCCGCCACTATTCGAGGGCGTCTCTCCGACGTCGGTTGAAGCAGGCACTTCACGACCTGCGAGTGGAGAATCTCTCGCTGCTTCAGGGCACGGTGCTTCGTGATCCGTCCCTGTTCAATGCACTGTTCAAATACTTGACGGTGCAGGTCAGTGAGATGTTCCGGGACCCAAGCTACTACCGCGCCCTGCGTGAGGAGGTCGTGCCGGTATTGCGAACCTATCCGTCATTGAAGGTTTGGGTGCCCGGGTGCAGCACCGGCGAAGAGCTGTGGTCTCTTGCCATTCTCTTCGCAGAAGAAGGCTTGAGTGATCGCACGCTCTTTTACGCAACTGATATCAACGCCGAGGCGCTGGCCGCCGCGCGTGCCGGCATCTACGATGTCGAGCGATTGGATTCATACAGCGCTCAATATCTTGCCGCCGGCGGGAAGCACACGCTCTCGCACTATTTTCACGTGGCATATGGAGCGGCAAAGTTCGATGCTGCGCTGATCGGGCAATCTATGTTCGCTGACCATAGCCTAGCCACTGACGGTGTTTTCTCAGAAGTACACTTGGTTTCATGTAGGAACGTATTGATCTATTTTGATCGCCCGCTTCAGGATAGAGCAATCGGACTATTTAAAGACTCTCTTGTTTGGCACGGATTTCTGGGGCTCGGAAGCAAAGAGAGTCTTCAGTTCAACCTCCATGCCGATGCCTTCGAGACCCTCAACTCTAAAGATCGTGTGTACAGAAAACGATGACGAAAGCGGAGTTGCGTTGCCCTGTCAGCGCAGTGGTGATTGGTGCGTCAGCGGGAGGCGTAGAAGCGCTTGGATATCTGCTGGCGGGCTTGCCCAGCGGCTTCATACCGGCTTTGATCGCGGTACAGCACCTTGCACCCACATTTCCCAGCTTACTGCCACGATTGTTTGCCCAGCGGTGCGACCTTCCAGTCGCCGAGGCAGAAGACAAGATGCCGGTGGAAGGTGGACACGTGTATATCGCACCTCCCGACTACCACCTACTCGTCGAACGCAATAGCTCCGATAGCCAGTCAGTGCACTTTGCAATGTCCATCGACCCACCAGTTCGATTCTCAAGACCGTCTATCGATGTTCTCTTCGAATCGGCTGCCTACGCCTACGGAAAGCGCCTGCTCGGCATCGTCTTGACTGGAGCGAACGACGACGGCGCTCAGGGCCTCCTTGCCATCCGCGCTGCTGGCGGAAGCACGTGGGTGCAAGAACCCTCTACGGCAGAGGCATCGACCATGCCCTATGCGGCAATTTCCATTGGGGCGGCCGCCACAGTCCTGACTCTGGACCAGATTAGCGCGTGTTTGGCACGTTTTTGTTAACCTTCTAAGCCCTATGCCAGGCCCCATAAAAATACTGATTGTTGACGACATCGAAGGCAACCGCACCGCATTGGAAGCCCTTCTGCGGAGCCCGGAAGTCGAAATAGTGCACGCGGATTCGGGACGTTCTGCGCTCGAGGCACTGCTTGAGCACGATTTCGGTCTTGCGATTCTCGACGTCAACATGCCGGAAATGGACGGGTTCGAGCTAGCGGAACTTATGCGGGGCAGCGCACGAACAAGTCATATTCCGGTCCTATTCCTGACGGCGGCAGGACACGATGCACACCGCAACTTCCGAGGCTATCAAGCCGGCGCAGTCGACTTTCTTTACAAGCCGATTGACCCTGCCATCCTTGCTGCCAAGGTGGATGTGTTCGTACAGCTGGCCCAGCACAAGAGACAGTTGGCCGAACAAGTCGAGCGAATGCGCGAGCTTCTGCAAGCCAACGAAATGCTGATGGCAATCTTGGCTCACGATTTGAGAACGCCGCTGTCAGCGATCAATATGTCAGCCATTTATATTGAGCGCTTTCCGTCGAACGAGCAGAAGGTCTGCGAAGCAGCGGATCGTATTGTGCGCAGTGGTAAGCGCATGGCGCGCATGGTCGACCAACTGCTGCATATGGCGCGCATTCATGGCGGCCAGATCCAATTGGAAATGCGAGAAGCCGATGCTTTTGAGGTTTGCCATGCCATCGCAGACGAAGTTCAAGGACATCAACAGGAGCCGAGACTGCAGCTGCGGACGCGGGGAAGCACTCGTGCCAGGTTCGATAGTGGGCTAATGTCTCAGGTCCTCTCGAATCTTATTGGTAACGCGATCAAACACGGAGACCCTTCAGAGCCAGTGAACGTCATTGTGGATGGATCGCACGCAGAGCATATCGAGATGGTCGTACAGAACGAAGGCGTGATCCCCGCTGACCTGCTGCCGCATGTCTTCGATGCATATCGTTCCGGACATGCCAGTGAGCGCTCCGAGGGCTTGGGACTCGGCCTGTATATCACTCGACGATTGATCGATCTCCACGGCGGCGATATTGCAGTTGAATCCGAGGAAAGCGAGGGCACTCGGTTTTCGATCCGTTTACCTCGCCGCCTATCTGATTAGGAAGTTTGCACCTCGCTTGATCGAGGCGACGGGCCTACAGCGTTCACGATTAGCGGCTTCCGTTGGCTGTTAGATGTTTATTTAAAAGAGACTGTGACGGTCAAGCCCACTCCGTTGACGGGCTTCATCACGAAGACGGCATTGACCAGAGGAGTTTCGCCGTCGCCTGGGTTGCGCAACGCTTTCAGAATTTCAATTGCGGAGGTGATTGTTGCACGGACTTCCGCACCTTGATGCTCGGGTCGAAGGTATGCGACGCCTGTCGAAATCATTAGAGTTCTCTCCGCCCCTTCTTGCTGTTACTGGAATGACCGTTCCTGGCCGATTGCCGCCCGACGCCACCGACGCTTGTCGACCCATCGCAGAATTACGTGATAGGCGTCTCGACCGACGTGACGAAGCTCAGCAACGGTCCTTCGATGAAGAGCTTGGAGCGTGTTAATTTGGCTGCCCGGGATTGGACGGTATGGGAACCGCGTAAAGTTTGCTCTCCGTGTCCGTTCGACCTTCTATTTGTCCGAAACCATGAGCTACACCGTATTCGTTCAGAAATTCGCAGATGGGCAGGCTGGGAGCGTTCCATATAATTCAGTGGTTTCTGTGCTACGTCGGTATGGTTCAGTGAGCGACATTGGCCAATCCGTGGAATTCATCCCAGATGGGGACGATCTTTGTGAAATTGGCTTCGTAGGCGGGAATCGCGCGGATGGCGTCGATGGTGTGAGCTTCGAGCGCCCCGTCTCAGGTGGCAGGCTCCGCGAGCTGGTGTTCGAACTGCTCGACATCCCCGGAATGTGTTACTTCGAGGTCGACTGCCGATTTGTCTTAGCCAGAAGGGATGTCGCAGTTGACCTTCCTTTAGGACTGATCCGCCAATGCGAGAGCGGATCAGTGACTATCATCTCCTCGGCAACAGAGGTGCCACAGTAATCGGCTCATCCCCCGACTGGAATCCGTTGGACTTGCACGAACCGGCAGAAACTGACACCAGAACGGACATTTGAAGGCCCTCACTCATATGACGGGTCTTGGCCGGCAAGCGACCGCTCGCCGGCCGGTGGTTATACCTCCGTCTGTTCCGCCATCTCAAGCGCGTCGTCTACCTCGATTCCGAGATATCGAACTGTGCTCTCCAGCTTCGTGTGCCCCAGCAGCAACTGGACCGCGCGCAGGTTTTTTGTCCGACGATAGATGAGCGAAGCCTTTGTTCGACGCATGGTGTGCGTGCCATACGCGGTGTCATCGAGTCCGATCGATGCAATCCAGCGATGGACAAGGCGGGCGTACTGGCGCGTCGACATGTGCGGGGAGTCGTGAATGCGACTAGGGAAGAGGAAATCCGCGGCGTGCAAGCCCGCTCGTCGCATCCAAACTTCGACGCTCTCCCGAGTCTGTTCAGTTATCTCAAACTGGACCGGTCGTTGCGTTTTCTGCTGCAAAACCGTCGCCCGGCTAGCGATACGCTCGCCATGGCAGACATCCCGCACACGTAGCTTCGTCAGATCACTCGCTCGGAGTTTGCTGTCGATGGCTAGGTTGAACATCGCCAGATCACGCACGTTGGAGGAGAGCTGCAGGCGCACGCGGATCGCACAGATCTCGCTGAGCTTGAGCGGCGGCTTCTGACCGGTCAGTTTCCCTTTGTTCCACGGTATCCGCGACGGACCGGTGCTGGTAGACATGTTCATGACAATCTCCTTTCGAATGAAGGGAGATCCAGTCTGTGCCCTGGTAGCGGGCGCTACCCGACCCACAAGGGACAGTGGTTCTTGCTCAAAGCGGCCGTTCACCTCGAATTTGTGTTCGGTGACCGAATGGGATTCACGGTCTGCATGAGCTGCCGCTCGATAGCTAGCCGGTCGTTCACGTCGGCTTCAAAAGACTGACAGATTTCTTGTATCTCTTCAGCACTTCCCTTGGCGAATATGTCGGCGAAGCGATCTAGGTCCGCCTTCGAAGGACCAGTCCTTTCCAATTCGTCGGCGCGCTTCAAAAAGGTGGCCGCCTGAGATTCCGGCAGCCCTGCGGCTATTGCTCGGATATTGGCGATGAGGTGGCGCTTGTACCTTTCCAATGCGGCTTCGCGCGAAGCGCTCTTTTGCGGGCACCTTTGATCCAATGCAACAAACCAAGGATAGCTTCCTATCGATGGGTCGGCGGGCGTGATACTGCTTGCACTTTGGGTTGCCAATGCAAGGGCCACCAGCACTACAGTATTTCTCAGCATTACAAGGGCTCCTCTCGTTTGGCGAGCATGGTTCGTTGGCGGAGCGTCTGGGTTGCACCCTTCGACACATGAGCGAGAAATTCCGCAGTAACTTTCCGCAATCTGAATATCGATGTCGAATGGCTGGAACTGGCTGCGGACAACCGCTACCTGACTCACCTACAGCGACATTCTTTCGGCCCCTTGCCGCGCATCCCTCTCGTCAGCTCCTCACGGATAACGTATTCCATGACTCCACGCTTGCCGACGACTGCACAGTTGGTAACGCACGCATCTTCCCGCCATGCTGTCTGTTGTGCGCCTGCGTTGTAGCGGACGAAATAGTGGCCTCCTCGGCGAACTACCTCTAGGCCGTCAGTGCTAAGCTGAAGGCCAAACAGCTTCTCATCGACCATTACTCTTCTCCGAGTTGTGGGGTGCGGCGCAAGGTCCGCTCCTGGCCGACTTCTGCTTGCCACCGCGACGGCGGCCCGACTGAGCCAGGCGCACTGCAAACAGTTCTCACGCCGCACAGATGCTGCTCGTCATGAAGCTTCACACATAGGAATAAGCTCGTTTTTATGTAGCTGTACCAGAGCGTGGAGCCAAGCGCTGCACGTGGACTCATTGTCCATCACCCAACAGTCAAGGTTCTTCATTGTGTCGGCGTCTCGCCACTGCTCCATTCCGAGCTTGTACATCTGAGCAACCTCTGGTGGCGCCAAAACTTGAAGCGCGCCCAGCATGGCCCTCTGCTTTTCGAGCGACACCGCCTCGAAGTATGTCCAGGCCCCAGAACGTATGGTTTGGGAGAACCAGGTGAGCGCCTCGATAAACGCAAAAGCTGGGGGAGGAGCGCCGTAGTCGGGCTTGCGCGTGTCAATGCCAGGCCAACTCAACAAGATGCCCTGAAGTTCGACCAGCGCGTCAAATTCCGAGCGTGCCAGCAACTGCTTAAGGTAATCCTGAGAATATCGTGGCATATGTACTTCCAACGTTGGACGGCATTAGTGCATGGCCCGTCCGCTTGTGGCCGGAAGTGGACGGCCAGGACTCCGTTGATCAACGACTGCTACCGACCCGAAGCAGCCGGTCGCAAGCCATACTGGTGGCAGATATATCAGCGAAACGCGCCTACCGTGCTGCGACACAAACCTTCCGCAATCAGAGTGATTTCAAGAATCCGATCAACGCCGCATTGACCGCCTCAGGTGCTTCTTGTTGGAGCCAATGCCCCGCCTTGGGTAACACTTGCGACATGCGTAGCTGGGGCACCAACGACGGCATGGCGTCGATGATGTTCTGCATGCCTGGCATGGCGAGGCCGGTATCTCTCTCGCCCACCAGATACATGGCGGGCACATGGACTTGCAGGCCGACAAAGGCCGCCTCGGATTCCCAATTGCGGTCAAGGTTGCGGTAGTAATTCAGACCACCGCGAAAACCGCTTTTCTCAAAAGAGCGCACAAGCTGCTCAAAGTCGGCGGCGCTGAGCCAGTCCGGCAGGGCCTGTGGGGTCGGCAATGCTGTGAGCAGTCCACCTGGGCGAGCAACCATGCCGAAAGGATTCGGTGTCAGCGCGTCGTCGCGCGGCCCGGCACTTCCTGAAGCCGCAAAGTAGATCTTACGCAGGGTGGTTGCCACATCGGCCTCCAGCTCTCGCTCTGCCAAGCCTGGCGATGCGAAGTAGTGCGTGTAGAACCAAGCGTCTAGCGTCTGGGGAAAAAGCTGGCTGGGGGCCATGGGCGCACGGCCCATCATGGGTACACCTAGAGCGGCCACCGCACGGAATCGGTCCGGTCTCAAGAGCGCTGCTTGCCAGGCAATCGTCGCGCCCCAGTCTCCGCCGACAACGACGGCCCGCTGCTCTCCCAAGGCATCGAGCAGAGCGACCAAGTCGCCGACCACGTGCAATGCCGTGTATGCGTCCGCTGGCTCGGGCTGCTCACTGCGCCCATAGCCACGCAAATCTGGAGCGACGGCGCGGTAGCCTGCTGCAGCAAGTGCCGGCAACTGATAGCGCCACGCGAGGGAGGTCTCTGGAAATCCGTGGCAGAGCAGGACCAACGGGCCCTGGCCTTGTTCAAGCAGACTAAGGTGTATGCCGTTGGCATCGATCTGGCGATGAGAGGCTGTAGTCATGAGTGTCTCGCTGTGCATGAACTGATACTGTAATATACAGAGTTACGGAATAGAAGCATCTCTGAACATGGCTCAAGACGTACGCCTTGCCCGGCTGTTGCACGTACTCATTCACATGCATCTGCGCGGTGGCTCCACAAGCTCTGAAACGATTTCACAGATGCTACACACGAACCCGGTCGTAGTACGACGGACCATGGCTGCGCTGCGTGACGCGGGCTACGTGGCCTCCGCTGGCGGGCGCAGCGGTGGTTGGGCGCTCGCTTGCGAACTCGACGCGCTCACGGTGGGCGACATTCATACGGCAATTGCGAGTGCCAGCCCGTTTGCTTTTGGGCCAGCCCAAGACAACCCGCAGTGCCCAGTAGAAGCGGTGGTGAACCGCTTTGTCAGTGAAGCGCAGAGTGCGGCGGAGAATGAACTGTTGAGGTGCTTTCAAGGCAAGCGCTTGTCAGTGCTCGCCAAAGAGTGCCTCTCGTTCGCATCGGAGCCTTAGGCGAGTCACGCTCTGCAGCGTTGACTGCTGGTGTAGGGACTCTCTGTTGAGGCATCGCAGGATGGTCGCTCCTAGCCGAAAGCGGTCGGTGCCCCGCCGCAGTTAGAGCGAGGGGGCGCCGCACTGGCCGTGCGACTAAGCAATCGAAGCTGGTATGCTGCCCGTTACAACAACAAGACAGGAGGGCGGCATGGCTGCGAAACAAGTCTCGAAGAAGAAATACCTAAAAATCCTGAACAAACGCCTGCGGTCGGAGCCGGGTGCCTCGCTCAGCGCAACGTTCGTCTTCTACCCTCTAGGCGCGAAGGCTAAACATGCGACCGGCATCGCTGCCAGCGAGCAAAGCAACAAGCGCGAGCTGGAAATCATGGCGGCTATCCAGCACAAGGCGTCCAGCGAATTTGTTGTCACCGAGGAAAAGGCAGCATAGCCAAGGACTCAGCGCTGGCCCGACATCTTTTTGAGCTTTACCAGCGTTCTCTTGGCTGCGAGCAAAACCACAAAGGTCTCTATGGTTGCGCCCGCGGACAACGTCCGCAGTGTCTCGCGAAAAACTGGCTCCACCGTGGTAGGTGGCAGGCCAAGCCGGTCAGCGATGTCACACACATACGCGTAGTGTTCCTCGCGGAGCTCTGGGTTGGTCATGTGCGCGGAGGTCTCGGCTTCAGGTTCAACGTTTCTGATTTTGAACCATTTTGCTTCCCAAGTTGAGGAAGATGGCATGCAGACCATGCCTCCAGTTAGCGAGCCTCTGGGTTGTGTTCCTCATCCAATCCTTGCGCGCCTGTTTGGTGGCTGAATTGTTGCTTAACGGCTCGTGGATGAGTAGCCGAAACTGGCCGATGGCGGACGGCGACTACCTTTTTCTTCGCGTGCTCAGTTCCATCATTGGATGCCTTTAGCGCATTTACGCGCGTTCTCGACTACATACTTCCGACCATCCTCGTCTGCCAATCGTAGATATTGGGGGAGTTTGCTCTGGGCGACATCTTTTAGAACCCACAACGCTGCGATGCGTTGGTATTCGTGACCCGTGAGCCACGCCCTTTCCGCAAGGTGTTCGGCATGCTGCGACTTCAATGCCCCAAGCGCGAGCAACGCACGCCTGCTAACGTATTCGTCCGAGTCGTCTACAAGGCGCAGTAGCACCTCTTCCGCCTTCTCCTTATGCGTAGATAGCGTTCCGAGTTGTGCCGCGATTTGCCACTTTGCATCCGGCTCTGAAGAGTCAATTGCGAGTCGTGCAAGTGCAAGGAGGGTATCAGGTTTGCCTCCAAGTTGATCCGCAATCCATTCCACCTCGTCGCGGGCGATAGCGAGGATTAGATCTGCGCGGCACCTTTCACTCCATTCGTCTGGCGGAATCGATTCGAGAACCGCAATCGCGGCGTCCCACAGTGATTGCCATTGGTCGTAGCCGCAGTCGCGCTGGTGAGGCAGAAGCGACGCCGCCCACGCCTTGAATTTTCCGACTTCTTCGTGCAGGGCGTCTGATGCGCTCATGGGGCTGCTTCTTTTATGAACTTCGGGATTGTTGGTCACTATAGCTCCCCGTACCGGCGACTGCGTCTGGGAGCGGCCCTACATCCAGTAGTTAGGGAGCCAGCCGCGGGTTATCCGCATATCTAATTTGCGATGACGGGAACGATCCCTTGTGACGTGTGCAGAACGTACGACTCGAAGCCATCTCGCTTGGGGATGATCTTGAGCATTGAGCTCGCCTCAAACATCAGCGTCATCACCCTGTGTTCGTCAAAATTGGCATCTGCAATGGCTCTCTTCACGCAGCGTTGCAGGTAAGCGCTGGACTCCGGAGATTCTGCATCCCCGCTAATTTCTTCCTTCTCGTCCACCGTCGAAAAACCGCATTGGATCAGTATCCATCCACCGGCACGCCCGGTACCCCCGAACACCAACGCTACAGACCCAGGGCTGATCTTTACCTCTGTGATTCGACTTCCGATGATCTCGGCAAGGTCACTTGTTGTGAGCATTTTCAGGTTTCTCAATGAACAGTTGTATCGAGGAAGCATCCGAAGCCTCGAGCGCACGCTCGCGCGCTTGCAAGTATTTCAGTTGAGGCGGGGGTGTAGGAACGGCATGCTAGGGCCCTGTCACTGGTCGTTGTGGCGCCGCCGCGGTCAGCGAATGTCACGATCCTGAACAGACGCCCTTTACTGCACTTGAGCTAGCATTCAGCCTGGAGGGTAAGACTAAGACACAAACGCGAGACTGGGAACAAACGGGGGGGTCATGCTACATCGCGCGCCGACGCTCGCTTGCATCGTTCTATTGGGTTCGCTTTCTGGATGTGCCAGCCAAGCGCCAGCTTCGTTGGCGATACGCCCACCCGTTACTGGGTGTACCACTCCGCCGCCCTTATATCCGGCGGAAGCGCGGCGTATGGGCATCCAAGGCACCGTCGTTGTGTCTGGCGCTGTTGAACCGGACGGAACTATCTCTTCCGTACAAGTCACCCAATCGTCTGGCAATGCCTTGCTCGATGATGCAGGCGTGCAGGCTGTACGCTCGACGGCATGCGCACCGTTTACCGACCCCACGACAGGTACAGCGACTCGCGTACCTTTTTCAAGACCGTTCACCTTCAGCATTGACCGTCCAGCCCACGCGCAGGTGGCTGTCCAACCAAGCCTAACGCCGTCCACCCTGTCGTACGCCGAAAGAGTCAGGCAGCGGGTCAAGCCAAATATCGTCGTTGATGAAGTGCCACCCGAAAATATCTTTGCGGTTGTGAAGGTAGTCCTAGGACCCGACGGTTCAGTGCTTCGCACAGAGCTTGAGAAATCCAGCGGTGTCAGGTCTTACGACGCTGCCATTTTGAAAGCAATAGAGCGCTCCGACCCCTTGCCGCTGCCTGAGCCTGAGCCTGGGCAAAAAGGCACGCGGACGATTAGGTTGACATTCACGCCAACGTAGAACACCTACCAGCTCACTTTGCCTGCTTCCCTGCCAGATAGGTCAAAGCACGGGCCGACAGCACCAATGGTGTTGGGCCGCCACCCTCGATGAAGTCGACCATTCGCCCAACCGGCCAAGACTCGCGCGATCCATCCGCAAATTCGATGCCGTGCTCGTCTCTCGGTAGTCATGCCAATAACGAGCGACTAAGCGGTCGCCATCATAGATGTAATAGCGGTAGTCACCGAAAGATTCTCGAGCCGACACATCAAGCTCAATACGGAAGCTCATCATTTCTCCTCGAGAAGACTCGGGCTGCTGTCACAGAATGAGCTGCTGAAGCATACCGAACGACCGCTACTGGCCGAGAGCGGACGGCGGCTAAAGATGGGGAACACGAGTGTCCGTGGGTGGCCGAGAGCGGAGCTCCTGACGGTAGCATGACTGTCACGAGCGCCAACACCCGCCTAAGAGGCTTCCTTTCGCTTCCAGAACAAGAAGTAGGCCGCCGGCACGAAGTAGAAGAGGAGCCAATGCCCAGAGAATCCCCGGAGCTCATTTGTCCGAAGCCCGGCATACTCCGAAGCGGTCACTTCCCGAATAAGCTTGCCATGGTTCATCACCAAGTATTTGCCATGCTGCTCGACCGGGTTGCCGCCGGCTGAGTGCATAGCGAACAGCAAGAAGTTAGCCATCGCGTAGATGAAAAGAGCCGCGCCGATGACGCCTACCCACGGCGGTACGCTCTCGGCCAGCACTCCCAGCGAGCGCCTTCCTTGCAAGTCGTTTCTCGAAAGGAATATAAACGGGACGAAGACTGCAAAAATGCCAAAATGCAGGTCCCACACGGCCGCGACTGTGGTGGCAAGGTTCATCCCAAACAACGCCATCACGTGCGCCAACAGCGAGAGGGTGAAGCCAATCAGGGCCAACACGCCCAGGGTGTATCGAAGAGCTTTGTTCATTGAGGAGTGACTCGCACTGATGTCTATTGGGCATGGCGCCAGCACCCGATGCCCGAGCCCGGGGGCATCGCTGCTAGCTCCATCAACGCTTGCGCACAAGGTGTGTCGCGACATTAAATTGCTCTCGCTCGTGCCAGGCGACACCTTCGGCGTCAACGCTCAGCACTGCGGTTCGGTTCCGCTCCCGCCAAAGAGCCGCTAGGTCACCTATCGCGCCTCCTGCTGCAGTGGCGTCCAGGAGCGGCGGCGACAACGGGTGGCTTCAATGCCTGCTGCAGCCCGCCAGCAACGGCTTCATCTCAAGATGGGCTGCAGGCGGCGGAAGAGCGTATTGCCCCATCTTTCTAGCGAATGTGGTTGATCTTGCTGAACCATCCCCTGCTGGGCTTTACGAACAGTAGAGCCAGCGCAAAGAATTGCAATCCAAACTGCACAACTGTCAGGGCGCCCACCAACGAGCTCCTGGAAAATTCCAGGGACAGTGTCGCTGGTGTCAGGATTGCACCCACTGCAAAAAGGACCAGCAGTGTGACTCGAGCCCAATTGGCGCCGGATGAAGTCTTGAAAATAAGCAATGCCATGATGACCACGGTTAGAACAGCAGTGGCTATGAACGTCTTCACGGTGGCCGCGACGAACAAGTGGTTAAAGTCGAGTAGTGCTTTCGCCAAACCAAAGCCGATGGACGCCCATAACATGTTCACTGCTGCCCGCACCGTTGGGGGTCTTTCCGAGGTCTCACTTGTATCCATTGCGAGCTCCTTTTTTAGGCAGAAAAATTGGGGCCGGAAGCGTACAACCGGACAGCTATAGCCCATCTACAACCGCGACCGAAAGGGAGCCAGCCCACCGCTTTCAACAACTGGCATCCGGGGGCTTCTCTAACCGCACCCCTGCCGGTTTCAGGAAATAGGCCAGATGCGGGTAAGCGAATCGGTTTCATCGCCAGAGGAAATATTGCGTTTGCTGGCTGCGGCAAAAATAGTTCAGCGCCCGAGTTTCGGCTTCGCAGCGAGGGCGTACCGCAGAATTGCCTTTTGCACCGGAAGCAACAACTCTTTCTGCTTGTAGCCAGCGAAGTGTTGGTAGTGCAGCGGGTCGAATGCAAGCTCTCGCCCGATGGAGAACGGCGGGGTCGGCAGTAGGACTGGTTTTCCCATGCGATCGAGATCGTCCAAAGTGAGCGATCGGCCAAGCCCCTCTGAGCCGCTTGGCCAGCCGTCGGTAATGACAACGTCAAAGGTCTCGGATGGCGTTGACGCAAAGGTTACATACGTCTGTGCTTCATGTAACCGCTCATCACAAATGTGAGTGACCGAAAGCTGCAATTGGCGCGCCAACTCATGCCACGACCGCAGCACGTTAGTCGGCGGTCCCCAGAGACAGATGCGGGCTTGCGCGATCGATTTAATCGCGCGGTCAATGTAGTACGCGTCCGTAAGCACCTCGCAGGGATGCCCCATGTTGGACATGGCGTTGATTACCGGTCGGCGCGACGCGGAGGCAAATTCGGTCAGGCGCTGATGGTTAGATTCCCTCACTACGTAAACGTCGTAGAAGGGGTCAAGGTAGCCTGCAAGATCGACGGTTCGCTCCGCAGTCTTGAGAAAATTTGGCAGCTCAACGAACGACAGGCCAAGGTCTCGAAACGCCTGCATAAACGTCGTTCGAGTGCGAATGCCGTTACCTTCAAACGACCAGGCCGCATTGCCTTTAAGTAGCTGGTCCGGTGCATCAGCCAGTTTCCAAATGGCGTGGACATCCTGACGCGTGAGTTGAGAAAGGTCTATCAGGTCCATGAAAAGCTGAGCGACGGAATTTTTGGACACTATCTCTGAGACAAGATCAGGTTGGGTCGCCTCTGCAGGGCTGCCCGAAAGCCTCTCTCACCCTAGGCCATACCTGGCAGAGAGCTGCATGATACGGCTTTCAAAACTTGCGCTTACGTATTCATCATCCGATTTCCCGAATGCAGCGAAATCTCGTTCGCCACAATTTGCTTAAGCTCCGACCAGGTCACGGGCAAGCGAACAAACACACTGTTGTTATTGTCAGACGAGACGCACAGCTTGATATGGCTGACGTCGTTGTTCACACCCCACCGAACCTGCAGGATTCGTGTGGTCGCCGCCGGGTGCCACACCGCTTTGCTGATGAAGTACGTTTGAGCGCTGCCTCGCTCAACTGGGTCGGTGACCAAATCGAACGCACCGATTAGAAATGAGTGAAGCTCTTCGATAGTCATGTCTTGAAGTAGCCCAAGCAGCTGGGCGGAATTCCTCTATCTTCCGCAGTGGTTTGCATTTCGAGCATCCTGCAGAGACCGATCTCGGCCGGAAGCCGACAGTTACTAGCCTATCGGCGCAAGTCGTCTCGAGCGAGTGGTTGGACCTCTGGACTTTCGACATCGGGCCGCTTGTAAAAGTTAAGGCGCTCCGGTTCGGCTTGTGCCAAGAAAAGAGGGCCTCGCTGATTCCGGCTATGAGCTTGCGGAGCTCGTGCACACCCTCAGTGAACATTGATGGTGCCATCAACAACTTCTACGGCGCGCGCTGTCGCAATAGTTCCATCTCCAAGCGAAAATCGTTCGTAATTGGCCACCAGATAGGTTCCAGGCGTGGCCGAGGGAGGCGTTGCACCAGGTGTGACAGTGACGATCTGAGTCGCAGGGTTAAACACCATCGTGGTCGAAAAATCGCCGGCCCCTTGGAGGACTTCAGATGTCACCGCCGTGCCGGGCTCCACAACAACAGGCATAGAGACCGATGCAGCAGTCTGGCCGGCATGCTCCTGAATCACTGCTGCAACAGAAAAAGCAGCCGTGCTAACCACGGTGAAGCTTTGACCTTGGGCTGGGATAGCGGCCTGAACCCTCGTGAACCACACCCCGGGCGTGGTTGGTGTCCCGCTGATGGCGCCCGTGTTTGGGTCCAAAGTAAGACCGGGTGGCAAAGGCACGCTGCCGACCACACTGAACTGCACTCCTGCGGGCTTTGAGATCACGGCAGAAGTGCTTAAGCCGGTAGGCATATTGAAGGTGATAGCGGACGGCTTGGCTCCAACACCAGCAATCATGCCGTTCACAGGTATGGAGTTGGCTCCCAGGAGATAACTAGGTGCCGCGTACGTCAGCTTGGGATCGGTAATAGTGATCTGCACGTTGGAGCTGACCGACCCGGAATAGCCGTCCACCGTGAGTTGCACCACGGCTGAGTAGGAGCCATCTGCCGTAGGCGTACCTGACAGCGCTCCGGAACTGGCATCGAGCGTGATCCCCGGTGGCAGCGTACCGCTCTTCAGTACATAGTGCGTACTCAGTCCGGCTGTAGCGCTTGCGCTGTTCGGTGGGATGTTGACAGCTAGAAGACGAAACAGTGTTGGTGCCGAGTACGACAAACTCACGCACAGATTCGGAGCACAGGAGTTCTGGCCCGCCGTGCCGCTTCCTGCTCCCTGCGATCCACCACTGGAATCTCCCCCGCCACCACATGCGGCAACACCCAATGCAACCGCCATCACAACCAGACTCGATTGCCACACGCGGCTGGCTTGCCATACCTTCATAAAACTTTCCCTCCCGTTTTTATTTTTTTGCTCTCCATGGCCGGTGACCATAGGTTGCCAGCGGCACCAGTTCGAACCGGACTCCCGGCCCGGGCAAATTCAAACTAAGGAGATCATAAGGAGGCGTGAACGTCACTGAATACCCCTCCGCAACGATTTTTCGAGGGGCCTAGGAATCGACTTTTTTATTTCTGTTGTTAGCCAGACTTAAATCACGATTCTGCCGTACCGACATGCTCCGACACGGAGGTGTAAGGCCAACAGAAAGCCTCTACTGCGCTTTAGATGCGGTTGATGTCGAGAGTGCAGAGACGGTGGTGGAATCCACGGGACCTCATGCGAACAAGTCTACGGACCTACGGCATGGTTCACTTGCGCGCCTGCGGTCTAATAGAGAACGTCATTGTCTTAGAGAAGGCCCAAGTGGACTACGCTCCACTTATCCACAATTCCCAAGCTGAATACAGGGTCGGGCGCACCTGGATTAGCGCCCAAGATTCAGTCGTACGCACGTAACCCCATCCGCCCGTCCAACGAGGCCGAGCAGCCGGATGCATCGTCATGATCTGTGCGTAGACGGTCCAGTGGCGAACGAGAAGCTCGGAGGGCTCCATGGCGACCGCTTCCCGAGACCCGCATTGCGCGCGCCTCAATGGGAAGAAATCCGTTTGGACAGGTTATGCCTTATTTCGTCCCGTTGGGCCAAGTTTTGCTTTATGGCCTGGCGCCACGCCAGACTAAGCCCCTAGTTTCCGGCCACGTTATGCTTTATTCGCCGGCCACGTTATGCCTAACGGCACACAAAATGTGCCGTTAAGCATAAAGTGGCCATTTGGACAGGTTATGGTTGTTTACCCGATCGGCCACGTTATGCTTTATCGACACGGCGCACGTTGACGGGCGAGTCCTCAAACGGTCGCAAAACCGACGGGCAAAAAAAAGCCGGCCAATGGCCGGCTTTTTTCGTGCGCGCTTACCCTTCAGTGACCTTCAGTCCGCCTCCATACGATCCCGCGCTTCCTGCAGCAAGGTGATAACGCCTTTAACGCTGCCGAGCACCTCTTGCGGGACACGCTTTCTGATTTCGCGAAGATTGATCGCCTTCCCTTCGCTGACGATATCCTGGCAAGCGGCATCAATCGCATCTCGGGCCCTTTCTACGCTCTGCTCGCCCCGGCGTCGCATATGCTGCCGCCAGCGCTCCGCCAGCACGCGAGCCTCTGTGTTTGCGTTCTCGTAGAACTGACGTACATCGACATTGAGACGCCGCGCCGCCTCAGCCACGCTCACGGGCAGCAAGTCCCCTTGCATCGCAACAAGTTGACTACGAACATCGTCCCAGTCCAACGTTCGACGGAGCGCGCGCTGGGTTGAGCGATGAAACAGCATGGTCACTTGCTTGCAGGTGTCGGCAACGTTGACCTTGCGCAGTTCGACCGAGCGAACAGGTTTCGGGGCTTGCTCGGCGTGCTCGACGACGCTTTGACACGGCCCGTTGATGTAGTACTTCAGCGTGTAGCTTGCCATCATGTGCGTGTTCGCATCTGCCTCGGTACGGACCCCCTGCGCGAGCCGGATCACATCCGCATGGCTTGCCGGGTCATTGCCGTCATTCGCAGGTCCGCCGTTGCGCAGAAACCAGCGATGCATTAGTCCGTTGCGGCGATCAAAGAAGGGGTTGAGCGAGTCCTCCTGATCTGCCGCGATTTGCCCGCACTTCGAGAGGACCCTACCGCGCCATCTCAACCGGCTAAAAGCTTGCCGTTAAGAAGCCAGTGCAGCGTCCGGACAAGCAGAAGCACGATCGCGATGCTCAGTATCGCGAGCAGGATGATTGCAGCCACCTTGACAGGCCAAACCTGGGTGAACATAGAGTACTTCAGCGCCGCAATGGTCAGCGCTGCCATTGGAAAGCTGATTGCCCACCACCCGGCAGCGAATGGAACTCCCCTGCGGAAGACCTTGGGCGCCAACGCAAGGAACAAGAAAAGGCCGAAGTAGAACAGCAGCGCAGAGAAGGTGTCCACGTGCTGCACCATGTTCGTATAGGCCAGGAAGCCGACTTCAAACGGCGCCATCAGAATCAGCAGCGAAGGGACCATACCGGCGGGGACTGGCTCATGGTGAATCATGCGCGACATGATCATCGTGAAAAACAGGACTGCGATCATCGTCCCGATGGCCAATGCGAAGAGGTTGACTTCATTCGCCCACGGCATTGGCATGGCTGCGCCGGCGACGGCAATGTCCAATGTGGCGACGCCGGGGATAAACCATGCAGGAACCGCATGCGCAGCGTCGATCTTTCCTCCCAGCAATCGACTTGCAATCGCAAAGCAGAGGGCAATCGCCGACACGGTGCCCGCTATCCACATGACTGCAGCGAGCGCCTGGCTCATTGGAGCAACAACAGAGGAAAGCAACAGCATGGCGATGGTGATCGTGCCAAAGAAGTTGCCGGTGACGGGATGGCGATACTCGCCGATGACAGCCTCAGGATGCCTCACTGCCTTGGCGAGATAGCCCGCGCTCAGCACGACGAACACGATCAAAGCCAGAGCCCCTGCCGCCTCGGCAATCCGGACGCTTACCCCAAATTGCAGGCTGGCCTGACGCCAAGCAATGGAAAGTCCGGCAATACCCATGACCGACGCAAATAGGCTGACCGGCAGATTCCTAATGGAAGCAGCGTCTCCCGATGGCTGTCGTTGGGAACCCAAAAGCGTTTGCACAGCACTTTCTCCGGAAAGGATGGGGTCGTTCCCCGGGCAGTGCGTCAACTGGCGCGCTGTACTTTGATTCGCTTCGCTCATCACTTCTCACCTAAAAGACAGATTTGCTCTGGGTTCAATGCGTTGCCGTTCGCTTGGTCGGGCATGGCGGCACGCGGACTTTGCCCAGCACCTGTCGCTCGAGGTGCGCCGATGAAATGGATTGCAGCGGCGATGACCCCGAGCGCGATACCGAAGACGACAATGCCCGTCCAGCCGAAGTCAGTCATGAGCCAACCGCTGACCACGGTGCCGACGGCGCCGCCGAAGAACGTCGCGGTCATATACAGGCTGTTGATACGGCCTTGTGCTTTTGGATCGACGGCGAACGCGCGTGTCTGATTGGCGACCAGCCCCGCCTGCACACCGATGTCGAGCACGATGACGCCGATCACCAACATCGTGAGCGAGGCGTTCGCACCGGAGAGGATCAGGTAGGCAAGCGTGGCGATCCCGATACTCGCCCCGACCACTGTGCGCGTCTCGAGCCGGTCGGACGCGCGCCCGGCAAGTGAAGCGGCAAACGCCCCGGCTGCGCCGATGACGCCGAAGGCACCCGCCCACGCACTGCCGAGGTGCCACGGCCCGCTTGCAAGAAGCGCCGCGAGATTGACCCAAAAGGCGTTGAAACAGGCCCATAACAACGCCTGAACAATCATCGACTCACGAATGGGGCGGTTGTCCCGTGCCAGCGGCCAGAGCGAAGCGAGCAGCCTGCCGTACGAAAGAGTGGTGGAGGGCACGCCGCGCGGGAGGAGCGCAGCGGCAGCGAGCCAGACGGGCACCATGAACACCGCTTCCATCCCATAAACCGCGCGCCAGCCATAAGCCGAGCCGACCAAGCCCGCAATCGTGCGACCGAGCAGGATGCCGAGCATGATGCCGCTGACAACCGTTCCGACCGAACGTCCGCGCTCGCTCGGCGTTGACATCACGGCCGCGAACGGCACGAGCTGCTGTGGCACGCAACTGACCATGCCAAGACCAAAGCAAGCCGCGACGAGCATCCAGAGGCTGGGCGAGACAGCCGCCGCGATCGCCAGCACAAAGGCCAGGGCAATCTGGCCGAGCACGAGCTTGCGCCGGTCGAATCGATCGCCTAGCGGCAAGAGCAACGCCAGCCCGGTGGAGAAGCCGAGCAACGCCGCAGCGGCGACGAGATCGACTTTCGTCAGGTCGACCCCAAAGCCCGTTTTGATCAACGGCAGGATCGGTTGGGTGCAATAAACGTTGGTGACCACGGCGCCCGCGATGATCGCCATCATGACGATCTTGCCGCGTGACGCGAAGACGGGTGCAGGTGAACTGGCGGGTGTCATAGACAGGTCGCTCACGGTTCTCTCCTTTTAATGCAATCTCGGGTGCCTGCAGCAACATGCTGCGATGCCCAAGCCGTTTTCGAACGATACGGCCTTGCAATTATTAGGAGAATCCACCAAGCTCAAGAATCACCCTTCCACAAATTGGTAGACCCAGTGAATCTTGTCGAGTCGATGTCGACCCTTGTCGCTGTTGTCGATGCGGGCAGTCTTTCTGCTGCCGCGCGTCGCCTCGACATGCCTCTGGCAACCGTCAGCCGGAAGGTGGGCGAACTGGAATCGCATTTGAAGACACGTCTGCTCCACCGCACGACGCGCCAACTTTCACTGACGGAGGCCGGAATCTCATATGTAGCTGCGTGCCGGCGCATTCTTGAAGAGATTGGAGAAGCCGAGCGCGCGGCGTCGGGCGAATACGCCGCACCTAAAGGCGAGATCGTTGTGACGGCGCCCATCGTGTTCGGGCGCTTGCATGTCGTGCCCGTGGTGGCAGAATTTCTCGCGCACTATCCGGAGATCAATGTGAGCCTCGTGCTCACGGATCGCGTCGTGCATCTGATGGAAGAAAACGCGGATGCTGCCATCCGGATCGGTGAATTGCCCGACAGCACGCTAATGGCAACGGGTGTCGGAACGGTTCGCCGAGTCATCTGCGGAAGTCCCGCCTATTTGGCAAGGCATGGCGTGCCGGCCATACCAGAAGATCTCGCCGGGCACGATTGCATTACCTTCGAGGTGCTCGCCTCCAAGCGCGCCTGGGTATTCGGCTCCGGCAAGTCAGAGCGGCCCGTATCGGTTCGTTCACGGCTCGCCGTCAATACGGCGGAGGCCGGTATCGCGGCAGCGACTCTCGGCGTCGGACTGATCAATGTACTGGCCTACCAGGTTGCGGACGCTGTACGCACCGACGCGCTTCGCATCGTGCTCGCCGAGTATGAGTCGCCGCCATTGCCGATCAGTCTCGTACATAAAGGACAGGCGCCCTTACCGCTGAAGTTGCGTGCGTTTCTCGATTTTGCGACGCCACACCTGCGCGCTCGCGTAAAGCAAGAATTCGCAAACCTTTCGGCGACCTGACCGACCGGGCGGCGACCGTCCCGAACCAGCCCAAGGTACAGGCGGGGTGGATTTCCAAGTGCGCCTATGAGGAAAAATCCTACTGTCCTGAGGGATGGTCACTTGCGGACCTGCTTTCTAATGGACAACGTCACTGTCCATTAGAGAACGCCGACGTGAATGGTGCGCCACCTTCGCAGGACCGGAAGCTTGATTCACTACGAAGAGGGCACAGTTCATTACAGGACCTCAGCGGTGCACATGTAGCTTTATGTACCCTGCCGCCTACGATGATGAACAGCAGCATCCATTGTCACGGTCCGTAGGTCGACAGTCGAATAACGCACGCGCGACTCGGCGGAGCTCCATTGCTGCGGCACCCCATGACCCGCATAGCGCGCGCCTCGGTGGGAAGAAATTCGTCTGGACAGCTGATGCCTGATTCCGTCACGTTGGGCCACGTTATGCCCAACGGCACAAACGCAAGAATGGCGTCTTGCGGGCGAACTTTGGCGAAAGGATTCGGCACGCCAGCACGCCGGTTCTATTTCTTCAATCAAAAAAAATGCGCCCTGCACACCGGGCGCTGACGCCTTGCCTTCGAAATGGACGCCGAAAGACGCAGGTCAGAGGAGCGCTATCGCGGGGGTAGTTAACAACCTGCGTACTCCCATGTTCGGCAACCCAAGTAAGAACGCAACGCAAATACGCGCCCTCGTCGGTTGCCTGTCAATGCTGAAACGGAACTGAGTTGGATTTTGGCTTGGATGGCCACTTCTGAGCAGACGGCCAGGCCGCTCCCATTCCACCCGCGGAGTGGTCGACACCGTCTGCTTGGGGTTCACGTCCGAGCCACAACCTTCCGTGACCGGTGGTTTTTGGCTAGCTGGATTGCCGCAGATTGGCCCGGACAGTCGACATTGTGGGCCGCCGACCACCGCTTTTTCCTCTCCATTGAAAAAACGTCCAGCCGCTACGCAGCCTCCATACGGAGGACACCGCAATCACGCCGTAGTCACGCGCCCACACCCCTGGCATGCCGACTGCTTCCCGCCACGGGAGCGCAACGGAGGCCATGCATGCAACAGGGATTACGAGCAGCAAAACAAGCAGCCGCAGGTTGGTTATTCTTTCTGGTATCGACGACCGGCAGCGGGCTTTCGCTTGCACAGCCGGCTGAGCCGCACCCGGCATCGCCAGACGCCGCTCCAGCGGTTCAACCCAAGACGGCAAAGCACTCCTTGTCGCGGTATCCGGACACCATGCCGGCCTCCGCACCGAAGTCGCCCGCCACGCAGCCCGCGGACACTTCCGCGGGAACGCGTCAGCCTGGTGGTAGTGATTCGGCCGGCCCAAGTGCCGCCGCCGCAGGGCCCGGGGGCCCGGCCGACATGCGTGCCGAGCCCGTACGCAAGCAGCCATTGCGCTGACGTTGTCGCGGGCGGCTGTCGCGGGCGTCGGATGAAGGGGCATCTAATGAGAGCAATCGATGACCAGCGCAGCGGACCTGATCGTAACCACGCCCAGCGGCCTGTATTGTCCGGCAGGCGACTTCTACGTTGACCCATGGCGGCCGGTGGATCGCGCCGTCATCACACATGCCCACAGTGACCACGCCCGCGTCGGGCACCAGCATTACCTGGCCGCAGCCCCGGGAGCGGGCGTGCTGCGCGCGCGCCTGGGAGCCGACATCCCCCTGCAAACCCTGCCGTACGGCGAGTCCATCGTCCATCACGGGGTGCGGCTGAGCTTTCATCCGGCGGGGCACGTACTGGGCTCTGCGCAGGTGCGGCTGGAATACGGCGGCGATGTGTGGGTCGTATCCGGCGACTACAAGGTCGAGGCCGACAGCACCTGCACGCCGTTCGAACCGGTGCGATGCAATACCTTCATCACCGAATCCACCTTCGGCCTGCCGATTTACCACTGGCGGCCGCAGGCAGAGATCTTCGCCCAGCTCAATGCATGGTGGCGCGGCAATGCCGAGGCGGGCCGCGCAAGCATCGTGTTCTGCTACGCGTTCGGCAAGGCGCAGCGCATTCTTTCTGGCCTTGATACCGACATTGGGCCCATCGTTTCGCACGGCGCCATGCTGCAACTGGATGCCGCCTATCGGCACGCAGGCGTGGCGCTGCCGCCCACGCAACTCGCGACCGACGTGCCACGCGCGGACTTGCGGCGCGCCCTCGTGCTGGCACCGCCCTCGGCACAACGCACGTCGTGGATGCGGCGGTTTGGCGACTACGCCGATGCGTTTGCCAGCGGCTGGATGCAGCTTCGTGGCGCACGTCGGCGGCGCGGCGTCGATCGCGGCATCGTGCTGTCCGATCATGCCGACTGGCCCGGCTTGCTGCAGGCCATCGACGCCACGGGCGCCACGCGTGTCTATGTCACGCACGGCCAGGTCGCGCCAATGGTGCGCTGGTTGTGCGAACGGGGCCTGGATGCGCGCGCCTTCGCCACCGAGTATGGCGACGAGGCCGAAGAAGGCAATGCCGCTGAAACGGGCGATACACCTACGGCAACCGCGCCAGAGGACACGCCCGCGTCATGAAAGCCTTTGCCGATCTGTACGCGCAGCTCGACGCCACCACATCGAGCAACGGCAAGCTGGCCGCACTGGTGGCCTATCTGCGCACCGCGCCCGATGCCGACGCCGCGTGGGCGGTCTACTTCCTGGCCGGGGGCAAGCCGCGCCAGCTGGTGCCGGTGCGCGTGCTCGCCAGCTTTGCGCAGACCACCTCCGGCCTGCCCGAATGGCTGTTTGACGAGTGTTACCAAGCCGTGGGCGATCTGGCCGAGACCATCGCGCTGGTCCTGCCGGATGCGGATCGCGCAGACAACGCCAGCCTGGCCGAGTGGATGGAGGCACGCCTGCTGCCGTTGCGCGGGCAGCCCCCCGAGCTGGTACTTCCGCGCCTGGCTGAACTGTGCCGGGGTCTACCGCTGCATGCCCGGCTCGTGTTGATGAAGCTGATCACGGGGGCGTTTCGCGTGGGGGTGTCGAAACTGCTGGTCACGCGCGCGCTGGCTGAGGTGGGCGGCACCGACCCCAAGCACGTCGCGCAACGGCTGATGGGCTATACCGACATCGGACAGGCGCCCACCGCCGAGCGTTATCGGGCGCTGCTGGCCGATGCCAGCGTCGACGGCCACGCGCTCGATACCGGGCACCCGTATCCATTCTTTCTCGCGCACCCGCTGCAGGCGGAACTGGACGCCTTCGACACCCTGCTCGGCGCGCCCACTGAATGGCAAATCGAATGGAAGTGGGATGGCATCCGCGCGCAACTCGTGCGGCGCGCCGACAGCGCATGGCTGTGGTCGCGCGGCGAGGAACTCATCACCGAACGCTTTCCCGAACTGTCCGCAATGGCGGAGGCGCTCCCGCCGGGCACCGTGCTCGACGGCGAGATCGTGGTCTGGCAAGACGGTCGCGTGCAGCCGTTTGCCCTGCTTCAGCAACGCATCGGCCGCAAGACCCTGAACGCGCGCGTGCTGCGCGAGGCGCCGGCCGTGCTGCTGGCGTATGACCTGCTGGAATGGCAGGGGCAGGATCTGCGCGAGCGCGCGCAGAGCGAGCGGCGCGCGCAGCTCGAACGTGTGATTGCCGAATACGTCCATCCGGCGCTGGAGCTGTCACCGCTGCTGCAAGGCGACGACTGGCAGCATCTTGCGCGGCAGCGTGAGGCATCCCGCGAGCTTGGCGTGGAAGGGCTGATGCTCAAGCGGCGCGACGCCCGCTACGGCGTGGGCCGCACCAAGGACGTGGGGGTGTGGTGGAAGTGGAAGGTCGATCCGTTCTCGGTGGATGCGGTCCTCATCTACGCGCAGCGTGGCCACGGCCGGCGCGCGAGCCTGTACACCGATTACACCTTCGCCGTATGGGATGCACCGCCCGAGGTGCCGGAGCGCAAGCTCGTGCCGTTTGCCAAGGCGTACTCCGGCCTGAGCGACGCAGAGATCCGCCAGGTCGACGCGCTCATCCGCAAGACGACGGTGGAGAGCTTCGGCCCCGTGCGCAGCGTAGCGCCGACGCTGGTGTTCGAACTGGGCTTCGAGGGCATTGCGCGCAGCCCTCGGCACAAGAGCGGCATCGCAGTGCGGTTTCCGCGCATGCTACGCTGGCGGCACGACAAGCCCGTTGCTGAAGCCGATACCCTGCAGACGCTGGAGAGCCTGCTGCCGCCGTCATGAACGAACCTGCACTGCCCGATCTTGATACGTGGTTTGATGCGCGTGGCTGGACGCCCATGCCGTTCCAGCGCACTGTGTGGTCGGCCATGGCGCGCGGCCAATCGGGCCTGCTGCATGCCACCACGGGCGCGGGGAAAACCTATGCGGTCTGGCTGGGAGCGCTGCAGCGGTTGGCGCAAGTACGCAGCCGCAGCGGCGCACCACCGTTATCGGTGCTATGGCTCACACCCATGCGCGCACTGGCGGCCGACACCACACGCGCATTGACCGAGGCCGCACAGGATTTGGCGCCGCACTGGACGCTCGGCTTGCGCACCGGCGACACCGGCAGCGCCGAGCGCGCCGCGCAATCACGCCGCCTGCCCACTGCCCTTGTGACCACACCCGAAAGCCTGTCGTTGCTGCTTGCGCGCGCCGATGCGCGCGAGGCCCTGGGCTCGGTGCGTGTGGTGGTCGTGGATGAATGGCACGAACTCGTTGGCAACAAGCGGGGCGTGCAAGTCCAGTTGGCGCTCGCCCGGCTGCGCACGTGGTCGCCGGAACTGATCGTGTGGGGACTTTCCGCGACGCTGGGCAATCTGTCGGAAGCCATGGACGCGCTCGGCGATGCAGCAACCCCCACCCCCGGCACACTGGTGCAAGGCCACCTGCCCAAGCGCATGGAAATCGATACGCTGCTGCCCGATGGCGTGGGCCGTTTTCCGTGGGCCGGGCATCTGGGCATGGCGATGCTGCCGCATGTGTTGGAAGAGCTGGAAAGCGCCAGCACCGCGCTGGTGTTTCTCAATACGCGCTCGCAGGCGGAACTGTGGTATCAGGCAGTCATCAATGCGCGCCCGGAATGGGCCGGGCTGATTGCGTTGCATCACGGCTCGCTGGACCGCGCAACGCGCGACTGGGTCGAGACCGGGCTCAAGCAAGGCAAGCTCAAGGCGGTGTTCTGCACGTCAAGCCTGGATCTGGGCGTGGATTTTCTGCCGGTGGAACGCGTGCTGCAGATCGGCTCACCCAAGGGTGTGGCGCGGCTGTTGCAGCGTGCGGGGCGATCTGGACACGCACCTGGCCGGCCCTCTCGCGTGACGGTGGTGCCCACGCATAGCCTTGAACTCGTGGAAGGCGCTGCGGCCCGCGCTGCGGCCATGTCAGGACAGGTGGAGGCCCGCACCTCGCCACACAAGCCGCTGGATGTATTGGTTCAGCATCTGGTGACGGTCGCCCTGGGCGGCGGCTTTGTGCCTGACGCGCTGCTGCAGGAAGTGCGCCGCGCCTGGGCCTACCGGGATCTGCACGACGACGAGTGGCAATGGGCGCTCGATTTCGTGCGACAGGGCGGCCACTCGCTCACGGCGTATCCCGACTACCGCCGCGTCATGCCCGATGAACACGGCATCTGGCGCGTGCCCGATACGCGGCTCGCGCGGCGACACCGCATGAGCATCGGCACCATCGTCAGCGATGCAACGATGACCGTGCGCTGGTGGCACGCGTCCGGTGGCGGCGCACTGGGGTCGATTGAAGAAGGCTTCATTGCGCGGCTGCGCCCCGGCGACAACTTCCTGTTTGCCGGCCGCCTGCTGGAACTGGTGCGCGTGCAGGACATGACCGCCTATGTGCGGCGCGCCACCGGCAAACGCGCTGCCGTGCCGCGCTGGAACGGCGGCCGCATGCCGCTATCCAACGAGCTTTCGCACGCGGTGGTGGCGCAACTCGATGCGGCGGCACATGCCCGCTTCGACAGCCCGGAAATGCAAGCCGCGCGCCCACTGCTGGAGTTGCAGGCGCGCTGGTCTGCGCTGCCCACCACGGCAACGCTGGTGGCCGAGACGCTGCACTCGCGCGAGGGCTGGCATCTTTTTCTGTACCCGTTTGCCGGGCGGCATGCGCACCTCGGGCTTGCGAGCCTTCTCGGCTGGCGCGCGGCCAATCGCACGCCGGCGACCTTCTCACTGGCGTTCAACGACTACGGCCTCGAACTGCTGTCGGCCACACCCATCGACTGGCCGGCGCTGCTCGCCAGCGGCGAACTCTTTGCCACGCACACCCTCATGCCGGACGTGCTGGCCAGCCTCAACGCCGGAGAACTGGCGCAACGCCGCTTTCGCGAGATTGCACGCGTCTCGGGGCTGGTGTTTCAGGGCTACCCCGGCGCACACAAGAGCGCGCGCCAGTTGCAGGCGTCTTCTGGCTTGTTCTATGAAGTCTTCCGGCGCCACGACCCCGGCAACCTGCTGCTCTCGCAGGCAGAGACCGAAGTGCTGCGCCAGGAACTGGATCTCGACCGTATCGAAGCCGCCCTCGTCCGCATGCGCGGTTTGCAGCTGCAGCTCTGCGCACTGAAACGTCCGTCGCCGTTCAGTTTTCCGTTGATGGTGGAGCGGTTTCGCGAGCAGCTCTCGACGGAGAAACTCGCCGATCGGATCGCACGCATGCTGGCCGAAGCTGAGCGCGCCGCCGGCCCCGAACCCACCGATCCGGATGCTGCGGCCAGGCCGGAGATCGAGACCGACGTACAGGCCGCGCTGCGCCTGACCGAATCGCCCGACACCGCGGGCAAGTCCAGCCGCCGCACGCGCCGGCCGCGTAAGACATCGAAACCACTGCCATTGCTATGACGGTCGCCAAAGACTACGCCATCCAATGCGCGGGCGAGACCCTATGGCTGCTGCCCGAGCGCGCGCTATGGTGGCCCGCGCAACGCATGCTGATGGTGGCGGATGCGCATTTCGGCAAGGCGGCCACGTTCCGGGCGCGTGGCGTGCCGGTGCCGGCTGGGAGCACGAGCCAGGCGGTCGCGCGCTTGGATGCCATGCTCGCCCGGCTGCCGGTGGCGCATATCGCGTGGCTGGGCGATCTCCTGCACGCACGCGAAGCGCACGCAGCACTCGATGCGCTCGCCGCCTGGCGCGCACGCCACGCCGAGGTCGCTTGCACGTTGGTCCGCGGCAACCACGACCGCCATGCCGGAGACCCACCTGCGGACCTGCGCTTCAACGTGGTGGAAGAGCTTTGGGCGATCGGGCCCTTCGCGCTGTGCCATGAACCGCAGCGGCTGCCCGATCGCTACGTCATCGCCGGACATGTGCACCCGGGCGTCGTCATCAGCGGACCGGCTCGGGACCGCCTCCGGCTACCGTGTTTCCGGTTTGGAACGAGCGGCGCCCTGCTGCCCGCCTTCGGCGAGTTCACCGGTCTATGGACCGCACCGGCTGCGCCCGGAGAAGCGCTCTTTGCTGTCGCCGACGACTGCGTCTGGCCGCTGCGCAGCTAGGGCGCTTCCTTCCGCGCAAATGCGCCGCTGGCCTCAGGGCTTGAGCACCACCTTCACGCAGCCGTCCTGCTTGTCGCGGAAGGTCTTGTACAGGTCCGGGCCATCCGCAAGCGTACCGCGATGCGTCACCACGAACGACGGGTCGATCTCGCCGCGCTCGATGCGTTCGAGCAACAAGGGCAGATACCGCTGAACCGGTGTTTGCGCCATCCGGAACGTCAGCCCTCGATTGATCGCAGAGCCAAACGGCACCTTGTCCAGCAAGCCGCCATACACACCGACGATCGAGACCGTACCGAAGTTGCGGCAGCATTGAATGGCCTGCCGCAGCACGTGGGGCCGATCCGTACCGAGTGCGGTAGCGACCTTGATGCGGTCGACCACGGAGTCGAGGCTGGCGGTCGTTTCGGGTTCCGTGCCCACTGCATCGATGCAGGCATCGGGGCCGCGGCCCTGCGTCATTTCGTTAAGCGCCTCCTGCACATCGCTGGCCTTGAAGTCGAGTGTTTGCGCGCCGGCATCACGCGCCATGGCCAAGCGCTCCGGCACCGTATCGATGGCGATCACGCGTTCCGCGCCCAGCAGAAACGCACTGCGGATCGCGAACTGCCCGACGGGCCCGCAACCCCACACGGCGATGGTGTCGCCGGGCTGGATATTGCACTGCTCCGCGGCCATGTAGCCGGTCGGGAAAATGTCGGACAGGAACAACAAGGTTTCGTCAGCAACCCCGTCTGGCACGCGGATGGGCCCGACGTCGGCGTAAGGCACGCGCAGATATTCCGCCTGGCCACCGGCATATCCGCCCAGCAGGTGGGAGTAGCCGAACAAACCGGCCGGCGAATGGCCCCATAGCTTGGCGGCCTTGGCGTGGTCAGGGTTGGTTCGCTCGCAGCCCGAGTAGAACCCGCGTTTGCAGAAAAAGCACTCGCCGCATGAAATGGTGAATGGCACGACGACGCGGTCGCCCACTTTCAGCTTGGTGTTCTCAGGCCCCACTTCCACGACTTCGCCCATCGTTTCGTGGCCGACCACATCGCCGCTTTCCATGCCGGGCATCACACCGTCGAAGAGGTGCAGATCCGAGCCGCAGATGGCGCACGCCGTGACTTTGATGATGGCGTCACGGCCGTGTTGGATCGTCGGATCCGGAACGGTGTCGCAGCGAATGTCATGTTTGCCGTGCCAGCAGAGTGCTTTCATCACAAACTCCTTGTCGATTCAGTCGGGGCGACGGCGCCATGCCGAGGCCGTGCCGCGCCGGTGCGCGGGGTTCAATGTTCAGGACCGCCCATGCGTGAGCAGCAAGCGGGCTTGTTCCATGCCGTCTCGAACGGCCTCGCCTTTGGTGTGCCAGCCTCGCCATGTCTGGGATATTTCTCGGATTTCGAACTGCCGCGTGCCGTTTTCGACGGAGATGCGGGGCACCCATACGCCCTGTGCGTCCTGCTCCGCGCTGACGGTCACGGTATGGCCCGCACACTCGAAGCGCGCGGCGCCCTCGTGCGTTGTATCGTTCTGCATCATCGCTTCCCGTTCAGGAATGGATGGGGTGGCTGAACGCCCGAATACATCGGCGCGGCGGGTTGCACTCCCACCCCGAACACGCCGGCAGGCAAGCCGCGGGCGAGCGAATACATGGCAATCACGGCGAGGGTGAGCGCCGCGATCGCAAGGACTTGCTGCATATGCATGAGCGTCTCCATGTCTGTTCGTGCTTGAAGCAGGCAATGCCTGGCGCAGACGCAACGTCCAGACCCGGGCCGTGCTGCACCCGGGCCTGGAGGCGGTTGTTACGCCTTCGCTTCACCAAGCTCCGCGCCGGTGGTGGGATCGACCGCCGGGTCAGAAGCCAGGCGCGTCTTCATGGCCTCCAGCGTTTCGAGTTCGGCATCGGTCAAATTGACCGACGCGTTGCCGTCTCCGCCATCCACAGGCACCGGTGGGTCTGCAACCAGCTCAAGACCCGTGCCGCTATTCCACGGTGCCTGCACGATGGGACCACCGCGCGACATCTTGAAATACGCATCGCTGAACTCCGGCACCGGCGGCAGCTTGCCCGGGGGGAAGTTGGCGTTGATGGCGTAGAGCGCCTTCTCGAACGACTTCTGGTGCGCTACCTCGCGCGTCATGAGAAAGCCGAGCGCATCGCGCACACCGGGGTCATTGCTGACGTTGATCAATCGTTCGTAGATGATCTTGGCGCGTGCTTCGGCGGCAATGTTCGAGCGTAGGTCCGCCGTCGGCTCGCCAATCGAGTCAATGTATGCCGCCGTCCACGGCACGCCGCCCGAGTTGGTCAGCGCCGGGCCGCCGCCATACAGCAACTGCGTCACATGGCTGTCGTTACCAGCGCCATTGAGCTTGCGATACAACTCCGCCTGCTCATCCACCGCTTCCGCCAGTTCCCCTTTGGCACCGCGATTCAACATGGCGACGATAGTGCCGATGATCTCCAGGTGACTGAGCTCTTCTGTCGCGATGTCGTACAACATGTCCTTGCGGCCTGCATCCTCTTCTGCAACGGCTTGCGTGAAGTAGCGCATCGCTGCCGCAAGCTCGCCTTGGGGGCCGCCGAACTGCTCCAGCAGCAGATTGGCCAATCCAGGATCGGTTTCGCTGACGCGAACGGTGTACTGCAATCGCTTGTTGTGCATGAACATGGGGGTTCTCCAGGAATGGATGGATGCCTTCATGGCGCAACCCTTTCCGCAACACCCGTTCCATCGCGTACCGCACGCCTGACGCGGAGCCGCCGGGTACGCACGTTGCGGAGGCCCTTGCGCCGCCTATCACCCGGAGCATTCATGGACGACGCCCTCGCGCTTGAACGCGACAGTTCTTCTGCATCGAGATGCGTCGTCGCCCACGCACGCGAAGCGCTGGAAGGCCGGCGACGGGGATGGCGCACGTTCACGCCGTTCGTCGGTCCGGCGGTGGTGGTCTCGGTGGCCTATACCGACCCCGGCAACATCGCCACGGGCATTGAAGCCGGTGCGCGCTATGGATATCAGCTGCTGTGGGTCGTGCTCGCATCCAGCCTGGTGGCGATGCTGTTCCAGATGCTCTCGGCACGCCTGGGCATTGTGACGGGCAGAAATCTGGCGCAACTCTGCCGAACGCATCTGCCTGCGCCGGCCGGGCTTGGCATGTGGTTCATCAGCGAGCTTGCCGCCATGGCGACCGACCTTGCCGAGTTTGTCGGTGCCGCAGTCGGCATCGCGCTCCTCACCGGGATGCCTCTGCTCGCCGCCATGGCCGTTGCCGGTGTGCTGACTTATCTTTTGCTGATGCTGCAAGTGCGGGGCTTCCGCTCAGTCGAACTGATGATTGGCGCGCTGGTGGCCGTCATCGGTATCTCTTACATCATCCAAGTGTGGATCTTGCCTGTCTCGTGGGCGGCGGCGCTGCGGCAGACCTTCGTCCCCACGGCATTGCCGCCCGACGCGTTCATGTTGGCGGCCGGCATTGTCGGAGCCACGGTCATGCCACACGCACTCTTTCTCCATTCGGGACTGGTCAATAAGCGTGTGCGTCCACGGAGTGCGTCAGAGACGTCGCAACTGCTTCGCTATTCCAACCGCGAGGTGGTGGCAGCGCTGGCCGCCGCGGGCTGCATCAACCTCGCCATGGTCGTGGTCGCGGCAGGCGCGTTTCACGGCGCACATGCGGAGGTGGCCGGCATTGAAGATGCCTATATCACCCTGGCGCCATTGTTTGGAGCATCGGCCGGGCTGGTGTTTCTGGTGGGGCTGATCGCATCGGGGCTCTCAAGCTCCGTGGTCGGCACGATGGCGGGCCAGATGGTGTTGCAAGGTTTCCTGCGGGTGCGCCTGCCGGTATGGATGCGCCGGCTGATCACCATGGTGCCGGCGTTCATCGTCATCGGCGCGGGCATGGATGTCACGCGCGCACTCGTGCTCAGCCAGGTCATTCTGAGCATGGTGGTGCCGTTTCCGATGGCGGCGCTGATCTGGCTGGCGCGACGGCCAGACTTGATGGGGCAGCATGCTGCCGGTCGCGGCCTCGTGCTAGTGGCGACAGTCGGGGCCTTGCTGGTGGCGGGATTGAACGGGGCGCTGCTCGTCCATCTCATCGCATAGCGATGCCGGGCAGCGGTGGCGCCACCGATCCGGTCAGGCGTGCGCTGCGCGTACCCACGCTGCCGTGATGAAGTCCGCAAGCGAAACATGGCCCCGTACGACGCCGCCCGGTGGGTCGAAATCTTCGTCCAGGGTCACGGCGGTCATCTTCGCATAAGCACGGGCGGCCTCATCGGAGAAGCCCAGCCCTTTGTAGACCGCTTCCCAACGGTCTCGCGGAACGACCTCGAGCACGACGCCACGGCCGAGCGTGCGCGACATGGCCCGCGCAACATCCTGCGGTGTGTAGCGTTGCGGCCCCTCGACGTAGCGCACGCCCACGTCGTCGGGCGGTGTCAGGAGCCTGGCGGCCGCTGCCTCGCCGAGGTCTGCGGAAGCCACCATCGGCAGGGGCATATCGGCAGGGAACATGCTCGGTAACGCGCCGGTCTGCGCCACGGTCTCGAGCATGCTGGTCCAGTTGCTCATGTAATAAGCGCCGCGGTTGATTGCGGCCGGAATAGGCTGGCGGCGAAGGCCTTCTTCAAATTCCCACAGCGTGGTGAGGTCGCCGATGCCTCGCCCCGGGCGCGCGCCGTAGGTAGACGCGGCCACCACCTTCTCCAGCCCGGAGTCTTCCAGCGCGGCGAGGATGTTGGCGATCGTGCGGCGCTCCGTGGCGTCGGTATCGCCGGCAATATCGGCGGGCGGATTGAGCAGGAATGCGCGGCGCCCGAGTCGGAATGCCGCCCGCAACGAGGCGACGTCCTCCACGTCGGCCGTCGCGACCGACGCACCCTTGTCCCGCCAGCGACCTGCACGCTCCGGCCGCCGTGTCAGGATCGTCACGTCTTCGCCGCCGGCCAGCAACGCGTCTGCAACGGCGGCTCCTACATGTCCGGTTGCACCCATCACTACGTACATTGCGCCTCCTACTCGCTGTCTTGACAGCGCACTTTGGCAGCCGAGCGCCATGCGCCATCGTTGGCTCAACATGGCGACCAGGGCTGCGTAGCAGCGTTTGTGCCCAGGAGAGGAATGCAGCGCTGCGGATCAGCCAGCCCAGGCGCGGCAGTACTCGAGATACTGACGCTCGTGCCGTCCAAGCAGATCGACAATCGAGGACCAGAGCCAGAACGGCGCGTCGATGGAGCGCCCGTGACGCGCACGCAGTTCACGGTGCCACGACATCGCCACATCCCGGGCCATCTGGCTGCCATGGGCGAGGCCGACGACGTTGCCCAGGTAAGCGGCCAGGACGGTGGCGTCCTTGTGCTCCAGCTTGTCGACCGACAGCTTCAGGTCTTGCGGCTGCAGCTCGCGCATGAAAAAACTACCGCCAAGCATGCGCCCCCATGCCATTCGATCGCCCAGGTCAGGAGAAAGACGCCGCGCGCCGGTGACTACGCGTTCCCCGTTGATCCGCGGCATCTCGCCTGCAGCGGTGCTGGGCGCCGCGGCCTTGCCCGCCTCCTTGATGTCGATCAGCCGGTACCGCGGCCCGCGGTCCTGATCGACAGCCAGCAAGACGGCATAACGCCGCTGCCCGAGCGAGCTGCATCCTTTGACCCAGTACGCCGCATCCACGATGCTGACGGAGGCTTCGCCCGGCATTTCGTAAAGACGCGCCACCAGTGCAAGCACCTCGTGCTGGCTCACAAGATGTTTCAGTTCGCGCCGCTCTTCTCGTGAGAGCGGCCAGAAATGGCGCCCTAGCGGAATGGTTGGAGACGTGTCGCTCAGCCGCTCCTTGGCCAGTTCTTTCCACGTACGTGCAGTTGCCGCTTTCATGGCTGTGCGAACGGATGCAGGGCGCGGCGGCAAGCGCAACGCTGCATCGGGGTCGATACCGTGCAGGTACCCCGCCATCAGCGCCTCCACCATGCGTGCGGTCACGATGCCAGGCAGGTCTGAACCGCGTGCGGCCGTCGCCAACGAGACGCCAAGCCGGATCAAGTCGTGCGCTGGATTGCCCAGCACCGTCTGGTCCAGATCCCGGATCTGTATGCGCGCGGCGCCGGAAGTATGGCCGATCGGGCCGAGGTTGCCGACATGGCAATCGCCGCAGATCCAGATGGTCGGCCCTTCGGGAAACGTATGCGGCTGCACCTCGCTCAGCCACTCGTAGAACTTCACGGTGCTGCCGCGAACGTACGCATGGGTGGAACGCGTCATCTTCGATTGGCGCAGCCGGGCAAGTATGGGTGCACGGTTTTTAGGGCTCACCGCGCTGTGCGACGATTTTCGTTGGGACATGTGTGTGCTGAACCTGGGATGCTTGAACAAGGTGATGGACGGCGAACCGTATGCAATAAGTGTTCCCCACCCCCTAAAACAGCTTAGATAACGCCTCCACGGCGCTCAACCTTTGCTATGCTTGCTCGAAGCGCGCTGCACAGGCGTCGCTTCCATTGAATGGTCAACTTTACCCAACCATCTATTTTCACTATGGCCACCAAAACCAAGACCGCTGCCAAGACCGCTGCAAAGAAGGCCTCGCCGGCAAAGAAGGCCGCGCCAGCAAAGAAGCCTGCTGCAACGACGCCGACCCTCAAGCCCTTGAAGGACACGTTCACCAAGGCGAGCCTGGTGAGCCATCTGGCGGAACAAGCTGCCGTCGACGCCAAGGCGGTGAAGGCGGTGCTGCTCCATCTGGAGAACACCATCGTGGCTTCGCTGCACAAGAAGGGCGCCGGCGAATTCACCCTGCCGGGCCTGTTCAAGGTGACCTCGGTCAAGGTGCCGGCAACCAAGCGCCGCTTCGGCAAAAACCCGTTTACCGGCCTGGAGCAGTGGTTTGAAGCCAAACCGGCTACCGTGCGCGTCAAGGTCCGCGCCTTGAAAAAGGTCAAGGACGCAGCGATCAACAGCTGATCGTCAGCGCAAAGAAAAAGGGAGCCTCGGCTCCCTTTTTTGCGTGCTTGCCGGTCGGAATACGCAGCAGGTGCAGACCAATCTGCCTGGCCGGAAGCCGCTGTGCTGTGATGCCTAGCGCGCCTTGCGCGCCGCCTTTCCGCCGCTGCGGGCAGCTTCCTGGCCACCGCCGGTGCTGTCCCCGCTCATGCGTTCCAGCCACGAAAGCGCGTCCACATACGACAGGAACTGCCGCAGGTAATCGGGCGACACCTCGCGCATCAACAGCAGCGACCGATGCACGAGACTGCTCGAATTCAGCGGCCCGGCATTGACCGGCACCTTGTTCAAGGCGTCACGCAGCTGCTTCTCGGCGCTGACGCGAGACCAGGTATCCCGCACGTCTTCGAGAATCCTGAGTTCCGGCAATGCGTGCAGAGGACGCCCCGAGCTGCCGTCTGCTGCGCTCAAGACATCCGTGCGCTCACGGCTGGCAATGTCACGCAGCAGTTCGGACAACGCGCTGCCGGCGGACACCCGTGGGCCGGTCGCATCGGACAAGGTTGTCGCGCGATCGACGTCTTTTGCATAGGCCGCCACCAGCTCACCCAACCGCGCATCGAGAAGGCGCCGTGCCTCGCCGGTTTGTCCGGCCGCACGCCGATGCAATGCCTCGATGAAGCAGAAGCGCAGGCGGTCCAGCCGGTCCGCGCCGCTTGCGCGCCAGCTGTCGAGCGCGGCCTGCGTCGACACATCAATGCGGCTCACGGCGCCCACCGTTGGAAGCGGCCTGCCTTGGAACCGGCGCAATCTCCACGCGCCGGTTCTTCGCACGGCCAACGTCGTCGGCGTTGGAACTCACGGGCTGCTCCGAGCCAAACGCTGCTGCAAACACGCTGGACGCGGGAATGCCCTCATCAATCAACGCACGCGTCACGGTCAAGGCGCGCTTGGCGGACAGCTCCCAGTTATCGGCAAACAGTCGGTTGCCGGCACGCACCTGCTGATCGTCGGAAAACCCGCTCACCATCAGGATCTCTTCACGCGAAGTGAGATACGCGGCCAGCGGCCCCGCCAGGCTCTTCATCAGCGCGCGGCCCTCGGGCTGCAATTGATCGGAGTTGATTGCGAACAGCACATTGCCGTTGATGCCGATGCGCCCGTTGACGAGCGTCACACGCCCGGCCGCCAGCGGGCCGGCCAGCGCCTGCTCCAGTGTCTTGCGGCGCTGTGCCTCCGCCTCGCGCTGCTTGACCTCGTTTTCCAGCTTGGAGGACAGCTCCAGCTGCACGCCGATCACGCCGACCAGAATCAGCACAAACGCGCCCAGCAGCACCGACATCAGGTCGCCGAACGCGGCCCAGACCGGCGCCGTGGCTTCGATGCCACCGTCAATCTCGTCGTTCATGCCGCTTCGGTCCCGGCAAGCGCGCGCTGGTCACCCAGCCGTTGCAGGTCTTCGAGGATCTGCTTCTGAGACAGCATGCTCAGGTCGATCACCTCACGCGCCTGCGCAACGTAGTAGGCAAGCTGTTCGTCGCTGCGGGTGAGCGACTTCTCGAGCGCGGCTTCAATGCGCTGCAATTGGGCTGCAAGCTTGTCGTTCGAATCGCCAAACAGCTGCACGGCCGCGCCAAACGCCTCGCCAAGGCTCGCCACCTCGACCGCGCTGCCGGTCACCTGCGCAGCCACCGCGCCAAGCTTGCCGGTCTCGGCTTCCACGCGATCGGTGAACCGCTTACCCACTCGCTCCAGCAAATCCGCCGACGTTGCCACCAGGGCGTCCACCGCCGTGCGTTGCTCGGTCGATGCATGGTTGACGGCGTCAAGCAATGTTTCCAGCGTGCCCAGCAGGCGCGCACGCTCGTCCAGCATCGCGGTATCGCGCACCATGCTGTCAGACAGCTTCTGGCGCAGCTCGGCCACCACTTCGGCGGCGGCCCTGGGCGCTTCCGAAGCGGCTTGGACCAGGCGCGAAATCTCGCCGATCGTGTCGTTGGCGTGCGCCTGCGTTTGCGCGGAAATGTCGCGTGCGGTCTGGGCCAGTGCGTCGCAAATCTGTTGCTGACGGCTTGCCGTATCGGCGCCAGCCTTTTGCCACGCCTCGCTCAGCTTGGCGCCCATCGCGCCAAGGGCATCGGTCCAGGCCGCCAGACGTTGCGCGTCTCTCGCTTCCAGCGCAGCTTGCAGCGCGGCTTGCGACTGACGCGATGCGTCCTGCTGCGCGGCGATATCGCGCGCTGTCTGCGCCAACGCATCGCAGATATCTTGCTGACGATTCGCCGTATCGGCGCCGGTTTTCTCCCACGCCTGGCCGAGCTTCTCGCCCGTTGCGCTGAGCGCCTCGGTCCAGGCCGCGAGACGTTGCGCGTCTCGTGCTTCCAGTGCGGCTTGCAGCGCCGTATGCGATTGGCGCGACGCGTCTTGCAACGATACGGCGTGCTGCTCAAACGTGGCAGCGGCCGCCTCCAGCGCGCGCTGGTTCTGCGCGGCCAGTTCGGCGTGGGTGTGTTCCTGGCGGGCCAACGCATCGCGCCAGGCAGCGGACAGGCCGCCAGCGGTGGCATCCAGACGCTCGGCAACGCCATCGAGCAACCGCGCCGAGCGTTGCTCGAATGCCTCGGCAAATCGGTCCAGCGACGTGCCAACCTGGCCAAGCAGGGCTTCGCTGGAGCGTTGATGCGCCGACAGGGCGTGGTTCCAGATGCCGGAAACCGCCTCGGCCGTCGCTTCAAAGCGCGTCGACAGGCCGTCCAGCTGACGCTGCACCGCGTGCGCGACCGTCTCCTGCAGCGCGGCCGATTCCCGGGCAAGGCCCGCCATCGTCGTTTCCACCACCGGCTGCAGCGCGGCGCTGGCAACGCGTGCGCTCTCCGCTGCGCTGTCCTTCAAGGACTGACCGACCGACGACGCAAGCTGGCTGTAAGCGGTCTGCGCCTTGTCGAGAAATGCCTGCTGGGCCGCGATCTGTCGCTCGCTGCTGGCCGCGCCCTGCTGCTCCAGCGACGTCATCATCGCCTGCAGTCGGTCAACCAGCGCGGGCATCACATCGGATTGCCGCCGCAGAAGCTTGAACGTTTCTTCACGCTGATGTGCGTGCGAGTAGATGCGCAGCGTGGTCGCGATCTTTGCGTCGAGCGCCTGCACAGCCTGCAGCCGCTCGCGCCGACACAGCGCCGAGAGCAACCCCAGCATGGCCGACGTTGCCACACCGGCAATCGAGGTGCCAAACGAGAATCCCAACCCCTTGATCGGGGCGGCCAGCGATGCGCGGATCGCCTGCAAATCCGTCGCGCTTTCCAGCGCTGCGCCCGTGCCTTTGAGCGTCACCACCATGCCGAGCAGCGTGCCGAGCATGCCAAGCAGCACCAGCAGGCCCACAAGATACGGCGTCAATGCGGGCGCGGGCAACGCAACGCGCTCGCCTTCCACACGCAGGCGCACGGCATGGCGCAGGCTCGGGTGCAGTTGCTCCAGCCATGCCGCCAGAGTGGGCGGCATCTCGGACAACCCTGCCACGGCCTGGGCGACCGTGCCCGTGGCTTGCCGATAACGGCGCAGCTCCAGCGCGCCCGCCATATAGGCGGCACCGATCACAAGCGTGACGGCCAGTGCCAGCAGGTTCCCGCCGACGAGGTAACCGCCGGCAATCCACCCCAAGGCCGCCAGCCCGACAAAGAAAACGATGAGATTCAGGTGAAGTCTGGACATGAAAGGTGTCTGCCCCGCTTAGCGGGAGCGAAGGGCTGCGAGCAACCCGTCGATCGGTTGAAAACGAACATCAAGCTCGGCCTGGAGCACGCTCTGCATATCCTTGCGGAACGCATCCAGCCAGGCGCGGGATGTGGATGGGGTGGCCTCGCCCTCTGCGGGCAACAGGGCCTGCCGCTGCTGCTCGGCCGCGCGTAGGCGCTCGAAGTACGGCCCCAGCATCGAGGGAATGGCCCCGAGCAACGAACGTTCGCGGCCTGCGAGCGCCTGCTCCATGCTGGCGTCCAGCACCGCAAGGCGCGCGAGGTCGGGCGTCCTGGCAGCCAGCAGGCGCCGCAGGCGGCCACGCAGGTCGCCGATCTCGAGTTCCATCGTCTGCTGCATCAGCACGTAGCGCTGCCGGAAATCGGCATAGTCGACTACCACGGGCGCCGAGGGGCCCTGGATCGGCGCGCGAGGCCCAGGCCTGGCGTCCGGCGCGCAACTGGACGCGATGGACTTTGCCAACGCCGCACGGACACGGGTCGCGATCGTCTCGGCGTCCGGGCCGACGGGCCGCGTGCCGGAGGCACCGGCGGGCGGTGCCGCGCTCAATGCCGAGGAGAGCGTAATGGCATCCGTCCAGCTGAGCCATTGGCTCAACCGGTCAGAAAGGGGCTGCGCAGATGCGGAAACGTCGACGTCCGTCAGGCGAGCAAGAATGCGGATCAGCGCAGGGCCGCTGAGCGCCCTGCGTTGCTGGGCGTACGCCATGCTACGAGTGCCGAAAAAAGGCTGGAGTTTACACTGCCCGCCGGGTCGGACTGACGTCTTCGAGTGGCAGCAGAATCACTTCGCCAGAACAATCGCTGCAGTCGATCGGCTCGCGGGCGAGACGGGCGGCGTTCTTTACCGCATAGCGCAGCATCGGCCCTTCATGACACGGCGCCCCAGCGAAACCGCGGCAGTGCAGCGGCGCCAGGGTCGCCCGCCTACATTTGTGCGATCAGGCCGACAGCGGTATCGTGTCGCCCACTACCGCACCCTCCCCGCTTTCCCGCCCATTTCCCCTGTGACCGATCACCCCACCCTCACCTGGACTGACGACCGCCCTGAAGCCAGCAGCGACGCCGTCCATACCGCCGTCTGGCGTTCCGAAGCCGGCAACCCGCCGCCCAAGCGCGTGGTCATCGCGGATGATCGCACCACCGCTGATGCGGCCTATCGCCTCGCCTGCGAAGGCACGGCATTGCTCTGGCAAGGCGACTTCCAGAACGCGCGCCAACTGCTGCAAGCCATGTCCCGCCGCACGGATCGCAAACCCGGCAAGGCGCGCAAGGAACCCGCCTCGCCCATCGATGCGTTCAACCTGCACCGGCAGGCGCAATCGCAGCGCGCCCGCACGCTCGGCATGCTGCTGATTCCACTGGATGCGGATTACACGATCCCGCTGCGCCGCGCCCCGGATATGCGCGAGGCCTGCACCGAGGCCTACGGCACGAGCCACGCCGCTTCCGTCGTCTCGCTGCGTGAGCTGCTTGGTTTGATCGGCGCGCATGAGTGGCGCAAGAAGGGTGTGGAGATTCCCGCGCTCGGCGGTGAGCGCATTCACCCGCACTACGGCGTGTTCTCGCCCGTGCGCGGCGAATACATCGATCTGGTGGCGAAGGCGCCGCTGCCCTCGAAAACGCTGGCGTTCGATATCGGCACGGGCACCGGCGTGCTGGCAGCGGTGCTCGCCAAACGCGGCGTCAAGCGCGTCATCGGCACGGATCAGGACTCGCGTGCCCTGGTCTGCGGCCGTGAGAATGTGGAGCGCCTCGGTCTGCAAGCGCAGGTCGACATCGTGGAAGCGGATCTGTTTCCAGAAGGCCGCGCGCCACTGATCGTATGCAACCCGCCGTGGCTGCCGGCACGGCCCAGCTCGCCCATCGAGCGCGCCGTCTACGACCCGGACAGTCGCATGCTGCGCGGCTTCCTGGACGGCCTCGCCGCCCATCTGGAGCCGAATGGCGAGGGCTGGTTGATCCTGTCGGACTTTGCCGAGCATCTTGGGCTGCGCACGCGCGATGCCCTGCTGGCGATGATCGATGCGGCCGGCCTGCAGGTGGTGGGCCGGGAAGACATCAAGCCGAAGCACCCGAAGGCGTCCGATGAAAACGACCCGCTCTATCGGGCCCGGGTTGCAGAGGTGACGTCGCTGTGGCGCCTGAAGGCGCGCCAGTAAACCAGCGAATCAGCGCGCCATCGTCGCCAGGTAGTCGAGCGCGCCCTGCCCCGCAGCGGCGCCGCTCGCAAAACACGCCGTCAGCAGATAGCCGCCTGTCGGCGCTTCCCAATCGAGCATCTCGCCCGCGCAAAACACGCCCGGCAGACGCTCGATCATCAGCTTTGCATCCAGCGCTTCAAATGCAACGCCGCCTGCAGTGCTGATCGCCTCTTCAATGGGCCTTGTACGTGTGAGCCGCAACGGCAATGCCTTGATAGCCTTCGCCAGCTGGGTCAGATCGGCAAACGCGTCCTTGCTCAGGCACTCGCGCAGCAAGCCGAGCTTCACGCCCGTGATATTCAGCTTGCTTTGCAGATGGCTCGACATCGAACGCGCGCCGCGCGGGCGCATCAGTTCATCCGTCACACGTTGCGCACTCCAGCCTGGCGCAAGGTCAAGCCAGATCGTCGCACTGCCCTCTGCGGCCAGCGCGTCGCGAATGGGCGCCGACAACGCATAGACGAGACTGCCTTCAATGCCCGTCTGCGTGACGACGAACTCGCCCTGGCGGAATTGCAGCGCACCGTCATGGCTCGAGCGCAAACCGATGGCGACGGACTTGACGGGCTGCCCCGCAAAACGCTCCTGGAAATACGCGCTCCAATCGGCGTCGAACCCGCAGTTGGCGGGCTGCAATGGCTGCACCCGCACGCCGCGCGCTTCCAGCAACGGCACCCAGGCGCCGTCGGAGCCCAGGCGCGGCCAGCTGCCGCCGCCCATGGCCAGTACCACGGCATCGGCTTGCATCAGCCGTTCAACACCGGCGGTTTCAAAGCGCAGCACCTGCGCGTGGTCCGACGGCTCTGCCCACCCCACCCAGCGATGCCGCATGTGCAGCTGCACGCCCGACTCGCGCAGGCGGTGCAGCCATGCGCGCAGCAAGGGCGCCGCCTTCATCTCGGTCGGAAACACACGGCCCGAGCTGCCGACAAATGTGTCGATGCCCAGCCCATGAATCCAAGCGCGCAGGGCGTCAGGGCTGAAGCGGCCGATGAGCGGCGCCAGTGCCTCACGCCGCGTGCGATAACGCCCGAGAAACGCATCGAGCGGCTCCGAATGCGTGATGTTCATCCCGCCAATACCCGCCAGCAGGAATTTGCGCCCGGCCGACGGCATGGCGTCGAACACCTGCACACGCACGCCGTTGCGCGACAGGACTTCAGCGGCCATGAGCCCGGCGGGGCCGGCGCCGATGACGGCAACGAGAGGGGCGTTGGATGTTTCGGACATGCGGGGAGGAACGGATCGAATCGCGCGGGGCGGACAAGCGGGGCGCTATTGTCACATCCCGCCCGAACGCGGGCAAACCAGGCCGCGCATGACGCCCCTTGGGGTGCGCTGGCCGTCGCCCACCCTGCTTTTCGGTAAACTGGCGCCCTCTTTCCGTTTTTCTCCGCGCCGCCGCACCGGTCCCATTCCGTGCGACATGTCGCCCAGGCTGTCCTGACGATGTCCAACAAGACCCACGAAATCCGCCCCAACCAGTCGATCGAACTGCTCAAGGAACTGCACATCCTGACGCGCGACGGCAAGATGAACCAGGACAGCCGCCGCAAGCTCAAGCAGGTCTATCACCTGTTCCAGTTCATCGAGCCGTTGATGGCCGACGTGCAGCATTCCAAGGGGCACGTCACGCTGGTCGACCACGGCGCGGGCAAGTCTTACCTTGGTTTCATCCTGTACGACCTGTTCTGCAAAGAGCAACCGGGCGACGGCACCTCACATATCTACGGCATTGAGACTCGCGAAGAGCTGGTCGCCAAGTCGACCGAGCTTGCCGCGCGGCTGGGCTTCAAGGGGATGTCGTTCCTGAACCTGTCGGTGGCGGAATCGATCACGTCTGACAAGCTGCCCGGCACGATCGACATCGTCACGGCACTGCATGCGTGCAACACCGCCACGGACGACGCGATTCGCTTCGCGCTCGAAAAGCATGCGCAATACATCGTGCTCGTGCCGTGCTGCCAGGCGGAAGTGGCCGGCGTGCTGCGCAAGAACAAGGGCAAGTCACTCGGCAATGCGCTTACGGAAATCTGGCGCCACCCGCTGCACACGCGCGAATTCGGCAGCCAGGTCACCAACGTGCTGCGCTGCCTGCAGCTCGAAGCGCACGGCTATCAGGTCAGCGTGACGGAACTGGTCGGGTGGGAACACTCGATGAAAAACGAACTGATCATCGCGCACTACAAAGATCTGCCGCGTCGCCGCCCGACCGAGCGGCTGAACGAGGTGATCAGCACGCTCGGGCTGGGCGAGCTGCACGAACGGTTTTTTGCGCCGGCTGGCTCCTGAAGACGCGGGGCGTCTAGGTCATGCCAGACGCCTGCCTTCGTGCTGCACCCGTTTGTCTTCGTACATCGCGACATCGGCCTCGCGCAGCGTTTCTTCCAGACGCCCGCCTTCGTGGCAGGTGGCGCAGCCCATGGAAAACCCGAGCTCCGCGCCCGGATAGAACTGATTGTTGAGTTCGACCAGCTTGCGCAGGCTCTCCACCAGCGCCGCACCGGCCTGGGCATCGGCACCGGGCAACAGCACGGCAAACTCGTCGCCACCAATGCGCGCAGCGTGTGCAGGTTTGTCGACGGCCTTGCCGAGCACCTCGCCGGCGCGGCGCAGCAGCGCATCGCCTGCGGCGTGGCCGAGCTGGTCATTCACGCCCTTCAAGTCGTTCAGGTCGATCATGATGACCGTGACCGGAAACGGGCCCTTGCGCTCCAGCCGGTTGATCTCGTCCACATAGAACGAGCGGTTCTTCAGCTTGGTCAGCACGTCGTGCTTGCCGAGATATTCCAGGTATGACTCGGCCTTCTTGCGCGCCGTGATGTCGGTCAGCGCCAGCAGCACCATGTCCCAATCCTTCTCGCGGCCCGGAAACACCGAGAACTGCAGGTGGATGTTCAGCGGGTTGCCATCCAGCCCGTAATTGACGACCTCGCGCTGCTGGAAGAGCTTGCCTTCCCACAGGTCGATCAGCTGCTCGCGAAAATGCGGGCGCATGTCGTCGCGAAAGATTTCCGGCAAGCGGCCCAGCAGGTCATTGCGGTTACGCGCCTTGAACATCTCCAGCGTGAAGCCGTTGACGTCGAGCACCTGGATTTCCTGCATGCAGCGCTCGACAAACTCCGGATGCACGTCGGTAAAGGTGCGGAAATCGGTGATGCCCTGCATGCGCACTTCGTCCAGCAGCATCTTGATGGTGCTGAAGTTCTCCACCCACAGCGACACCGGCGCATGCTCGAACACCCCGCGCGCATAGAGTTGGCTGGCCGCGGCACGGCGGCGGGCGTCTTCGAGTTCGGTGATGTCGTCCACGGCCACCAGCACGCGGTCCCACGGCTGGGCGTGGTCAGGCAGGACAACGCCCTTGAGCAGGATGTCGAGGCGGCGGCCGTCAAGCGTGTAGTTGACGCTGCGGCTCTCGAACGACGGTTCGCCAGACCAGAGTTGGACGAGTTCACCCACGTGCGCTTCCAGCATGTCGTCGCGCAGTACGTCGGCCAGGCGGGCAGTGAGGGTCTCGGCATCCGGGGCGGCGTACATGGACAGCGTGCGCCGGTTCACCCGCAGCACCTTGATGCAAGCCGAGCACGCCGCCACGCGCGAAACGTCCTCTTCCAGAAAGTGTTGCAGGTCGGTCACCCCGGCGGCGCGCCACTCGGCAAAGAGGCGGTGCAGGTCGCTGTAATCCTCCAGCCACAATGACGTGGGGGTGACATCGAAGAAATCGATCAGGTTGACACCCACAGCCGCCGGGCTGCTGACGCTATCGGACGCGGATTGCATGAATCGCTCTACGGGAACAAGAACACTTCGCAAACCTTGCGAGCGTACTGGTTTTGTGTAACACCGCGCACAGCGCCTCGCTCATCCGGAAGGATTACCCCCATGCAGGCGATGCGCTGTCAGCTGCTGCAGCGCAATACCTTGCCGAATATCCAGAAAGTTCCCCAAACGGATTTTTGCGAAGCTACTCCGTATTTAGTTTTTCTTTATCTGGCGTTGTAAAAAAAGCCGCTGCTATTTTTAAGATATTTTCATGAAGCGCGTCGCGCCTTTCATTTTTTCAATGCGCGTTGCAGAAATCGCCGATCGTTCCGAGATGCGCCCGCCGCTTCGTAAATGCACATACCAAAAACTGCAAATTCCGCAGCAGATTCTCTCGCACGTGATTTAAAAAACTTCGTCTCGATTCGCAGGCCGTTTCCTCCAGAATCCGTGCATCCCGTGCGCGGGCTGTGATTTGCACCGCGCAAGAAGCGGGTAATTCCTTGTCCCGATTCTGCGGCCTGCCCCCCGATTTTCTCTTGAGCCCTGGGCCGCGGATTCGTTTTCCAACTCAGGAGAAATGCAATGCGGGATTCGACAACCCACCGTCGTACGGCCACGACACATACCGGGCGCGCCTCCAACGCCCGGACACGTCGCTCGTTCAAGCTGGCACTCGTGGCACAGGCTGCGGCCGCGCTGATTCTGGCCGCGTGCGGCGGCGGCGGAGATGACGCGCTCACGCCGGCCGGCGGCAAGCTGGACGCAAACGGCTCGCAGCAGCAGGGCAATACCAACACCGGCAACACGAATGCACCAGCGCCGGCAGTCGACGCAACGGTGCCGCCGGTCGAACTGCCGGACTACATCAGGCCGGTCAACTACAAGCTGTGGTTCCGCCCGAGCGCAGACCTGAACAGCTTCTCGGGCCGCGCCGATGTGGAGATCAAGGTCACCAAGCAAACCGGTGCCGTGACGCTGGCCGTGCGCGACCTGAAGCTCGACGGCTCGCGCCTGACGCTCACGCCCACCTCGGGCAACGGCGCGGCGCGTGTGCTCGTGCCGATTCCGCAATCGCAAGGGGCCTTCTATGACCTGCGCGACCCGACCGGAGACATCAAGCCCGGCAACTACGTGCTGCACATGGAGTGGACGGGCACGATCAACTTCACCAAGGCCGAGGGCATCTTCAAGCTGGGCCTGCAGGCGGCAACGGGTGAGAGCTCGGACGCCATCGTCACGCAAGGCGAGTCGAACTTCGCGCGCGAGTGGTTCCCGAGCTGGGATGAGCCGGCCTTCCGCAACACCTTCGAAGTGACGGCGGAAATTCCGGGCGACTGGAAGGCCGTGGCCAACGGGAGACAGACGGGCGCCACCAAGCTGCCGGATGGCTATCAGCAGGTGTCGTTTGCCAAGACACCGTCGATGCCGGCGTACCTGCTGTTCTTCGGCGGCGGCAAGTTCGACATCCTGGAAGACCAGTTCACCAACCCGCTCGACGGCAGCAGCATGCGCCTGCGCTGGTGGGTGCCGCCCGGCGAGGCGCACTCGGCGGTCTCCGGCATGCAGTTCACCAAGGAAGCGCTGAACCACTACTACAACTACTTCCAGATCCCGCTGCCGTTCGACAAGATGGACACCATCGTCGCCAACGACAGCTACAACAACAAGAATGCCGGCTTTGGCGGCATGGAGAACTGGGGCGCCATCTTCGAGTTTGCCGACCAGGTGCTGGTGCCGCCCGATGGCGCACCGACAACGGTCCACTCGATGGGCAAGGCGCGCTCGTTCGTCGTGGTGTCGCATGAACTGGCCCACCAATGGTTTGGTGACTTGGTCACGCTGGACTGGTGGGACGATATCTGGCTGAACGAGTCCTTCGCCAACTGGTTCGAGAACGTCACCAAGATCGCGCTGCACCCCGAGTTCCAAGGCAACACATGGGCCGACTATGCAGCCGTCAAGCAGCGCGTCTACACGTTGGACCTGCAGCCTACCGCCGTACCGGTACAGCACAACCTGAGCGATGCCGGCTCGATGGACTTCCTCGACCGCTTTGCCTACAACAAGGGCGGCCATGTCCTGCAGATGCTCGAGAACTACATCGGCAAGGACGCCATGCGCAAGGGTCTGCAGAGCTACCTGAACAAGTACAAGTTCGGTAACGGCACGCCGCCGCGCCTGTGGGCAGAACTGGAAGCGGCAAGCGGCAAGCCGGTGGGCAAGGTGGGCGACAGCTTCGTGCGCCAGACCGGCCTGCCGCTCGTCACCATCGATGCGCAGTGCAATCCGGTCACCAACCAGAACGTGCTGACGATCACGCAGAAGGCCTTCCCGAACAAGAACGTCTATTCGGGCTACCAGTGGAACGTGCCGCTCACGCTGGCCTACGGCGACAACTTTGGTCAGTCGCAGACCATCGTGCTCGACCAGCAGACCGCGCAGGTCACGCTGCCGACGTGCTCGGCCGTGCTGGCCAACCCCTCGGGCCTGGACTACTACGTGACCAACTACAGCCCGACGCTGTGGAGCAACCTGCTGGCGCAGGCCGGGGCCATCAGCAGCGATGCGGCCAAGACCAACATCGCAGGCGATGCCACGCAGTTGTATAACGCGCAGCTCATCACCAAGGCGCAGTACGACCAGATCGTCGGTATCAAGAACTTCCAGCCTGCGGTGGCAACACTGGCCGCCCAGTCTGTGAAGCCAACCGGCTCGCTGCAACCGCAAGCGGTGCAGTTGCAGGAAATGCAGTCGATGGATCGCCCGATCCACACGTTCCGCTACGAAGGTCTCATGAAGCATCTGACCGACATCAAGCGGTAAGCACCAAAGCAAGCGGGCCGCGTCTTACGATGCGGCCCGCTGCAAGGGTGGCTCCTGATTTCCGGCGGACACGGTCCGCCGTTTTTCATGCGCGCGTCAGACGATTCTCAACCGGTGCGATGCAGGAAGGTGGCCTGGATCACGTCGGTCATCCAGAGAGCGCTTTCGCCGGTCTGGCCGTGCTCCAGCACCTTGACGGCGCTTTCGAACAGCACGCTGGCCAGCGCATCGGAAGCGACGATCTCGATGCGCACGCGCGGCACGAACTCCGTCAGGTCTTCCTTGATGGAATGCGCGCCGGCCTGTGAAGCCGTTGGCGGATAGGCATTCACCTCGGCCACCGTCATGCCCGGGAAACCAGGGCAAACGCGCAGCGCTTCGTGCAAGCGCTCCAGCAGTTGCGGGCGCACTACGATGCGGATTTCCTTCATGCCTTCGACTCCTCATCAAACCATTTGTACAGTGTGGGCAGCATCACCAGCGTCAGCAGCGTGCAGGTCAGCAGACCGCCGATCACCACGATGGCCAGCGGCCGTTGCACTTCCGAGCCCGGCCCTGTGGCGAACAGGAACGGGATCAGGCCCAGCATGGCTACCGTGGCCGTCATCATCACGGGGCGGAAACGCATGCGCGAGCCCAGCCGCACGGATTCCTCCACCGGCATGCCCTGCTCGCGCAGACTGCGGATCGTGCTGACCAGCACCACGCCGTTGAGCACCGCGATACCCCATAGCGCCACGAAACCCACCGATGCCGGCACGGACAGGTATTCACCCGTGACGAACAGGCCGATCACTCCGCCCACCGAGGCGAACGGCAGCACCAGAATGATCAGCGTGGCATAGCGCACGGAGTTGAACAGCAGGAAGAGCAGGAAGAAGATGGCCGCCACCGTGATCGGCACGATCACCTTCAGGTGGCCCATGGCGCGTTCCATGTTCTGGAACTGGCCGCCCCACTCCAGGTAGTAGCCCTCGGGCAGCTTGACCTTCTGCGCGACGGCCGCCTGCAGCTCGGCCACGAAGCCGCCCAAGTCGCGGTCGCGCACATTCACGCCCACCACCACGCGGCGCTTGCCCAGCTCACGGCTGATCTGCGCAGGGCCGTCGGTCACATCGATGCGGGCGATGCTTTCCATCGGCACCTGTGCGCCATTGGGGGCGGCCACGATCAGGTTGCGGATGGCCTCTACGCTGCCGCGATACGCGTCCGGCAAGCGCACCACCGCGCTGAAGCGGCGCTCGCCCTCAAAGATTTCCGTGGCTTCCTTGCCGCCGATGGCGGTCTCGATCACGTTGTGCACGTCGGCCGCATTCAGGCCGTGGCGTGCAATGGCCTGGCGGTCGATCGCGATCTGCAGATACTGCTGACCGGTGATCCGCTCCACGCGCATGTCCTGCGCGCCCTGGATGCCCTGCGCCACCTTGGCAATCGCCTCGGCCTTCTCGCGCAGTGTGTTCAGGTCATCGCCGAACACCTTGATGGCCACATCGGAACGCACGCCGGTCACCATCTCGTCAACGCGGTCAGAGATCGGCTGCGCCATGACGATCTGCACGCCGGGTAGCACCTGCAGCGCCTTGCGCATCGCTTCGGCAATGTCGTCCTGGTTCCAGCCCTTGGGCCATTCATCGCGCGGCTTGAGTGAGACGATCGGCGTCGATTCGTTCTGGCCCTGCGGGTCGGCCGGAGACTCGCCTCGGCCCACGCCGGAGACGGCCGACTTCACGCCCGGCACCTGCATCACCAGGCGCATGGCTTCCATCTCCATGCGGATCGACTCTTCCAGCGAGATGTTCGGCGCGCGGTTGATGCCTGGCACCACCGAGCCCTCCTTCATCTCCGGAATGAACGCCGTGCCCAGGAACGGCATCAGCGCGCCGGTGGCCAGAAACACGGCCACGGCCACGATGACGGTCTTGCGGCCGTTGTTGAGGCTCAGCTCCAGCAAGCGCAGATACGGCTTCTTCATCTTGCGGATCAGCCACGTGTCATGCGCGTCGTGCTCGGCGTGGGGGTCGTCGCTGTGCCCACCCTCCACGTGCTTGTGCACCTTGGGCTTGAGCAGATACGACGACAACACCGGCGTCAGCGTGAGCGACAGCACCAGCGAGAAAAACAGCGCAATCGCAATCGTGAAGGCCAGCGGCGCAAACATCTTGCCTTCCATGCCCTCCAGCGTCATCAGCGGCAGGAACACCAGGATGATGATGCCCACGCCAAAGATCACGGGCGTCGCCACTTCCGTCACAGCATGCAGGATCACGCGCGCGCGGCTCTCGTTCGGATCACGCGGCTTGGCGAGGTGCGCAAAGGCGTTTTCCACCACGACCACCGAGCCATCGACCATCAAGCCGATGGCGATGGCCAACCCGCCGAGTGACATCAAATTGGCCGAGATGCCGAGCTTGTTCATCGCCATGAAGGTCAGCAGCGGCGTGAGGATCAGCGTGCCGACCACGATGAGCGATGAACGGATATCGCCCAGGAACAGCAACAGCACGATCACCACCAGCACCACGCCTTCGGCCAGCACCTTGATGACGGTCTGCAAGGCCGAATCGACCAGCTCCGAACGCTCGTAGTACGGCACGATCTTCAGGCCGTCGGGCAGCATGCCGTCGTTGTTGATGGCCTTCACGCGATCCTGGATGCGGGCGACGACTTCCTTCGCGTTGCCGCCGCGCATCATCATCACCACACCGCCGACGGATTCCGTCACGCCGTTCTTGACCACCGCCCCCGCGCGCACCGCCGTGCCGATCTTTACCTCGGCCACATCGCGAATCGTGAGTGGTGTGCCGTTGGCCTCCTTGAGCACGATCGCGCCAATGTCGTTGGTGTCGCGCACCAAACCCACGCCGCGGATCAGGTACTGCTCCGCAAAGTGCGGGAGCACCCCGCCGCCCGAGTTGGCGTTGTTGGCGGCCAGCGCCTCGAACACCTGCTTGACCGTCACGTTGTGGTGGCGCAGGCGCTCCGGATTGACGAGCACCTGGTACTGCTTCTCGTAACCGCCCTGCGAGTTGATCTCGGCCACGCCCGGAATGGAGCGCAGCAGCGGCCGCACCACCCAGTCCTGCGCAATACGGCGCTGGGTGAGTTCCTCGACCGAAAGCTCCTTGTCGCCGTCATCCGGTTTGTCGAGCGTGTACTGATACACCTCGCCCAGGCCCGTCGATACGGGGCCCAGCACCGGCGTCACGCCCGTCGGCATGCGCGACTGCACCTCGATCAGCCGCTCCATCACAAGCTGGCGCGCGAAGTACACATCGGTCTCGTCGGTGAAGACGAGCGTGATGAGCGACAAGCCCGGCTTGTTGAGCGAGCGCATCTCGGTCAGCGCCGGCAGGCCGGTCATCGCCATTTCCACCGGCACGGTCACAAAGCGCTCTACCTCTTCCGGCGAGCGGCCCGGCGCCTCTGTGGCGATCTGCACCTGCACGTTGGTCACGTCCGGAAACGCGTCAAGCGACAGCTTGCGTGCGGCATCCAACCCGAAGAACAGCAGCACGGCGGCAATCACCGCCACCACGAGCCGTTGCTTGAGCGCGCCGCGAATCAATGCGTCGATCATGCGCCCTCCATCTCGGCGCGCTTGCGCTCGTTGTTCAGATGGAAGCCGCCTTCAACGACGATGGGCTGCCCGACCTGCACGCCGGAAACCACCGGGCGCACGCCGTTCGATTCATCGCCGAGCTTGACCGGCGTGAGCTGGTAGTTCGTCTCGCTGGTGCGCACGAATACGTAGTCGCGGTTGTCTTCACGCACCACCGCGGAAGTCGGCACCACCACGCGTTCTTCCGGGCGCGACTGGATGAGCAGCGTGGCCAGCATCGACGGCTTGAGCGTGCGCTCCGCGTTGTCCACTTCGGTGCGCACCGTGACCGTCCGCGTTTGCGGGTCGACAATGTCCGACACCCAGATCAGCTTGCCGACAATGCGATCGCCCGCGCCGGTGTCGATCTCCACGGCCTGGCCTGCGCGCACGCCCGCAGCGGCGTTTTCGGGCACTTCACCCACCACCCACACGCGCGACAGATCGGCCACGGTGAACAGCTCGTCGGCCGGCTGCACGACTTGGCCGCGCGTCACCTTGCGCTCGACCACCGTGCCGCTGATGCTCGCCACCACGGGCGAGATCGACGACATGCCGCTCGTGCGCATCTTCGCCAGCTTGCCGGGCGACACGCCCATCACGCGCAATTGGTCGACGGCCGCGCGCACTTCGGCATCGGCCATCGCCAGTTCGCTCTGTCGCTTCTGGAGTTCGGCCGAGCCGATCACGTCGGCAGCCAGCAGCAGCTTGGCGCGTTCCAGCGCACGCGCCTGCAGGTCGCGCTGCGCTGCAGCCTTCTGATAGGCGAGCTGCGCGGCGCCAAGCTCCGTGCTGTGCAGTTGCGCGAGGATGTCGCCTGCCTTCACGCTCTGCCCCGGCGTGGCGACCAGCTCCGTCACACGCCCCGTGACGGTGGCACCGATGCGCGCCACGCGCTGTTCGTCAAACGCAATCTGCCCCGGCACGCGCAGGCGCTCGGCAATCGGCTGCTTGCCCACAGGCGCCACTTTGAGGCGCTGCACCAGCGTGGGCTGTGCAACCACGAGGTTCGGGTCGACGGCCTGTTGCGCAGCCTTGGCATCGTTGGCGGCATCTTTGCCGCAGGCGGCCAGCAGCAGCATCGCCGCCAGGGCAACGCCGGCCAGCCGGATCGAAGAAGAGAAACAAGAAGGTACGGTCATGGTCTGGCTGGATTCGTGAGTTCGGGAGGCAACGCGATGGCTCTGGCGTTTCATGGGGCCTCCGGGCGCAGGCGGTCGAGTTCAACGGCGGCGGTGCGCAGGTCTGCGCGTGCGGCAATCAGGTCATTGCGTGCCTGGCGGAAGACGCGCTGGGCATCGAGGTAGTCGAGAATCCCGCGCTCGCCGTGGCGGTATGCGGCTTCGGCCACGCGCAGCGCCGATTCGGCCTGCTTGATGACGCCGGATTCGAGCGCGCTGACTTGCGACTCCGCAATCTCGTATTGGCGATAGGCCAATTCCACTGCCTGGCGCGTGCGCAACTCCCGGTCGCGCAACAGGGCGCGGGCGCGTTCGCGGGCGGCCACGGCTTCACCGACGGGACCATCGCGGCGGTCGAACAGCGGAATCGACATCACCAAGCCCACGCGGCTGTCCTGCAGATCGGGCTGGCGGTCGACCGACCCGCGCAGCGCCAGCGACGGCCAACGCTGGCTGCGCTCGTGCGCAAGACGCGCTTCGGCCTCACGCACGGCGGCGCGATCGGCCTCCAGCTCTGGATGCGTGGCGAGGACCGTGCTAACCAGATCGGCCAGCGGAGGCAGATGCGCGACGGGAGGCGTTTCCGCACCGGCATCGACATCGAACGTCTGCGGCAGATCGGCACCCACGGCGCGGCGCAGTTCGGCCAGCGCCTGCTGCACACGCAGTGCGGCGGCCTGCTCGTTGCGCTGCGCGTTGAGCAACTCCGCGTCGCCACGGATGAGTTCGTAGCGCGGGGCTTCGCCGGTTTCCACACGCACGGCCACGCCACGGCGGATCTGCTCGACCAGCGTCACGTCTTCGCGCGCGTTGCGCTGCTCGGCCTCGCGGCGCACCACGTCGTAAAAGCGCAGCTTGAGATCGGCTTCCACGTCCCGCGCCTGCGACCGGGCGGTCGCTTGCGACGCTTCGTACGCGGCGTCGGCGGCTTGCGTACGGGCGGCGCGCTGCCATGGCAAGTCGAGCTTTTGCGTAATCGAAACGCTGTTTGTGCGGCCTTCCGCCGCACCCGGCATGCGGGCACGCTGGCGGCCGGCCATGGCTTCCACCTCGGGGTTGGGCCAGGCGCGTGCGGTGGCGATGCCCGCCTGCGCAGCCTGCACCTGCGCCTGTGAAGCGGCGAGTGCCGGGTGGTTGGCGCGTGCCAGTTCCAGCAACTGCTGCAAGGTGTAGCGCGGCTGCGGGAGCGCCTCGTCGGCACGGGCGGTGGCGGTCTGGGCACTACGTGGCGACGGTGTCGGGGGCGCTGCATTGGCATGGACAGCCATCGCGGTCAGCACAGCGGAAAGAACAGCACGTCGCGACGCGCGCGCGCCTGCTGCGGGGCGCGGGTTGACCGCATCCTGATTGCACAACATCCGAAATCATCCTGAAAAAGAAGAACAGGCAAGCGCGAACGCCCAGCCGGTCAACAGACCGGTTGGCGCAGCACTAGCAACTCAAGGGGATGGTTTCCGGCGAAAGCCGGAGATCAGGCGCGTGCGGGCGGGCGCAGCATGGGGGCCGGCGTGGGGCCAGCCTGGAACGGAGGAAGCGAAACACGGACACGCGCGACACGCAAGCCGGGCGTCAACACCATGGGCGGCGGCGGCAGCCAGAGTTCTGGCGCGTCGCTGGGGTGATCGGGGGCGGCGGCGCTGGTGGTGGGCGCATCGGGCGCATCGGGAGCGTTCGCAACCCAGTGTTCGACGCTGAAGCACTGGCCGGGCTGCTTGACCGTCTTGCCAAGCGCGACCTTGATGGCACGCTCAAAACCCTTGCTGGGCTTAGCAGCGGGCAGCGCTTCACCCGGCACGTCGTCAACCACGGCTTCGATGGCTTCAAGCGCGTCGTCCGCAGCCTGGCCATCGGGAAAATGGGTGGCCGAAAACACCGACACCGTAAACAACAGACACCAAATCGTGACGATCCACCGTACGCCGCGCGCACGCGACAGCACGCCCCGCGCGGTGGCGCGAGACAACGTCGGCAAGGCGGAGGAAAGATTCGTCACAAACATGGGCTCCGAATACTATCGGAAAAATGCTGCATCTACACACAACGTCGGGCAGATCGCGCGGATATCAATCGGAATCGACCTGACTTTTGCGAATCCGTTCCATTTCAGGCCAATGCGCACGCACCCAATCGTCCAGGCCGACGAGCGTGCGGTTAAGCGATTCACCGAGCGGGCTAAGACGATATTCGACGTGCGGCGGGACGCTGTCGTAGATGGTGCGCAGGATGAGGCCGTTGGCTTCCAGCTCACGCAGCGTCTGCGTGAGCATTTTTTGCGAGATGCCGTCGCCCACGCGGCGCAGGAGTTCGTTGTTGCGCACGGGGCCGTTTTCCAGCGCGGGGAAGATGCGCAGCGCCCACTTGCCGGCAACCAGTTCGAGCGCGCGCGTGGACGGGCAGGCGTCCACGGTGCCTTCAGCCACACTTTCCGGCGTGGACGAAGAGGACGGGGCCATGTTGTCGGCCATGGGGGCCTCCGGAACACGATTGGGATACGCGACCGTACCGCCAATCGTCCAGCCCTGCAATGCAGCCTGTCAGTCGAGCTGGCCCTGGCAGACATTCGTGGTGCGGAGGTAGTCGTCCACGCAAGAGCGCATACCTTGTCCGCGTGAACGATCCAGTCGATGAAGATCAGTGAGCAGCAACATGCTCGGCAATCGCCTCGCCTACCTGCGTGGTATTGGCGGCGCCGCCCAGGTCAGGCGTGCGCGGGCCGTCTTTGAGCACGGCTTCGATGGCCGCGACGATGGCGTCGTGCGCCGCACGCCCCGCGCCCTGCCCTTGCGTGAGGAAGTCCAGCATCAGCGCGCCCGACCAGATCATCGCGATCGGGTTGGCGATGTTCTTGCCGTAGATGTCAGGCGCGGAGCCATGCACCGGTTCAAACAACGACGGGAACGTGCGATCGGGGTTCAGGTTGGCGGAAGGGGCCAGGCCGATCGTGCCGGTGGTGGCGGGGCCAAGATCGGACAGGATGTCGCCAAACAGGTTGGTGGCGGCCACCACATCGAAGCGATCCGGCTGCAGCACGAAGCGCGCGGTTAGGATGTCGATGTGCTGCTTGTCGAGCGTGACATCGGGGTAGCTTTGTGCGACTTCCTCAGCGCGCTTGTCCCACCACGGCATGCTGATGGCGATGCCGTTGCTCTTGGTGGCGAGCGTCACGTGCTTGCGCGGGCGGCTTTGTGCAAGGTCGAACGCGAACTTGAGCAGCCGCTGTGCACCCTTGCGCGAGTAGACCGATTCCTGGATCACGATCTCGCGGTCGGTGCCTTCGTACATGATGCCGCCGAGCGACGTGTATTCGCCTTCGGTGTTCTCGCGCACGACGTAGTAATCAATGTCGCCGGGCTTGCGATTGGCGAGCGGGCACGGCACGCCCTCAAACAATCGCACGGGGCGCAGGTTGATGTATTGATCGAACTCCCGGCGGAACTTGAGCAGCGAACCCCACAGCGAAACGTGATCGGGCACCGTGGCGGGCCAGCCGACCGCGCCAAAGAAAATCGCGTCCATGCCCTTGAGCTGCGCCTTCCAGTCGTCGGGCATCATCTGGCCATGCTGCTGGTAGTAGTCGCAGCTGGCCCAATCGATGGGGTGGCACTCAAGCTGCACGCCAAAGCGCTTGGCCGCTGCCTGGATGACGCGCAGGCCTTCTGGCATGACCTCCTTGCCGATGCCGTCTCCTGGAATGATCGCGATGCGGAATGCGGGAATCATGTCGTTCCTTTTGCTTCTCTGTTAGATGGAGACCGCCGCGGAATGGGCCACCGTGCGGTCCCGCTCGTCAAGCCAGGCCGGGCGCAGTTCGGGCACCGAGTTGGCAATTTGCACGCAGTATGGATGATGCGGGCCACCACGACCAAAATCGGACGCGCATACCCACGCGGCCCATGGTGGTTACCTCCAGGTGCGTACTTGTTGCCACGCCGCACCGTCCTTACTCTGCGTGCATCGCAATGTATCCGCTTGCCGGCCCGGCAGCGGACACCTCGGAGGTTCCATGCTTCAAACCGCTTGGCTCTGGCTGCTGGCAGCCGGGGCTGTGGAGATCGCCATGGCGGTCTCCCTCAAGTTTGCGCAGGGGTGGACGCGCCCGATCCCCAGCGTGCTCGGCATCGTAACGGCGCTTGCGAGCGTCTTCCTGCTCACGCATGCCATGCGCGGCCTGCCTGCCGGCACGGCCTACGCCATCTGGACGGGTATCGGTTCAGTGGGCGTGACGGTGCTGGGCATCGTGCTCTTTGGCGAGAGCATGCAGCCCGCGCGCCTGGCCTGCATCGGGCTGGTGATTGCCGGCACCGTCGGCCTCAACTTCTTCAACGCTGCGTAACACCGCCTCAGGAGCCCAGCATGACCCGCCTGCTTTATATCGAAGCTTCACCCATGAAAACGCTGTCCCACTCCATCGACGTGGCCAAGCAGTTTCTCGACGCGTACCGCACCGCGCACCCCGGCCACGAGATGGACACGATCGACTTGTGGAGCCGGGACATCGACCTGCCCGCGTTCGATGCCGACATGATCGGCGCCAAGTTTGCCGTCTTGCGCACCCAGACAGCCACGCCGCAGCAGCGTGCGCAATGGCAGCGCGCCGTGGCGTTAGCGCAGCGGTTCAACGCGGCCGACCATTACCTCTTTTCCGTACCGATGTGGAATTTCGGGGTGCCGTATCGGCTCAAGCACTTCATTGATGTGGTGACGTTGCCGGGGCAGAACTGGAACTGGTCGCCCGCCACGGGCTATCAGGCGCTGCTCTCGGGCAAGAAGGCAGCGCTTATCTACGCCAGCGCCGGGGCGTACGCCGCACACACCGAGGGTGCCAGCGAATCGCCGGACGATTTCCAGAAGCCCTATCTGCGCCGCTGGCTGCGTTTTCTCGGCATTGAAGATGTGACGGAGATCAGCGCCGCGCCCACGCTCACCGCGCCCGATCTGCTCGCGGCGACCAAGGCCGATGCCAAAGCGCGAGCGGCGGCGTTGGGCGCAGCCTTCTGAAATGCACGTCTGCCGACGGGGTTGACCGCGAGCCAAAGTGTATCTAACATGGTTACACTTTTGTACGTGACTCCATGTCTACCAGCAGCCGCTTCGCCGTCGCCGTGCACATCCTGACCCTGCTTGCCAGTGCGGAGGGGCCGGTGCCGTCTTCGCTCATTGCTGGCAGCGTGGGTACCAACCCGGCGCTGATCCGGCGTCTGGTGGCGCAATTGGCGGATGCCGGTTTTGTGACCTCGCAGATGGGCGCAACCGGCGGCGCCACGCTGGCGCGGCCGGCAGACCGAATCACGTTGCTCGACGTCTTTCGTGTGGTGGAAGCTCCGATGCTGATTGCGCTGCCGCCCAACGCGCCCAACCCGGCGTGCGAGGTCGGTCGTGAGATCACCGGCGTGCTCGAACGCGTGACGGAACGCGCGCAGGCCGCGCTGGAAGCCGAGCTGGCTGCGCAAACCATCGCCAGCATCCTCAGCGAGGTGGGGCACGCGCAACGCCGCCGCCGTCGGGCCTAGCGGGGCCGCATGTCGGCCTCTTTTTTTTATCCCTATATGTAACTGCATTAATTACATATAGCGTTTCAACCACCCAGACCAACCACAAGGAATTGACCATGAAGATCGCAATCATCGGCGCCACGGGGCGCGTGGGCACCCGCCTGATCGACGAAGCGCTGCGCCGCGGCCATCAGGTGACGGCCATTGCGCGCACCGCCTCGAAGCTGCCAGCGCGCGCTGGCCTGACGACCAAGGATGTCGACGTGGCCGACGAGGCGGGGCTCGTGGCAGCGCTTGCCGGCAACGATGTGGTCTACAGCACCGTGCGTTTCCTGCAGGCAAATGCCGACCAGATTGTTGGCGCGGTGAAGAAGGCCGCCGTGCCGCGCCTGCTGGTCGTGGGTGGTGCCGGCAGCCTGGAAGTGGCTCCGGGCGTGGCGTTGATCGACACGCCGCAGTTTCCTAAGGAGTACTTTGAAGAAGCATCGGCCGGCCGCGATTTCCTCAACGCGCTGCGCAAGGAAACCGAGTTGAACTGGACGTTCGTGTCGCCGTCGGCCATCTTCGAACCGGGCGAGCGCACGGGGCGCTTCCGCGTCGGCAAGGATTCACTGCTGGTGGATGCGAACGGCAAGCCCTGGATTTCGATGGAAGACTACGCCATCGCCTTCCTCGACGAAACGGAAAAGCCGGCACACCCGCGCCAGCGTTTCACGGTCGGTTACTGATCAGCGGCGGATGGGGGCACGGGGGTGCGCGCCAATCAATGACCGCGCGTGTCGGCCATGCCCGGCGGCGCATCATCGGGCTCGATCGGCTCGGGCGCGGATTCGAGCGCCGGCAGGCGGATCACGATCGCGCACCCTCTGCCTTCGGCATGGGCCAGGCCGTCTTCGATGGCCACCGAGCCATTCCCCAATTCAACGATGCGGCGCACGATCGCCAGGCCCAGGCCGCTGCCTTGCGACTGACTGGTGCGCGGGCGGTAGAACCGCTCGAATACGCGATCGCGCTCGTCGGGCGGGATACCGGGGCCGGAATCTTCAATGCGCAGTTCGACCATGGGCACGCCCGCCTGCTCGATGCGGTTGACGGCCACGCGCACCTCGCCGCCATTGGGTGTTTCGCGCACGGCGTTGTCGAGCACGTTTTCGACCAGCGTCGCGGCGTCTTCATGCGACACCGATACCCACGCCTGGTTGGCGCCGTCATACGACAGCGTGATGTTGCGACGCTCGGCGCGCGAGGCTTGCTGAATCACGCCGCTGCGCGCACAGCCGGCCAGGTCGGAGAGCGCACCCTGCGCGAGCTGCGCCTCCACCCGGCGCGCATCCAGCCGGGCAATGGCGAGCAGCTTGGCGAGCGACTGCGTCGCGCGTGAAATCCCGCGATCGAACTCGCGCAGGGCGGTGGAACGGTCGTCTTCGCTGTCGGAATGCGACACGACATATGCCTGCGCCTGAATGGCGGCCAGCGGCGTGCGCAGTTCGTGCGCGGCATCGGCGAAGAAACGGCGGTCCGCCTCGATACCGCGACGCACGCGCGCGAACAGGCCGTTCAGGGCTTCGACCAGCGGTTTCAACTCGGCGTGTTCGACGCTCTGCACGGGGTCAAGATCGGCGGAGTCGCGCGCTTCCACCTGGCGCGTGAGCGTACGCAGCGGCTTGAGGCCCTGATGCGCCGCCCAACCAACCATCACCATCAGGGCGCTCGCCAGGATGGCCAGCGCCACCGCCACTTCCTGGAAAAGATCGCGAATGGCGCGTTCGTAGGCGGCCAGGGGCTGCGCGACGGTGGCCGATATCTTGCCGTCAACGCTGTCGACCGTGTAGCTGCGCCACGGCTTGCCCTCGAGCATGATCTCGACCACGGTGTCGTGCGCCTTTCCGCACGGCATGGTGGGCGCACCGGGGAAGGCGGTGATGACGTTGCCGGCGCGATCGCACAGCACGTAGCGGAATTCGCCAGGCAGGATGTTGGGCAGCGAGAGGCCCAGCTTGATGTCGGTAAGGCGGCGCAGGAATTCTTCGCGGCGCGGCACGTCATCCATGTTGAGCGTGGTGAGGTCCGCATAGGCCTGCGCCGACATGCGCAGATCGCTCACCACCTGGCGGCTGTTGGTGCGCGAGATTTCCAGATGCGCGATGACGAGCTGCACCAGCAGCATCAACACCAGCGCGAGCAGGATCAGCACATACAGGCGGAACGACAGCGAGCGAACCCGCAGGATGGCTGGAACCGCCAGCTTCATTGGCCCGCCCCGCGGTTGCCACCGATCATGTAGCCGACACCGCGAATGGTCTGGATGGTTTCGTTGCCGAGCTTTCTGCGCAGGTGGTGGATGACGACCTCCAGCGCGTTGGCGCTCACGCTGTCGCCCTCACGATAGAGCGCATCCATGAGCGTCTCGCGCGGTACCCAGCGGTGGGCGCGGCGCACAAGTTCGAGCAGCAGCTGGTATTCGCGCGGCGTGAGTTCAATGACCTGCCCCTCTTGTGTCACGCGCTTCTGCGAGGGTTCCACCACCAGGTTGCCGACGTTCCACTGATTGGTGCTCTGTCCCGCATGGCGGCGCAGCACGGCGCGCAGACGGGCGATGAGTTCGTCCACCGGGAACGGCTTGACGAGAAAATCGTCCGCGCCGGAATCCAGGCCCTTGAGCCGTTCCGACAGCGCGTCGCGCGCGCTGGCGATGATCACGGGCACGTCGCTGTGCGCGGCACGCAGTTCTTCCAGGAACGTATGGCCTTCACCATCGGGCAACCCGAGATCCAGCACGATGGCTTCGAACGTGTTGGTGGTGATCCATTTCTGCGCGTCGACAAGGCGGCGCACCCAGGTCGCGTTGTAGCCGGCCTGACGCAGCGCGCGGGCCAGCGCCGTGCCCAACGGCAAATCGTCTTCGATGAGGAGGATGGCGTTCATGCGCGGGAATCTCGGCGGCGGTAATGACGGTAAACGGACAACCGGCACCTGGGAAACAGGCGCCGGCGAAGGTCGAAATCTACCGCAACGGACTGAGCTTTACCTTAAATGTGTGGAGACACGTGACGAAGAAGTCGCCCCGTGAACCCAGACTGGGCGCAGTCGCGGGCGCGCAGCGTGGTGTTTAGCTATCATTCCGGAATTCCGATTGCATTTTTCTTCAGCAACCGCGCATGTTCCGTCTGCCCACGACCGCCACCGCACCGTTCTGCCCGTCCGAGGTGCGCGGCACCGTTGCCGTCCCGCCCGGCCTGCCCCTGTGGAAAAAGCTGCTGCGCTTTGCGGGGCCGGGGCTGCTGGTGTCGGTCGGTTACATGGACCCCGGCAACTGGGCAACCGACATTGAAGCCGGTTCACGTTATGGCTATGCGCTCCTGTTCGTTGTGGTGCTCTCCAGTCTGGCGGCGATGGTGCTGCAGTGTCTGTCGGCGCGGCTTGGCATCGTCACGGGCATGGATCTGGCGCGTGCGTCGCGCAATCGCTATCAACCCGGCGCGTTGCGCGTGCAGTGGCTGTTGGCAGAGCTGTCTATCATCGCGTGCGACTTGGCCGAGGTGCTGGGCTGCGCGCTGGCCTTCCACTTGCTGCTGGGCGTGCCGATCCTTTGGGGCGTGGCGCTCACCGCGCTGGACACGCTGATCGTGCTGGGCCTGAAGGGCAAGAACTTCCGCCAGTTGGAAGCCATCGTGCTGGGGCTGATTCTGACGATCGGGCTGTGCTACTTCGTTGAACTCGTGCTCATCAAGCCGCACTGGCCCTCGGTGGCCGCAGGGCTGATGCCGTCGTGGCAGGCCGTGAGCCAGCGCGAGCCGCTGTATCTGGCCATCGGCATCCTGGGCGCGACGGTGATGCCGCACAACCTGTACCTGCATTCGTCCATCGTGCAGACCCGCATGACGGCCAACACCGAAGCCGCCAAGCGCGAGGCCATCAGTTTGTCGCGGCTTGACACGATCGTGTCGCTGGGGCTGGCGCTGCTGGTGAACGGCGCGATCCTGATCCTGGCGGCAGCGGCGTTCAACGCGCACGGCCATCAGAACGTGGCCGACATCCAGGATGCCTATCGCCTGCTGGAGCCCATCGTCGGAACGGCGCTGGCGGGGTTGCTGTTCGGTATCGCGTTGCTGGCGGCGGGGCAAAGCTCGACCTTTACCGGCACCATCGCGGGGCAGATCCTCATGGAGGGCTTCCTCGATTTGCGCATTCCCTGCTGGCAGCGGCGGTTGATCACGCGGGCCCTGGCGTTGATTCCCGCGTTCATCGGCGTAGCAATGCTGGGCGACCACGCCATCGGCAAGCTTCTGGTCATCAGCCAGGTGGTGCTCGGCCTGCAGTTGCCATTTGCGATGTTTCCGCTGATCCGCATGACGGGCGATCGCACCCTGATGGGCGTCTTTGCTAACAGCCGATTCACGTCGTGGCTGGCATGGGGCCTGTTCGTCGTCATCGGCGTCGCCAATGTGTGGCTGGTATGGCAGGTACTGGCGGGCTGATACGCCCATTGCGGGATTTCCCCCACTAAAAATCCGCGCACGGCGCCGCCTGCCGCCATTAGAATGCGCGCTTTGTTGCGCAATCCGGCCACGCCCGCGCCCGCATCATCCCGTCGCGTCAGCAGGCCTCCCTTGTCCTGCCTTGAGCGCGAACCTGCCTACCGCTTCCGACCTGCCCGACGCCCGCACGCCCTCGCTCGACTATCAGGCGCGCCATTTCGTGCCGATGATCCTCGCGCTGAGCAAATGCGGCGTGCTCGGTTACGCCTTCGCGGTCATGCTGGGCTGGTCGGTCGGGCTGCTGCATCGGCCCGAACCGCTACTCGCGCTGCTCCTGGTTCTGGTGGCGATCGTGGTGACAGCCCAGCGCTATCGGCATACCGGCATGTGGGGCGTGCTGGCGCTCACTCACCTGCTGGCGGAGGAAGTGGCGATCATCGCGTTCGGCCATCAGGCAGGTCTGCAATGGGTGCTGCCGGCGTTCTACCTGATGCCGCTTGCCACCAGCCCCGCGTGGCTCACACGGCGCGATTTCTGCATTGCCATGGCGCTCTGCACGGCCGGGCCCGTCGTTGCGCTGCTCATCGCGCCGGAACCGGCCGCGGCAATCCACCACGGCTGGCTGGGGCTGGTGCTCTATCTGCCCATCTGCATTGCCGCGGCCGCCGTCATTCACCACTACCTGCTGCGCGCCATGGCCCGGCACTTTGCGGCCGAACGCAGCCTGGCCGATCGCGCCAACACCGACCACCTGACCGGCATGCTGGCGCGCCAGCGCTTCTTTGAGCTGGGCAGCTTTGCGGTCGAGCGCGCACAACATCACGCCGAGCCGCTGTGCGCCCTGTACCTAGACGTCGATCACTTCAAGTCGATCAACGATACGTGGGGACACGCCGCCGGCGATGAGGCACTCGTCGCGCTGTCCGATGCGCTGGCGGGCGTGCTGCGCCCGGCCGATCTGTTTGGCCGTCTGGGCGGCGACGAATTTGCCGTGCTGCTGCCCGGTTGCGGCCTGACGGGTGCGCTCGCCGTGGTCGAACGGCTCAAGACGGCGGTGGCGGGCACGCAAACGCCCGCGGGGCCGCTGACAGTGAGCGTGGGCGCGGCACCGCTGCGACCCGGGCAAGACCTGGCACGCCTGCTGGCCAATGCCGATCTCGGACTGATGGAGGCCAAGCGTCAGGGCCGCAACCGCGTGTGCGTGCCGACCGACGCTGAGCCGGAGGCAACGCTGCGGCCGTAACGCAGGCACGCTTTGTGCGGCGCAGCATCCGTGTTTTCTGCACGGAGATGCCAATGGAGTGGCTCAACGCCCACACCTTCCTGCGCGTGCCGGCCCGCGACTGGGCAGCCGCCGCACTGACTGCGATCGCCGCATATGCGGTGCTGTCCAGCGTATTGCACCTGATCTGCAACCGGTTTGACGCGCGTGCGCGCCGGACCGGCTATCGCTTCGACATTCTCGTCACCGCGGTGCTGCGGGATACGCACCCGCTGTTCATCGCGCTGGCCGCGTTGCTTGCTGGTTCGTACTTCATCGATCTGCCCACGCGCATTGCCAACAAGCTCGACCACATTTGGTTCGTCATCATCGGCTTCCAGATTGCCCTGTGGCTCAACCGCGGCGTGAAGCTGTGGGCGCGCGATCGGCTGTCGACCCAGACTCACGCCACGCGTAACCCGGTGATCACGTCGATGACCGCGTGGGTGCTGCGGTTTGCGCTGTGGTCGATGCTGCTGCTGGCCATCCTGGCCAACGTGGGCGTGAACATCACGGCCTTCGTCGCCAGCCTGGGTGTGGGCGGCGTGGCGGTGGCGCTGGCGGTGCAGAGCATCCTGAGCGACCTGTTTGCCTCCCTTGCCATCGGGCTGGACAAGCCGTTCGAGATCGGAGACTTCATCGTCTTCGAATCGATCGCCGGCACGGTGCAGCACGTGGGCCTCAAGACCACGCGTATCCGCAGCCTGTCGGGCGAAGAGATCGTCGCATCCAACACGGCGCTGCTCAAAAGCACGATTCACAATTACAAACGGATGTCGGAACGACGCATCGTCTTCACCTTTGGGGTGACCTATGATGCGCGCGCCGCGCAACTGAAGAAGATTCCGGACATCGTGCGCCGTGCGGTGGAAGCCGCCGGCAACACGCGCTTCGATCGTGCGCACTTCAAGGAGTTTGGCGAGAACGCGCTGAACTTCGAGGTCGTGTATTTCGTGACCGATCCGGACTTCAATCTGTACATGGATATCCAGCAACGCATCAACCTGACAATCCTGGAGGGGCTGGAAAACCTCGGCACCTCGTTTGCGCTGCCCACCCGGACGATTCAACTGGTGCGTCGTGACGGCGAGCCCGTTGAACCTGATGATCTCGCAGATCGCAAATCAACGGCCAACGCCCAGCGCGTGGGTGCCCGGGCTAGCGGTTGACCGCTGCGGGCATACCGAGAAACGCCGCATCGAGGCTGCGCCACAGCGGCCTCGAACGCGGCACCATGTCCTGCCGGAAGTACCACCAGAAGTAACCGCCGACAAAGCGCGGATGCATGACCGCGAGGCCGTAGTAGCGCGCCACGAGCGTTGCCTTCCGTGGGGCATGCCGTGTGCCGACCTCCCCAAAACCCAGAGCGGCGTACGGAAACAATTCACCCAGGCGGGCGAACACGGCGTCCCAATCGGGCGGCGCGATCTTGCAGTCGTCTTCATAGAAGCTGATGAACACGTAGTCGAGTCCATCGCGCAGGCGGGGCGGGAGGTTGCGCTGCGTCCAATCGAACATCGCGCGGGATGGCTGCTCGGCGCAGCCCTCGTTGTAGTACAACGTGAGTGCCGTACGGCCGCCACCGGCCTTGATGACCTCGTAGGCGGCCATCGTCTTGTCGACGACGTCGCGTGTGCCGCCGGTCCACTCGCCATTGATTTCGTTGCCGATTTCCCAAACGTCGACATTGCTGCCGAGCGAGTGCAGGTAAGCAGCGGCGCGCTCGCGCAGTTGCGGCGCGGTGTATTGCTTGAGCGTGGATGAATCGGCCAGCTCGCCCATCACGTAAGCCACATCACGGATGGCGGCCACTGGCCCTACGTAATGCGGTGCATCCATGCCTTCATCAAAGACCACGCGCACCGTAGGCGTGCGCGACAGGTGCGACAGTGCGTCGACTACCGCAGGCACGTTGTCGACGGCATCGATGGTCACGCCATACAACGGCGCAGGGCCGGAAGGCATTGCGCCCAACGGCCCTGCAGCTTCGGTGGATGCGCTCAAGACCAGCATGGCTGTGGCCAGTATCGAGCGCATCCGCAGCATGGCCTACTGCGCCGTGCTGGCATCGACCCAGGTAAAGCCGAGCGCGGTGATGCCGTTGATGATGGTTTGGAAATCCGCGTAGCCCGGCGTGCCGACCTCCGGTTCAAGCCAGAACGGGTGGAAGAAGAACGAGGCAAAGCCGTCTCGCACCACCTGCGCATACGTCGCATTGGTCAGGATGTCCTGCGCGGTGTACGAGAGGCACGACGACGGATCGATATTGCAGATGTTGTATTCCACGTTGCCCAGGTTTTCCGGAATGATGCGCTGGTTGTAGTAGTCCTTCTGAATGATGTATGGGAAGAACTGGCCAACCGAGAAATCATGACCCGGCGTCGAGGCATTCAGCGTCTGCGGGTTGTCGGAGGTGTAGTACACCACGCGCTGATAGGTGTTTTTGAAATACTGCGGCACCGCCTTGATGGCTAGCGGAGACGACTGATAGTGCGGTGCCTCCCAGGCGAACGGCGCGTAGCCGTTGAGCTGGAACTCCAGCAACCCCGACGACAACCGCCCTGCTGCCCATTGCGTTGAATCTTCGTTCACGGGCCGGTTCTGCGTAGCGAGCCAGAACTCGAAGTCGTTCGCGCTGACCGCGTTGATGAGGTTCGGGATGTTGCTGTACTGGTGCGTGTAGCCGTGCATCAGGATCTTGCCCCCACGCGACAACGCATAGTTCAGCGCCGACTTGAGCCCCGTTGCATTGACCATGTGGATCGACTGCGCAACGCCGCCGTTGTAGACGCCGTTCGGGTCTTTGTACAGCGGGATGGTGGCAAGCGAGAACGGAATGTTCTTGCTGTACAGGTAGTCCGTGAGGGTGTTGATGGACGTCACCGTGTTGGTGGCGTTGATGTCTTCCAGACGCACCAGCGCACGATGCTGCGTGGGTGCGTTGGTGCCCAGGATGTCATGCAGCATGTCGCACATCACCAAATAGCGATCTCGCGGTCCGATATACGAGAACGGCATGTCGGCGAAGTACCAGAAATTGCCTGAGCGGATCACATACGGAGCCGTCGCCTTGGTCACCGCGTTGGTGATCGTCACCAGGCTCGTCGCCTTGGTGGCATCGGCCACCGCCGTCACCCCGATGTCGGGGTCTGCGGAGATCGCGCCCGTCGAGGCGTTGAAGGCGTAGTACTTCGTCATCGTCTGGTTCTTGTAGGTGATCGTGTCGAAGAAACCAGGATTCGGGGCGCTGGCAGACGGCGCCGCGTTCATGCCCGCCAGGCCGGAGAACGAAATGCCGTAGCGCGAGGTGAACGGATACGCCGAATTCCAGGCAAGCTCCCACAGGTTGTACTTGAACCAGACCACGGTCTTCTGTGTGGTCGTCACATCCGACAGAAACGCCGCCGGTATGGGATTGTTGTAGTAACTCCCCATGTAGAAGATGGCGGTGTACTGCTCGGTCATGCCCGCCGTGTAGTTCTGCACCGGCAGCATGGTGATGGTGGTATTGAAATGCGCGAGCAGGTTGTACAGCATGATCGCGTACGACTTGCCCAGGTTGGTGTACGGATCGTTTGGCGGGGCGTCGTACAACACGAGCATCGGAGCTGGCGCGGTTTGCGCCGACGCGGATCCACCAATGGTCACGCAGATGGGCCCGAGTCCGATCGTGCAGGTGGCGGCCTGGACCTGCGCTGTCAGCGAGACCCCGAGCATGCCGCCCGCAAAGACGAGCGCGCACAGAAACTTTCGTAGCAATGTCTTCATGATGACTCTCCGACTCATGGCAATCATGGGCGATAGAACGAGCCGTCCGCTTGGCGGTAGAGCCCGAGGTTGAAGTTGGGACCACGATCGTGGCCACGGTCTGTGCCTGTCGTCTCGTTTTCCGGCATGCCGGGTCGGACTTCGGTCATGACTGCCGGACGCGGCGGTGGGATGACCCGTCCGTTTTCATCCATGACGCCGTAGCCGTAGGCGCGCGCGCCTCCTGTCACGGGCCTGGGTGTTGCTGCTGCCACCACGGTGGGCTGCATCGGCTGCGCAGCCGTAGCCGTCGCCTTGGAAGACGCGGGCGGCGGGGCTTTCTTGTCTGTGTCGGCGCCGGGGCTGCGCTGGTCTGTCGCGCCGGTCACGATGGCGGGTACGCCGCCATCCCGGGCGCCCGGCGGCGCAACGATCAGCCAACCGGCGACAAGTGCGGAGGCAACCAACACGCCGCCCCCGATTTGCTTCGCTTTCATCAAAGCCTCCTAACCGTTCAGGCGGTGCTGTGTTGACGACCCTTGCGCGGTGGCACGCGCCGCTTCCAGATCGATGATCTCGGCCTCGGTGGCCGGTTTGCGCATGAGTTGCGGCCCCCGCGCTGCCTGCTGCGGCTGCGTGACGAAGGCCTTCTTCAGCGCATCGACAATGCGTCGGCAGGCCTGGCCGTCGCCATACGGGTTATGTGCCTGGGCCATGCGTTCGTATTCGTCGGCGTTGCACAACAGCTTTTCTGCTTCGTCGACGATGCGTTGTGTGTCGGTGCCCACCAGCCGGGCGGTGCCGGAGGCCACGGCTTCGGGACGTTCGGTGGTGTCGCGCGTCACCAGCACCGGTTTTCCCAGCGCAGGTGCCTCTTCCTGAATGCCGCCGGAATCTGTGACGATCAGGTAGGCGCGGTCCATCAGGTAGACGAACGGCAGGTAGTCCTGCGGCGCAATCAGGTGGACGTTGTCGTGACCGGAAAGGATGGCGTTGACCGGCTGCTGCACGTTCGGGTTAAGGTGCACCGGATACACAACCTGCACATCCGGATGCCGCGCCGCCAGCACGCGCAGCGCCACGCAGAAGTTCTCGAACGGCGCCCCAAAATTTTCGCGCCGATGACCTGTCACCAGGATCATGCGGCGGCCGGCTTGCAAGAATGGATAGCGCGCCGCCATCTGTGCCGACAGCGCGGCATCGTCGTCCAGCCGTTGCTTCACGGCCAGCAACGCATCGATGACGGTGTTGCCGGTCAGCGTGACCTGCTCCGGGTCGATGCCCTCGTCCAGCAGGTTCTGGCGCGATTCTGCTGTGGGCGCGAAGTGCCAGGTGGTGACGGAATCGGTGACGCGCCGGTTGAGTTCTTCCGGCCACGGCGACCAGATGTTGCCGGTACGCAAACCCGCTTCCACATGCCCGACAGGAATGCGCCGGTAGAACGCGGCCAGGCTTGCAGCCAGCGTGGTCGTCGTATCGCCGTGGACGAGCACGGCATCGGGCTTGTAGGCATCGAGCACGCCGTCGATGCCGCCCAGCACGTTGGACGTGATATCGGACAGTGTCTGCCCAGGCCGCATCAAGTTAAGGTCAAACTCCGGCACGATGCCGAAGAGCTCCAGCACCTGATCCAGCATCTGCCGGTGCTGCGCGCTCACGCATACCGCCGACGTAAAGCCTGCCTCGGCCTGCAATGCCTGCACCAGCGGCGCCATCTTGATGGCCTCCGGGCGCGTACCGAACACGGTCAATATCTTCCCCATCATCACTGCACTCCCCTGTCGTCTGCTCTGGCGCGCCTGCAAAGCACGACAGGCGCGTGGACGCGCGTGTCGCTTCTGGCGCCGGGCAGACCTCGCTACTGAGCGAAGGCCGTGCCATGCGTCTTGCTTTGCACCACCCTGGCGCCGCAACGCCATCCTGCGGACGTTGCTGCCGTTTCTCTTTGTTACCCGTTTCCCTCGGTCGTCAAAAACGTTTCATCTGCGACACCTCTGATTGGGGTCTGCTTGCATCCGGGCTTGCCTCAGAACCAAAGAATGGCTCTTGCGACCACCCCCTTTGCTCGATCCGCGTGCGTCAACGGCAAGCGGTATTGCACGGTCAAGTCCAGCCAGCTGGCCGGTGCCGCGTAGTGCGACTCGCGAAACCAGTAACGGAAGTTGATGCCTGGGCCGGCACCCAGCGCAAGGTGATGGTCGAGCGCCTTGTTGTCGTGATCGCCGGCCAGCACGATGTGCGGGTAGACCGTGAGCCGATCGCTGATGGAGTTCAGCGGCCACGTGTGCCCGTAGCGCATTTCCGTGCTGATGATCATCCGGCCCTGGTTGAGGAAATAGGCGCCCTCGCCATACACCTGCCAGGTCTGCCAGCGCGGCTTGGTGACCTGCAGGTCGAGCCCCTGGTCGGTCGAGAATCCGATGCGCAGCAGCGTGTCGTTGGTCGTCAGTTGCCCAATGCGGAAGAGGCGCTCGGCCGTGAACACCAGGTTGATGTCTTTGATCGGCTTGTAGCGCGCACCCACAGAGCCCTGCGCAGTCGGCAAGCCGGTGTGGCCATTGCGGTCATACACGTTGTCGTAGCCACGCGCGAAGACTTGGAAGATGCTGCCGTCGCGATAGCCGATGCCCGGCGGCTGCCAATACACCTCCGCGCCCGCTTGGCCCACGCTCACGGTGTTGGGCAGGCCGAACGCCGACGTTTGATATGCGCCTGAAACGACCATGCCGAAGTTGCGCTGCATCTGCTCGACTTCGCGCCGGTAGCCGAAGCGACGGTCTGCTGGAAGGCGGTCGTCGCCATTGCCGCCGCTGTCGCCCTTGGCATCGGCATCGGCGCGGTCGAGACTTTGCCGGAAAAGCCCGATGGCGGTCGGGTTGTCACCCAGGCGCTTTGCTGCGTAGGCGGCATCGGCGTAGTGCGTCCAGTTGCCCTGCCCCGTGGCAAAGCCCCGTTGGAACGCTGCCAGCGCGGCACGGTCGTCACGCGCACGCAGGTGACTGTAGGCGTCGTTCAGCTCGCGCTGGCCGATCACGCGCGGGTCAGTGGCAGATGCGGCGTCGCCCTGCGCTTCGGGCGCCACCGCCTGGGCAAGCAGCGCCTTGGCATAGCGTTGGCGCGCCGGATCGGTCGCATGTTCGGCAGCCAGCGTGGCGGCCTGGGCCGCGCCATTGCGGTCACCGAGTTGCAGACGAGATTGCGCGAGGCGCAGTTGCACGTCGGCATCAGGCTCGTCCTTCATGCCGTCAAGCGCATCGAGGGCAGCCTGTGGGTGCTTGGCGGAATATGCACTGTCCGACCACGCAAGATGCAGGTTGCGCTGCTCCTGCGCGGTCCAGTCGCTGCCTTGCACGGCGCGTGCGAAGTCCCGTTCAGCGACAGCGGGGTCGTTCGCTTTCTGCGCAAGAAAGCCGTGCTGTGCAAACACGCGGGGCTCGTCGGGATACTTCCGCAGCAGCGCATCGGCCTGTGCGCGTGCCGCATCCAACTGGCCTTTGCGCGTCAGCACATCCAACAGCAGCAGGTTCAGTTGCAAGCTGTCTGGCTGCGCAGCCAATGCGGCGCGCGTAGCGGCTTCGGCATCGTCGAGCTTGTTGGCGTCGATGGCGCGGTAGGCGCGGTCGGCTCGAAAGTAGGCGTCGGGCAGCAACGGCGCGGGCGTCTGCGCTGGCGATACCCCGTGACATAGCGCCCACACTGCCGCGGCGATCGGCCAGCGCAGACGGCGCACGGTTAAACGGTTGGTTCTCTCGTGTGTCATGCCACACCTCCCGCAACAGATGGGTTGGGCCGCGGGTCTGGCCCGGGGGGCGGATCCGGCGGCACAGGAATCGGGGGGATGGTGGAAGCCTCGGGTGCGGGCGCCGTGCCGGCTGCAACGCCTGAGCCGGCGCCCGTCATGGATTCAACGGCCAAGATGGCCGAATGCGCCGACGGGCCGAATACGACCGTGGCACGGCGGTTGGGATCGGCCATCTGCGCGAGCTCGGCCGACATCTCGTGGTCGCACGCCATGAAGCAGGCGACCTTGCGGCCCGCCGCACGGGCCAGCTCTTCGAGCACTTCGCCCTGCGGCAACTCCGACACGGCGATGTTGAGCGAGCCGTCTTCGCCAATCGAAAACGGCACCACGTGATGCCGCACGGCGAGGTCACGCGGCAGGCAATCCGCCAGCGCACCGAGCACGACGTTGGTCAGGCTCACACGCGGCAGGTCGACCTGCTCTGCCAGTGCATCGGCCAGCGTGTCCGGCGTGACCAGACCCTGCTCGACCAGCACTTGTCCAAGCCGGCGCCCGGTCTGGCTCTGAATGGCGAGGGCCGCATCCAGCTGCGCCTGCGTGAGGACTTCCCACTTGATCAGCGTTTCGCCCAGTTTGCAGCGCGTGCGGCCCAGCGCGTCGTTCGATAGATAGGTGTGCTGTGTCTTGTCCCAGGCGATGGGCTTGCCGGTCAGGCAGTAGATCAGGAAGATCTTCCACGCACGGCACACCGAGAAAAAGTTGATGAAGTTGTTCACCACAAGCCTTGGCAGGCACAGCACGCCCTGCAGCGGGCCGTTGAGCCGACCGACAAAGTACACGCGCTGCGCCAGCCGGTTAAAGAGCAGCGCCGCGTTGATGGCCAGCAGGTCTTGCATCCAGATGCTGCCGACCACGAACGTGCCATCGGGGATCGTGATCACGCCGTTGAACATCAGCGCGCCCAGCGCCAGATAGTTCAGCGACAGCACATAGGCCAGGATGGAGAACAGTGCCGTGAGCACGCCTTTTCGATCCCGGAAGAACATGTAGCGGGTAATGAGGTTGCCATTCCACCCCATCTGCAGCCAACCCTGGAACGCGATACCGAGCACCCAGCGCGCGCGCTGCCGATACGCCGTGCGGAAGGTACTTGGAAAGTATTCGCGCGTGGCCAACAGTTGCGGACGTGCTCCCTTGCGACGCCCCAGTCGCCAGCGTGTGCGCACCTTGCCCTCAGCGTCTTCAGCGGGTTCTGCGTTCTCGCAGATCGGGAAATGCACGAATGCTTCGCGCATGCCCAGTTCGCGCAGGCGGAAGCTGAAGTCGTAGTCTTCGGTCAGCGTGCTGGTGTTGAACGGTGAATCGCCACGCACCTTCATCACCGCCTCAATCGCACGGCGGCTGTAACAGAGCGCGACGCCGGCTCCGGGCACCGTGCCAGTCAGCGCCTGCCGCGCCACCAGGTCTTTCTGGTGCGTTTCGGAAAAATCATCCATGTACGTGCCGGCCACCCACTCATACCACTTGCGCTCGAGCGAAAGCACCGGCAGTTGCACCAGATCCTGATCGAGGATGAAGTAGTTGAAGTACTTCAGCTCCAGCGGGTGGATCACGTCTTCGCAGTCGTGCATGATCACGCCCGCAAAGCGGATGCCATGCCCGGCCTCATGCCGGATGATGGTCTGGATGATGGTGTTCAGGCAGTCGGCCTTGCACGTCGGGCCATCGTGCGTAACGGCGGCGCGCACCACGCGGCCCGGGTAGCGGCGCACCATGCGTTCGACTTCGGTGGTGGTCTCCGCATCGTTGCGGTACGCGCCGGCAAAGATGATGAAGCGCGTGTATTCCATCGTCGCCAGGGTGTTCTCGACCATCTTGGCGATGACGTCGTACTCCTTCCATGCCGGCACCATGATGGCGAGCCACTGCTCCTCACGTTCGCGTAGCGATTGCGCCGAGATCGTGACGGGCGTGCGGCCACGCTGCGGCCAGAGCCATAGCTCGCGCACCCAATAGAAGGCGTCCAGGAAAAAGTCGTCGGTGGTGCTGATTAAGATGACGAGCGTGGTCGCCACCGTCAACGTGTTGAGCAACGCAAGGTAAAGCTCCCATGGCAGTTCGCTCATGGCCGCTCCCCTGGCCCGGCCCTGCGGGCACGTTGCCCTTGTCCGGCATAACCCCCGCCTTGCGCTGTGGCGCTCATGCTTCCCCCAAGGTCTTTTTTCGACGTGCAACGCAACCGCCAGCGCCGCTGCATCCGGCCCAATCGCCTGCTATCGATCGGGTCGATGCGTCGCTCTCTAGCCTGCTTCTCGCGTGGGGGAACGCGAGGACCATACCAACACCCGCCAAGGCGCGCGGTTATGCGGTGCAGCGCAGCACAAGGGCCTTCCTGCACGTGCCCGATGCGCCGGGTTGTTACATGGGTGAACGCAAGAGAGAGGGTCCGGCGGCGGCAAGATCAACGCCACGGCATGCAACGCCATCTGATGGGGTGAGACATTCGTCAGGCTGCGGACAGGGCCTCCCTCCAAATGATCGATGCGTCGAGCCGGCCGATGCAGGGCATTTGGGTTAGGCGAGCGGGAAGCTCACCTGACCAGCGCGGCGCGCAAGTTGGTGCCTGCACTGCACTGCACGGTGACAAGCGGCTGCAAAGCCCGATGCGCAAAGGACTTGCCAGGCGGATCGCTCATCAGATGCCGCTGACCGCGGAGTCCAGCCATGCGTCAGCGATGTTGCCGCACCCATGGCCAGAGCAAGCGAAAACATCGGCGCTGGCAAATCGGCAAATCGGTTGCAGCGCTGAAACACAAAGCCGCGCTCAGGGCGCGGCTTGTTGGGGTGAGCGTGTCGGCTTGCGAGTCAGAACTGTTCCCAGTCGTCGGCATCGCTGGACACCGCAGCCAGGGCAAGTTTGCCCGGCTTGGCTTCGGCCACCGCAACAGGCGCCGCCTTCGCATCCGGGGCCGGTACCGTCGCCGGCTTTGTAGGCGCTGCGAGGCGCTTGCGTGCGGCACGTGCCGTCGCTGCCGCTGGTTTGCGCGCGACCGGTTTCGCTGCCGGATTGGGCGAAGCCCGCACCGTCGATACCGCCGGTGCTGCTGCCTTGGCAACGCTCAGCGCACTGGCAGCTGCGGGAGCCAGCACAGGCTCCGCATTCGCGCCCGCCGCCGGCAGGCGGAATGACGCCACCGCCTCGCGCAGAACACCAGCCTGTTCCTCCAGCGATTGCGCAGCGGCCGCCGCCTCTTCCACCAGCGCGGCGTTCTGCTGGGTCACCTCATCCATCTGTGTGACGGCTTGGTTGACTTGCTCGATACCGGCACTTTGTTCCTCAGAAGCCGAGCTGATCTCGCCCATGATGTCAGTCACGCGCTTCACGGCAACGACGACCTCGTCGATCACGTCGCCTGCTTCGGCAACCAGCGTCGTGCCGTTTTCAACACGTCCAACCGAATCGCTGATGAGTTCCTTGATTTCCTTGGCTGCCGTGGCCGAGCGCTGTGCAAGGCTGCGTACCTCACCGGCCACCACCGCAAAGCCGCGGCCTTGCTCGCCCGCGCGGGCGGCTTCCACTGCCGCATTCAACGCGAGGATGTTGGTCTGGAATGCAATGCCCTCGATCACGCCGATGATGTCCGCAATCTTCTTGCTGCTGTCGTTGATGCCCGACATCGTCTCGATCACGCGGCCCACCACTTCACCGCCCTTCACGGCGATGTCCGATGCGTTGCCTGCGAGCTGGCTGGCCTGACGCGCGTTGTCGGCGTTCTGACGCACGATGCTCGTCAGCTCTTCCATGCTCGACGCGGTTTCTTCCAGCGACGACGCCTGTTCTTCGGTGCGTTGCGACAGGTCCATGTTGCCGGCCGCAATCTGCTTGGTGGCGCTCGCGATAGATTCGCTGCCGCCGCGCATCGTCACGATGGTACGGATCAGGCCGTGCTGCATGTCGATGAGACCTTGCGTGAGCGCACCCATTTCGTCTTTGCTGGTGACGGTGATGCGTTCGGTCAGGTTGCCCTTCGAGATCGCGCTGAAATGGCCCAGCATCTTTGACAGCGGCACCGAGATCGCGCGGTGCAGGCCGAAGGCGCAGCCCAGTGCGGCCGCAATGCCCACCACGATGGCGCCAATGATCAGCAGCAGGAATGCATGCGATCGGGCTGCCGCGCTTTCGTAGGCGGCCTTGGCCTGCTCGATCTGGCTGCGGTCGAGCGCATCGGCTGCCGCAGACAGCGCGACCGACAGCGGCGGGATGACGTTCATCACCACCTTGTCGGCGGCTGCGGCATCGCGGGCCCGCAATGCGTTCATCAACGGCTCGATGCCGTCGCGGAAGAGCGCGTTGCGCTTGGCTTCCATGTCGGCGGCCAGGCGCGTTTCATCCGCGCTCATGGGCAAGGCCTTGTATTGTTTCCACGCGTCGTCAGACTTGGCGCGGTATCCGTTGGCCTTGTCCAGGATAGCCGGCACGTCGGCCGCATCCGGATGGAAGACCGCACGATCGAGCGTCGTTCGCACGATCGCCGCATTCAGCTGCGACTTGCCGACCAGCGAAGTCGAAGCAAGCTGATTGGTGTAGATCTCGTTGATGTTCGCGTCGGACGCGCGCATTCCAACCACGCCGATGGTGCCAGTGGCCGTCAGCAGCGCAGCCAGTAGCGCCAGCGCGGCGTTGAGTCGGAAACGGATGGAAAGTCGATTGAGCATGGGAGTCACAGCGGGTGATTGCTTCCGCTATATCGGCCGGCCCGCGTGGTTTCTGAAGCCCCGCGCGGGCACTCCCATGCGCGATGTGGCTAGTACGGCACTGCCATGTTGTTTTCGATACGGGCGCGATCCCCCGCGCGCAAGCCGTTCGGGTTGTTCTGCGTGAGCGTAACGCGCGAGTTGTCATTCAGCCGCATGGTCACGCGGTAGGTCTGGCCGACCACCGTGTTGCCCTCCACGGCGTTGCCCGCCATGGCACCGGCAACCGCGCCGCCGATGGTGGCCACGGTATTGCCGCGCCCGCCGCCCACCTGGTGGCCCAGCAAGCCGCCCACCACGCCGCCGAGCACCGCGCCGACGCCGCTGGCCTGACCGCGCACGGGCACGGCTTCGACGTATTCGACAACGCCGTAGCGGTTATCCGCCGGCGCCTGATAAGACGGGTCGCTGCTGCTCGGATACGGTGAATAGTTCGGCTGCGAGTATGTCGGCGCGGGCTGTTGCGGATACGGCTGCGGTGCGTTGGGGTCATAGCTGCCGTAGCCGTTGTTGTACGTGTTGTCGTACCCGCTGGTATAGCCGCTGCCATAAGTGGTCGGGCCGGTACTGTTAGCGTAGGCGTTGCTGCCCGCGGCATACCCTGCACCATAGCCGGCGCCATAGCCGGGGTACGCCGGCGCCGTCACGCAGCCTGTCAGCCCAGCTGCCACGCCGGTCAGTGCAACCGCCGCCACCCAACGCGCTGCGTGCCCTGCACGGTCTGACTTGTTCGTTGCTCGCATGATGAATCCCGTCTGGTGAACGAAGCGTCCGGGCCGGCCGTGCAGTCTGCTGTGCGGCCCGCGGCCATGCGCCTCTTACCGCAAAGTCTATGCCGCACGCCGGCAAACCCGTGCAACCAAACCTGCTCATCGGTAACGGGGTGTAAGCATATGGGGGCACGGCCTTCAGCACCGCATTGGAGCGCGCGTTATGATCGCCAGGCGCCGTGCGGCGCACCTCTGTGCCGACCGGGACCTGCCCCGTTCGTGAGCCTGCACCCTCTCCTCCCCATGCAACCGACCCTGCTGCTCCTCATTGCGATGACGCCCGACAACGTGGCGCAGATCGCTGAACATTTCCACGTCATCCATGCGCCCACCCGCGCCGAGCGCGACGCCGCGATCGCTCGCCACGGGCAGGATGTCCGCATCGTGCTCACCAACGGCTCGACGGGCCTGACCGGCGCAGAAATCGCCGCGATGCCCAAGCTGGAACTGGCCTGCGCGCTCGGTGCCGGCTACGAGAACATCGACGTGGAGGCCGCCCGCGCACGTGGCGTGGCGGTGGCCAACGGCGCCGGCACCAACGACGCCTGCGTGGCCGACCACGCCTTTGGCTTGCTGCTGGCCACCGTGCGCGGCATTCCCAAGCTGGATCGATCCACACGCAATGGCGTCTGGCGTGACGACATTCCGCTGCAGCCCGGCGTATGCGGCAAGCGCCTGGGCATCGTCGGCCTGGGCACCATCGGCATGCAGATCGCGCGCCGCGCAGCGGGCTTCGACATGCAGATCGGCTATCACAACCGCAAGCCGCGCGACGGCGTTTCGTACCGCTATTTCGATGTGCTGAAGGACATGGCCGAGTGGGCCGACTTCCTGATCGTTGCCACGCCGGGCGGCGCGCAGACGAAGCATCTGGTCAACCAGACGATCCTGGAGGCGCTGGGCCCGTGTGGCTACGTGGTCAACATTGCGCGCGGCAGCGTGGTGGATACGGCGGCGCTGGAAGCGTCCATCCGTTCAGGAAAGCTGGGCGGCGCGGGGCTGGATGTATATGAGAGCGAGCCCAAACCGCCGGCCGGGCTGCTGGATCTGAACCAGGTCGTGCTGACGCCGCACATTGCCGGCTGGTCGCCGGAATCGGTGCAGGCTACGGTCGATCGCTTTCTGGAGAACGCCCGCGGGCACCTGGCGGGCACAGGCGTGGTGTCCCCGGTCGAATGAACTGACCTGGGGACACCCCGATCACACAATTACGACGCCGGACGCTTCATCTGGCACGACGTCGGCTGGGCCGCGAGGTGCGGTTCCAGCGTGACGTCGGTACGCCAGCCGTAGCCGGTGTTTTCCTGGTCGTACTTGATCTTCTTGCCGTCGGCCTTCACCCAGGTAGTCACGTACAGCGTCTGCTGCGCCTGGTGGTCGGTCTTGCGCATTTCGATCGGGCCGTTGAGCCCATCGACCGTCATGCCTTCCATCACCTTGGCCACCTTGGCCGGCTCTGCCGAACCGCTCGTCTTGATAGCCTTGGCGAGGAAGGCGATGCCGGTGTAGACATCGGCGTTGAAGAAGTCGTCGTTGTACTTCTTCTTGAAGCCGTCGAGCACGGCGTTCGTCTTCGGGTTGCCGTCGTTCGGCGCGAAGTAGCTGATGACCTTCACGCGGTCTGCGCCTGAGGCGCCCATTGCCGTAGGCACACCGGTGGTGCCGGCGTAGTACGTGTAGAAATTGGTGTTGAGGCCCGCATCCTTCGATGCGCGGATCAGCAGTGCCAGATCGCTCCCCCAGTTACCGGTGATGACCGTATCCGCGCCCGAAGCACGAATCTTCGCGACATACGGCGAGAAGTCCTTCACCTGCGCGAGCGGGTGCAGATCCTCACCCACCACCTGGATGTCCGGGCGCTTGCGCTTGAGGTACTCCTTCGCCGCGCGCGCCACCTGGTGGCCGAACGAGTAGTTCTGGTTGAGCAGGTAGACCTTCTTGATGCTCTGGTCCTTGGCGAGATAGCTCGTCAGGGCCTCCATCTTCATGTCGGAGTTGGCGTCCAGGCGGAAGTGCCAGTAGTTGCACTTGCTGTTGGTCATGTCCGGATCGACCGCGGCGTAGTTCAGATAGATGATCTCCTTGCCCGGGTTGCGGTCGTTGTACTTGGCGATCGCGTCCTGCAGCGCCATGCCCACACTGGACCCGTCGCCCTGCGCGACGTAGCGGATGCCCTGGTCGGTGATCTGCTTGAGGATCGTCAGGCTTTCTTGCGGTGAAACCTTGTTGTCGAAACCGACGACTTCAAACTTGGTGCCGTTGCCGCTCCAGTTCTGCTGGTTGGCGAGGTCAGCCGCGTATTGCCAGCTGCGCAACTGGTTCTGGCCCAGCGCGCCCATCAGCCCGGACAGCGGATCGATCCACGCGATCTTGACGGTCTCGGCGTGGACAATGCTCGGGCAGAGTGCGCCCGCGAATGTGCCAACTGCTGCCGCCGCGCACAGCGCGAGTCGGAATGCCTTCATGCAAATGTCTCCTGATGTCTTATCGTTAGACGCCGTGCAGAAGGCATCGTCGAGCATGGTTCTTTTACTAAACCGCAAACCGAGGCTTGCAGTAGCTCGATCCTTCCATACACAAACGTATGTGCATGGTAGGAGTGCGTTTATTGCCGTGTCAACCCGCGCAAACCTGGGGGCCTCAGCCTGATTTAAGCGCTGGACAGCCGTGTCAGCGGGACTAGAATCCGCGTTCATGCCCAAGCCTTCCTTGCGGATCGACGAACACGACGCGGCTGTCGACGTTGATGCCGAATCCTCAGCCCCTGCTGCACCGCGTGCACAACTTACGCCCGACGACTGGGTTCGCGCCGCCACCGATCTGCTCGTCACCAAGAGCATCGATGCCGTGCGCGTGGATGTGCTCGCCAAGCAGCTGGACGTGACGCGCGGCAGCTTCTACTGGCACTTCAAGAACCGCGACGACCTGCTGCACCAGGTGCTGCAGGACTGGAGCGAGCGCACACGCGTGGGCCCCAAGCTGGAGCGACAGAACCCTTCGGTGCAAGGGCTCGTTCGCGATCTGCTGGCACTGCCGTTTCGCGGTCGCAGCGCGCGACGCACGGCCATGATCGAATTCGCCATCCGTGCCTGGGCGCGGCGTGACCCGATGGCGCAGGAAGCCGTCGAAGCCGTCGACGAACACCGCATGGACTACTACATCCAGCATTTCCAGGCGATCGGCTTTACGCGCAAGGACGCCAAGACGCGCGCCTTCATGCTGTACGCCTACCAGCTATCGGAAGCCACGCTCTGGCACCAGGGCAGCAAGCCCGACAAAGACGCGCGCCGCCGCTTCTTTGAAGACACGCTGCTTGCCGGCGCGCCGCAAGAAGATTCGGCCACACCCTCGCAGGAATAGATCGTGCTGCATCGAGCGCATTCGTTTTAGAGTGCGCCGCGATGCCCGAATCGCCAGCCTTTCACACGTCAGACCTGCCCAGCCGGCTCGATCGCCTGCCCTGGAGCTGCTTTCACACGCGTGTGGTCATCGCGCTGGGCATTACGTGGCTGCTCGACGGCCTGGAGGTGACTCTGGCCGGCGCGGTGGCGGGCGCCCTCAAGCAAAGCCCTGCGCTGCATCTTTCCAACGCGCAGGTCGGCATCGCCAGCAGCGCATACCTGGTCGGTGCGGTAATCGGTGCACTGCTGTTTGGCTGGATGACGGATCGACTGGGCCGCCGCAAGCTGTTCTTCATCACGTTGGGCGTCTACATCCTGGCCACGCTGGCGACAGCGTTTTCGTGGAGCTTTGCCAGCCTGGTCGTGTTTCGCGTGCTCACCGGCGCGGGGATCGGCGGCGAATATGCGGCCATCAATTCGACGATCCAGGAACTGACGCCGGCACGCGTGCGCGGCTGGACGGACCTCGCCATCAACGGCACGTTCTGGGTCGGTGCCGCGTTGGGTGCGGGCGCCTCGTTGTGGCTGCTGGACCCCGCGCACATGAGCGTCGATACCGGCTGGCGGCTGTGCTTCTTCATCGGCGCCGTGCTGGGGCTCATCATTCTGGTGATGCGTTTCTGGATTCCGGAAAGCCCGCGCTGGCTCATCACCCGCGGCCGGCACGAAGAAGCGCAAGCCATCGTGCAGGAGATCGAAAGCGAAATCACCGCACGCGGCCATCGCTTCGATACCGCGCCGCTGCCCAGCTTGCGCATGCGCAGCCGTGGCCATCCACGCTTGGTGGAAGTCGCACGCGTGCTGTTCGTGCAGCACCGGCAACGGGCGTTGGTGGGCCTGGCGCTGATGGCCGCGCAGGCGTTTTTCTACAACGCGATCTTCTTTACCTACGCGCTGGTGCTGACGGATTTCTATGGCGTGCCCGCAACGAAGGTCGGCACCTATCTGCTGCCGTTCGCGCTGGGCAATTTTCTCGGGCCGCTGCTGCTTGGGCGGTTGTTCGATGTGGTCGGCCGGCGCACGATGATTGCCGCCGCGTATGCGATCAGCGGTGTGCTGTTGTTGGTGAGCGGCGCGCTGTTCAAGGCAGGTGTGCTCGACGGCACCACGCAGACCCTCGCGTGGACCGTGGTGTTTTTCTTTGCATCGGCCGCCGCCAGCTCGGCGTATCTGACGGTGAGCGAGACCTTCCCGCTTGAGGTGCGCGCACTGGCCATCGCGTTGTTCTATGCCGTGGGCACGGGCCTGGGCGGCGTTGCGGGGCCTGCGCTGTTCGGCTGGCTGATCGATACACACTCGCGCGGTGCCGTGTTCGGCGGCTATGCGTTCGGCGCGGTGCTCATGCTGCTTGCGGCCGCGGTACAGGCGTGCTGGGGGACGGCCGCTGAGCGCAAACCGCTCGAACACGTGGCTGCGCCGCTGTCGGTGGACGATAGCCAGGCTTGATCTGCGCCAAACCTGCGCCACGCGCGTCGCCATCGGTCGCCTATATACTTTCGCGCAGCGCTTTCCCGTGCATTTCCCGCTTACTGGAGACACCCATGCCTGACGCGACTTACGACAACCAGAACATCTTCGCCAAGATCCTGCGCGGCGAGCTGCCCTGCATCAAGGTGTACGAAGACGACCACACCATCGCCTTCATGGACATCATGCCGCAGGCCGACGGCCACGTGCTGGTGCTGCCCAAGGAAGGCGCGGCAGAGCTGTTCGACCTGTCCGACGATGCCGCATCGGCTGCCATCCGCACCACGCGCAAATTGGCGCGCGCCGTGCGGGCTGCGTTCACCCCGCCGGGCATCGCCATCTTTCAGCTCAACGGCAGCGCCGCCGGGCAGACGGTGCCGCACGTGCACTTTCACGTGCTGCCGCGCTACAGCGACACCCCGCTGCAACCACACGCCCGTGTCCAAGCTGACAGCGACAAGCTCAAGGCCCAAGCTGAGAAGATCATCGCCGCACTGCAAGCGGAATAAACGCCACCGTCACGGCGCAGCAGACGGCACTGCCGCGTTTGCCTGCGCCGTAATGTCGCCCGCTCATGCTCCTGTCGATAAGCCAGCCAGTCCAGGTGCTGGTCGACTGCTTCGGCCCAGCGGCAGCCGATCGCAGCATCACCATCGACGTGCAGTGCGATGCGGAGCTGCACCACAAGCCCACCCGCGCGCGCATCGACGTGGCGGTTCTACCGGGGCGGCCCCTCGCAGGCGCAATCCAATGCGCAATCAAGCCAGTCGACCGGGTTGGGGCTGACCATCTTCACAACCATCATGGACCTGCACGGTGGTAGCGTGCAGGCCAGCAGCTCGCCGGGTGGGCGGACCGGGTTCCGGCTGGTCTTTCCGGCTTGACGCAAGACTTACGTACCGATCCGCTGTGCCGACGGCGTACGCGTAGCGTCCTGCCCGTCGTCGCGCAGAATCTGCCGATATGCAGCCACGACCATCGCGCCGATAAACCGCAGCAGGCGGCGCGGGGCGTTGATGTCTTCGGTCACGGCAAAGCGCGCCGGTGTGCCTTCGACGGGCTCACCCGACAACCAGAACCGCACGCCCGCCGGCACATCGATCGATTGGCCCGGCTTGAGCCAGATGTCCTGGCGCTGATGCTCCTGCGTAACCCACAACAGCCCGGCTTGTGCGGCGATGGTTTGGGCCCGTGCCGACCGCCAACTCACCGGCACGCCCGGCCGGTCCAGTTCAAAGATTCTGATCTCGCGCATGATTGAGACTCCTGTGCCGGGGTTCGTGGTGGATTTTTATGGGGACTGCGGATCGGCACGGTCCCATCTTGAGCGGCAGCGCAACCGGTTGACATGAACAGTTGTGAACAGTTTCGCTGAACTGTTCACCATCTTTCGCGAACAGTTCATCTGCATGACCGACAGAACTGCATTTGGATATGTCAAACCGTTCGTTTTCGGCCGGGCACCGGGTGGCTAGCATGATCCATCGCCATTGCTCGGAGCCGCCATGCCAGACGATCACAACGCCGCCATCGACACCACGTTCGGCACCCTGCGCGTACGCCGCGTGGCCGGACATATCGGCGGGGAGGTGCTCGACCTCAAGCTCGACGCGGAGTTGGCGGACGACACGTTCGCGAGCCTGTATGCCGCTCTGCTCAAGTACAAGGTGTTGTTCTTTCGCGACCAGCAGCATCTGGACGATGATCGACACCAGGCCTTCGGCAAACGCTTCGGCCGCATCGTCGCCCATCCAACCGTGCCGGCGCCCACCGGCACGCAGCTGTTTGAACTGGACGCGTCAAAGGGCGGCGGCCGTGCCGACTCGTGGCACACCGACGTGACGTTTCTCGATGCGTTTCCGAAGGTGTCGATCCTGCGCGCGGTGACGATTCCCGCTTACGGCGGCGACACGGTCTGGGCCAACACGGCCCGCGCCTACGAACAATTGCCGGATACGCTCAAGCAGCTTGCCGAGCAACTCTGGGCCGTGCACACCAACGATTACGACTACGGTGCCGAGCGCACGCAGATCGACGGCGCACGCCTGCAGCATCACCGCGAGGTGTTTACCGCGTCGGTGTATGAAGCGTCGCACCCCGTGGTGCATGTGCATCCTGAGACCAGCGAACGCGCCCTGCTGCTCGGGCATTTTGTCAAGCGCTTCACCGGCCTGCCGGGAAGCGAATCGACGCGGCTGTTCGAACTGCTGCAGAACCGCGTAACGCGGCTGGACAACACCGTGCGCTGGCAATGGCGCCAGCACGACGTTGCCATCTGGGACAACCGCGCCACGCAGCATTACGCCATCAACGATTACGGCAACCAGCCGCGCCTGGTACGCCGCGTGACCGTGCATGGCGACACGGCCATCTCGGTGGATGGCAGCCGCAGCACGCAACTGCGCCGCCCCGAAGCCACCAACGACGCGCACATCGACACGCTGGTGGCAGCCTCACACTAAGATCAGGCCCCGGCCGCCTGCTGCACCAACCGGTGGTAGAAGCGGATCAGCTCCACCAGGTTGGCTTCGGTGATCCGCTCGTTGGTGCCGTGAAAGCGCGGCAGGTCTTCCGGCTTGGCGCGCACCGGCGAGAACCGATACACATGGTCGGCAATCTCGATCATGTGGCGCGAATCCGTCGCGCCGATCATCAGCCCCGGCGCCACGACCGTGCCCGGGAACAGCTCGCGCACCGTCTTGTTGATCAACTGATACGACGCCGATTGCGTGGGCGACACCGGCGAGGCTTCGCTCGAGCCGGGCAGCCGTGTCAGCTCGAACTTGCCTTTGGGCGCCGCCGCCTTGGCGGCGTCCTCCACGTGCGCGGTGACGGAGGCGATGGTGTCGCCGGGCAGCAGGCGGAAGTTGACCGTGGCCTCGGCGCGGCCGGGCAGCACGTTGTCCTTGTTGCCGGCCTGCACGATGGTCAACGCAGTCGTGGTGCGCAGCATGGCGTTGGAGCTGCCCGATGCCTCCAATTGCTTCTGGAGCAGCGGCCCGAACAGCCAGAGGTTCGACAGTGCCACGCGGCTGAAACCCTGCATCTCGGGCGCCAGCGTCGCAAACATCTCCTGCGCAACGCCCCTAATGCCCGCGGGCAATTGATCGTCATCCAGCCGCTTGAGCGTGGCGCTCATCATGGCGATGGCGCTCTGCCCTTGCGGAGGCGGCATCGACGAATGTCCCGGCGTAGCGCCCACCTTGAGCTGCACGGAGAGGAAGCCCTTCTCTGCCACGCCGATCAGCGCCGCAGGTTTGGTGAGCCCAGGCAGCACGCCTTCGGTAATCAGCAGACCTTCGTCGATCACGAAGTCGAGCCGTTCGCCGCGCGATTTCAGCAACGCGGCGATCTGCTTGGCACCGCGCTCGCCGCCCACTTCCTCGTCGGCGCCAAAGGCCAGGTGGATGGTGCGGCGCGGCTTGAAGCCGCTGGCGGCCAGCAACTCGATGGCTTCCATCTGAGAGATCAGGTTGCCCTTGTCGTCCCACGCACCGCGCCCCCAGACCATGCCGTCTTTGACGACGCCGTCGAACGGCGGCTGCGCCCAGTCGCCTTCGGTGCCGGGGGCAATCGGCACGACATCCTGGTGCGCCATCAGCATGATGGGCTTCAGCGACGGGTCAGCGCCCTTCCAGGTGTAGAGCAACGCAAAGTCGCCCACCTGCTCACGCTGCAGCACGGCGTGCGCCTTGGGGTAACGCGCCTCGAGCATGGCGTGCAGCTGGCGGAACTGGTCGGCGCTCAGTTGCGCATCGGCGGCGCTCGACACGGTGCGTGCGCGCACGGCTTCGGCCAGGTGCGCCGCAGCGGCCGGGCCATCCACCGCGACCGGCGTGACGGCCGGCACATCCAGCTGGCGCGAGTTGTGCCGCCACGTATTGACGCCCACAACCGCTGCAAGGGCCACCAGGATGACGGCGATTGCCAACAGCAAACGCCCCATCACCCGCCCCGCCGTCGCTCGGCGACGTTTGAAAGATGCATGCATCGAAGAGTCCCCTCCTTGTGATTGAACTGCCACGGTCGACCGCAAGTATCGCTCTAACTCAGACCGAGTAACCATCTACGCAAATATTCGTGGGAATGGGCCCGGTTGCCATGCTGGAATCACTGCATGTTCCTTTTGCTGCAACCGTTCCCATGAAACTGACTCAACGACTCGCCCTCGCACTCAGCGCCCTCACCATTGCCGCTGCCGCCCATGCGGCCCCACTGCGTATCGGCGTCACGCCTGGTGCGCTGGCCGATTCCGTGGAGGTGGCCGCCGCCGAAGCCCGAAAGCAGGGGCTGGACGTCAAGGTGGTGGAGTTGACCGACTGGACCACCCCGAACGTGGCACTCGCCTCGGGTGATCTGGATCTCAATTACTTCCAGCACCAGGCCTTTCTAGACAACGCGATCAAGGAACGCGGTTATGCCTTCAAGAGCGTCGGCATCGGCGTGCTGGGCAACATCGGCCTGTATTCCAGCAAGATCAAACGCCTGAGCGATTTGAAGGACGGCGCCCGCGTGGCCGTGGCCAATGACCCCGTCAACCAGGGCCGTGGCCTGTTGCTGCTGCAGAAGGCAGGGCTGATCAAACTGCGCGATGGCGTGGGTGCACGCGGCACGCTCAATGACGTGGTCGCCAATCCGAAGAAGCTGAAGTTTGTCGAAATCGAAGGGCCGCAGCTTGTACGCGCGCTCGATGACGTGGACCTTGCACAGGGCTACCCCGCGCACTTCGTCAACGCGGGCAAACCGGACGTTGCAAGCGCCGGCTTGCTGTACTCGGGCATCGACGACGAGTACTTCGCCATCCGCTTCGTTGCCCGCAACGACAACGCCAACGACCCGCGCATCGCCCGCTTCATCAAGCTGTATCAGGACTCGCCTGCCGTGCGCCAGCAAGTGCGCACGTCCTATGCCAACGACGACAAGCTCTTCACTCTGCCCTGGGTGAAACGGTGACTCGGAAGACGCCAAGGCCATGACCACACTCGTCTCAAACCCCGCACACATCTGGACCGACGAGATCGCGCCGTATGCCAGGCACGCCGATGCCGCGGTCTCCACGCCCACCGCAGGCACCATCACGTTTCGCAACGTCGGCAAGACGTACCGCGCGGCCGCGGGCGATGTGCATGCACTGCAAGGCATCGACCTCGACATTCCGGCTGGGGGCATCTTCGGCATTATCGGGCGCAGCGGTGCGGGCAAATCCAGCCTGCTGCGCACCATCAACGGACTTGAACAACCCACCAGCGGGCAGGTGCTGGTGGACGGCGTCGATGTCGGCACGCTCGGCAGCGCCGCAATGGTGGGGCTGCGCCGGCGCATCGGCATGATCTTCCAGCACTTCAACCTGCTTTCCGCCAAGACGGTCTGGGAAAACGTCGCGCTGCCGCTGAAGGTGGCAGGCGTGCCGCCGGCCGAGATCGCGGAGCGCGTGGATGCGCTGTTGGCGCTGGTCGGGCTGGAGGGCAAGCAGCACGTGTATCCCGGGCGCCTGTCCGGCGGGCAAAAGCAGCGCGTCGGGATTGCGCGCGCACTCGTGCATCGCCCCGAAATTCTGTTGTGCGATGAGGCCACCTCCGCGCTCGACCCCGAAACGACCGACGCCATCCTCGCCCTCCTGCGCGACATCAACCGCCGCCTGGGGCTAACCATCGTGCTCATCACGCATGAGATGGGCGTGATTCGCGATATCTGCGACAACGTGCTCGTGCTCGAAGCCGGTCGCATTGCCGAGCAAGGCCCCGTGTGGCGCGTCTTTGGCGACCCGCAGCACGACGCCACCCGGGCGTTGCTCGAACCGCTACGCGGCGGCTTGCCCGAAGACGTGGCCCTACGTTTGCAGCCCACGCCGCCCGCGCGCGCTCCGTTCGAGCAACTGATCGAACTCAGCTACACCGGCACCGCCGCCGTGCCGGAACTCGCGCAGATTGCCCAGGCGCTGCACCAACCCACCCGCCTGCTGCGCGCCGACCTTGACCGCATCCAGGGCCGCACGCAAGGGCGCCTGCTGGTCGCAGCAGCGGGCAGCACGCTGTCGGCTGACGCGCTCGCCGCGCTGCAGTTGTCGCAACACACCCGGAGCCTCGGCTATGTCGCCGCTCACGATTGACCGCATCTGGCAGGGCTTGCTCGACACGCTCACGATGGTGTCGGCCTCCGCGCTCATCGCCGTGCTGGCCGGTATTCCGCTGGCGCTCATCCTGGTGCTGACCGCGCCGGGCAATGCGCTGGAGTCGCCGCGCGTACACCGCGTGCTGGGTGCACTCATCAACGGCTTTCGGGCCACGCCATTCATCATCCTGCTGGTGGCGCTGCTGCCGTTCACGCGGCTGGTGGTGGGCGCGACGATCGGCGTGTGGGCGGCCGTGGTGCCGCTGTCGATCAGCGCCACACCGTTCTTCGCGCGCATTGCGGAGATCAGCCTGCGCGAGGTCGACCGCGGCCTGATGGAAGCCGCCCAGGCCATGGGTTGCGAGCGTCGCCACATCGTCTGGCACGTGCTGCTGCCCGAAGCGCTGCCCGGCATCATCGGCGGCTTTACGCTGACTGTGGTGTCGTTGATTGGCGCATCGGCCATGGCGGGTGCAGTTGGCGCAGGCGGGCTGGGCGACATCGCCATCCGTTACGGCTATCAACGCTTCGACACCACCGTCATGGCGGTGGTGATCGTGGTGCTGATCGGGCTGGTGAGCCTGGTGCAATGGGTGGGAGATTTCTCGGTGCGCCGGCTTAAGGCGCGTTGAGGGGTCGTTGATTTTTTTTCTGGTGGTCCATTCTTGGTTTCATCCCCTGGCGGGGCTGACTCACTTTCTTTGTCTTGCCAAAGAAAGTAAGCAAAGAAAGGCGCGCCCGATGCGGCGAAAGACTCCTTGAATTTATGTCGCAAGGAGGGAGGGGAGGCAAACTCGCTGCGCTCAGACAGGCCTCCCCTCTTTTTCCTCCTTGCAACAGAAATTCAAGTCGCCACATAGGGCAGGAAAGTCAAAGGCCAAACCATCGATCACCAGTGTCGTAGCAATCCACAGCACAACGCGAAGCAAAGCGAGCAACAACAGCAGCAAACCAGTGCCACCTAGCCCAGCACACCGACGGTGTGGCCTTTGACGTTCCTGCCCTTGATGGAGCCTTGGATTTTTGTTGCGGGGAGGAAAAAGGAAGGAGCCTTGTCTGAGCGCAGCGAGTTTGGCTCCTTCCCCTCCCCGCGACAAAAATCCAAGGAGGGGGTCGCCATCTCGGGCGCGCCTTTCTTTGCTTACTTTCTTTGGCAAGACAAAGAAAGTAAGTCGCCCCCGGCAGGGGGAGAAACAGAGATGCACCACCACCCCCCGCCCCGCCAAAGGCCAAAGGCCAAAAGCCAAAAGCCAAAACAAAAAAAACGCCCCGCCAGCCCGTGGTGCATCGGACCGACAGGGCGTTCTTCTTCAACAGCCCAAAACCCCTCACCGCCGGGCCAGTGCCCCCACCACGCGCACGAGTTCATCCACCTCCTCGCACGTGTTGTAGAACGCCAGCGATGGCCGCACCGTCGCCTCCACCCCAAAGCGCCGCAGGATGGGCTGCGCGCAGTGATGGCCCGAGCGCACGGCAATGCCTTCACGGTTGAGCGCCGCGCCCACTTCTTCCGTGCGGTACCCGGCCAGCGTGAACGACAGCACGCTTGCCTTGTTGGCCGCCGTGCCGATCAGCCGCAGCCCCGGGATGCGTGACAACCCATGCGTGGCATACACCAGCAGGTCATGCTCGTAGCGCGCGATGTTTTCCAGGCCGATACGCTCGACGTAATCGAGTGCAGCGCCCAGCCCCACCGCATCGGCAATGTTGCCGGTGCCGGCCTCGAAGCGCGCAGGCGCGGGCTGGTACAGCGTCTTCTCGAACGTGACGTCGGCAATCATGTTGCCGCCCCCCTGCCACGGCGGCAGCGTGTCGAGCAGATCCTGCCTGCCGTAGACCACGCCAATGCCCGTCGGCCCGAACACCTTGTGGCCGGAGAACACGTAAAAGTCCGCGTCCAGCGCCTGCACGTTCACACGCAAGTGCGAGACCGCCTGCGCGCCGTCCACCAGCACGCGCGCGCCGGCCGCATGCGCCAGTGCGATGATCTCCTGCACGGGCGTCACCGTCCCCAGCGCATTCGACACCTGCGTGACGGACACCAGCTTCGTCCGTGGGTTGAGCAGCTTGCGGTATTCGTCCAGCAGAACCTGCCCGCTGTCGTCCACCGGAATCACGCGGATGCGCGCACCCACCTGCGCGGCCAGTTGCTGCCACGGCACGATGTTGGCGTGATGCTCCAGGTGCGAGACGATGATCTCGTCCCCCGCGCCGATGTGCTGACGGCCGAACGTCTGCGCAACGAGGTTGATTGCCTCGGTGGCGCCGCGCACGAAGATGATCTCGCTGGCCGACCGCGCCCCGAGAAAGCGCGCCGCCTTGTTGCGGGCACCCTCGTACGCGTCCGTCGCACGTGCGGCCAGTTCATGCGCTGCGCGGTGGATGTTGGAGTTCTCGTGCGCGTAGAAATACGCCAGCCGATCGATTACCGCTTGAGGCTTGTGCGTGGTGGCTGCGTTGTCCAGCCAGATCGGCGGTCGGCCATTGACGCGCTCGGCCAGGATCGGAAAATCCCGCCGCACGGCATGCACGTCGAAGGCGCCAGCGCGATGCGGCTGGTGGCTCTGCTGGTCCCTCGTATTGCGCGGTGCCTCCAGCGCGGGGGCAGCAGAGCCTGAGGCTGGGGTGAGAAAGTAAAACTGCCCCGCCTGCGTCGCACCGCCCGGCTGTTGCAATGCTTCCGGCCCCGCGGGGGGCGTACCCGCCGCGCCGTCGATCAACCGTGCCAACGCATCGGTGCCGGGAAGATTGAACGGCTGCGCCGAAACGCGATCCTCTGGCACGCCCGCCTCCGATGCCGCCACCCCCGCATGCGGCGCAGCGGACTGATAGCCGCTCGCCTCACCCAGGAAGTAGTACGGCGAACTCGGTGCCGAGACGGAATGCGCCGGTACAGGTTGGCCATGACCGGATGCAGCCTGCGGCAACGCCGCCGCATACTGCGTCGGCACGCCCAGCACAGGCACCTGCGGAGCAATCGGTGCGGCATCCGCAACGGGCAACGCACTGAGTTGCGGCGACGTACCCGCCGGCGCCAGATCGATAGAGGGCTCCGGCTCATGACCGGGCAGTGCTGTGAAGAACGCGTTGGCAAGTTGCGCCAGCGCGGCCACGTCCGGCAAACCTGCCGGCACATCGCCCCCCGGCGGCGCCAGGCCGCTCACACCAGGCGCATTACTTGTAAGTGTCGGGGTAGTCATGGTACTTGCCGATCTCCACGTCTTCGAGCACTGCCAGCGCGTCTTCGGTCAGCACGGCCAGCGAGCAATACAGCGAAATCAGATACGACGCGATGGCGTTCCGGTTGATGCCCATGAAGCGCACCGACAGGCCCGGGCTCTGCTCGCCCGCCACACCCGGCTGATACAGGCCCACCACGCCCTGGCGCTTGTCGCCCACGCGCAGCAGCAGAATCTTCGTGCGGCCGTTTTCGTCAATGGGCACCTTGTCCGACGGAATCAGCGGCAGGCCGCGCCATGTCAGGAACTGGGAGCCGAACAGGCTCACGGTGGGCGGTGGCACGCCACGGCGCGTGCATTCGCGGCCAAACGCGGCAATCGCCAGCGGATGCGCAAGGAAGAACGCCGGCTCTTTCCAGACCTTGGTGATCAGCTCGTCAAGATCGTCAGGCGTGGGCGCGCCGGTGAGCGTGGAGATGCGCTGCGTTTCATCCACATTGGCCAGCAGGCCGTAGTCGGGGTTGTTGATCAGCTCGCTTTCCTGACGCTCCTTGATGGTCTCGATGGTCAGGCGCAACTGCTGCTGGATCTGGTCGTGCGGGCTGCTGTACAGATCGGAGACACGCGTATGCACGTCCAGCACCGTCGTCACCGCGTTGAGGAAGTACTCGCGCGGATGTTCGTCGTAGTCGACAAAGGTCTGCGGCAGCTCTGCCTCGTCCCGCTGCGAGCAGGCAACACGCACATCGCGCGGATTCTTCACGCGGTTCAGGCGGAAGATGCCGGCCTCCACCGGCTGCCACTGCAGCAGGTGCACCAGCCAGCGGGGGCTGATGGTGGAAAGCTGCGGAACGGTCTTGGTCGCGTTCGCCAATTGGCGTGCGGCACTGTCGCCTAGCGCGGTGCGCACGTCCTGGGTATCTGCTTCTGCCATGCAATGACTCCCAACTTCATTTGAAAAAATGCCCCCGTTTCTCTGGCGGGTGCGGTGGATAAAACCGGTGGGAAAGGTGCGTTAGGCGGATCAGCGGGCGGGGTGTGCCTCGCTGTCGCTGTGCGTGTGCGGCCGCGGGTCCTGAATTCCGTCCTGAATGCCGCTCTGCACGTTTGCCTGGGTGACGCTGCTGCCAGGCGGCACGCTGCGCGTGAGCCACACGTTGCCGCCAATGGACGAGCCGCGCCCGATGGTGATCCGCCCGAGGATGGTCGCGCCGGCGTAGATGACGACGTCGTCTTCCACCACCGGGTGGCGTGGGGCGCCCTTCTCGAGGTGGCCATCGGCATCGGCAGAAAAGCGCTTGGCGCCGAGCGTCACCGCTTGGTAGATACGAACGCGCTCGCCAATCACGGCGGTCTCACCAATCACCACGCCCGTACCGTGGTCGATGAAGAAACCGCTGCCGATCTGCGCGCCGGGGTGGATGTCGATGCCCGTGTCGGCATGCGCGGTCTCGGCGACCATGCGCGCGAGCAGCGGCAAGCCGGCGCGGTACAGGTGATGGGCAATGCGGTGATGGATGACGGCAAGGATGCCGGGGTAGCACAGCAGCACCTCGTCGACGCTGCGCGCTGCGGGATCACCGTGGTAGGCGGCCAGCACGTCGGTATCGAGCAGGCGACGCAGCGTGGGGAGTGCCGCCGCGAAGTCGCGCACGAGTTGCACAGCCTCGGCATCGGGATCGCGATCCACGGCGCGCGCCTGGCGCACCGTGTGACGCAGTTCCAGCCGCACCTGCGCTACCAGCGCATTGAGTGCCGAATCGAGCGTATGGCCGACGTAGAAGTCTTCGCTTTCTTCACGCAGGTCCGTGGGGCCGAGCCGCATGGGGAACAGTGCCCCGCGCAGCGCCTCCAGGATCTGCCGCACCGCCTCGCGCGAGGGCAACTCGCGGCCTGTGACTTCGGTACGGCCGTTGCGGGCGCGCCAATCAGCGCGGGCCGCACGCAACTCGCCGACGATGCGGTCCAATTGCCAGCCTGGGTCGTGTGCGGACGCAGGCCTCCCCGCGATGACGCGATCGCTCATCGTCGCTCCCCTGTTCTGTTGGTTTGATTGTTAGCGCTGCGGCGGCGCTCAGTCCTGCTGCCAGGGCAGGCCCCAGCGGCGCCAGCCGCCGGCTTCGCCGCGTTGCTGCTGTTCGTCCAGGTCGCCCTCGAAGCCTTCCAGCACGTTGAACACGTTCTGGAATCCGGCTGCGGCGGCGGCTTCCGCTGCGGCAGCAGAGCGTTTGCCACTGCGGCACAGCAGCAGCACCACGGCGCTCTTGGGCGCGGCTTTCTCCAGCTCGCGCAGGAAGCGTGGGTTCTTGATCATGGCGGGCCCGGTCTGCCACGCCGCGTGCGGGGTATCCGGTACACGACCCACGAACTTCCGTTCTTCCGCGGTACGCACGTCCACGAGTACGGCGTCGCCACGGCTGACCAGCGCCCAGGCTTCGGCCGGTGTCAGCCCGCCCGCGTAGCGCAGCCCCTGCTCGCTGGCGTGGCTGCGTGCGCGCTCCAGCAGCGTTGACGACGGTGTAGACAGCACGCTATCGAGCACGGCTTGCACAGCCGGATCGCGTGGCGCAGTTTGAACGGTGGTGACAGACATCGAACCTCCGACTGAATAATCGCGACGAGCGCGCAATGAGTGACGGACAAGCCCACTCTAGCCGTGGGTGATATTTGCCAAAACGAATAAAACCGCCCTTCGATCGTTGCCCAACGCATAAGCAAGGCGCGGCGCCCCGCCGGGGCGATGGGCTTTCCGTTCCACCGGCCCCGACTACAATGCGAACACTACCGAACAGTTTGCGATGGCTGTTCGGCAGCTTCTACCCATCCGACACGCCCCCGCGCCATGAAACTCCTCATCGATGCCAGCACCCGCGTCCCGATTGCCGACCAGATCGTGGCGGGCGTACAGGCGTGGATTCGCGACAACGACGTGCGCCCCGGCGCCAAGCTGCCGTCGATCCGGCAACTGGCGGCGGACTACGGCATCAGCCGCTTCCCCGTGATCGAGGCGTATGACCGGCTGGTTTCGCTGGGCCTGCTGGACTCGCGCCACGGCTCGGGCTTCTACGTGGCCGAGAGCAACCTGACGGGGCGCGACGGGCGCGGCTGGTCAGACCCGCGCCGGGCGGAGGCCGAGTCCAAACACATCTTCGAGCAGTTCAGCTACCCCGACGGCATGCTCAAGCTCGGCGGCGGCTTCGTGCCGGCCGACTGGCGCGATGTCGATGGCCTGACGCAGGCGATCCGTCAGGTATCGCGCACCGATACACATGCGGTAATCGACTACGCCTCGCCACTGGGCAACGCGGCGCTACGGCATCAGGTCATGATGCGTGCGCGGCAGCTCGGCATCCAGGCCGACCCGCCCAATGTGCTCATCACCGCCGGCACGAGCCAGGCCATCGACCTGGTGATGCGGCACCTGCTCAAACCCGGCGACACGGTCTTCGTGGAAGACCCGGGCTACTACACCGTGTTTGGGCTGCTGCGGCTGCACGGCGTGAAGCTGGTCGGCATTCCGCGCCGCAGCGACGGGCCGGACGTGGAAGTGACGGAAGCGATGCTGCGCGAGCATCGGCCCAAGCTGTTCTTCATCAACAGCGTGCTGCAGAACCCCACGGGCTCGGTGGTGTCACCGCCCGTGGCGTTCCGCCTGCTTGAACTGGCGCGGCGCCACGGTTTCACGTTTCTCGAAGACGACATCTTTGCCGACTTGCAGGCCGATCCGACCGCACGGCTTGCCACACTGGATCAGCTCGATCATGTGATCTACGTGGGCGGGTTTTCCAAGACGGTGTCGGCATCGCTGCCAGTGGGTTACCTGATTGCCAAGCGCGAGCTGGTACATGACCTGACCAACGTGAAGATGCTGACCAGCGTGGGCGGTTCGCGCTTTGCCGAGGCCGTGGTCAGCACGCTGCTGGAGCGCGGCGCCTATCGCAAATATGTGGAGCGGCTGCGCCACCGCGCGGGTGACTCCGTCATCGCGTCGCTGGATGTGTTGGCCGATGCAGGCTGGGAGGTGTTTCACCATCCGTCGGGCGGAAACTTCCTCTGGGCGCGTGTGCCCCACGTGGACGATTCGCGCGATCTGGCAGCCACCGCAGAAAAGCACGGCGTGACGTTGGCGCCCGGGCATTACTTCCGACCGAACCTGGAGGTATCGCCGTGGGTGCGCATCAACAGCGCCTATGCGACCGAGCCCCGTGCGGTGGCCTTCCTGCAGGAGGCGGGGCGGCGGCCCGGCCGCAAACGCGCCTGACGCCAGCGTGCCGGGCACGGGCGTTGCGATGCTGTTGAGGTTCATGCCGCATGCAGCGGCGCAGGAGCCCGATCATGCACAACGCCGAGCACAATCAAGCGCAACCTCAGCCCGAAGAGCCGGTGACTCACCGTCCGGAGAGCGCCAAGCTCACGCAACCGCCGCCTGACGCCCCACGCAACGACCCGCTGGCGCAAGCGTCTCGCCGCATCCTCTCCGTCGACGCCGCCGGGGCTGAAGCGACTGACAACACCGTCGATACCGACGGCAAGGGGCTCGAGGCCGCAAAGAGTGCGTCTCAGTGGCAAGACAACGTCATCTACTCGAACGCGTCGCTCGACAACAGCCGCCCCGAGCCGGACCCGGAAGCGCCCATCGCCGGGATCGACAGCCGGCCCAACCAGGGGCGCCCGACCATCGCGGCGGAGCCCGGCCAGCGGGTGGTCATGCGCGGCGTGGTCGATGAAACGGCTCGCAATGGCACACGCGCTGCGCAGCGGTTTTCGCTGGAAGACGATGAGCAGCCGTAGCATGGGCCGTTGACACGTCGGTGCAAACTTTCCCACACCGAGGCGCCATCTTTCTTCCCTAAAGTCGGTCCGGCTTTGCTGATGAACCCGCAATCGCTCGTTCAAGCTCATGCCGACCTTCCGCTACGAGGCCGTTACGCCGGCCGGACAACTTCGCCGTGGCGTCATCGACGCGGACGGCAGCCGCGGTGCGCGGGCGCTGTTGCGCTCGCGCGGCATGACTCCGATCGACGTATCGGCGGTGGCGGAGCGCACCGCGGGCAGTCGCCTCGGGCTGTTGGGCCAGCGGCTCGGCACGACAGAACAGGCGCTGTTCACGCGGCAGCTCGCCAGCCTGCTGACGGCTGGCCTGCCGCTGGACGAAGCGCTCTCCGCGCTGGCCGCTGAAGCCGAACGCGACTACGTGCGCGACCTGGTCAGCACGCTGCGTTCCGAGGTGGTCGGCGGCCAGTCGCTTTCCGGCGCATTGGCGCGGCACCCGCGCGACTTTCCCGACATCTACCGCGCCCTCGTTTCCGCAGGCGAACACACGGGCAAGCTGCACGTGGTGCTCGCACGTCTGGCCGACTACATCGAAGGCCGCAACGCCCTCACGCAAAAGATCAAGCTGGCCTTCACCTACCCTGCCGTCGTAACCGTCGTGGCATTCGGCATCGTGGTCTTTCTGCTGACTTATGTCGTGCCGCAGGTGGTGGGCGTGTTTACGACGACCAAACAGAAGTTGCCGACGCTGACCGTCGTCATGCTCGCGTGCAGCGACTTTGCGCGGGACTGGGGCTGGCTTGCGGCGCTCTTTGTCACCGGCGTGGTGTTAAGCATCAAGCGGCTGCTGAAACGACCCGGCCCCCAGCGGGCATGGCATGGCTGGCTGCTGGGCGCGCCACTGGTCGGGCGGCTCGTGCGCGGCTACAACACCGCGCGCTTTGCCAGCACGCTCGCCATCCTGATCAGCGCGGGCGTGCCCATCCTGCGCGCGCTGCAGGCGGCAGGAGAAACGCTGAACAACGTCGTCCTGCGCCATAACGTAGAAGACGCCATCAGCCGCGTGCGTGAAGGCACCTCGCTCTCGCGTGCGCTGGCGCAGGCCAACCGGTTTCCGCCGGTGCTGGTGCATCTCATCCGCTCGGGCGAATCCACCGGCAACCTCGCGCCCATGCTGGACCGTGCCGCCGAAGGCGAAACGCGCGAGCTTGAGCGCCGCACCCTGTTCATCACGAGTCTGCTGGAGCCGGCGCTCATCCTCAGCATGGGCGTGATGGTGCTGCTGATCGTGCTGGCGGTGCTGATGCCGATTCTCGACATCAACCAGATGGTGCGCTGAAACATGAGCCTGTGGCCCCGTATCCATATCCGCGGTCGTGACCGCTCTCGTGCCTTCACGCTGCTGGAGATGCTGGTGGTGGTCGTCATCATCGGCATCGTGATGGGTGCGGTGGTCGTCAACGCGCAGCCGAGCAAGCGCAATGTCCTGGAGCAGCAGGCCCAGCAGCTCGTCTTCCTTCTGTACGCTGCCCGCGACGAGGCACGCCTGCGCGCGCAGCCCATCGTCTGGGAGGCGACACCGCAGGGCTACCGCTTCCTCGTCCGCGAACGTGATACCTGGCAGCCGTTGCAAGACGACGTCCTGCGCGGCGGCGCCTGGCGTGAGCCGCTGTCGGCGCTGTCGTTCATGCAGGCGGGGCGCGCGCCGCAGTCCGGCACCGTGCGGGTGCTGTTCGGTCGTGAAGCCATCGAGCCAGCCATCACGATTCGCCTCGCGCGCGACGATGCCCAGGTCGATATCGTCACCACGGGGCCCGGGCGCTATGTCGTGCAGTAGCGCGCGCGGCAGCGAGGGGTTCACGCTGCTTGAAGTGCTGGTGGCGCTTGTGATCGTCGCCGTCGCATTGGGCGCCTGCCTGCGCGCGACCGGCATGCTGGCCGATTCGAGCGCCGGCATGCGTGAGCGCACGCTGGCGCAATGGAGTGCCACGAACCATCTTGCGCGCATGCGACTGACGGGCGTGTTGCCGCCGCCCGGCCTGCAGCGCACGCAATGCAGCCAGGGGCGCATCGCGCTCGTCTGCGAAGACACCGTGATCACGCTGGAGAACCCCGCCTTCCACCTCGTCGTCGTGTCGGTCTATCGCGCTGATGAAGGCGTCGACACACGCGTGCGCCTGGCGCAGGTCGCCACCGTGCTCACCGCCCCCACCAGTCCGGCCCTGTGATGCGGCGCGCGCGTTCGCCCGGCGGCTTCACGCTCATCGAGATGGTGATCGCCATCACCATCCTCGCGATCATTGCGTTGATTTCGTGGCGCTCGCTGGACGGCATCATCCGCGGCCAGCACGCACTGGCAGACAACCTGCAGGAGACGCGCGCCATCGATCAGCTCTTCGAGCAGCTCGACACGGATTTTGGCGAGGCCGTACGAGACGATGACCTTGGCGAACCCGCAGTCGCGTTTAGCGGGGGCGACCTGCGTATCGTGCGATGGCTGCGCGAGGCCACACTGCCCACGCGCTGGCAAGTTGTCCGGTATCGCCTTGAAGCGGATGCACTGGTGCGTGAAACCTCCGCGCCGCTCAATGCCCGTGGCGCTGCGCGCGACGCCATCAAGGAGGCGCTTCCGGAACGGCTGGTGCTGGTCGAGCACACTTCAGCGCTGCAGGTGCGTGGCTGGTCCAGGCAGGGTTGGCTCGATTCCCCGCCGGATGCATCACAGCCGGCGTCTCCGGCGGCTGTACCGGGCATGCTGCGGCGGATGTCACCGAACACCGTCACCGGCCTGGAAGTCACCATCACGGTGAGCAATGCGCCCTATACCAAGGTGGTGCTGCCAGACCTTTGACGCAGAGCCTTAACCGTCGATGCCAGGCATGGCGGGCTCCCGCACCCATAGCACCGTTGTGCGATACCGCTCGCCGATGCCTTCGCGCAGGATCAACGCGTCGAGCAAGCGCGTCGCGCGCCCGTTGCGCAATCGGCTGTGCGCAATGAAGTAGCGGCTGCGCGTTTCCAGCAGGATGTCTTGCTGCTCGGGCAATGCCGGCGCAATGGCTTTCAGCCGATTGGTGAGATCGGCCGCATCGCGAAACCACGCGCGCTCGCGGCTCGACACCAGCGCCGCTGCCTGCCCCGGCGACAAACCCTGGATGGTCGCCTGCAGCACTTCCGGCCCTGCTGTGTTCGGATTGACCGACGTGGGCTCAGGCAACACGACCACGTACGGCGCCAGCTTGCGAACACCCTCGGGGGAATAGCCAGGAATGCGCAGCAGGTCTTCCGGCTGCTCCAACGGCAATGCCGATGATGTCTTTGCATCCAACCCGCGCAGGATGGCCGTCGCCGTCAGCGCTGCCAGGGTGGGATCGAGGTCGGCCCTGGTGAGCAACTGCTGATACACGCGCACACCCTCGGGCCGGATACCGGGCGGCTTGCCGCCTTCGGCCGCTGTCACCAGCGTGTTGAGGTTGAAGCGGGCCTGCGCATCTTCGATCGTGCCGTCGACGCGCATGTCGTTCGCGGCGTTGAAGATCTGCACCGCCGTCTTTCCCAGCACGGTCGCCACGGGCAGGTCATGCACGGGCAACGCCCAGCGCTGGCCAAGATGATCGGCCGGCGTGGTGCGGGCGTTCTCGCGCACCAGCAGGCGCGCCCATTCAACAGACGCACGCTGCATCCAGACGCTATCGGTGCGCAGGCGCTGCGCTTCCACCGTGCGGATGGCAGCGCGCTGGCCGGCAAACATCGTCGCCACGAGCGTGACCGCCATGGCGACCACCAGCAACGCGGTGACCACTGCTGCGCCGCGCTGCTTCGATGCGCGCGTCATGCTTCGCTCCGCCGCAGGTAGGCCCAGAATGCACCCACGTCTTCCGCACTGACGGCGGGCTGCGTGTCCTCCAGATAAGACTGCGACAAGCTCACCTCCTCCATATGGAACAGATGTTGTTGTGACGGCAGCAGCGTTGCGCGCGGGTGTGCGTAGTGCGCGCGAAAGAAGCGCGGCGGCGATGCGCGCGGCACATGCAGGTCATGCACGTCGCGCACCGAAGAGTCGAACCAGAAATGCAGCCAGCGCCCACCGCGCTGCCGCCCCGCCAGAATGAAACCGGCATACGACAACAAGATGTACGGCACGCTCGCGGGCTGCAGTGCTTCGTACGCCCAGAGGTTGCGCAGCGTCGCGTAGTCCAGTAACGCAATGAAGCGCGCAATGGACAGCGAAGGCGCATGCTGTGGCCGCTTCATGAACGCGAAGTGCCACTGCCATTGCGAAAGGAAGCGCTCGCGGTTGCGCTGCGCAAGTGCGATATCGGCCTGCTGGTCGACGGTGATGTCGGAGGGCGCTTCACCATTGCGCACCAGCGGGCAGCGCAACCGCTCGCCGCTGAGATGGCTGAAGCGCGGCTTGAGCTTGTCGCTCTTCGAGCCAATCACATACAGCGCCCCGTGACAGATGGGGCAACGCGCGCGGGGCACGTGTTCTGCCCTTGCCAGATGACCAAACTCCTCGAGATACATCGCTACCGTCAACATGCGCTCTTCGGTCGGATGCAAAGCCAGATTCATGAATGGACCTCATGGTTGAATGACTCCGCAGCGCTCCCCTTCCTGCAAGGCTTTGCATGATGCAAGACGCCCTGCTCTGCTTTGGAACAGGATCAAAAAGCAACACGCATCCCTGGCTAACCACGCCATGCTTGTATTCAATTGAATTTCAATCAGAATGCAGTCATGCGATTCAATTGTTTGGATTGCATTCCGCATGCATGCATGGCGCAATGCCATGCGTCAGTCACGCCTGAAACTCAAACGCACCGTTCGCTTCTAATTGACGAATGCCGCCCCGCAAACCCGCATAACGCATATAGTTTTCGGCTTTCTTTTTCGTGCAACCTCATGACCGCAGCGCATGAGGCGGCTCCATCGTTTCTTCATCTGCTTATCCCGTCTGATTCATGCGCGGCATCAATACTTTGCATGCCGATGTGAATCAACACATGGATGCACCGCATGAATGCGCATCGGCAAACAACAACACTTGTATTTGCTGATACCCATTCCTCTGGAGCACTCCATGAAGCTGAAGCAAGTCATGATTCAAGCCGCCTGCGCCGCCCTGGCCATGGGCTCGGCCGCCGTGGCATTTGCCGGTACGCAACCGAACCCGAGCCCGGCATCGCCGGTCGTCGTGGGTGGTGGCGCGTCGCTGCCCGAGTTTCTGTACAGCTCGGAAATCGCCGTGTTCGGCCCGAACCACATCTACGCCGTGACAGGTAGCGGCGGTGGCAAGACCGCGCTGACCACCAACAACCCGGCTGCGTTCAACGCTGCCTACGTCACGCCCCGCACCGACACGACCGTGCACTACGCCGGCAGCGACTCGGTCCTGAGCGCTTCGGACATCAGCGCCTTCTCGCCGCGCGCCGGCACGGACGGCGCCCTGGTGCAGATCCCGTCGGTGGGTACGGCGGTTGGCATTCCGTTCAAGAAGACCGGCCTGTCGACGCTGACGCTGAACGACAACCAGCTGTGCGGCGTGTTCTCCGGCAAGATCACCGACTGGAGCGCGATCACGGGCGGTGCTGTTTCGGGCCCGATCACCGTTGTGTACCGTTCGGATGGCAGCGGCACGTCGGAAATCTTCACGCGTCACCTGAATGCCGTTTGCACGACGGGTGCCTCGGGCAACTCCAACGTGGCCTTCGTGACGAGCACGAAGTTCACCGACAGCTTCCCGGGTGGCGTGGTGCCGTCGAACTTCGTTGGCGGCACCCTGAGCGCCGGCGTGCGTGACGGTGTTGGCGCAGGCAACGCCATCGGCTACCTGAGCCCGGACTACATCAACAAGACCCTGGCTCCGCTGTCGACCGTTGCTACGCAAAACCTGACGGCTGCCAGCCTGGTGAACAGCAACAACGGCGTGACGTACACCCCCAGCTCTGCCAATGCCACCACGGCCCTGAGCAACCTCACGCTGCCGACGCTGTCGTCCAACCTGGCTGATCCGAACACCTGGGCATTGACCGTTGCCAACCCGGCAACCGGCTACCCGATCGCCGGTCTGACGTACCTCGATCACGTCCAGTGCTATTCGGATGCAACGGTGCTGAGCAAGATCCAGACGTTCCTGGATCGCCACACGACGTACTCGGGCACGAACAGCAACGCCGGCCGCATTCTTGGCAACGGCTTTGCCCAACTGCCGAGCGGCCTGCTCACCCTGGTGCGTGACAACCTGCTCAACAACGTCAACGGCAAGAACGTCAACATCGGCAACACCACGGCTTGCGCAGGCAAGGCCGGTCGTTGATCGATAGCGACAGGGGCAGCGGTTCGCCGCTGTCATGAGGTTCGGGCCCGGCAATGCCGGGCCTTTTTCATGGTGATGCCAATGCAGCAACATCAAAGCGAAGCGATTGACCGCGTTACTGCGTCACCGCTTCTGTGGCTTGGGCGACGCCTGCATCCGATGCGACGTGCGTGATCGGCTCATCGCGGTAGTTGCGCAGGTACACGAAGAACTCGCCCATCATCTGCATCCACAGTCGGATTTGCGTGATGAGGTGCTCGGTGGAGATGCCACCAGCAGCGATTACGTCCATCTCCAGCACTACGAAATCGCCATGCTGCGTCAACCGCGCAAAGCGGCGCGAGCGGTGCCAGTCGGCAATCAAACCCTCAGGCAACGTACCGCCCTGCACGCGCAGCGGGCAACTCAGCGTGAGGTCCGCATAGTGGCCCGGTTCGATGGCGTTGCCCCACAGAATCTGGAAGCTGATGCCATGGCTGGCGCTGGTGAGGTACGTGATGCCGCCCTGCTCGATGGCGTTGACGGCGCCGCCGGCGGCCTTGATGGCATCGGCGACATCGTTGGGGGAGAGCGTGGTCAGCATGGACATGGTTGTCATGTGCGTAAGTCCAACAGGAGGGAGAGGAACACTCAGGGCGCCTTGGGCGCTTCTGCGTGCGGGGCGGAGGCGTCTGACGCGGGTGCCGGCGTGGTAACAGCACGCGGGTCGAAACGGCCCTCGTACAGCTTGTCGCCGTACGCCTGCGCGATTTGCTCGTACTTGACGCGCGACCTGGTGGCGAACGGCTGGCGGGCGGCGATGACGGTGGTCACGTCCATCGATTCGTAGGCGTTCAGGACTTCCTGGCCGACGGCGTAGAGCTTGGCGTTCTTGGCCTCGCATTGCTGCAAAGCCGTTTGCTGTGTGGCGGATGCGGTGACAAGCTTCTGCCGCTCGGCTTCGCTGGCGCGAGCGCGGCGCAGAAGTTCTTCGTACGCAGCGCGCAGTTGCGTGATCTGCGTGTTGGCCTTGTCGGCCACGGTCTGCGCTTCGCGATGCGCTGCGGCGCTGCCTTCGCTCAGTTGGCGGGTGCGGGCGCGTTCTGCATCGAGCTGGGCGCGCAGGTCGGCCAGTTCTTTCTTGGAGGCATCAGACGCCGGCGCGTTGCCACCGGCTGCCTGCAGTTGCGCGAGCTGCGCTTGTGTTTGCTGTAGCTGCGTGGTGGTCGCGCGCAACTGCGCACGCAGGCGCTCCTCCATGCTCGGCTGCTGCGCCCGCGCGATGCAGGGCGACAGCGAAGCCATTGCCAGCAATGCCAGCAGCAAGCGCGAAGCGATTCGGGTCTCATCCACGGCAAATCCCCTTAGAACTTGGCGTTGAAGTCGAGCTGCAGCGTGTCGATCGACAGGCGCGGGCCGGTGACTTCACGCGTGGAGATCCAACGGCCGGTAAACCACGCGTTCTTGTCCACCGCATACGAACCGCCGAAGTAGTAACCGCGCGCATTGGTGCCGCCACCGTGGAAGGTCGAATCGTTGTAGCCGTCGGGCATGGAGTCGGCCTCGATGCGCTTGTAGCCGGCGAGGATGTTCCAGTCTCCGCGAGCCGTGGGGGCAGGCTTGCCGAAGGTCGCCTGGAACATGTACGCATTGCCGCCGCTGCGGAAGTCGGAGCGGCTGGTGCCGCCCGTGCCGCCGAAGTTGTTGACGATGCCGTTCGGTCCCGCGCGATTCCACATCTTGTCCGGGTCGTAAGCCAAGTTGCGGATGTAGTTGCCGTCCAGCCGCAAGCCGTAGTTGCCCATGACCTTCGTGTCCCAGCGGGCGTTCAGGTCCAGCAGGTGAAACTCGGAAGCCAGGCCGACGTACTGCGGCATCGGCGTGTTGGCCGGGTCGAGCGGGTTGAGCGCGATGCTGCGCAGGAGCATCAGCGTGTTGCCCTTCTGCATGAAGGCGGGGCGGGACCAATCCGTGCTGCAGCTGTCCTGGCCGGCATACAGCGCACAGGGCTGTGACACCTGGCCGCTCACGTTGTTGAAGTTGTAATACGCGACCGCACCGCGCAGCGTATTGCGGCTGTCGAGCTTCCATTCCGCGCCGGCCTGGGCCGCGAACAGCCACTTGTTCTCGCTGGCGCTCTTGTCCTGGCTGCGGCTCGGGAAGCCGTCGGCGGAATACTCGAGCGGGATCACGCCCACCGTGCCGAACAGTGTGAGCGAATCGCCGCGCAGCGTCTTGCTGAAGTTGGCGGCAATGCCGTCAAAGTTCAGGTCTTGCGAGAACAGCGTGTCGGTCGACCAGAACGGATTGCCGAAGCGCCCGCCCGTGATCGTCACCCAGTCTGCCGGCTTGTGCGAAATCCAGGCCTGATCGAGCCACACGTTCTTCTTGCTCAGGCCGCCGCCCAAAGTCTGCGTGGTCGACACCGGGTTGTTGTCGCTGCCCGATGCCAGCCGCACACCGGCCTGCGTGCTCTCGGAGATGTCCGCAAAGATGCCCAGCCGCGCACGCACCTTCCATTGGTTGCGCCGGTTCTGCGAGGTGTTGAGCAGCGGCGGCAGCTTGGTGTTCGTGTTGGTGTTGACGTCGAAACCGCTGCCGGCATTGATGGCCGCCCAGTCGATTTCGATGTTGCTGTTCTGGCTGGAGAGGAATCGGGATTCGTTGCGCACGCGCACATCGCCTTCGACCCGAATGCCCTGTGTCCAGGCGGGAATCGAATCCGGCGCGGCCCAGCGTTGGGACTTGGCTTGCGCGAGCACTTCGGTCTTGACCTCGTCACGAATCTGATCGCGCACGGTTTGCGGCACGTAGGGCACGCGCACATCGCCGGGCTCAGGCTTCACGCCGCCCGCGGTTTGCGTGGGTTGCGCCGTGGCTTGTGCGGCGACCTGGCGCTGCAACTGCTGCGTGGCTTGGGCCTCTGCGCGGGCCTGTGCGAGCAGTGCTTCGCCCACGTCTTTCTTGAGCGCACCGCTCTGGATCAGGCCGCGGATCAGCTTGACCATTGTGCTGTCGCCCGTGGTGGCTTGCGCGTGTACGGTGCCTGATGCAATCAGCAGACCGACCGCCGAGGCCAGCGCCGCAGCGCGGAAGGGATGAGTGATTGGGTTGAGTGCCATGTTGTTGGAAGAGGTGCGTTGCATGCTGGAGTGCCGGTGCGACTGCCAAGCCGGCATGTCGTTGTTAACCGGCGGGCCGCTTGCCTTGCAGCGTCACGCGCTGCGGAAACTGCAGCGATGCCGGCGGGCGTTCGTCCACCTTCTCGATGCTGCGCAGGGCGGTGAGCACGGCCTGATCGGTGTCGGCATTGCCGCTGCCGTGTACGAGTTCGACACGCGTGAGGCGGCCGTTCGGGTCGAGCCACACGTTCACCTGCATCAGGAAGACGAGGCGGCGCGCACGCTCATCGCGTGACAGAGCCTGCTGCAGCACGTACCCGAAATAGCGGCCGTACGTGGCGTTGCCTCCGCCGGCGCCGCTGCCGCTCATGCCGCCGCCCTTGCCTGCGCCAATGCCGAAGGCGTCCGTGCCGGCCTGGCCGTCGGCGTTCATCGTCACGGGGTCGGACAGGTCTTTCGCCGGGTTGGGCGTGTCCTCAGCCGGCTTGGGTTCTGCCGGCGTGGGCTCGAGCTTGGGCTCCACCACTTCGGGCTTCACCTTTTCGGGCTCAGGCAATTTCTCCGGCTGCGGAGGCGGAGGCGGTGGAGGCGGCGGCTGCAACACCAGCATGGGCGTGGAAGGCGCGTCGCGCTTGGTGCTGGCCGTGCCCGCCAGCAGGTACCACACCACCGCCACCGCAATCAGCGCCAACACGGCGCCGATCGCATAGCCGCCCCAGCGCCGCCAGAAGGCAGGCGGTGCCTCGGCAGTGGATGTGGGCGGATTCAGGTCGAGCTGCATGATCGCGCCGCCCTCATGCCGCCGGCTTGCCGGTCACCAGACCGATCTGGTTCAGCTCGATCCTGCGCAGCAGGTCGAGCACTTCCACCACCTTGGCGTATTGCACGGCGGCATCGCCGCGCACGATTACAGGAAAGTCCGGCGTGATGGCCTTCTCGGTGCGCAGGCGGTCTTCCAGCTCGGGCAGCGTCACCGGATATGCATCCAGGAACACCTGCCCGTTGTTGTCGATGGTGATGGCCTTGGTCTTGGGCTTTTCCAGCGCAACGCTGGCGCTGGCCTTGGGCAGGTTGACCTTGATACCGGGAATGCTCGCGTTGCTGGTGAGGATGAAGATCACCAGCACCACCAGCAGCACATCGACAAACGGCGTGATGTTGATGCCGCTGGAGCGCTTCTTGGGGCCAAAGCGGGATGCTGTGGACATGGCGCCCTCACTCGCGGTGCGGCGCGGCCGGGCTGGCCACGAAGCCGCCGCCCGGCGCATCGGTGCGGTGACCGGATGGCGCGCTGTGCGCAGCGGTGTCGCCCATCACGATGGTGGCGCGGCCGTCGCCGTGCTCTTCAGCCAGGCGCGTGGCGAACTCGTCGACAAACACGGCCATGTCCGCCGCGATGGCTTCCGAGCGCGAGGCGAGCCAGTTGTAGCCGAACAGCGCCGGTATGGCCACGCCCAGGCCCGCTGCGGTACACAGCAGTGCCGCTGCCATGCCGGGCGCCACCGAGTTGATGTCCACCGCGCCGGCCATGGCCGCCACCACGAACACCAGCATGATGCCGATCACCGTGCCGAACAGGCCCACATACGGCGCGCCTTCAATGGTGGTGGACAGCCAGTTCATCCGGCGTGCCATGCGCTCGTTCTCGCGCACCATCACACCTTCCATGGCGGCGCGAATGGCCGCAATCGTGGCGGCCGACACTGCGTTGATGTCGAAGCCGCGCTCGTGGCGCAACTGCATCTCGCGGATGGCGATTTCGTACAGGCGCCACAGCGACGAATCCTGCCGTACATCCGCGCCCACCTTGCCGCCGCGCACGAGCGAATCGAGCGATGCACCGGCCGTCTCGCGAAACACCGCCATGAACCGCGCATTGGCACGCGACACCGCGCTGTAGTAACGGCTCTTGGTAATCATGATGGCCCACGAACCGGCCATCATCAGCCCCAGCACGCACACCACCACCCATGCATCGACCGGCATGGCCGCGAGGATGAAACCGAAGTGGCTCTTGCCGGCCTGCTGCTCATCCGGGCCCATCACCACGAGGCGTGACTCAGCGCCCTGCGCGATCGCATCGGCCTGGATCAGCCCGGCGGGGCGTGCGGTCTTGGACAGGCGCAGTTCATCGATCGCCCCGCTGAACGGGTTCAGGCCCGAGCCACCGGGGGCGTCGCCACCGACGGCTGCGGCACTGTTGAGCGCCGGCATATGCGCTGCGAGCGTGGCTGCTACTGCACCGTTCACATACAGATGCACGCCCTGCTCATCGGCAGTGGCCGCCACGTGCGACCACTGTCCATCGCGCACGGGTTGGCCCGGTGTGCTGCGCTGGCCGTTCACCTGCACGAAGGGCACGCCGTTGTCCACGCCGAGCACGAATTCGTTGGCGCCATCGCGGCGTGCGTAGATCACCTGCCCGGCCGCCAGCTTCTCGGGCCGTACCCACGCAGAAACGGTAAAGGTGCCGTTGGCCTGCGTCGTCAGCGACGGCGATGCCGGCAGCATCAGGGGTGCGCCGTTGAACTGCGCGCCTTTGCCGATCACCGCGCCGTCGAGCGTCGTCACGGGCGTTTGCGCGTGATTGCCATAGGCCGTGGTATCGCGCGGCGGAGCGCCCGTCTCACCAAAGTGATAGACGAGGGTGTAGTCGGGATCGAACGTCAGCTGGCCATTGCCAGCGGCCGGAGCCTTGCGATTGCCGTAGTACATCCAGATGTGCTGCGGCGTGCCGGTCGTCACCGTCGGCACATCCACCCACACCAGCGCGATGCCGAGCAGCGGGTCGAACTGTTCGATCTGGTGGTTCAGCACGGTCTTGTCGTCGCCGGCGATGAAGCGCAAGTCGGCCCCGTTCTCGCTCGTGCCGTCAAAGCTGAAGTTGCCGGTATGCAGGCGCACCAGCACGGGCGTGCGGCCGGCATCGCTCTTGAGCGCGCCGCCTTGCGGGCCGGCGTCGATGGTGATCGGCTTGCGATACGCCCAATCGGGCTGCCACCACGCCAGCGCGGTGCCGGGCAGGAAGACGCTCAGCAGCGTGAGCAGGAACAGAATGCGTCGCATGGCAGGAACTCTCCGGAAACAAATAAGGACGTGGCTCAGTGATGGGCTCAAGGCGGCTCAGTAACTTGCGTTGACGCTGAAGTTCACGCTGGGCGAATGCGCCCGCGTGCTCGGGCCGTCGCGCAGCGGATAACCGAACTCCAGGCGGCCGCGCACATAGTCGGTCAATTTAAAGCTGGTGCCGAAGCCAAGCGAAGCGAGCGTGAAGCTGCTGGCCTGCTCCACCTGCGGCTGCCTCAGGCGCAGGTAGGCCGCATCGGTAAAGAGGTAGAAGCGCAGTTCATCCAGCGCAGGCGCGAATTTGTTGAACGGTGCGGTGCGCCATTCGAGCGAGGCAAGCGCGCCATAGTCGCCCGTGGTCTCCGCCGACAGATAACCGCGCACGCTGCTCATGCCGCCAGCGGCAAACTGCTCGCTGGAGACGAGCGGCGAATCCGACAACTGCCCTGCCACGCGCACCACCGCTTGCGAGCCGCCCTGGAAGGTGTGCGTCTCGGTGGCGTCGGCCTTGAAGACGAGGAAGCTCGAACGCGCGTTCACGCGTTTGTAGTCGTAGGCCTCTTCTCGGCTGCCGTAACCGAACAGGCTGCGCGTGCCGGCGGTGGCGGTCAGGTTCAGGCTCAGCGTGTCGCGCTCGGTCTGCCGATAGCCGGTGTAGTAGAGCGAGATGGGCGCGTACTTGAGCGGCACGTGGTCGCTCGTGCTGCCGAAGCGCAGGCTCTCGGCGTTGTCCTTGAAGTCGATACCGACGCCGAGCTGCTGCCACCAGGCGCCCGCCATTGGCAGCACGTAATTGGCTTTCACGCCCACTGCGTGGCCCTTGCCGAGCACGCTGGTGCCGCCGACCGTGGCGACGTTGCTGTCGGATTTGTAGCCGGAGAACTCCAGGCTCCAGTTGGTATCGGGGATCGGCGCCGTGTAAGCACCCGACCACACCCGCGCCTGGCTGAAGTCTTGCGGCGCACCGAAGAACGACAGCGATGCGCGATGGCCAAGCTGCCACAGGTTGTCGTGGCTCACGGAGGCCGTCATGCGCAGCGGGCGCGTATCAGCGCTGTGATCGTTGTTCAGGCCAATGCTGGCATGCACCGGCGATTTGTCATCGACCTTCAGGTCAACATCCATCGTGCCGGGCAGCGCGCCCTGGCGCACCACCGGAATCACCTGGCGGTCTGCGCGGTTGAGCGTTGCCAGCTCGTTCTGCGCCTGCGCAAAGTCGGGCACCTTGCCTTCCTGCAGCGCCGGCACCGCTTCACGCACGATGCGGGGCGAGGTGTACTCCGCGCCCGTTACACGCACGCGGCCCACGCGTGTTTCGTTCACCTGCAGGATCACCACGCCGCCGGTCACCTGCTGTTCGGGCAGATCGACATAGACGGATTGATAGCCTTTGGCCTGATACACCGCCAGCAGCGCAGCACGTGCGTCTTCAATGTCCTTGAGCGTGCGATCGGGCCCGAGAAACGGCGTGACGGTCTTCTCGATGGTGCGCACGTCGAGCATCGTGTTGCCGCGCACGACGTACTCGTTGATGTTGACCTTGCGTTGCGGTGCCGGCTCGGCGGTAGGTGCAGCAGCCGGTGCGGCAGCGGGCGCCGTCGGCTCTTGCGCCAGAGCCACGCCCCGCATCAGCAGCATCAGGACTGCCAGCCGGACACTTCCCCCAGACCTGCGTTGGTTGCGGCGTTGTTTGCAGCGTTGATTGAACTCGGACATGCGTTGGCTCGGTGCCGATTCGGCATCATTCGTGTGTTGTGCGCCGGCCGGCCGCGTCGTTCGTCAGCCGTCGGTCTTCACAGGAATGACGTTTGCTGAAACGCAAATCCGCAAACATTTTGTGATGTCACGCAAAGTTCATGGAGCGCCGCGTGCGTTGTCATGGCGACATCGCACGCGGACCATGAAGGCGCATGAAGATTGGCGCTGCGGCGCATCCACATAACGCGGTGCGCCGCAGCTTGGTGGGGCATCGCGCGGTGTATGACCACACGATGACGCGTCGATGCAGAACGCTTGCCTGCCGCTTATGGCATCACAGGTTTTTACGCTCGGCAGCGGTGAGCCGCATCTTCTGGCGCTCGTTCAGCTCGCCATTGCCGATCATCTGGAAGGCGCTCCCGGGGTCGTAACTGGAGCGGTCCTGGCGTTCGGGCTCCGGGGCCTTCGGCGCGCCATTGCCGCCTTCACCACCCGCCCCGCCCGTGCCACCGTAGCCCAGCACCTGCACGGTGATGATGGAAGGCAAGCCGTTACGCGCTGCTGCCTGCTGCTGGCGCATCACGTCTTGCGCCGCCTGCGTGGCCGAGTTGGCTGCGGCACTGGCCGAGTTGAGCGCCCCCACGTTGACCAACGCCACCGTCGGCACACCGCGCGATTCGCCCTGCACCTGAATGTTGGCCGCATTCACCACGCGCAGCGCCGCCACGTTGATGTCGCCTGACACGCGGATGCCCGCCTCGCCGGGGTCCACCGTGCCGAGCGGCGCGATCAGGTCCACGTCACCGCGCGGCACGTCCGGAATCGGGTTGAGCGTGGCAATGCCCGCGCCTGAACTCGGCACCTGCGGCGACAGCGTGACGTTGCCCATGCTGTCGTACACCCGCAGCGGCGGCGTGTAGAGCAGCGACGTTTTCGACCCGCGCCCCGCGTTGATATCGCCTTCGGCCGACCACACGAGAATGCCGCCGCCGAACGTGGTCATGATGCGCGACAGACCCAGCAGCACGCTGTCTTTGGAATAGACCTGAATGTCGCCCGCGCCCTGGGTGAGCAGGCCCGACGTGGCCGGAGGTACCTGCCCCTCCACACCCACGATCAGCTTGCCGCCCGGCGTGAGCGTCTGGATGGCGCCACCGAAATCCGTGCGAATGCCCGAGGGACCGAACATCGTGATCGTGCCCTCGCGCTGGATCGGCCGGCCTTCGGCATCCTTGTCGGGGAACAGCGATGCGATGGCCTGGCGCCCGCGCAGGTAACTGCCGAAGCGGCGGCTGCCTGGGTCGTTGTATTCGCGGCCGCCTGCGCGCAGTTCACTGAAGTACACCGAACGCGCGAACACGCGTTGCTGCTCCGCCGGCAGGCCCAGGTAGAACGCGAGCGCGCCGTCTTGCGTGCCGGTATAGCCGAAGCGCGTTTGCAGCCAGTCGAGCAGTTCCTTGTCGTACGTCTTGACGACCTTGCCTGCCTGGTCGGCCAGCGGCGCATTGGGGTTGGCCAGATTGGCCCCGTCGAGGTAGCGGCGGGCGAACGTCGAGAAGTCCGCGCCTGCTGCGCCCGCGCCCGCCATCACGCTGATGCCCGCGCCGCTGCTGCGGTCGCCCGCGTTGACGGAGATGCCCGTTCCGATGCGACCGATGCTTTCCAGCAAACCCTTGTCCGCCTGATACAGGTTGCGGCCCGCGGTGACTTCCAGCGTGCCGGGGCCCGCCACACGGAAGTTGCCGAAGAGGATGTCGCGGCCTGCAGAGACGACGGAGATGTCGTTGGGGTTGTTGTTGAGGAGGAGGTTGCCGGTGGAAGTCGTGGCGGAGAAGCCGGTCGGTGTGGATGTGCCTGGCGGGGTGCCGGCATCCACGATGTCCCTGCCGGCCAGAATCCAGGTCGGCTTGGCTGCGACATACCAATTCTTCAGAGATTTCGGCGAAGCATTCTGGCCGCCATTGGTGAAATCCAACATCTCGCCGGTGCGCAGTCCGACAATGTCGCCATTCACCGCATAGAAACGTGCTGGCTCGCTATCGTTCGCGTGCAACGTGCCGGAAGCCGTATCGGGGCCAAATGCGAACAACGCTCCACCGCTTCCCCGCGAGGCAGCCGTGCCGTCAGCGCTGGTGTTGTCTACCAACGGCACAGTGCCAGCGCCGATGCCATAGCCAATGAAACCTGGGTTGAACGGCGTGACGAGCGCATTTTGCGATGCGCCGGACTGGGCGATTCCGTAGCCGTTTGCATACAGCGAGCCGTTGGCCAGAATTTCCAACTGGCCGAACGGAGCGGGCGCGAGCACGAGCGACGTGTTGGCAGCGCTACCACTTCCGCCGCCATAGTACACGTTGCCTCGCGCCGCACTTGCCCGCAGCGTCCCCGGATAGACGAAGCGACCGTCCGTTGCAGCGCCGACGCCCGCTGCCACCGAGGAATCAAGGCTCTGCGTGGTGGGTGTGAGGTTACCGCCGGCGGAGAACAGGTTTAGCGCCGTCTTGTCGGTCCACAGCGAGAACCAGCTGTAGCCACCACCCGTTTGTGGCGTCAGCGTGCCGCCCAACGTCGGCAGATACGGCGTGGCATTCATCTGGTTGAGGCGGCCCGCATCTCCCACTGCAGCGAGCACCAGATCCCCACGGCTCGACATATTGACCGTCGCATCGCCCGGTACGAGCGTCAGCCCGCCCAGCGGCGTTGCTTTGGTGGCGGCAAAGACATCCTGCCCGCGCGGGTCGTTTGGAATCGCGGATCCATAGGTCAGCTCAAGGCGGCCAATGGCGCCCGCTTCCACGCTCAGGTTGCCGCGCAGGTTCGTCAGCACACCATTGATATCGGGGCTATTGAGGTATGACTTGCGGAAAGCTGAGTCCAGCGGATTGATCGCGCCCTGTGTATCGAGCTGCAGGTCGCCACCGCCCGTCAGCAACGGCTTTCCGTCCGTGCCAATTCGCCCCGTGCTGGCCACGGCTACATTCAGTGCTTCGCTTGTCGGCTGCGATCGGACACCCTGGTCCGATTGCACACCAACATCACCACCGGCTATCACTTGAACATTGCCGCCGCCCAGTGCGCCGATTCCTGTAAAGCCCACGAGCCTTGGGGAAGCCGCCGTGCTGCTATTCGGCGCCGATAACACGTACGTACCGAAATTCACCCACCATGCCGTAGGAAGGCCCGACCCCGTGCCGCCCTGGCGCCAAAGCCAATCGCCCGGGTTATTACTGAAGGTCGGACCGCTTCCCAACGTGTGCCCCGTGATGGCACCTTGCGCGGAGAGCACAACATTGCCACCGCGCTCCGGATACCACGCTTGGTACAGGCTGGTTGCCGGATCGCCGTTGACGAACGGTTCATATGCAGCACCGTCAGCGCCGAGGACCGTATTGCCGGTTGTGCGCTCGGTGCCGCGTCGCTGGTTGTAGGGGTTGTTGCCACTGCTGTCGAGCATCGATGCGGATTGCGTTCCGGCCGTGTAGACGCCGTAGGTAGAACGCATGTCGATGCTGCCGCCGCTGACGAGGTCCAGGTCGCCAGTACCAGTGCGCAGGACGCTAAAAAGCGGGAAGCGTGGGGCCAGGTTTGTTTCACCAGGCAGACTTTGGCAATAGTCCCCCAAGTCGCAGAGGAACAGAAGGTCGTCAGGCACTGTTTCCCCGGCCGTGCCGAGTCCCCCATCCTTCCACACCACACGGGGCGGAAGCGACTGCGCCACCGCAGACAGATGTGCATCTCCCAACACGAAATGACCGGATTGCCCCGCATCAGGCCGCACCGCGCGGCTGTCTGCTGCGCTGAGATCCGCGCCGCTCACCAACCGCATCGACCACGACTCAGTGCCCGACTTCAACATGGGCGCAATCGCCCAGTTGCTGCCCTGCGAACCGTTCACCGTATCGCGCAGCTCGACAAACTTGACGTCGCCGGGCAGCTTCACATCGGCAGAGCCGGGGATCAGCGCCCCCACTGGCAGGGCCAGTGCACCATCTAGCGCAATGCCGGGTGTGCCCAACGGCGCTGCCATCGACACACCCTTCGGCCAGACAACCGAAGCCACCGACACGGGCGTAGCGACCACGCTGCCTGCATCCAGCACCATGCCGGCCGCGAGCGCGGTGTCCTGCCGCAAGACCGTGCCGGCGGGGTACACCACATTGCCGGTTGCATCGCGCACGGCGGCACGCAGTACCGTGCCGGCAGGCAGGCTCAGCGCTTGGCCCAAGGTCAGGCTGGCAGGCACCGTTGTGTTGGCCGGCAGCGTGAACGAGCGCAGCGGCACGTCGTAGTTGAGCATCGTACCGGGGGCAAACAGCGTGCCGTCGGCCAGTGTGATGCCGCTGCGGGGCACGATGATGTCGTTGCCGTAGGGCTGCTTGCCGGAGGTCAGCAGCCAGCCTGCATCATCCTGCGTCGCCGGCGGCGGCGCAAAGCCATCGTTGATGCTGCCGAGCACCTGCAGCTTGCCGCCCGCCCGAATCACCAGCGCGCCGGGTTCGCCCGAACCACGCACGCCCGGATCGACATTCGGGCCATAGCGGTAGCCCGAGAAATCCAGATCGCCGCGCACGAGCAGATTGCCGTCCGGCGTGGCGCTGACGATCTCAACGCCGGGCCGCAGGTGGTAGGCGCCGCCATAGGTTTTCAGGCCAGCGAGCCGCGCCTGCAGATCGGCGTTGTTCCACGCAGCATTGATGAAGTTGCGGCTGTCAGCATCGACGCCGTCCATCCAGCCTTGCGTGATGACCTGAATGGGCTTGCCGTCCACCGTGGGCGCCGTTTCAAGCGGCGCGTTGTCGTAGCGGCGGAAACCCTGCACGGCGATGCTCCTGGCGCCGCGGATGTCCACCGCGCCAGACGCGTCGATCGCCATGTCGCCCTGGGCGTCTGCACCGATGCGCGGCGCGCTTAGCGTGACCGTGCCGCGCGCCACGTTGTCAGCGGCGCGCACATCGATGACCGCACCGGGCGCCAGTGTCAGGCGCCCTTCGGTGGCGCGCAGCTCAACGATGCCGCGGTTGGGCGCGTCAATGGGCAAACCGTAGCTGTCGACACGCAAACGCGTACCGTGAGCATCCAGCATGGAACCCGCGCCGAGCGTCAGCCCGTTGCGCGCCGCCAGTCGAATCGTGCCCGGCTGCTCGCCACTGGCATCGACACGGCCGTTGACGGTCAGGCTGCCGCCGTCGAGCGAGATGTTGATTGCATTCGCCTTCAGCTCGTCACCAATGGAGAGATCGCCCTGCTTGATCTGGAAGCTGCGTGAGCCGGTGACGCCGTTCGTCGTCAAGCGCTGGTTCAAGCCTGCGAAGTCGTTCAGCACTTGTGCGCGCACATCGACGCTGCCGGCTTGCCATGGCACATCGGTACCGCCCGCGTCGTAGCGGCCGCTTGCCGTGCCGCGAATGGTGCCGGCCAGATCGACCCGGCCCCCTGCCGCATCCAATGCGGTGACTGACACGCTGCCCGCATGGTTGTTCTGTGCGGAAACATCGATGACCGCCCCCGCCGCCTGGCTCACGTTGCCGTGCGCGCTGTCGATCAGCACATCGCCGCCAGCGCTGTACTTGGTGACGTCGTTCATCGGCACGGCGCGCCCCGCTACGTCAATGCGCGATGCGTCGGCCAGCGTGACGCCGTTGTCACCGAAAATCGTCAGTTTGCCGCTCGGCAGCACGATGGTGCTGGCGACGTTGACGGTGTTGCCCTTGAGGCCGATCTCAGCACCGAGTGCATCCGTGCTGACAGTACCCGCCCCCGTTGGCGCGGCAACGTTGAGTGCTCCGCCTGCCGTGAAGCGGCTGATGGAGCCGGACTCGCCCGTCAGCAGCGGTGCAACGAGATTGAGATTACCGCCGCTGTACTGGTAGCCGGTACCCGCTTGATATGCGCCCTGCGATTGATACACCGACAACGTATTGCGGTTGTTCGCCGTGATCTTGTCGCTGGCCTGCACATTCATGTTGGCAAAGCCGAGCACAAGGCGGTCCAGCGTGAGTTGCGTGTCGGGCTGGCTGAACGGGCCGTAGCCGAACACCACGTCGCGGGCAACGATGTTCAGCGTGCCGCTGCCGGTGCCGGCACCACCTGCGATGACCCCGCCCGGTTTTGCGCTCGACGGCGCTTGATTGGACGCCCGAATGACGCCATCGCTCACGCCATTCCACACCAGCTTGTCAGTCGTGATGGTGGCAACGTCACCAGAATTGCCCAAGCCGTAGATGGCTGGCGTATTGAGCACGAACGAAGCCAGCGACGATTTGCCCGTCAGCGGATCAATCGTATTGAGCGCCGTGGTGCCGTAGAAGTTGACCGACTGCGAGGCCGTCAGCACGAGGTTTTCAAGCTTGGGCACGCCAATGCCCGTATTGCCCGCAAGCAGGCGGCTGAGCAGATCCTGATTCAGGCGCAAGCCGTTCGGAAGCACGTTGGCGGCAGCGTCCAGTGCTGCCTGCTCGCCGATGTTGATGCTGGGCATCGACAGTGTGAGGTATTTTGCGCCATAGCGGGCGCCGTCGCTCAGCAATAGCTGACCGTTGCTGCGCGTGGAGAACAGCAGGGAACCTTGCCCATACAGTTCGGCACGGCCAATGGCAATACCTTGCGAATCCCCGCCGATGTTTCCCTGAATGACATTGAGCAGTCCATTCGACACCGCGACCAGATTGGAAGCCGAGTTGTAGACGTAACCGTCTGTAGATGGATAGGGCGTCTCCGTTCCCTGGCCCAGCGTACTGATGCGTGCACCGTCTTCAACAGTAATGCCGCCTGCCTGCGAGATCAGCAGCACCTCTCGTGCCTTGAGTTCTGCCCCGGTACGCAACGTCACGGCGTTGGCATAGCCATCCAGAACGCGCGTGCCGTCGGCGCTCATTTGAGCGCCGCCACCGATCGATAGCCTGGGTGCACCAATGGCGTTCAACGCACCAGCGTCGATCGAGGTGAAGCCGGCGGTCGGTGGGGCGCCAGGTGCTGTCACCTCGATCATCCGGCTTCCAGAGCCGCTGGCGCTGTCAACCTGCAGGGCTCCCGCATATCCGCCGGCTGCGCCATCGAAGCGTGCCGTGCCGGCAAACGTCAACGCCGGTCGATCCGAAGATGGACCGCTGTAGGCCAACTGCAACGTCCTGGCATCCGCAGGCAACTGCGGCCGCGGGGCGCCGAAACGCTGGGCATCAGCGCGTACGAAATCGGCGTAGCTCGTTTCGTTGTACTGCGAGTAGGTGCGCACCACGTCGCCGGGCGTGAGAACGATCTGCGTTGGCAACGCCGCGTGCACACCGGTGTTAGCCGTGCTGAGCACACCACCCGTGAGCCATGAGCCGCTGCCGACAGCGCTGACGCCCGTCGCAAGTGGATTAGTGCCCCCCACCTCGACGCGATATGCCCCTGGCAGCAGCGCATACGACGCCGGCAGGAGGGTGTAAACGCCAGGAGCCAGGCCTGGAATGCCTGCGCCAATGGTGATCTGCCGCCCAGCCGCCGCGGTGCTCGCGCCGGCATCAAACGGCGCATAGTCGCTGCGATAGCCGGGCACGATGGCGTAGACGCGATTGCCGGTAGCGCTATACGTCAGCGCCGGATTCGCGTTGACCAACGGTGTGGTCAGCACGTTGACCGATCCCCCGCGACCACTGATGAATCCCGCGCCAAGAATCGCTCCACCGCCGGACATGTCCAGCACAGCCCCCGGGGCCACGTCGAAGCTCGTGCCGGTCAGGCGAAGCACGCCTGAATAGAAGGTATCAAAAACTGCACCCTTTACCGGTGCGCCGTCATAGGTATAGGTGACGCCGTCAGAGGTGCCGCCATACGGCAAAACCAGTCCTGCACCGCTCACTGAGGTCAGGCTGCCGGGTAACAGATTGATGTGCCCCGATGTCGGCCCTTCGCTGGCAGCGGTTGCACCCAATGCGATATTGCCCAGCGGGGCACGCACAATGCCGCCCTGCTCGATCGTCGGCGCGAACACGCGCAACGTGCCGAACACGCTGTCCGGCATAGCGGGAGTGTCGGCACCATTGCGGCCGAATGTGATGCGCTCGGTTGCGACAAGTCTTGCATTGGCCGCGCTCACCGGGTACACCTGTGCCGCGTTCAACGTGACCTGTCGCGATCCGCCCGCACCCAACTGCACACGAATGTCTCCGGTGCTGTTCAACGTGGTGGTATCAAAGCCGGCACGCGCCACCTGCACGGGCGCCGCGGGCGGGCGTTGTTCGACGTTGCCGTAGGCTCCGGCGGTATACGCAAAGACAAGGTCGATCAAGTCCGCGTCCACATTCAGAGACGCCTGACTCGCGATCGGTGACACGTTCCGCAGCCGGAACCGGTCGACGTTGTCGACCGCGGTACCTCCCACAATGGGATACAGCGCACCTCCCGCATTCAGCTTGACGGCCGTGCGATCGAACCGCACGTAGGGTGCCGACAGATGCACGGCAGAAACACCGTCCTTGCTCGACAGGTTGTTGCTGCGGATCTGCAAGCTACGGCCCAACGACAGATTGACCGGGCCGTCAAAGGTCACCATGTCGGCATAGGCGGAAAGCGCATCAAAGCCCCCCGCGCGCACGCGGTCGCTGCTGATGCGTGCTTTGCCAAACGCCAATGCCGAGCTGGTCGCGCCGGGCAGCAAGTCCGCAGGCAATGTCGCCGGCTGGCCGGCGCCAATCTCCAGCTCGCGCGGAACGAGCATGCCGGGCAGTGGTTCCATCCCAGCACCGTAGCGATACTGGGGCGTCTCCAACGTGACGACCAGTGTGCCCCCCGCCGCGCCGTTGCCGCCGGCAAACGCGCGCATGACACCATCTGCGTAAATGCCGTTGTATGAGGCGAGCGCAATCGTGCCGCCGTCGCCGGCCAACTGCACGGGGCGCGTCGCTGCACCGACCGGGACGGTCTGCCCAGAGCCCTCCTGCACATCGACGGTCGCACTTGCACCGGAGGCATCAAGCACTGCACCAGGACGAATGACGATGAACGCGTTGGCCGCCGGCTCATTGCCGCCGTTGCTACGCGGGCCGTTCGGGCCAATGGCGATGGTGCCGCCGTTGCCTGCCACGCCGAACCGGCGGCCGAACTGATCGACTGCCGTGACGGCCCGCGCGGCGACGTCTAGGACGGCGTGATCTCCAATCCAGATTGAGCGCATGGGGTCGAAGTAATCGGCGCTGCCCGTTTCGACGTCCGCACCATTCATCTGCAGCACCTTGATCGTGCCGCCCGGCGCCGTAATCGAACCATCAATCGTGATCTGTCCTGGCGTCTGCAACGTCACCGTCTGGCCCGGGTCCACCACAATCCGCGCGCCTTCGCCGACCTGCAGGTGCGATCCCACCGTCTGGTTCAGGCTGCTGTTCGACTCCAGCGTCAGGCTCGCCCCGCCACGCTGGATCAGCTTGGCGTTGACCGCGTCCTCCTGATACACCGGCGGCGTCCACAGCGTGAGCACGTCGGCCGGGCGTGCGCCGGTGGCGATCTTGCGCGCGGCGTCGGGCACGAAGTAGACCGGCATTTCCACATTCAATGCCGTGCCCGGCGCGACGTTCAGGCCGCGGTACCCGTTCACGTCATAGGCGGAGAAACCCTGGCGGAAGAAATCGGGCGTGAGCAGCAATTGTCCCGGCTGCGCCCCCGTGCCGTCGGAAATGAGCACCTTGTCGGCCGCCACCGTCAGCGTGCCGCCGCCGCTTACGCCGTAGCCCTTGAGCGTGCTGCCCAGTTGCAGCGTGCTGCCGTCGGCGGTTGCGGGCGCAAACGGGGGCGTGTTGGCGGTCAGCGTCACGTTGCCGCCCTTGCCGCCGCGCACGGTGCCGCTGGCGAGAATGCCCGCGCCCGACGACACATCGATCGTGCTGCCGTTCGCCAGCGCAATGCCCTGCACGCCTTCCATGCTGACGTTGCCGCCGTTGAGCCACGCCATGCCGGCCACCGCGGTCGGATCCAGCGCGCCGTTCACCCACAGGCCGCTCACATCCACCGTCGCATCGTTGCCGAGCGCGATGCGCGACTTGCCATCCTTGGTGAGCGCCGTCGCTTGCGTGGCCGGGTTGGCAGCACGCAGCACATTGCTGAACGCAACGTTGCCGCCGTGCGCCACCACGTCTGCATTCACGTCGATGGACGATGCAGACACCGACACCGTGCCGCCATCGGCCAACGCCAGGCGCTTGTCGATCGACACATTGCCCTGCGTGGCGATGGCGAGCCCACCCAGCCCCATGTCGTTCAGGCGCTGAGCATCGAGCTGGATGGTGTTGACGCGGTCTGCCGGCAACGCGTCCTTGAGCGAGATCGGTGCCGCCGCGGCCACGTCGCCAACGCGCACCTGCGTGTCGTAGGCGCCAGCAAGTCCGTACGCGTCGTAACGGCCGATGCGCAGCGTGGCCGGAATGGCCACGGCGGTCTGCGCCTGGCCGTAGCCATCGGCCGCGCCGGGCACGTGCGCCTGGTTCTGGCGCGGCCCGTTGTAGACGGCGCTGACGATGTCGCCATCCACCACCGCCGTCGGCGTGGAGAGGATCAGCTGGCCAGCATCGCGCCCGGCCGTATAGCCGTTCTCCAGCTTCTGGCGCGGTGCGATCAACGGGCTGTAGTAGTACTCGGTGGTCTTGTTGCCCCAGCGCGGATGCGCTGCTTCAAAACCCTGATAGACGCCGCTGTACAGCACGTCCATCGGCGCGGACGACGCATCGTAAAGCTGCCCGTCGCGCCCCTTGAGGAAGGTCTGGCGCAGGTAGCCGCTCTGCACATCCAACGAACCGCCCGACAGGTTGATCGACGACCCCCGCTGCGTGACGACTTCCTTGCCGCCGAGCGTGACGGTGCCGCCCTGTGCCGCCCACTCGCCGATGCTGTGGCCGGCGTTGTCGAGGTAGCCACCTACTTCCAGCAGGCCGCCGGCAGTGTAGTACCGGTCCTTGTCATAGACGCCGGGCTTGGCCGGCACGTAGATGAGGCGGCGGCGGTCGATCCAGACCGTCGCGTTGTTCAGCGCGCCGCTGTCACGGTTGCCGGGGGCATCGCGCTGCTCGTTGCCCTGCACGTTCACGGCAACGTTGTTGGATTCCATCGACACCTGCACGCCCACCGCGCCGCCCACGTCCAGCCGCGCGCGGTCATTCACCAGCGTGCGGCGTGCAGCGCTCACCTGGATCTGCCCGCCCGTGGCGAGCGAGAGCGAGCTGTCGGCAAAGGACACGTCACCGCCCGAGACGACCTCGATGCGCGATTGGTCGCGCCGGTCCGACAAGCGCGAGAGGTTGTCGAACACACCTTGCGCGGTATCCGCACGCACCTTGTCTTGCGCTGCGGATTCCTGCAGCAGCGCGTTGCGCTGGCTATCGAGCGCGGTGCTGCCGTCCTGCTCGATCAGAATGGCCGTGGTTGCGCCCTGCCCCATCGACACTCGCCCCTGCGTATCGGTGGCCGAGTTCAGCAGATGGATCGTGCCGCGCGTATTGACGGTGCTGGTGGAGACCGCCACGCCGTTCTGCACGACATCACGCCCCGCCAGCGTGATGTCGCCCTGGTTGGCGACGATCAGGCCGTTGTTGACGACATGGCCGGCCGTGCTGTTGGCGACGAACTGCGGCGCAATCTCGTTGCCGCGCGTGGTGGACGACGTATTGCCGTCCGTGCCCACGCCCTTGCGGATGATGAAGTTGTCGCCCGCGGCCAGCTGCGTCTGGCCCTTGGGCGTGGTGATCGTGCCTGCGTTCTCGACTTCGGTGCCCACCAGCAGCACGTAGCCGCCGCCCTGCGTCACGGACTGCGGCGTCTGCGTGGTGATCTGCGCACCGGCTTCCACCTTGACCTTGCCGCCCGCGTTCGTGAACGTGGGCGTGGCATTGTCACCGTACAGGCCCTTGCGGAACTGCTCGTCGGTGATGTTGGCAGCGGCAGCCACGAGGTTGCGCGTATTGACCTGGCTGCTGCCCGTGAAAACCACACCGTTGCGGTTGACGATAAGCACCGTGCCGTCGGCCTTGATCTGGCCGCGAATCTCGCTCGGCCGCCCATTCGGATCGTTCACCCGGTTCAGTGCCGACCAGTTGGACTGCTGCTGGAATTCCACCGTCGTGTTGCGGCCGACGTTGAAGGTCTCCCAGTTCAGCACCGCCTTGTCGTCGGTCTGCCGGATGGCCACGTTCACGCGGCCGTCCTTATTGGACTGAACCGGCGCATTGGCGTTGACCCAGCCACGCGTGAGCGAATTCGTGTCGACTTTCAGGCCGCCGTCCGCCAGACCGTCGGGCACGTCGGAGCGGCCGCTGAGGGCGGCTTGCCGGGCCGCATTCTGTGCCGCCTGCTGCGCGGCGATGGCTGCGGCCACACCGTTGAGGTTGGCAAGCGACTGCTGCAACTGTTGGCGCGCCTGTTGCGATTGCTGCTGTGGATCGTTCAGCAGCGCGACCGGCGTGCCGTTGGGCAGGCGCCCCGTGGCCGCTGCCGTATTCTGCGCCGCCCCGCGTTCAGCAAACCATGCACCGCTGAAGGCGCGCGGCGCTGCGTGCGCATTGGCCGCCAGCAGCGTCAGTGCGGCGGCATGCACGAGCGGCTTGAGGCGCCACGCATGACGCTTGCGCTGGCGATGCAACGCAGTATTGGCAAAAGAAAGCTTGGCGGACGGGCTCGGCTGCATGTCGGGTGGCGAACGGACGATCGAACGGCGGCCACACTCACCTTGCGGCCTCTCCTGCTATGACGAAGGTCACAGCCCCAACCCGCAATGACAGAAACATGTCAGCGGCGCATGCTCGCCGCCCGGCTCATCCCAGCAGCACGATGCCGCCGGGCAGCTCCGTCACCTTGGCGCCGAGCACTTCGTGCATCTGCGCAAACACCGTGTCCAACTTGTCGATGCGAAAACGCCCATTCAAGCGGCTGCGCTCGAGCTTGCTGTCCACCACCAGCACGTGGCCGGGGCGATACCGATTGATCTCATCCACCACGTCGGACAACGGCGTCTGACGGAACACCAGCACCCCACTGCGCCACGCCGACGTGGTTGCCGCATCAGCAGCGGTCACGGCACTCATGGCGTGCTTGCCGTAAGTCACTTGCTGATTGGCCGTCAGCATCACACTGCGGCCGTTCACGTCGACCCGCACGTCGCCTGAAAGACATGTCACGCACACGCGCGTATCGAGATGACGCACTTCGAAGTTGGCCTGCGTGGCCATCGCACGGCCCGGTCCCGCCGCAACGATGAACGGTTGCGCCGCGGCGCGCGTGGTGTTGACTGCGATCTCGCCGTCGAGCAGCTCGACGCCCTGGAGCGCATTCGCTGTTGCATCACGGCGCAGCGCAACGCTCGTGTGCGTGTTGAGGTCGACCGTCACGTCGGGTGCGAGCGCCAGCTGGCGCTGCTCGCCCGTCCTGGTGCGGAAGTCTGCCGCCAAGGCGGGAAACGCGCCCCACAGCCCAGCCGGCGCCGCCACCGCCACGGCAACGCCCGCCGCGGTTGCAAAGGCGCCGCCGATAAACGCGCGGCGGCCAAACGTGGGCACGCGCTGCATGTTGGTGGCCTGGGTGGCCTGTGCGGCTTGCCTGCGCCGCACGGCCTCACCGGCGGGGCCAAAGTCTTTCCACAACCGGCGCGCCTCCACAAACGCTGCCGCATGCGCGTCGCTCGTTTCGCACCAGCGCTTGAGCGCCTGCGCGTCTGCCACGGTGGCGTCGCCCGAAGTCAGACGGCGCACCCAGGCATGCGCTTCGCGGCGCAGCGTGTGCGAAATCTTCAGCGTCGTCGTGTTGGGTTCGGGTGCTGCCTTCATGCGTTCAACCATCTGTCATACGGCCGTATTCGTGGGCGCGGCTTGCCTCTGCCGCCACTTCGACGGTCTTATGGGTATGACGACGCCCGGCACACAAACCCGCAAGCATTTTTTCGAGAGTTTTTTTGAATCGATTGCCGCGGCAGGTTGTGGCTTGCGAAGGCGCGCGGCTAGCGACCCAGCTTGGCGGCGCAGTGCTCCTGGGCGCGTTGCAGTTCCAGCTCGACGAGCCGCAGCGAGATGCCGAAGCGCTCAGCCACCTCGCGCTGCGGCGTGCCTTCCAGCCGCACGGCCAGCAGGATGTCGCGGCGGCGCGTGGGCATCTGCTCCATTGCCCGGATCAGCGCATCGAGTTCGGAGTTGGCCTCCGCAACTTCAGCGGGCCCCGGCGCAGGGCTGACCAGATCGAGCATGGTTTCGACCTCGCCCACGCTCAGGCGGCGGTCTTCGGCGCGCTGCTGGTCGATGGCCGCGTTGAACGCCATGCGATAAAGATAGGCACCGGGGTTTTGCACCGGCTCGATGGCCTCCTCGCTGCCGTGGTTCTCCAGGCGCAGCCAGATGTCTTGCAGCGCGTCGCCGGCAAGGTCGGGGTTGCCCAGCCGCCGCGACAACAGAAACTTGAGGTGGCTGTACCGCTCAAGGAGGAAATCGCGCAGCATCGCGCGGCCGCTATCCGCCATGCCGCCTCCCCATGGAAAGCACGGAGACCGACGTGGCCGGTGCCGGGCATCCCCAGCTCTGGCCCGATGCCCGCGGCATCACCACCAGCGTAAAAGGCTGCGGCACGAATGCGGGCACCGGCTCACCCACCGGCGCGCCTTGCAGGGCGCTCACCACCAGCCTGTCGAGCACGGCATCGCCGGTGGAATCGAGCAGGCGCACCGTGCCGATGCTGCCCGACGCATCGACCCACAGGCGCAGCGCGATGCGGTGGCGGCCTTGCGCCAGGATCGCATTTGCGCAGAACACATCGCGGATGCGACGCTGGATCAAGCCGTAGTAGCGTCGCTGCGCCGGCAGGTCGGTTGCCCCGGTATCGTTTGCATCAGGGCCCGCTTGCGGCCGCACCGGCAAGAGCACCAGCGCATCGTTGCCGGTATAGCGCGGCGCAAGGCCACTGCCTTCCAGCAAACGCAGCAATGCCATATGGGGCGTCATCGTGCCGCGCACCGCCGGGGCTGCACGGCCCGACGTCAACGCGCTGTCATACAGCAGCGATATTCCGGTGACGGCGCCATAGTGCTCCAGCGCGCGTTGCAGCGGCTGCGCCTCGATGTCGAACCAGCGCTCGACATCGGCAGGCGGCGCGCCGGCAATGGCAGCCGGCTCCGCCTCAAGCGGACCGGCCAGCACGGCAGGTTGGAAAGCGCAGATGCCGATCATCGCGATGCACCAAGGCAGTATCCGCCGCGCACCACCCGATGCGACGTTTCCAGCCATACCCGGTCAGTGAAAGACGCGTGCGTCAGCGCCCGGTCTGCAGGCGTGTTTCACAGCGCGCAAGTGTGAAGTAAGCGCGTAGGGTAGTAATGCAACGTGACTGTTCTGTTACAGCACCCGCTGGAGGGGTGCGGCGCCGAGCCGGTGCTCAGCCGTTTGAATCGCCCCCGCGCGGGCTGAAGGTGCGCGGAAAAACGACCGGCTGGCGGCGGTCAATCAGCCGGTAGCCCTTGGCAGGGCGGTACGAATCCCCTTCCGCCACGCCGGACTCTTCCAGAAAGTTGGCGGCTAGCATGCGGGTGCGAAAACCGCTTTTGTCGACTGGGCGGCCGAGCACGATTTCGTACATGCGTTGCAACTGCGGCAGCGAAAACGGCTCGGCCAGCAGAAAGGCTGGCAACGAGGTGTATTCGACCTTGCTGCGCAAACGCTCGACGGCGGCGCGCAGTATGTCCGCGTGGTCGAAGGCCAGTTCAGGCGCGCGAAGCACGTCGTCCACCGCAAACCACGCCACGTCAGCCGCATTGGCGCCCTTGGCCAGCGCCACGCCCTGCGCGGGCATCAACGCAAAGTAGACATGCGTGGCAGACCAGCCGCGCGGGTCGCGCGTCGCACCGCCCCAGCTGCCCAACTGCTCCAGATACGGGCTGCCCACATTGGTTTTCTCCAGCAGCTTGCGACGCGCGCAGTCTTCCAGCGTGGCATCGACGGCCGTATCGACAAAGCCCCCCGGCAGCGCCCACGCGCCGGGAAAAGGCTCCCCTTCCGTATTGGGACGCTGCACGAGCAGCACGCGCAACACGTCGTCCAGCACCGTAAAGATGACGACATCGACCGTGGTGAACGGCAGCGGGAAGGTCTTCGCAGAAGTTCGGGTAGCCATGGCGCATCCACAAATGTCTTGACGGCCCCCATAGTAAGTTGTATTGTCCAACCCATACAAGTTGTACTGTACAACTTATAAACAAGGAGGTCATCATGTTCGGCATCCGCTTCATCAAGTCGCAGCCCACCGTTCATCTCATGCAGTTCCGCGCCGGCAAGGTGGTGCGCGAAGGCTCGGGCCTGTCGTTCTTCTACTACGGCCCGACGACCACGCTGGTGGCGGTGCCGGTAGCGAGTCAGGACCGCCCTTTCATCCTTGAACTGGTGACGGCCGACTTCCAGAGCGTGACCGTGCAGGGCCAGGTGACGTACCGCATCAGCGACCCGCGCCGCACCGCTGCGATGATGGATTTCTCGCTCGCCAAGAACGGCCAGACCTACGTGTCGGAAGACCCGAAGCGTCTGGGCGATCGCGTGGCTCAGCAAGTGGAAGTGATCGTGCAGCAAGCCGTGCAGGCGATGGAGCTGAAGGCCGCGCTGCGCGCATCGGCGGCTATCGCGCGCACCGCGCAAGCCGAATTGGCTGCGCAGCCTGAAATTGCCGCGTTGGGGTTGGAGATCCTGGGCGTGTCGGTCATGGCGGTCAAGCCAACCCCGGACATCGCCCGCGCGCTGGAAGCCGAAGCACGCGAATCCAACCTCAAGGCCGCGGATGACGCCGTCTACTTGCGTCGCATGTCGGCCGTGGAAAACGAACGCGCCATTCGCCAGAACGAGCTGGACACCGACATTGCGGTTGAGCAGAAGAAGCGCCAGATCCGCGAGACCCAGATGGAAGCCAAGGCCACGCTGATGCGCAAGGAGAACGCCCTGCGCAACGAACAGATGGCCGCCGATGTGGAACTCGAAGGCCAGCGCAAGGCCTTCGTGACAGGCCAAGCCGAGAACAGCCGCACGCTGGCCGAAGCCGAGGCCTACCGCGTGGCCGCTGTCATGCAGGCGCTGGAAAAGGCCGACCCGCGCATCGTCAACGCGCTGGCTGCGGCCGGCATGCAACCCGGCCAGCTCATCGCGCAGGCTTTTGGCGGCATTGCCGAACGTGCCGAACGCATCGGCCAATTGAATGTGTCGCCGGACCTGCTGCAAGGGCTAATGAACGCCTCCACGGGCACAACCGGCAGGGCCGCATCATGAGCACCGATGGCCGCAAGGTCGTGCTGGTGACGCGCCGCACCCGGCTTGAAGAGCTGGTGGCGCGCCACCACACGCTGGCGCAGGCGAAGTTCTACCTCGAACACCTGGGCGCCGATTTTTCCGACTACCTGGCCGAGAACGCCGCCTACGCGCGCAGCCTCGAAATCACCGTGCGCGCGCTGGAAGCCTGGGGCCGCTATCAGGTGGTGGATCGCGGCTACCTGCCCAACTTCATATTTGCGCCGGACGATATCGTCGTGGCGCTCGGGCAAGACGGGCTGGTCGCCAACTCGATGAAGTATCTCGACGGCCAGCCGCTGATCGGCCTGAACCCGGAGCCCGGCCGCTGGGACGGCGTGCTGTTGCCCTTCGAGCCGAAAGATCTCGGCACCGTGCTGGCCGACGTGGCGCGCGACAAGCGCCCCACCAAAGCGGTGACGATGGCCGAAGCACGGCTGTCCGACGGGCAGGTGCTGCGCGCCGTCAACGACCTCTTCATCGGGCCGCGCACGCATGCGTCTGCGCTGTATGAAATCGAGCTGAGTGAGCGGCGTGAAGCGCAATCGTCGTCGGGCATCATCGTCGCCACGGGGCTGGGTTCGACGGCGTGGCTGAAGAGCATCGTGACGGGCTCGATGGGCGTCGCACGCGCCATGCATGCCGGCGGCGATGGCTTTCGCTACGAACCCGAACCGTGGGACACCCCGCAACTGACGTTCGCTGTGCGCGAGCCGTTTCCGAGCCGCGCATCGCAGGCCACGCTCGTGTTTGGCCATGTGGATGCAGACCAACCGCTCAAGCTGCGCTCGCGCATGCCGGAGAACGGCGTCATCTTTTCCGATGGCATGGAGGCCGATTACCTGCGTTTTACCGCCGGCATGGAAGCGACGATTTCCGTGGCAGCCACGCAAGGGCGCTTGGCTGTCTGAATGAAAAAAGGCGGCCGGCCCAGGGCCGCCGAACACGACACCGCCGCGCTCAGTGCGCCACGGCGTTGAAATTGGGCGGCCGTCGATCGACGAACGCCCGGAAGGCTTCATGCGCCTCGGGCGATTGCAGCCGCCGCGCAAAGCAGGCGCTCTCGGCATCCATCTGCTGCTTGAGCAGTTCGGCATCGCGCATCAGCCGCTTGGTTTCGGTGAGGGCGCCCAGCGGCTGGCGCGCCAACCGCGCCGCAATGGCCTGCGCCTCCGTGCCGAGCTGATACAACGGCACTACTCGATTCGCCAAGCCCCACGCGAGCGCCGATTCGGCGCTCACCGCATCGCCCAGCGCGAACATCTCGAACGCGCGCACGTGGCCGAGTCGGGCTGGCATCAGCAGGCTCGATGCAGCTTCCGGCACCAGCGCCAGATTGACGAACGGCGTGGAGAGCTGCGCGTTGTCCGCCAACAGCACGAAGTCGCAATGCAGCAGCATGGTCGTGCCGATGCCAACCGCGCGGCCCTGCACCGCCGCCACCAGCGGGCGCGTGGCACGTGCCAGCGCATGCAGGAAGCGGATGACATTGCGCTCGCCATTGCCCTTGCCGCCGGCCATCGCAATCGACGCGAATTCGCCGATGTCGTTGCCGGCGGAGAACATGTCGCCTTCAGCCCGCAGCAGCACCACGCGCACAGTACTGTCACGCTCGGCGGCGCTCAGCGCATCGGCCAGCGCGCCATACATCGCATCGGTGATGGCGTTCTTCTTGTCGGCGCGGGCCAGGGTAAGCGTCAGCACGCCATCGGCGTTGTGGCTTTGGATATGTTCACTCATTGCTCGTCTCCGTTGGGGAACTTGGTTTGCAGGCTGGCGAGCCAGCGTGCGACAACGTCGATCTCGGCGTCGGTAAAGCCTTCGGTCAGCCGCGCGTTCAACTCGGCCAGGCCGTTGCGTGTTGCTGCCAAGGCTTCGCGGCCGGCGGGCGTGATCCAGAGTTGCCAGGCGCGGCCATCCTTGGCGTCAGCGCGGCGCTCGATGAGGCCGGCGTCGGAGGTTCTATCGACCAGGCCGCTCATGGCGGAGGGGCCGAGGTCCAGCGCGGCGCCGGCTTCGCGCATCAACGCGCCGTCGTTCTTCTCCAGGAAGAACAGCAGGCCGGATTGCGCGGCGGTCACGCCCTCGCCGGTACGCGATTGAATCCAGCGCTGCAAGCGGCGCTGCCCAACGCTGATGAGATACACAAGGCGGCGGTCGGGTGCTGTCATGCAGCCTCCGCTTCGTTGCGCGTGGCGGCGGCACGTTCGCGCAGCCAATCCACCAGACCTGGCCACAGCGTGGTGGCGAACTGCGCGCGGAAGAAGCCCATGTGCCCCACTGCGCCGCCGGCCTGCGCAGGCGTGATTTGCCGACGCTCGACCCACGTGTTCGTGAAGTGCATCGTCAACGCGTTGATGGCGGCGGGCGTGGCCCACGGGTCGTCGTCAAAGCCGTAGACGAGCACGGGATGCGTGACTCGGTTAAAGCGCTCGATGGCGCCGAGCGTCGGATCATCGAAAAAGTAGCGCTGCATGCCGGCCCATGCGCCCCATTCGATGGCGACGCCGCCCGGCAGATCTTCGCCCAGGCCCATGCGCTTGCCGGGCACGTAGCCGATCAACCGCGCCATCAATGGGCCAACGCCGCGCAGGATCAGGTCCACGCGCCAGCGTTCGCCGCGTTGGCGGATGAAGCGCGCGTTGCCCGTGTGGCAGGCCACTTGCACCACGCCCGCGACGTCCCAGTCCGCACTGCACAAGCCGATGGCGTGACCGCCCACAGAATGCCCGACCGCCAGGTGTGGCAGTTCCGGGTAGCGCGCCCTTGCCCAGCGCATCACGCCTTCGGCGTCGAGCAGCGCCCAGTCGCGCATGCGTGCAGCAAAGCGGCGCAGGCTCTTGGGCCGGGATGCGCCGATGCCGCGGTAGTCATACGTGATGGTGTGGAAGCCGCGCTCGGCCAGGAATTTGGCAAAGGCTTGATAGATGCGTTGCGGCACGCCCGTGGCCGGGTGCATGACGACCACGCCGTGCGGCACGCCGGCAGCGGTCCAGAGCATGGCGCCCAGCGGGTAGCCGTCCGTGGCGGGAATGGTGTGCGGTGTGCTGTCCATGACGTCGATTTAGTTCGCATGCGAAGTGTTTTACTTTGTATGCGAAGTAAATCGGTGTGTCAACGACAGAAAGATAAAGTACTTGCTTAACTATTTAGAGCCGCTATAGTTAACCACATGCTTAACCATGACACCTCTCTCGATCTCGCCTTCCAGGCCCTGGCCGACGGCAACCGGCGCGCGATGCTGGTGCAGCTCGTGCGCGGGCCGGCGTCGGTGAGCGAACTTGCCCAACCCCTCGATATTTCGCTGCCCGCGGTGATGCAGCACCTGGCGGTGCTGGAGAACTCCGGTCTCGTGCGATCGGAAAAGGTGGGCCGCGTGCGGACTTGCCGTATCGAACCGGAGGCGCTGAGCCTCGCCGAGCAGTGGATCAACCAACGACGCCTGGAGTGGGAACAGCACTTCGACCGCCTCGGCGCCTATCTGGAAACACTCAAAACCCAAGGAGACGTACATGACGACGACCATTGACCGCCCCGCCGGCACGACCCTGCGCCCTCTCGTGATCTCACGCACCTTCCCGGTTTCGCGCGACTGGGTCTTCAAGGCCTGGAGCACCGCCGACCACATCAAGCGCTGGTTCTGCCCGACGCACTACACGGTGCCGGATGCAACGGTGGAGTTTCGCGTGGGCGGCAAGTTTGACGTCTGCATGCGCTCGCCCGAGGGCCAAGACCACTGGTCGCGCGGTCACTTTCTGGAGATCGTGCCGAACGCGCGCCTGGTCATCGACATGAACGTCGTTGACGGCGACAACCGCCCGCTGATGAACGCCCACACCGTCGTGACCTTTGCCGAAGAAACCGGCGGCGGCACGCGCATGGAAGTTACGCAAACCCACACGCCGCTGGCGCCGATTGCCGAGATGATGATCAAGGGCGCGTCCGAAGGCTGGAAGCAGACGCTCGACAAGCTGGAACGCGAAGCCGCAAGCGTGCCGGTGGCGGAGGGCATCCAGCGCTCGGTCGTGCATGCCACCTTTACGGTGGAACGCACGTACGACGCACCCCGTTCGCGCGTGTTCACGGCGCTGACCGACCCGGCCGCCAAGGCGAAGTGGTTTGCCGGCGGCAATGGCTACACCTTGCTCGTGCGCGAAATGAACGCCACGCCCGGCGGCCGCGAGGTCGTCAAGGGCCGGTGGGACAGCGGTGTCGTGTCCAGCTTTGAAGCGCTGTATCACGACGTCATTCCGAACGAGCGCGTCGTCTATTCGTATGTGATGCACCTGGACGACCGCAAGATCTCCGCATCGCTCGCCACGCTGGAATTGCGCGAGCCCAAGGACGGCTCCGGCGGCACGCACCTCGTCATGACCGAGCAAGGCGCCTTCCTGGATGGCTACGACGACTCCGGATCGCGTGAGCGCGGCACGCAGTTCCTGCTCGACATGCTCGGCAATTCGCTCAAGGACTGAGCACCTGCACGACGTCGCGCGCAATGGTCGCCAACGTGACCGCCGCGCCGACGATCAACACTGCCGCCCACAACACGCCGCCCAGGTGCGCCAGAAGCGCCTGGCGCGGCGTCATTGCGCGTACTGCGCGAGACCGTTGCCGAACGACCAGTTCTCGGGCAGCACCTCCACGAGGCTGATGAATACGTCTTCGGGCCGTATGCCGGGCTCCTCGCCCAGCAGCTCGACGATGCGGCGATAGAGGGCCTGCTTCTGCTCGCGGTTGCGCGTGTTGTTGGCAGTGATCTGGATGATCACAACGTCGTCGCTACGCGCGATGCCAAAGTACGTCGGGCTGACGCTGAAGGTGCTGGCGTCGTGCTCGGTGAGCGTCATGAAGCGGTCGTCTTCCGGCACGTTGAAGGTCTCGCGCATGGCGCGATAGACGCCGTCGAAAATGGCCTGGTGATAAGCGGCAGACTTGCCGCGCCGCAGCGACACTTGAACGAGAGGCATGGTCAACTCCGAGGTTTGCAGTGACCAAAGCATGCCCCACGTTGATCATTCAAAAAAGGCATCCTAAGATATTTCAATCATTCGATTTCAAAATGATTGAACCATGAAGATGCTGGATATGGAGGCCGTCCAGGCCTTCGTGTTGACCGCCGATCTGAAGAGCTTCACGCGCGCGGCGGAGGCCATGGACTCCACGCAATCCGCGGTGAGCCTGAAGATCAAGCGGCTGGAAGATGCGCTGGGCCGCCGGCTTCTGGAACGCACGCCGCGCCTCGTGCGGCTGTCTCAGGATGGCTCCGCCTTTCTGGTAGCGGCGCGCGAACTGGTGGCCGCGCACGAAGGCGCGCTCGGCGCGTTTGGCGTGGAACGGCGGCGGCTGTCGGTCGGGATCAGCCATCACATCGTCGGCGCTGAACTGCCACGGCTGCTCCGCCAGATGGGCTTGGCCGAACCTGCATTGACGCTGGAGATCCGCATCGCCAGTTCGTGGGAGATCCTCGACATTTTCGAGAGCGGCGCGTTGGATGCGGCCATCGTACTGCGCCACGACAACCGCCGCACCGATGGCGAAGTCCTCATGGAAGAACCGTTCGGCTGGATGGCTGCGCCCGACTTCGAACACCGCGCCGGCGAGCCCATTCGCCTGGCAAATCAAGCGGACACATGCCGCATACGGCAGATGGCAGTCGCCACGCTGGAAGACGCGGGCATTCCCTGGCAGGAGGTGTTTGTGGGCGGCGGTGTGGCCACCATCGGGGCGGCCGCGGCAGCGGGCCTCGCCGTGGCGGCCCTCAGCCGCCGCGTGGCGCCGCCCGGCACAGTGGACATGGGCGCTGCGCTCGGCCTTCCTCCGCTTCCACCACGCAGCGTGGTGCTGCATTCCCGTTTGACCGATTCTGTGGCGAAGAAGGCGCTGCGCACGTTCGCGTCCACCTTGCGGGCCACGGCGGGGCGTTAGACGATAGCCATAGGCGCAGATTTGCGCAATCGCTGCACCGCGCGGCGCCTGCGGGGCGACTATGCTTTGCCCCATGAAACCGCGCACTCAACACGATTACCACCGCCGCATCGCCCGCGTGATCCAGGCGATCCTGGCCGACCCCGCCGCGCCACATACTGTGCAGAGTCTGGCCGCGGTGGCCCACCTGTCGCCGTTTCACTTCCATCGCATCTACCGGGCGCTGACCGGCGAAGGCGTGTTCGAGACCGTCCAGCGCATGCGGCTGGCGCAGGCCGCGCGGCGTTTGAGCGGCGCAGAAGATTCCGTCACCGACGTCGCGCTCAACGTCGGCTATGGCAGCCCGCAGGCATTCGCGCGCGCCTTTCGCGAGTTCACGGGCGTAAGCCCGCGCGCCTTCCAGACCCGGCAGCAAGCGCTGAATGTGCGCAGCGCCGATACGGAAGACCTGCCGCCCATCGAGCTGATCGAGCAGCCGCCTTTGCACGCGCTCTGCCTGCGCCACGACGGCCCCGTCGCAACCATCCGCCAGACGTTCATCACGTTGCGGCAACTGCTCGGCATCGACATGGAATCGGCGGATGCACCCGATCGCATTGGCATCTGCAACGGCGACCCCGAAACGCCCGGCTCCTTTGAGTATTTCGCGGGCGTCATCCTCGATGCGCCGCGCGCCGTCACCGGGCCCTTGCTCCCGATGCGCATCGAAGGCGGTCTCTACGCTTGCCACCGGCTGATCGGTCCTTACGCGCTGATCGCGCCGACCATGCAGGCGCTCTACGGCGGCTGCCTCCCAAGCTACGGCTTTGAACCGGACGACCGGCCGGCACTTGAGTTGTATCGCAGCCCAGGGCGGCACCACCCGCCGCGTGCCTGCGTGACCGATCTGATGATCCCCATCCGCAAGGAGTAGAGATGCTGCACCGTTGGCTTGCCGCCGCGCTGGCGGCCGTCGTCATGGGCGCTGCCCATGGCGGTCCGGCAGACGCACCCGCTGCGCCGTTTCACGTGGGCGAAACCACCCGCACGTTCCACCCGCAGGCTGAACGCCATTGGCGCGGGGCACGCACGCAGGCGCTCATCACCAACATCTGGTATCCGGTGGACATTTCCGTGCCGGAGGTTTCGCACAACGTCGATGCGCCGGGCCGGTCGCCCTTCCGCATGCAGCCATCTGCCGGCGAAGCGCCCGTCGCGTCAACGCAGGCGCAACATCCGCTGCTGCTGCTTTCGCACGGCACGGGCGGCACGGCGGGCAGCCTCGATTGGATGGCCGCTGCGCTGGCCGCGAACGGCTACATCGTCGCGGGCGTGAATCATCCGGGCAACACGGCGCTGGAACCGCTCACGCGCGAAGGCTTCATGCTGTGGTGGGAGCGCGCCACTGACGTGAGCGAAGTGCTGGATGGCGTGCTCGCCGATCCCGTATTGGGCGCGCATGTCGATCGCACGCGCATCGGCGCCGTGGGCTTTTCGTTGGGTGGCTATACGGTGCTCGAACTTGCCGGCGCACGCACGGATGTCCCGGCGTTCATGGCGTTCTGCGGCTCGCCGCAGGCCGACGCGATCTGCCATCCACCCGAGATGGCCCGCGCGCAGATCAACCCGACCGTCGACACGACAAGATCACCGCAGGCGGAAGCGTCCCTCGCCCGCTCCGGTGCGTCTTACCGCGACGCACGCATCAAAGCCGTTTTTGCGATGGCGCCGGCACTGGGCATGGCGATGGACGCCACGTCGCTTGGCAACATCAGCATCCCGGTCTCGCTGATGGCCGGAGACGCGGATGTCACCGTGCCCGTCGACACCAACGTGCGCCGCGTCGCCAAGATGCTGCCCAAGGCCGATCTGCTGCTGGTGCCGGGCGCGTCGCATTACACGTTCATGGATACGTGCCTGCCGGGGGCCGCACCCCATGTGCCGCTGCTGTGCAAGGACAACCCGGGCGTCGACCGTGATGCGGTGCATGCCGAGGCCGTGCGCCGGGCGCTGGATTTCTTCGGGGCGGCGCTGCCCGGTCAGACCTGAGCGTCACCGCGATTCGATGCAGATCGATTACCGCTTCTGCACCGCCACGCTGCCGATCGAATAGCCCGCGCCAAACGAGCAGATCATGCCCAGGTCGCCCGACTTCAGGTCGGCACGGTGGCGGTGGAACGCGATGATCGACCCCGCCGATGCGGTGTTGGCGAACTCATCCAGAATCACCGGCGCTTCGTCGGCCGATGCATCGTGCCCAAGCAGGCGCTTGCCGATCAGCTGGTTCATTGCCAGGTTGGCCTGGTGCAGCCAGAAGCGGCGCACGTCAGCCGGGACATGGCCGAGTTGCTGCAGATGGCCGGCAATGTGCTCGGCGGCCATCGGGCAGACTTCCTTGAAGACCTTGCGGCCCTCTTGGTGGAAGAGCTGATCGCGGTCGTCCGGGTTGCGGTCTTCGCTGCGCGAGAGGTAGCCGGCGTTGTTGCGGATGTTGTTGGAAAAGCTCGTCGCGCACTTGGTGCCGAGCACGCGCCAGGCGTCGGCGGAGCGTGTGTCTTCCGCGCGCTCGACCAGCACGGCCGTGCACACGTCGCCGAAGATGAAGTGGCAGTCGCGGTCTTTCCAATCGAGGTGGCCGGAGGTGATCTCGGGGCTCACGACCAGCGCCGCCCGCGCCGTGCCGCTGCGCACCGCATTGATGGCCTGCTCCAGCCCGAAGGTGGCCGACGAGCACGCGACGTTCATGTCGAACGCGTAGCCGCCCGCGCCAATGCCGTTCTGGATCTCCACGCCCAGTGCCGGATACGGCCGCTGGAAGTTGGACGTTGCGCACAGCAGCATGTCGACCTCGGCGGCATCGCGGCCGGCAGCGGCCAAGGCATCGCGCGCGGCCGCCACGCCAATCTCAGCCTGCAGCGACAGCGCATCGTCGGGGCGCGGCGTCAGACGCGGGCGCATGCGCGTTGGGTCCAGCACACCGGCCTTGTCGATCACGTAACGCTGGCGAATGCCTGAAGCCTTCTCGATAAACTCCGCCGACGATTCCGCCAGCGCCGTCAGCTCGCCCGCGGCGATCGCTTCGGCGTGCTGCGCGTTGTAGCGCTGAGTGTAGGCGTTGTAGGAGGCGACCAGCTCCTCGTTGGTGATGACCTCGGGCGCGACCCACAGGCCCGTGCCGCTGATAACGACGTCGTACATACCCGGAATTTATGAATTTTTCGTGGCGGCGACGATAGCACATCGGCCCGGCAATGCGGGGGCCGGCATGTGGTCGTTTACGTCTAGTTGGACCTTGTTCAGCCGGGCGCACATGCGCCGACACCATCCCGACTCCGCGCGCCCGGCCCCGGCCCTCGCCCAGCCAGCAAAACAAAACGGGTGACAGCACCGCGCCGTCACCCGCGCTTTGTTCCGCAGCGTGGGCGCTGCGGCTACTTGTTCGCCGCAACCTCCATGATCATCCGCGAGAGCAGATAAAGGCGCGGCACGACGCTCTCCACTTCCGCGTATTCCTCCGGCGTGTGGATGCCGCCGCCAACAATCCCGAAGCCATCCAGCGTGGGCGTACCGACACCCGCCGACAGGCTGGAATCGGCCGCGCCGCCGCTGCCCTCCAGCGTGAGCTTGCGGCCGATCTCGGCGTAGATGGCTTGCGCCTTGGCGGCCAGTTGGTCGGACGCCGCATTGCGCGGCATCGGCGGGAAGCTGCGCACCAGCGAGGTCTTCACTTCCGTCTCGGCGATCAGCTTGTTGGCCGACACGCGCGTCAGGTCGCGCTCCACGCGGTCGAATTCCTCCGGCACGGCCACGCGCACGTCGGCGTACGCCGTTGCATGGTCGGGGATGACGTTGGTCGCGTCGCCCGCCTTGAGCACCGTCACGTTGAAAGTCGTCTGCTTGGCACTGTCGCCCAGCTTGCCGACTTGCAGCACCTGGTGCGCCAGTTCGTTGCCGGCGTTACGACCGGATTCGGGCGCCACGCCGGCGTGCGCGGCCTTGCCTTTGATGTCGATCTCCGCCGTGCCGCTGCCCTTGCGCCACACGACCAGCCCATCGGCGGGCCGGCCCGGTTCCAGGTTGAGCGTCACGTCATGCTGCTTCGCTTCGCGCTCGATCAACGCGCGCGTGCCCTTGGAGCCGGTTTCCTCGTTCGTGTTGAGCAGCAGCGTGACCTGCCCGTATTGCTTGAAGTCGAGCTGCTGCAGGATCTTCATCGCATACAAACCCGCCACTACGCCGCCCTTGTCGTCCATCACGCCGGGGCCGTAGGCGCGCTTGTCCTTGATGTAAAACGGCTTGGCGCGTGCGGTGCCGTCCTTGAAGACGGTGTCCATATGCGCCATCAGCAGAATGCGCGTCTTGCCGGAGCCCTTCCAGGTCGCCAGGATGTTGTTGCCCGCTGCCGGCGCGGCGGACACCGTTTCCACCTGGGCGCCAGCCTTGCGCAGTTCGTCGGTGACGATGGTGCCAATCTGGCTCAGTCCCGCTTCGTTGCCCGTGCCCGAATCGATGTTCACCAGGCGCTCGAGCAATTGCAGTGCGTCGCCGCGGTAGCCCTCGGCGGCGGACAGCACCTTGGGATTGGCATCGGCGGCACAAGACAGACCTGTGGCACACAGCAACAGCGCAGCAACGGCAAGGCGGGACGGTTTCATACAGGACCTTTTTCTAGCGAGTGGCGAAACGGCCATTACACACAAGATCGTGCCGCGCGGGCAGCCATGTTGCGTTCGGCGCACGGTCGTCATGCGTGGCTTGCTCTTGGGCCGCGACTGATGCAGCGTAATAACTATTCATCGCATGCATTACCGGTCATTCAAACAATAAATTTCACAAATAATGCACGCGCCGCTACTCTGGTTCTCCCGTGAATTTTTCGCAAGCACACGATGGCGGAGCTTTATCTCGTACGGCACGGACAGGCCTCGTTTGGCGCTGCAGATTACGACCGGCTCTCCGAGCGCGGCGAGCAGCAGAGCGTCTGGCTTGGTGAATATTTTGCGCGGCAGGACATTGTTTTTGATCGCGTCATCTGCGGCACCTTGCGCCGACACAACCAGACCGTCGACGGCATCCTGCGCGGCATGGGCATTTCCGGCACGGCGGTTGAGCAGCATGCCGGGCTGAACGAATACGACTTCCAGGGCCTCTTTGCCGCGCTGGGCGAGGATTTTCCGGAGCTGACGCAGTTGGCCTCGGGCTCGATGCGCGATCACTACCGGGCGCTCAAGAAGGTGCTGCATCTATGGTCGGACGACAAGATCCGCGGGCCCCTTCCTGAAACGTGGGCCGCCTTCCAGCAACGCGTGGCCGACGCCCGCGCGGCCATCCAGGCAGGCGCCGGGCAGCGTGTGCTGGCGATCAGTTCCGGCGGCCCCATTGCGGTGACCGCGCAGCAGGTGCTGGCCGCACCGCCCACCACCGCCATTGCGCTGAACCTGCAGATCCGCAACAGCAGCGTCTCGCAGTATTTCTTCAACGCCGAATCGTTCCAGTTGGCCACTTTCAACGGCATCCCGCATCTGGACGATCCGGCCCGACGCGCGTTCCAGACGTACGGCTGATCGCCCAGGCCGGACGCCCATAACAGATCACCATTGGAGGAGCACACCATGAGCACGAACCTGTTCGACCTGACCGGAAAGATCGCCCTGGTTACCGGCGCCAGCCGCGGCATTGGCGAAGAGATTGCCAAGCTGCTGGCAGAACAAGGCGCGCACGTGATCGTGTCGAGCCGCAAGCTGGCCGACTGCGAAGTCGTGGCAGAACGCATCCGTGAAGCCGGCGGCAAGGCGGAAGCCCTCGCCTGCCACGTCGGGCGCATGGAAGACATTGCCGCGGCGTTCGACACCATCCGCCGCACGCACGGCCGGCTCGACATTCTCATCAACAACGCGGCGGCCAACCCGCACTTCGGCCACATCCTCGACACGGATCTGGCGGCGTACGAGAAGACTGTTGAGGTGAACATCCGCGGCTACTTCTTCATGTCGGTTGAAGCCGGCAAGATGATGAAGGCGCAGGGCGGCGGCGCGATCGTCAATACCGCGTCGGTCAACGCGCTGCACCCGGGCGACAAGCAAGGCATCTACTCCATCACCAAGGCCGCCGTGGCCCACATGACGCGCGCGTTCGCCAAGGAATGCGGGCCGTTCGGCATTCGCGTGAATGCCCTGCTGCCGGGTCTGACGAAGACCAAGTTCGCGGGCGCGCTCTTTGAAGACAAGGCCACGTACGACCGCTGGATCAGCGAGATCCCACTGCGCCGCCACGCCGAGCCGCGCGAGATGGCCGGCACGGTGCTCTACCTCGTGTCTGATGCAGCGAGCTACACCAATGGCGAGTGCATCGTCGTCGACGGCGGCATGACGGTCTGACAACGGGGCGCCCCTGCCGGTGCACCTCCGCTGGTCTCCATGCCCGGCACACCGATATTGCGCCGGGCCTCGGGGTGACGGCTCCCAGAGCGCACGGCTTACTCGTGCATCAGCGCCTGAGTGAAGCGTGAAGAAAGGGAGCAGCAGAGGTCAGACGTGAGCTTCACTGGGGGGGCTTTCATAAAACGAGCACGGCGCGAAAGTCATTGACGTTCGTGAAGGTCGGGCCCGTCACGACAGATGCGCCCAAGGCGCCAAAGAAGCCGTGCCCGTCATTGTTGTCGAGCGCTTCGCGCGGCTGGATGCCGAGCGCCCTCGCTTCGCGGAGCGAATCGGGAGTGAGCACTGCACCAGCAATCTCTTGCTGACCGTCCACGCCATCGGTGTCGCCAGCCATTGCGTAGATGCCGGGTTCGCCCGCGAGTGAAATACCAAGGGCCAATAGGAACTCGACATTGCGCCCACCACGGCCATTACCACGGACAGTGACGGTCGTTTCACCGCCAGACAGCAAAACGCACGGTGCAGAAAATGGCTGGCCGTGCAGCCGGACTTGCCGCGCAATGCCTGCCATGACCGCCCCGACGTCGCGCGCCTCGCCTTCAATCGCGTTGCCGAGAATGTGCGTGGGGATTCCGGCCGCGCGCGCCACCGCGGCAGCGGCTTCCAGCGCCATCTGGGGCGTGGCGACCATGCGCACGGTGTTGCCCGCCAGGCGCGAGTCGTCTGGAAAGAGGGATTCGCCGCGCCCACTTTCGAGCGCCTCGAGCACCGGTTTCGGCACGTCGATCCGGTAACGCTGCAGGATCGCCAGCGCATCCGCACACGTCGTGGGATCGCCGACCGTCGGGCCGGAGGCGATGTCGCAGGGATCGTCGCCCGGCACATCGGAGATCAGCAGTGTGACGACCTTGGCCGGATGGCATGCTGCCGCCAGGCGTCCACCTTTGATGCCTGACAGGTGCCGGCGCACGCAATTCATCTCGCTGATGCTTGCGCCAGATTTGAGCAGCGCGCGGCTCACGGCCTGCTTGTCCTGCAGCGTAACGCCATCGATCGGCAACGGCAGCAGCGCCGACCCACCACCCGAGATCAGACACAGCACGGTGTCGCTCGCGCTCAGGTTGCCGACCAGCGACAGCATCCGCTTTGCGGCATCCATCCCGGCAGCGTCGGGCACTGGGTGTGCGGCCTCGGCAATCTCGATGCGCTCGCACGGCACGGCGTAACCGTAACGAGTCACCACCAGGCCGCTGAGTGGGCCTTTCCAATGTGTCTCAACGGCGCGCGCCATGGCTGCAGATGCCTTGCCGGCACCGATGACGATCAAGCGACCGGCGGGCGCCTCGGGCAGATGCGCCGCAAGGTTGCTCGCCGGCAGCGCTGCATCGATCGCGGCGTCAAACATCTTTCGCAACAGCAAACTTGGGTCCATCGTCAACTCCCAAGCTAGGCGTTTGCCGCCGAAGATAGATTGCGGCTTTGTGCCGGCGCGCGATGCCTGACCAGCGTCCACAGCAGCGCCATGCCTATCAGGTCACCGCAGCCTAGCGCCACGAAGAACGGCGTGTAGCCGATGCTGCTGACCAGCCCCCCGATCAGCAATGTGAAGCTCAGGTTGCCGATTCCGGCCACAAAACTCGCCATGCCAGTAACAGTCGCCACTTCGTGCTTGGGGAACAGGTCTGCCGACAGAGAGATCACCGAGATCGAAAGGGTCTGGTGTGCGAATCCGCCCAAGCACAGCAAGAAGATGGCCACCGCTGGGTCCTTGACGAAACCCACGCCCGCCATGCCGATCATGAGCACCGCACCCAGAGAGAATGCAACGCGCTTGCCGTCGACGATGGCGACGCCGAAGCGCTTGTTCAGATACGCGGAGATGGTGCCGCCCATCATGCAGCCGAAATCCGCGGCCACAAATGGCAGCCACGCAGTGAGCGCAATGGTTTTGAGATCGAACCCGCGTGCCTGATACAGGTACAGCGGCATCCAGTAGACCAGCGTGCCCCACACTGGATCGGCGAAGAAGCGCGGCAACGCAATGCCCCAAAAATTCCGCTGAGACAGGATATGGCGGATGGTCGGCCTGCCGCCATCCTTTGCCTGCGCCACCCTGTCGTTCGCTCCAATCGTCTGGTCCTCCACCTGCCCCGCCGCGATGTAGTCCGCCTCCTCCTTCGTCAGCGCTGGGTGCGCATCTGGATGACGATAGAAGATCAGCCACAATCCAGCCCAGCCGAGGCTCAGTGCGCCAGCAATGATGAAGGCGGTCTCCCAGTCGTACTTGAGGATCGACCATGCGATCAGCGGCGGCGCCATGATGGCCCCGACCGAAGCGCCCAGGTTGAACGTGCCGGCCGCAAAGCCTCGCTCCCGAGCGGGGAACCAGTAGGCCGTGGCGCGCATACCGGCCGGGATGAAAGCGCCTTCCACGAGCCCCAGCATGCCACGCAGCACGAACAGCCCGATCCAGCCGCTTACGAACCCATGCGCGATACAGATGAGCGACCATGCGACACCGCACAGCAAGAAACCGAAGCGCAGGCCGATGCGATCCATCAGATACCCGGTCAGCGGCGCGCCAATCGGATACATGACCAGGAAGGCACCGGTAATCCATCCGTAGTGCTGCGTGGTGATATGCAGGCTCTGCATGACCGTGGGTGCGGCCACGCCCAGCGAGCTGCGCGCCAGATAGTTCATGACCGTACCGAGCGTCAGCAGGCCGATCATCCACCAGCGCAGTCCCTTGATTTTCATTTTCATCGCGCTCTCCCTAGGCGGGGAACAAGGCGCGCGCAACCGGCGAGGCATTCAGCCCAACCGATACGGCGCGAAATTGTGGATCAAGATGCGAGGCGATGCGGTATAGGTCCGCTGCCTCGTTGCGTTGCCATAGGCCGGAGTAGCCTTTCACGTTGGCAGCAGCGCGACGCGCATCGAACTTGACGCTGCTGTGCACGAATTCCTCGTGCTGCCTCTCACCCCGCGCATAGGGGGCAAGCCAGTTCAGCGCGCTCGCCAGCCGGCCGCGAATCTCCGGGGCGCCGTACCAATCCTGCCCATGCGCAACCGCCATCGTTGCTGCCATCAACAGCGGCTCGAGGTTGTAGACCACGTAATGCATAGCATCACGCTGGGCGAAATCGTACGTGCTGCCGTCATCGCGCACGTTCTGCCGCACGTGATCGATGAAGGCCGCCCGCGCAGCGTCGATCCACCGCCTCTCGCCGCTCAGATAGGCCCCGGCGGTCGCCAGCTTGATGCGATGGCTCTGCCAGTTGTTGAGCAGTGTGCTGTCGTCGCCCACGCGCCGCGCGGGCGTCAGGTAAGCCTCGGCCAGTTGCGCACCAAAGGAAGGGACGCGTTCTGCCAGCTCGGCTGACAAATGCTCACGCATCAGATCGAGCCCGAACAGGAATTGCACGAGCTCAGCCTCGTCGACCGGGTTGGAGGATGAGCGGTATACCGGCAGCCATCCTGCGATGTACGCCACCGCCTTGTCGGCATAAGCGGGGGTGTTGGATACGCGAAACGCCAACGCCTGCACCAGCGTCTGCTGCCAATCCTGCTGGGCCAGCACGCTTGCATCGCGGTCGCCTTCATGCGGCAGGAGGCCCTGCGTGTGAACGATGTCGCGCACATGCAGCGGGCGCGCCAAGCTTGTGTGCGCCTGTGAAATGAGTTGTGCCGCCACCGCAGGTGGTACGGAAGCCGCCAGTGCTTCCGCACGCTGTAACGAGGTCAGTGCGTACGTCATCGCATTCTTACTGTTGGGGCGGGATACCAGATCGGCCGCCCAGCCGTTGCCATAGCCTCTGGCCGCGACTGCCAACGGCGCTGCGAACATGCCGTGCAAAAGCAGCCGCCGGCCCGGGGAATACCTGGGCGAGATGTGTTCGCAGCTCACAGCACCCCCGCATATTCGGGCTCGGCCAAGCCGCGTACCCCCGGGCGAAGCGCGAAAACATGGCCGTCATGCTCTGTCGCACCGACGGCGGGGCGGATTGACGTGATGAACAGCGTATCGAGATCGCGCCCGCCGAATGCGCACATGGCCGGCTTGACAGCCGGCAGGTCGATCCTGCGATCCAGCTCGCCCTGCGGCGTGAAGCGGAGTACCGCCCTGGCATCGTTCGCACAGATCCAATAACAGCCATCGGCATCGACCGCGGCGCCATCGGGGCGCCCCACGTAATCGTGCAGATCGGCAAAGACCCGGCGGCGGCTGGGCGTCCCCGTCTCGGTGTCGTAGTCGAATGCCCAGATCAGCCGGCGCTGCGGGTGCGAATCGGACAGATACATCGTCGTGCCATCGGGCGACCACGCCAGCCCGTTCTGCACGATGAGTTGATCGACCACGGGTGCCGACAGCCGACCCTGTGCATCCAGGCAGAACAATGCGCCGGCCGGATTGGCGGCGGCCATGTCCTGCACCATCGTGCCGGACCAGAAGCGGCCCTGGCGGTCACAGCGGCCGTCGTTGAACCGCATGCGTGGAACGGGAAAGGCCGGTGCGGCCAGTTTGCTTACGCTGGCTGGCAACACGCCATCGGCAGGCGTGGGCTCCCCCAACGTGACGGCGAACACGCCCGTTTCCATCCCAGCCACCAGCGTGCCGTTGCGGCTGAACGCCATGCACGCCACCTTCTCGGGCAATGTCCACTCGGTGCGCACGCCCAAGGAGACGTGCTGTCGCACGATGCGCTGCGCGGGAATATCGACCCAGTACAGCGCGTCTTCCTGCGCACGCCAGACCGGGCTCTCGCCGACCGTGGCCGGTGCATACCCGACGTCAATGCGTTCGATAGAGGCTTGCGAAACCACGGGCATCACTTCGGCTCCATCGGCCCGGCAAGCACGAAGGGGCCGCCCTGGTAGCGTTGCGTGGGGTCATCGAAATGGGTGCTGGGGGCAACCGCTGGAAACAGGTGTTCGAACTGCGCCGAACTGTCCTGCGGGCGGAAGCCCAGAAAACTCGCCTTGGTGTTGTCGGCCCATTTGATGCGGTTGTCCGACACACCATAGACGATCGCGTGGCCGACGCGGTTGGTAAACAGCGAGCAGCGCACGAGTTCAATGAAATCGCGATAGCTCAGATACGTGACCAGCATGCGCGGATTCCTCGGCGCCTCGAACGACGAGCCGATGCGCAGGCATACCGTCTCCAGGCCGAAGCGATCGAAGTAGTAGCGCGACAGCGCCTCGCCAAAGCACTTGGTCACGCCGTACAGACAGTCCGGGCGCAGCGGTGCATCGACATCCAGCACCGAGGTGACCGGATGAAAGCCCATCGCGTGGTTCGAGCTGGCGTAGACAACGCGCTTCACGCCTTGTTTTTGCGCAGCGGCGTACACGTTGTACAACCCGAGAATATTGGCCTGCATCAGATCATCGAACGGGGCCTCGACCGAAATGCCGCCCAGGTGCACGACCGCGTCGACACCTTCGAGAAGGGCGTGCACAGCTTGCCGGTCTGCCAGGTCGACCACTGCGCCCTCTTCGTGGCCGGCCAGCTCGCCCAGCGGAGCAATGTCACTCACGCGAACCACCTCAGCCCATGCCGCCAGCGCGCCGCGCAGTTGCCGGCCAAGGTTGCCGGCAGCGCCGGTCAGAAGTAGCCGCTTGAATGGCTTGTGTTGTGCAGCTGTGCCGCTTTCTGTTTCGTTGGTTCCCATGCTCAATGGTGTGGTTAGCGTTGATGTAAACGAGCCTGTTTGAGTGCGGCTTCCGCTCCGCTGCGCATCAGGCTGATGTCGGTGGCGACAGCGACGTAGTCGAAGCCGTCGGCGATGTAACGGGCATTCAGCTCCGGATCAGCCATCAGGATGCCGATCGGCTTGCCGCAACGGTGAGCGCGCTCGCAGGCGTCATGGATGGCAGCCTGCACCGCCGCATGTCGGACGTCGCCCAGGTGTCCCATCGTGGCGGCGAGGTCGGCGGGCCCAACGAAGATGCCATCGATGCCTTCCACCGCAGCGATGGACTCGAGGTTCTCCAGGGCCCTGGGCGTCTCCAGTTGCACGAGCAGGCAGACCTCCTCATTGGCGCATTGGCCATAGTCGGCATCGCGCCCATAACGGTTGGCGCGCGTGGCAAGCGACACGCCACGGATACCCGCCGGTGGATAGCGGACTGCCGCTGCGGCGCGCCTCGCATCGTCCGCGGTATCCACCATGGGTACCAGGACCGTCTGCGCGCCAATGTCGAGCAGGCGCTTGAGGACGACCGCGTCATTCGTGCTGGGCCGGACCACCGCCGACATCGGCGTCTGGGCCACGGTGCGCAACTGGTCCTGCACCATCGGCACCTCGTTGGGTGCGTGCTCGGTGTCGAGGAGGATCCAGTCGTAGTCGGACTGCGTCAGGACTTCGACGACATTGCTGGAGGCCAGCATGCTCCAGATGCCGAGTTGCTGCTTGCGAGCGAGCAACTGTGCCTTGAACCGGTTGCGCTGCATGGAAAAGCCCTACCGAGAGTTAGAACGAATGCCGGATGCCCAGGCCTACACCGATCGGGGACCCACCCGGTGTACGGTTTGCCACCGCGGTGACAACCGGGTTCACGTCATAGTCATAGGTGGCAAACGAGCCGTTGTGAATGCGGCTGACGTAGGCCTGCAACATGGTGCGCTGCGACAGCCAGTAGTGATACGCAAACACCATCTGCTGCGCGCCCGTGTGTTCGCGCTGCGCATCCGAGCACTGGCCGAACTGCGCTGCGCCCGAGCATTTGAGCGGGCGTGCCACGGAATAGCTGAAGATGAAATCCTGCGCGCCCACTTTCTGCATGACCGATATGCTGAAGGCATCACGGTACGTCTCACCGCTGCCAGCGGCTGCACCCGTGCCGAAGATCCCCTTGGAGCCAAGCCGGTCCCAGCCTACCGAGAAGTTGGTCGAGCCCGCCGACAGCCACGTCGCCTCGTAGCGCACAGCCACGCGGTGTTCGTAGTCGTTCGAGTAGCCGGCCCCAGCCACGCCCATGCCCGCGCTGCCCGCCCCCGAGAGGCCCGCCCCCGCGCCCAGCAATGCTTGGCCACGCCGCGTTTCATAGGCATAAGCGGCGTAAATCGGGCCACGAGCGAACTGCGTCCCGGCGCCCCACGCGTACATGCCGTTGATCGGCTTGCCGGCAGAGCCGCTCACGCTGCTGTTGGTCGGGCCCACGCTGCCCTCGCCCGGCGAATACACCACCTGCGCGCTCAATCCGCCCAGCACGTCGGGCGTGGTGTACTGGATGGTGTTGGCCAGACGCGCATTCAGGTTGGTCTGCACGCCGTTGAGCGTGGTCATGATGCCAATGTTGTTGGCAATCGATGTGCTGCCCGGAATGAAGTTGAGCTTGCCGCCCAGGCCGCGCATCGGGGTCGTCATCAACCCCATCTGCACTGTACCGAGCGTGTCGCTGCGCAGGCCGACAAACTGATCACGCCCGCTGGGGCCTGAACCCGTATCCGCGTTGAAGCCGTACTCGATCTGGAAGATCGCGGAAAGGCCATTGCCCAGCTCCTCCTTGCCGCGCAAGCCCCACAGCGAGCTGTTGCTGGAGTCCTTGAATGCCATCGGCACATTGCCGCCCACCTTGTTGGATCCCGTAGTGCGCACGGCCTCGACTGTGTTGTCGATCACTCCATACAGCGTTACCGAACTTTGTGCGTGCACATTCACGGACGCACACATCGCCGCCACCGCGCCGGCCGCGCAAGAGAGCTTCGTGTTCAAACCCATTTCCTTCCTCCTTGTGGATCTCTGTTTTCTTTGTGATTGCTTTGTGGTTTTCACCCGTGGCAGATCCACTGCGGGAAACCGGTCTCTCAGTTCAAGCGCAGCTCCGTTGTGCGATCGAACAGATGCAGGTTGGCCGACTGCATGCTCAGGCTGGCGTGCGCGCCGTGCTGCAGACCATAGGCCTGGCGGTCGCGGCCGGTAGCTGCGAGTGCGCCGACCGGCGTATCGCAGACAAGCAACGTCTCGGCACCGTAGAACTCTCCGCTCTTCACTCGCGCATTGACACGGATGTCGTGCGCTCCTTCGTCCCCGCCGATGCTGATGTGCTCCGGCCGGATGCCGCACACCACCTCCTGGCCATCCTGCACGGCGCCACGGTCACGCAGTGCGATCTCAACGCCGTCCGCGCAGCGGATGGCAGCCCGGTCGCCACGGACCTGGGCCACGCCCTCGAAGAAGTTGATGGATGGCGAGCCGATGAACTGCGCGACGAACCGGTTCACCGGGCGGTCATACAACTCGACTGGTGTGCCGACCTGCTCGACACCGCCATCGCGCAATACGACGATCCGGTCGGCCAGCGTCATGGCCTCGACCTGGTCGTGCGTCACGTACACACACGTGGTGCGCATGCGCTCGTACATCTCGCGGATCTCCGCACGCACGTGGTGACGCAGCGCTGCATCGAGATTCGAAAGCGGCTCATCGAACAGGAAGACCGACGGCTTGCGCACAATAGCTCGCCCCATGGCCACGCGCTGGCGCTGGCCGCCCGAGAGCTGGCGCGGATAGCGGTCCAGCAGTTTGTCGAGTGCCAGCGAACGCGCGATCTCGTTCACAATGCCGTCGATCTCTGCCTTGGGCCGCTTGGCGAGCTTCAGGCTGAAGCCCATGTTCTCGCGCACGGTGAGTTGCGGATAGAGCGCGTAGCTCTGGAAGACCATCGCGATGTCGCGCTCCTTGGGGTGCAGCTGTGTCACGTCGCGCCCGCCGATGCAGACGGCGCCGCTCGACACCTCTTCCAAGCCCGCGATGATGCGCAGCAAGGTCGATTTTCCGGAGCCGCTCGGGCCCACGAGCACGCAGAATTCACCGTCGCGGATGTCCACCGAGACGTTCTTGATGATGTGCTGGTCGCCAAAGCGCTTGTCGATTGCGACCAGGGTCACGGAAGCCATGATTCGCTCCTCTTGTCAGTTGTCGGTTTCAGCCCTTCAGCGCACCGGACGTAAGCCCGCGCTGGAAGTGCTTTTGCAGGCCGAGGTACAGCCCCACGCTCGGGATCATTGCAAGCAGCGTCACTGCGATGAAGACGTTGGGCGAGATGTGTTCGTCTGTGCGTAGCGAGGCGAGCACGACGGGCAGCGTGTACAGCGTCTCGCGGTTGACCACGATGAGGGGCAACAGGTATTGGTCCCAGATCATCAAGAAACCGAAGATGGCCGTGGTCCCGAGTGCCGGCTTGACCAGCGGCAGCACGACGTTGAAGAAGATCTGCCACTCGCTGGCGCCGTCGATGCGCGCGGCTTCCTCCAGCTCCATCGGGACGGCCTTCATGAATTCGGTCAGCACGAAGATGGAGAACGCCCAGCCGGCGACGGGCAGAATCATTCCAAGGTACGAATTCAGCAGACTCACGTGCACCACCGGCAGTTTGCCGAGCACGAGGTAGAGCGGAATGGCAATGACCTCTTCCGGCAGCATCATGGTCGACAGAAACAGCAAGCTCACGACCCCTGCTCCAACGAACTTCTTGCGCGCCAGCGCATAAGCAGCCAGCGCACTGACGGTGATCTGCAGCGCCAGCCCGGCTACCACCACCACGCAGGAATTCAGCAGATGTCGCCAGGCACCGGCTTCGCTCCACGCATAGACAAAGTGCTTGAGCGAAGGATGCGAGGGCCACAACTGGAGTTGGCCCGGCTGCACGGTATCGGCGTTGAAGGCGGTGGCCAGCATCGCCCAGTACGGGCCGGCGAAGATGACGACAACGACGGCGTAGAGCAGCCAGCGAACTGCCATACCGGCTGCAGCCGAGAGCCGGATCCGAGATTGCGTGGGCGTCATGACGGCAGGTTGTCTGGCGACGATGGTTTTAGCGGTCATGGCGTTTGCTCCGTTGCCGCAAGGCCAGGTAGGTGACGGTGGTCACGGCCGTGAAGAAGAACAGCAGGCAAGACACGGCAGAGGCATAGCCATAGTCGAACTGCACGAAACCGGCTTTGTAGACGTAGGTCATCACCACCTCGGTCGCGCCACCCGGGCCGCCGCCGGTGCTTGAGTACACCTCGGTGAACACACGCACGCCGCGAATGAAGCCGAGCACGCCCACGATCACGAACGTGTGGCGAATGGCGGGCAGCGTCACGTACCACAGGCGATGGTGCCAACGGGCGCCATCCACAGCGGCCGCGTCGTACAGTTCGCGGTTCACGCCCGTGAGACCCGCGATGAAGATCATCATGTCGTACGGCACGGTCTTCCAGATCTGCATGGCGATCAAGGAGCCAAGGGCAAGATCCGGATCGGCGAAAAAGCCCGCGGGTGCCGCGCCAAACCAGCCCAGCATCGTGTTGCCGATGCCCTCGGGCGTGGGAGCCAGCAGGATCTGCCAGATCTGGGCGACCACGGCGGCACTCGTCACGGCCGGCAGGAACATCGCGGTGCGGATGATGCGCAGGTGCCGCGCCGGGCCTTCCAGCGCCAATGCGAGGAAGAAGGCAATCACAGCCGATGCGATGACCGACACCGCCACATACAGCGCCGTCTGCACCACAGCAGCATGCAGATCGGTGTCGGCAAAGGCGCGCTCGAAGTTATCGAGCCCCACCCACTGCCAATCCGAGCCGAAGTGCACCTGGTAGAAGCTCATCTCCAGCCCGCGCAGCATCGGCACGAACTTGAACGTGGCAAACACCGCAATGGCCGGCAGCAGGAAGAGCCACGGGATGGCGCTGCGCCTGGTGGGAAGTCCGATGGTGAGTTTCATGAGGCGCTCACCGTCAGTTCGCGCCCACGCGCTGGCGGGCCAACTCCTGATTGACCTTCTTGTTCAGGTCTTTCAGGCCGGCATCGATATCGCTGCTGCAGTTGGCCAGAATGCGGTTCAGGCCATCAGCCGTGAGCTGGCGCACGCTCATCCAGTCGGGAATGGCCGGTGCGTAGTGCGCATTCTTGGCGTACACGGTTTCAACCGTCTGCCAGCGAGGGTCGTTATAGACCTTGCCGGCATCGACGGTTTTGTTGACGGGCAGGCGCACCACGGGAAACCCGCCCGGATGCATACCAAGCTTCTGCCCTTCCGGCGAGGTGAGGAACGCAATGTATGACAGCGCAGCCTGCTTGTTGGCCGAACGCGTGACATAGGCCAACTCCCCTTCGCCGAGACTGTCCGCTTTGCCGGCCGGGCCCGGCGGGGGAGCAATCACCTCCACCTTGTCACGCCCCGGCTCCTGATCGACCACGGCGATGTGATACGGGCCGCTGAAGAAGATGCCTGTTTGGCCGGAGCGGAAGCTGGCAATGGCATCGGCGGTGGTGGCATTGATGGCGCCGGGCTGCGTGACCTTGTCAACGCACAACATCTGACGGAAATAGCCCACCGTCTTTGCTGCGGCGGGCTCATCCAGGGCGCCACGGAACCTGCCCTTGCCGTCCGGGCGGATGAAATCACCGCCGGCTTGCCACAGGAAACTGCTCATGAACCAGGTGGTGTAGCCGCGTGTGGCCGATGCCGGGAACGTAAAGCCGTAGACCGGCTTGCCTGCACCAGCGGGTTGCATCGTGGTGAAGGCCTTGGCCAGCTTTGCGATGTCATCCCACGATTTCGGCTGCGGCAGGCCGAGCTTTTCGCGCCAGTCCTTGCGGATGAAGAACACGAACGACTGCACAGACACCGGCACCGCGTAGTACTTGCCGTTGTAGCCCTGCGCCCCCTGCCAGGCACGGTCCTGAATGTCAGCGCCACCAGGGAAACCGGCGCGGTCGATCTCGGCGGCCACACCCGTCTTCATCATCAGACCCAGCGACGAGCTGTCGTTGATGATGACGTCGGGCAAGTCATTGCCGGCAATCGCGCGCGACAGACGCTGCTCGTAGTCCGTCATCGCGTTGAAGTACTCGACCTTGATGCCGGTTTTCTTGGTGAACGCCGAAGCAATGTTGTCGTAGGTGGCGCGCGCATCCGGGTTGGAGCGCGTCCAGACACGTAGCGTGGTCTCGGCCAGCGCGTGTGATGCGAATCCGAACAGCGCCACGCATGCCGCGGCAGAGGCCGCCAGCCGCGCGAATTGATGCGGGCTTTGCTTGGTCAACTTCATCTTGTCTCCTGCTTGTTCTATCGGCCCGGCGTCCAATGCATGTGGCGCCGTGCTCGTTCATCAACTACTGCGCCCTTGCGCCGCCTCAGGCTGCGGCGGGCATTCGCAACTGCGCCAGCAAGCCCCCGTCAACGGGCAGCACATGCCCGGTAATGAACGACGCCGCACTGGATGCCAGGAACAGCACCGGCCGCGCAGCCTCTTCCGCCAGCCCGTGACGGGGCAGCGGCAGGCCGCTTGCCGCCGCAGGGTCGACGTTCTTTGTATGCGAGTGCGGGATCTGCGCCGGTGCAATCGCATTGACGCGAATGCCGTGGCGGCCAAAGTCCACCGCCAGGCAGCGCGTCATGGCATCCACGCCGCCCTTGCTGATGTCGTAGATCGCGTTATTGCGGTGCGCACGCTGCGCCCCGGGTGACGACACGTTCACCACCACGCCCGGGTGCCCAAGTCCAACCCAGCCGCGCATCACGTCCAGGCTGAGTGCGTACATGGCGCGCAGGTTGACCGAGACGATCTCGTCGAAATCCGCGAGCGTGCCCTCTTCCGTTGGCTTCTTCGTCTGGGTCATGCCGGCGTTATTGACCAGCACATCGATACCCCCACGCTCAATGGCACGATCAATGATGGCTTGGCGGTGAGCGGCGTCGGCCATGTCGCCGATGACGATGTCGCAGCGCTCGCCCAGGCTCTCGCGCAGGGTATCGAGCGCATGACGGTTGCGGCCGGTGGCGACCACGTGCGCGCCGGCACGGTGGAATTCTTTGGCGATGGCCGCGCCGATTGCGCCGCTGGCGCCGGTCACGACGACCAACTTGCCGTGGAAATCGAACTGGATATGCATGTGGAAGACGCGCTTTGAAAGGGGCTTGCTGGAAAACGGTTTCCAAACTATAGGGAGCCGATCAAATCAAGTCAACCGTTTTCCTAATTTTCTGCATACGTGAAAACCCGACCCCACCGAAAGCACGCATCAACGAAGCGCTCCAGTTGTCGCGCGCGATGCGATATGAGATGGACATGCCGGGGAATCTCGCCCCACAAACTACCCATATTCGGCCTGGATACGCCAAATCCTATGATCCGCCCTCGCGGCCTGAAAGGGGATCTACCTCTGCCACGCCGTGCAGATCCGGGCGGTCAGAGCGTTCGGTTTACGCGCCCAGGAAAATTGATTAGGATAGGAAAACGTTACCCTAAAATAGGGCTGCAGGCCTTACGCCGTCACTCACAAGAGGAAGCCATCCATGAAGATCACCGCCGTTCGCGTCACCCCCATTGCCATCAGCGATCCGCCGTTGCTGAACGCCAGCGGCGTCCACGAGCCCTTTGCGCTGCGGTCCATCATTGAGGTGGAGAGCGACAATGGCTTGGTTGGCCTCGGTGAGACCTATGGCGACAAGCCGGTGCTCGACGGCCTGCTGAACGTGAAGGATTCGCTGGTTGGGCTCAGCCCGTTCGACCTGAACGGCCTGTGGGAGCGTGTGGTGGCTGCAGGAGCCCCGGCATCGCAGGGGGTTGAACTGGACGTCGCGCCAGGTTCAGCCGCCAACAAGGGCGACCGCAAGGTGTTCGGCGGGTTCGAGGTGGCGTTCGTGGATCTGCAGGCTCGCTCGCTCGGTATTCCCGTGCATGAGTTGCTGGGTGGCGCAGTGCGCCGCAAGGTGCCGTTCTCCGCCTACCTGTTCTTCAAGTTCGCCAGCGATGTCGACGCGTCGTACAAGCCCGACCCGTGGGGCCCCGCGCTCAATGCCGAGCAGATGGTTGCCCAGGCCCGCAAGATGATCGACGAATACGGTTTCGGCAGCATCAAGCTCAAGGCCGGCGCGCTGGAGCCGGAGGTGGAGGTGGCATGCCTGAAGGCGCTCCGGCGCGCCTTCCCCAACCACCCGCTACGCATCGACCCGAACGCCAATTGGTCGCTGGAGACAGCCATCCGCATGGCGGAGCTTCTCAAGGGCGACCTGGAGTACTACGAAGACCCCACCCCAGGTTTGGTAGGCATGGCCGCGCTGCACAAGGCCACGGGCCTGCCGCTGGCGACCAACATGGTAGTCACCGACATGGACGAGTTCCGCCGCAACGTGTCCCTCAATGGCGTGCAGATCGTGCTGTCGGATCACCACTACTGGGGCGGCCTGCGCGCCACGCAGGTGCTGGCGACGATGTGCGACACTTTTGGGCTGGGCCTGTCGATGCATTCCAACTCGCACCTGGGCATCAGTCTGATGGCGATGACGCACCTGGCCGCCGCGGTTCCCAATCTGACCTACGCTTGCGACACGCACTACCCGTGGCAGGACGACGAAGTGCTCAAGGGCGGCAAGATCGCCATCGAGGGCGGTTGCGTGAGCGTGACCGACGCACCGGGCCTTGGTATCGAGATTGACCGGGATGCGCTGGCCGCCTTGCACGAGCAGTACCTGCGCTGCGGTATCACCAACCGCGACGATGTCTCGCAGATGCGCAAGTTCCGCCCCGACTGGACACGCAAGAAGCCGCGTTACTGACCACCGCCCCGCAATTTTTTCCCGACTGAACAATACGGACGAACATCATGGCAACCATCGGATTCATCGGCCTGGGCATCATGGGCGCCCACATGGCCCGCAACCTGCTCAAGGGCGACCACACCCTCATCGTCAGCGGCAAACATTCCGTGCCGGACGATCTGCGTTCGCGCGCCACCGTTGTCGAGAATTCGGCGGCGGTTGCGCACGCAGCGGACATCGTCATCGCCATGGTGCCGGACACGCCCGACGTGGCCGACGTGCTGTTTGGCGAAGATGGTGTCGCGCAGGGCCTGACGGCCGGCAAGCTGTTCATCGACATGAGCTCGATCTCGCCCATCGAGACGCAGGCGTTTGCCAAGCGTGTCGAAGCGCTCGGCGCCGACTACCTCGATGCGCCTGTTTCCGGCGGTGAAGTCGGCGCGCGCGATGCCACGCTCACCATCATGGTCGGCGGCAAGGAAGCGGCGTTCGAGCGCGCCAGGCCGCTGTTCGCGCTGATGGGTAAGAACATCACCCATGTGGGCGAATCCGGCGCTGGACAGACCTGCAAGGTGGCCAACCAGATCATCGTGGCACTGACCATCGAGGCCGTAGGCGAAGCGCTGCTCTTCGCCTCCAGGGCCGGCGCCGATCCGGCACGCGTGCGCGAAGCGTTGATGGGCGGCTTTGCCTCGTCGCGCATCCTGGAAGTGCATGGCGAGCGCATGATCAAGCGTACGTTCGACCCGGGTTTTCGCATCGAGCTGCACCAGAAGGATCTGAACCTGGCGCTGGAAGGCGCACGCAAGCTCGGCATCGCCCTGCCGAACACAGCCAGCGCACAACAGCTCTTCAGCGTGTGCGCGGCCAACGGCGGCAAGGCGTGGGACCACTCCGCGATGGTGCGCGCGCTCGAGCTGATGGCGAATCACACCGTCGCCTGAGGCAGTCACCTGGGTGTCTTGAAACAGGCCCAAGACTGGACGGCGCGGATGGCCTTAGAGGTGCTCACTGGCGCCGACGGAAAACGTTCTCCACCTATAATTCCCGCATCATTGGCCGCTGGCGTCTTCGTGCAGCGGCCAACCACCCCGCACGTGCCACCTGATGAAGAAGAGCTCTCCGACCATCCGAGACGTTGCCGCCGCCGCCGAGGTCTCGGTGGCCACCGTGTCGAAATACATGAACAGCACGCAGCGCTTCTCTGCGCCGGTGGAAGCCAAACTCAAGGCAGCGATCGAACAGCTCGGCTACCGGTCCAACCCGCTCGCCCGCTCGATGATCACGGGCAAGACGCGCACCATCGGCTTGGCCATCCTCGACATCCGCAACCCGCACTTCACCAATATCGTGAAAGGCGCCAACCGGATCGCCCTGCAGAATGACTACACACTCCTGTTGGTGGATACGGAAGAAAGCCAGGAGCGCGAGCGTCAACTGATCGAAGCGCTCGCGCAGCGCGTGGACGGCATGATCGTCAGCTCCCGCATGCCGGAGGAAGCCATTCAATGGATGATCGATCTGAACAAGCCGGTGGTGCTGTTCGGCCGCACGCG